>NZ_JBEPRY010000007.1:0-288103 GCF_040548605.1 Bradyrhizobium sp. JR4.1
CGCCGGGCGCCAGCGTCTCTTCGATGATCCGCATCTTATCGTCGCGAGACCAGCGACGACGACGCTCAACCCCGCCCAGGACCTCTACCCGCATCTACCGACCTTAAGGCTAGCCTTAAAGCTAGATCCTCGTCGGATACCTGCAACTCAACAAGGCGGCCCACCCCGGAGGAATACAATTCGGAATCCACCCCATGCGAATGACTAGCCGTTACTTTCCACGTTTGTCTAGGCTTTGTCCGTCTGAATGGATTCGTCGCCCGAAGCCGAGGACGCTCTTTCAAACTAGACTGGAAGTTTGCAGCCCCGCGCCGATCGGCGCCTATTGGAGCGTTGCCGCCCTTCGCCGACAGGGCCGCTATGTCTGCTTCAGGAGATAAGCCGACCCATAGACGGGTCGCTTATAGAACGGCGCGAATAGAACTCATTGCTCAACTTGAGAAGTTCCGAGCGGAGGCAGGCTATGTTTACAATTTCGCTGCCTGTTCCGCCTGTCGCGTGGCCTCAGCCTTCGTGCGCGCTCTCGTGGCGATACTGGCGTTGGAGCTAGAGGACATGGTGGTCCGATTGGTTTGAACCCGGCTGCGAAGCTGTTCATCGACACCATCCGCGCGGCGGAAAGGCAATTGGCAATCCAATCACAGTAATCACGGTGCGGAAGAGTTCAGACGCAAACCTTACGAACCAGTCGGCTCCTGTCCTGGTTGAAGGGTCCGAGCAGGCCAACCAGGGCCCCAACCAGCTCGCCAAGTCGATATCGACATTGCGACGTGAGCTATGTCAACGGACGTCACTGGCTTATGCCACGATTGGGCATGAACCCAACCCGCAATAACCGTTAAACATCAGATGCAGCCGTCCAGCGCTCAATCAGGCGTAAAGCGATGCTGGCGAGCAAAATCCCGAGCAACCCGCCAACCACCTTTTCGGACGCATCCAGCAATCTAGCATGGCGATCTGGCGTCAGCTTTTGCAACAATTCCAGCACCACTGCGCTACCAAGCACGAGGCTGCACACCAGCGTCATCCGGTCCCGGTACGCGGCACAAAATGCGAAACCTAGGAACGTAAAGGCCGCGACGTGTTCGATGTTGGCCGAACTGCTCAGTTGAGGCCTGTCGTGGATTGGAGACAAACTCGCGTAGGTGATAAAGGCAAGAGAAGCCCACGCCACGGCAACTGAAATTCTATACAGCATAGTAGCGACTGACCCCGAGTTGTTGCCGCAATATACTTCAGCGCCAACCGGATCCAGCGGCTCGCATTTGCCAGCGTGGTGGCTGCGGTTCTTCACCCTCATCCAGAACTTCTGCCGCCCGCGGCAGGGCAGTACGGCCAATGGTAGGCGCACTAGAACGCAACTTTTCGTGATTGAACCAATTAAAAGGATTAATTTATTTAATTTGATTTAAGTTAAATAGTCGAGTTTGGAGCCCAGGGGAATACCTGATGCCCGCAAAAGAAGACGAAGACCGCCGGGAGTTCTTGAAGATGTGTGGCAGGTTTGCTGCCGTAACCCGCCATCGATGACTCTACTCCTGTCGACGTCGTTGACGTCAACAGCCATCGCACGTTCCGGCGCCCGTGACGGAGCAGGATATAGCAGCGGCGGCAGCAGTCATTCAGTCTTCGACAATGATCCACACAGCGCGACCGAGGATCACTCGACCAAGGAGCACTCATCAGCCGGCGGCGGTGGTGGGGGCTCTGGCGGAGGTGGCGGCGAGAACTCGGGTGGCGCAAAGGGGTCCAGGGTCGCGCATTCCGGAGAGGAAGGCTCCCGATCTGGAGGTGGCGGCGCTAACAAGGGCTCCTCGGGCTTTGGCGGCCAGGATGGAGATGACAAGAAGAAAAAGGAATGAGCGCGATTGAAAAGGACAAGTCGAGCGCCGCTTAGCTGCTGTCTGTCTGGTGGGGGAACATGCGCCATCTCAAGGTGACAATCTTGGTTTTGGCATATGCGGTGATATCGCCCGCGTCTGCGCAAACCTGTTGCCCCACCGGCTGCGCGCCAGACGCCAATCGATGCGTGAGCAGCGGTCCGCTGTGGACCAGATGCCTTCCTATCGCCTGCGCCGAAGATTCTCGAGGGCCGTCACGTGGGCCCGCCGCGAGCAAGCACAGAGCCGCCGTGCTCGCCCGCCGGCCAGCGCGTACCTACGTGGTCCCAGCTCAGATTCCCCCAGAGTGCCCATTGGTGAAACCGACCAAGGCGCAGGTCGGCGACGCGACCGCTCAATGCATGAACGTGTTGACTCGAAATGCGCAGTTGCGGGATTGCTTTTTTGAGGACGACGCCGGGAGGGTCGAAGACGAAAGAACCGGCCTGAACTGCCCCGATCGCCAAGCTGCGCTGGCGAGGCAGTGTCTAAAGCGCTGCGTCAACTATGCATCCGATACGACACATCTGGTTTGCGCCGGCAGCTATCCAAACACCGTCTGGCGTGCGTCTTTTGGAGCTATCTCGGGCTACGCTCTCGGTTCCGAGCTTGTCGACCTTTGCGGCCCTCGGCTAAGAACGCGGCGACAAGCTCCAACGCGCTGAGGTGCGCTGGACTGAGCCCTTGGCTGCCATCAGGGGGGAGACAAGGGGCCGCCAACTGGCCGTCAATCGAGATGAACAAGGGCTCTCTTTGTGCGTCCTGCCGTGAGCTAGATGGCGAGAGAGGCTATTCATCGTTCCGATGTTGCCGATCAGCAAAGGTCTGTTTCTGGCCCCCAAGCGGAAGAGCGCCTCAGCCGCCGTGATGTCCGCTCTCGGCCGGGTAAACCGGACGCCGAGCCGAACCTGCCATCGACGGCAGCTTGTGGCTCTTCGGAGACTTCGGCCATGAAGAAAAGTTCTGCTTCGAGTGGAGAGCGGACCAGACACCCGAATCAGCCGTCTTTGCAAGTGCTGGAGCCGGTCCTGAGCTGCCCTGCCCCATCAGCTCGGGATCCGAGCGGATCCATTCGTAGCTTGTCGCCGTAGCTTTCGCTCTAGCGTGAAGTCCAACGTCGAACCTTTTTGCAACTTCAACAAGTTGCGGGTCCTGGTACGGAGGAGCGGTGATCCGTCGACGGATGCCGCTTTCAGCCAAGAGCTGCCCTCCCCGCTAGGTCGCATTCTTGCCCCTGAGATGAGCTCGCCCGTCGGTGACAATTCCGAAGGCCGCGCGGTTGGGTGAACGATTTCGGGTTCAGGACCTCGGAAGAGACGGCTCTGGCCGTCGAGTTAGGGAACGATGCCTCGGCACGCCCACGCGACGTTTGCAAAGGACCTCGGGCCATCGGGCCGGCCAGCCTCGTAGGCATCGCGGACGGCGGCGTCGGTGCGTGCTCGCTCCACAGCGTCGAGCGATGCCACATACTTGCCGAGCGGCCCCTCGCCAGCGGCAATCGGCGCCCAATAGTCGGCAAAGCTTTGGTAGTCCATGCGGATCATCAGTTCCATTTCCGCAATGTCCGCGAGACCCTGTTCGGCAAAAGTCCGTCGCAGTTCGCCCGGCTGCATCATCGGTTGAAAGCAATAGCGGCTGCGCAGCTGGCGCCCGCTTTCACCAAGTGCCGCCACCGTGTCGACCATCATGCGCATGCCGGGCATTCCGCCGAGATGATCCCACACCGCTGCCGCGACCACGCCGCCCGACCGAACGACGCGGCACATCTCGGCTACTGCCTTGCCGGCTTCGGGAACGAAGTGGAGCACGAGAAGCGCCAAAGCGCGGTCGAACGTGCCGCCCTCGAAGGGCAGCGCGCAGGCGTCCGCCTGTCGGACTTCTATTCGCGGGTTTGTGTTGCGCCGGACCACTTCCTCGACGAAGACTGGTGAATAGTCGACCGCGGCAATCTCGGCGAGGTCGGCGGCTTCAGCGAGCGCGAAGGTCAAGCTCCCGGTACCGCAACCGACGTCGAGAATCCTTTCGCCGTCGGCAACCCCTGCGAAGTCGATGAATAGCCGCGCGAGTCTTCGGCTCCAGCGGCCCATGAGCTGCTCATAGCCCGCGGCGTTGTGGACGTTGAATTCCGAGGTCATAGAATGCTCCGTGCGCTCCAAATTGTTAGACTTCAACGGGGTCGCTACCAAGCCGCTAAAGCAACCGCATTGCAATCGCGGCGAGCACGCCGTGCGGCTGCTTCATGATGCGTATGAGAATATCTGTCACGGCGAGCTCCTTTTGACAGTTACCATGCGTCATCGAGGCCGAGACGCTCGAACACCTCGCGACGAAGCTCAACGAAGTGCGGATCGCCCCGGTGGCGAGGATAGGGCTGGCGGTTGACGACTTCGGCCTTGATCCGTGCAGGTCGGTCGCTCAGCACGATGACGCGGCCGGCGAGCAAGAGCGCCTCCTCGACATCGTGCGTGACGAGCAGCGCCGTGAAACTCGAGCGCTGCCAAAGTGCGACAAGTTCCGCCTGCATCGCGATACGAGTCAGCGAGTCGAGCTGGCCCAAAGGTTCGTCGAGAATGAGCAGCTTCGGGTCGTTGACAAGCGCACGCGCCAGAGCCGCTCGTTGCGCCATACCGCCGGAAAGCTGGTGCGGGTAGGCATTGGCGAAGCCCGTGAGTCCCACTAGGCGCAGCGCGTCTTCGACACGTCCGCGATGGGTGCGGAGCAACCCGCGGGCTTCCAGACCGAGCGCAACGTTGCTCCATACCGTCCGCCATGGATAGAGCGTGGGGTCTTGAAAAACGACGACGCGCGACGGATCGGGTGCTTCGATCTCCCTTCCCTCCGCTAGCAGCGAGCCGGCCGTTGGAGTGTCGAGCCCCGCGACCAGCCGCAGCAAGGTCGATTTTCCGCACCCACTCGGTCCCAGGAGAGCAACAAATTCGCCGCGGCCGACCTGCAAGCTGATGCGGTCCAATACCGGCAGGGGCTGCCCTTCAAGATCGAAGCGATGGCTCACTTCGCGGAGCGTTAGCGTAGATCCACGGACCGCGTGATCGCTTGCGATCGGCGCTACCATCGCACTAAACCTTTCTGCCAGGATAGCAGGCGGTCCCGCAATCGGAAGAGCAGCGTGATCAGACTGGAGCAGAAGAACGCCATGAGCAGCAGCGCGGCGTACATATTGGCATAGGCCGCCCAACCCTGCGCCCATTGCAGATACCAGCCGAGCCCCGCCTTCACACCCAGCATTTCGGCTACGACAAGAACCGCAAACGAGTTGCCGAGACCCATGAACAGGCCAACAAAGACATGTGGCATTGCCGCCGGAATCGCAACCTTGAGCACGAGGAAGCGCTGGGTTGCTCCCAATGTCCGCGCAATATCGTAATAGGCGCTCTTCACGCTGGCCACGCCCGACCAGGTGAGCACGGTGACCGGAAACCCGGTTGCGAGCGCAATCAGGAAAATGCTGGCGCTGAAACTCGACGGGAAAACGAAAAATGCGAGCGGCAGCCAAGCTGTTGCGGGCAACGGCCCGATGAACCGCAACACTGGGTGGATCCAATAACCGGCGCGCCGCGACCAGCCGATCGCCACGCCGGTTACGAACCCTGCCGCCGCGCCGAGAAAATAGCCGGTCGCGAGCAGACGGGCTGAGGCGAAAATGCCTTCAGCCAGCCGCCTCCAATCGTCGATAGCAACTTCGACAATGGCCTGCGGCGGCGGGAAAAACGGCAACGGCAGCAATCCGAGCTTTGCTGTGACGGCCTCCCAAGCGGCCAAAAACAGCGCGAGCGCGAACAGCCACGGATAAAGCCGCTGGAGACGCTGAAGAGCAAAACGAACGCCGGCAAAGGCGGCCAAGGCAAGAGCAATGGCCAACGCGCCGCAGGCAATGGCGAAGCTGCCCGTGTAGGCCCAATCGCTCTCGGGCCTGTCCGGCCAGAACGCAGCGAGCGCGGCAACCATAGACCATGCCGCGGCAACAGACAGTCCGCCGATCAACGACCGAGTGGTCGAACTTTCAAAAAAGCCGAACCCCGATTTCTCTGATGGCCTCGGCACTTCATTGATGACCGAGCTCACTGCGGATCTTCCCAATCGGCTCAGCTTAGAACGTCAAGATAAATCCGGTCGGCGAACTTGGCCGGGTCAGTGCTTCGCTTGATGACGTTCACTGCCTTGAGTTCATCGGTGTAGAGTAGAAGTTGTTTCTTGAGCTCCGCCCCGACGGGATGCCTGTGATGAGTATGGCTGCGATACATAGTGGCGAGATCCTCTAGGGATCCTCTCCCGCCGTAGCCCGAATAGATTGCTGCGGCATCGGCGGGATCGCTGGCAACTCGATCTGCCGCTTCCAGTATCGATCGGGTCAGAGCGGCTGCCACCGGCATTTCGCTTCGGGTGAGGCTGCCACGTATCGCGAGTACGCAGCAAGTGCGGTCGGCGAATTCACCCGTTAAGTTCGTCGCGATCTCGTTAAGTTTGCCTTCCTTGAGCCAAAGATAGGGCAGCGGATCTATCTCGGCCAGTGCCTGCACTTCGCCCTTATCGACGGCAAGCGCAAGCAGATTGGCCGGGTACTGGCGCCACTCTACCTCTTGGGCCGGATCGATGCCCTTCTTGGCGAGGTAGATCGAAAAAAAGTTCTTCGCTGGGCTCGCTTGATCGCTAATCGCGATAGCCCTGCCGCGCAGGGACTCCAGGCTATCGATATTCGCGGCCTTGGAGCCGAGGAGCCGGATGCAACCGCCGTGCACTCCGGCGGTGATCCGAACGTCGAAACCTTGCTCCAGCGGTTTAAGCCAGCGCAGCGCCAATCCCAAACCGGCATCGGCCTTGCCAGTTGCAATTGCCTCCAACAATTGGTCGGTGGGACCACCGAAATTGACGAAGTCGACATCGAGGTTATGCTTGGCGAAGATACCCCGTTCTTTTGCGACTGCCGCAGCGACCGTGCACGCCGCGTTCGCGTTCCAGGCGATTCTTAGTTGGCGGCGCGGGCCTTGTAGCTCTTCACTGTTCGCTGCGGCGCGGCAAATAAAGGACTCGCCAGGAAGATAAGACAGCGATCCAGTCCCGGATGCCGTCAGCGCGCGAGCCGCTCCGAACATTCCAAATGGCGCCGCAGCGCCGAGGGTGCAAACCAACGTCAGCACCGAGCGGCGGGAGAAAACGCCTCCCTTCGCTTCGGACAGACCTTTCGTTAAGCTGGTGCCAATTTCGCGCTTTTCCATGTGTCACTCCCAAACTCGCGTGTGAATGGAATAGAACTGGGGGCGCTTTGCGGGGCCTTAGCTCTCTTTGAGCATCATCCGAGCCCGTCTGCTACACAGGTGTGAAGAGGTTCACATTAACGCAAAAAATTGGAAGGAGATAGCTGCGCGGCGATTAAGGCTCTTGTCAATCGTGTTGACCTACTCACGGCGGCGTCTGTCGCATTTGATCGCGATTGGCGCGAGTAGATGATCAGTATCTCAGTCGGGCACACGCACCAGCATGCATGGAGCCTGCGTTGCGCGAATTGAGCAACGCCTGTACCGAGATCATGCGGGATAGGCTGAACTTCGACGCTAAGCTAGCCATGATCTGGAATGGTCGGCTTGTCGCAGCGAACGGAAGCTAATGGTTAGGTTTTGCGCCTTTCACCCATCGGCTCCCCGCTTCGCTAGCTTGATCCCGGGAATGCCATCAATGTTGCGCCGGGCCATACTTACAAGGAGGTCGCATGATTACCGCCGTTGTACGATACACACTGCCGCCGACGATCGACTACGCCGCGTGTCGCGAGCACTTTCACAAGATCGCCCCCAACTTCCGCGGGGTGACGGGGCTGATCAGCAAGCACTTCATCTGGTCCGAAAGCGGCTGGGCGGGCGGCGTGTACCAGTGGGAGCGTATCGAGGATGCTACGGCGTTCTACACCGGGCCGTGGCTGGAGGGCATCATCCAGCGCTACGGCATGAAGCCGCAGATCGATTTTTACGAGGTTTTTGCGGTGACGGACAACACGCGCGGCAAGGTTGAGCTGTTCGAGGAGGCCGTTGCCTCGAAATGACCCTCTCATCTGCCACACTAGCGCATAGAGGTGGCGGTTGTATGAGAGGATGGCCGCGGAACCCTCGCGTCATCGTAGGTAGCAAGTCCACGTCGCGACCGAATGCAACGATCATTCTGATCTTGGCTCTTCGGAGACTTGCCGATCAGGCCGAATGTCCGCGTTTCGCCCAAGAGCTGCCCTCCCCGCCAAGTCGCAGTTTGACAAGGCCGACGTCAGCCTCCTTGGTGAGTCGGCCATGACTGGCCATCGTTAAATGGTGCTTTGGTCCGCACAGATCGTGCGTTCGCTAAGACGAACTGTACCGTACGCACGTGCGGATGGCTCGACCCCGACGCCACGCGGTGCTAGGCTTCGTGGCGGGTGGGCCAAATGCGGCGACGGCTACAGGAATTTTTTCCGATCGTCCTGCTCGCGCTGGTGATGCAAATCCTGGCGCCGGTCGCAGACTGCTGGGCCACGGCAATCGCGGTTGCCGATCCGCTGCAATCACCGAGCATTTGCCACAGTGATGCGACCACTGGATCAGACGATCAAGATCGTGGGCATTACGCCCATGACGCCCTTTGCGCGATCTGCGTATCCCACGCGGGCACGGCCGTTGACGCGCCAAGGCCCGTTACCCTCTTTGAACTTGCCCGTCAGTTCCGACCAATTCTTTGGACCGATGCGAAACTGATCCACGGACCGTCCCGCGCCGGCTCGAATACCCACGCGCGTGCCCCTCCACGGTCGACGTGAGAATGGCGGCCAACGGCCGTTGCACTTGCACGTCAACTTGTGGAGACCTTCCATGTCGATCTCTTACGCACGTGCGGGCTTTTGGGGCGCCGCTATCACGTTTATTCCTCTCTCCGGAAGCAGTGCCCACGAAATCGTTGGCAATCGCTTTTTCCCGGCCACGCTCTCCATCGACGACCCCGGCGTCAACGACGAGATGTCGCTCCCCACCGTCGACAGTTTCAAGACCGGCGACGTTCCGCCAGTGCGCCAGGGCGATATCTCCGCGGAGTTCTCGAAGCGGATCACCGAGGATTTTGCGATATCGTTTGGCACGACCTACACCTTCCTCGGGCCGATCGATACTACAGCGGCGGGGGCCAATGGCTTCCAGAACTTGGAGACCTTGTTCAAATATCGGGTCTTCAAAAGCACCGAGCATGAGTTCGTGATGTCGGTAGGCTTAGGCGTGGAATGGGGCGGCACCGGCTCCTCCACCATAGGGGCCGAATCCTTCAACACCTACACGCCGACGGTTTTTTTCGGCAAAGGGCTGGGCGATCTGCCGGAGACGCTGTCGTGGCTCAGGCCGTTCGCGATCACCGGCCAGGTCGGCTATGCGATCCCGGGACGGAATTTCACGACGACCCTCGGGGTTGATCCCGACACCGGCGCGCTCACCGCCGACACCGAGTTCAACCCGCGTGTGCTGAACTGGGGTGGGACTATCCAATACAGCATGCCCTATCTGAAATCGTCCGTGGTCGATCTGGGCCTGCCGGATTTCATCAATCACCTGATCCCGTTGGTCGAGGCCAATCTGCAAACGCCGGTGTCGAACACCCTGACCTCGGGAACGTTGACGACCGGAACGATTCAACCCGGCGTGCTCTGGGTCGGCAACACCTTCCAGGTCGGGGTCGAGGCGCTGATCCCGATCAACCGGCAAAGTGGCAGAAACGTCGGCGTGATCGCGCAGCTGCACCTCTACCTCGATGACATCGACCCGCGCGGGATCGGCAAACCGCTATTCGGCGGCCCGGTCCAGCCCGCAAGCCCCTTTCCGAGGTAGTTGACCATGCGACGTTTATCTCTGATTGGACTCGCTCCGCTCTTGCTGGTGCTCGCAACCGGCGCGGCGCAGGCGCACGCGTTCCTCGACCATGCCGAGCCGCGCGTCGGCAACAAGGTCGGAAGCCCTCCGCGCGAGGTGACCTTGTGGTTCACCCAAAAGCTGGAGCCCGCCTTCTCCAGGGTCACCGTGACCAATGCCGCAGGCGCACGCGTTGACAGCGGCAAGGCCCGCGTCAGCGGCAATCAGATGTCGGTTTCGTTGCGTTTGGGAGGCAGCGGCACCTATCATGTGAATTGGCACGTGCTATCGGTGGACACACACACGACCGATGGCAGCTTTACTTTCCAGGTCGGCCAGTAACGCCATTGGGAAAGCCCATGAGCTGGTTCGGGTCGGAGATCGACGGACCTCTTGCTCTGACGCGCGCGATCCATTTTGCGGCGTCGGCGGGGATCGCCGGTATCCTGATGTTTCGCGGCTTCGTCGCTGAGCCAGCCCTGCGGCCTTCGCCGGAGGGATACTCCGTTGTCCGATTGCGCCTGGCTGGGCTTGCCTGGATAGCGCTCGCCCTCACTACGGCAACCGGGCTGATTTGGCTTGTGCTGCAGACCATGTCGATTGCGGATCTCGGTTGGGGCGACGCGGTGACATCCGGCGCGATCTGGACTGTGGTCAACGAGACGCAATTCGGCTTGGTCGCGGAAGTTCGCGCTGCCTTGGCCGTTTTGCTGGCCGCGTGTCTGCTGCTCGACCAAATGGTTTTGTCGCGCTGGCTGGTGCTGTTGGCTGCTTCAGCTCTGGTTGCGGCGATTGCCTGGACCGGCCATGCCGGATCAACGTTAGGGGAATTGGGAAATCTACACCTCGCCGCCGACGTTCTGCATCTCTGCGCTGCGTCGGCCTGGATCGGAGGTCTGGCAGGCCTTGCGATTCTGTTCGAGGTGGGTCGGCACCGTCCGGCACTTGAATGGAGACCACTGGAGCTGGACGCTATCAGCAGGTTTTCGATCCTCGGGATGATTAGCGTTGCCGCCCTGATCGTGTCTGGGCTCTTGAATACGTGGATACTCGTTGGTTCAATCCGCGCGTCTCTTGTGACCGACTATGGGCGGCTGTTGCTGCTCAAGATCGCCGCCTTTGCCATCATGGTCGCCTTTGCGGCAGTCAATCGGTTCTGGCTGACGCCCCGGCTCGTTGTGACCCCAAAAGAAGCGACCGATTCTTCCGCGCGTTCCGCGCTGAGGCGCAACACGCTGATCGAGATCGCGCTCGGACTCGCGATCTTCGCAATGGTCGGGGTGCTCGGCATGCTGCATCCCGCCATTCATCTGGTGCAATGAAGCATGACGGGCGCAATGGAGTGTCGGTCTCTAACCCCAAAAGTTCCTTCGTGGCCCTTAACCGACCTCGGCAGGGCACCAATGTCCGCTTTGCGCGACAAGCTGCCGCTCCAATGAAACGCGTCCTAGCCCCAGGCTTACCGGCACAAGATAGGAGATTATTGAGGTGGTCTACGCTGTAGTGCTCTCCTCCGTCTCGACTCGCGATTCGTAGCTTGCCACCGTAGATGCGCACATCTATTTCTCACCGCTGGCTCAAGAGTTAATTCAATTCAATTGTCTAGCTCTCTCGGTGTGGAGGAGCCCCGTTGAGCGATTACGGCCATTGGTCGCGATGCCTCTAGCTCCACTGAACCAGTTGTTGCAGGTCCCTCGACTTACGACGTCTGAGCCATTTTGCACGCCAGAGTGCGCCCGAATACTCTGTCAGTGGACGGGAATTAGAAAGCCGACTTCGGCCGGACTAAACTCGGCCACAACTTCGGTCAGTCACTGAATATGAAAGGAAATGAGAACAGCCCACCAAACCTACGCCAGGATGAGCGATTGCACCCGGCCGCCCTACTCCCACTCGATCGTCCCAGGCGGCTTGCTCGTCACGTCGTACACCACCCTATTCACGCCCTTCACCTCGTTGATGATGCGCGTGGCGGTCTCGCCGAGGAACTTCATGTCGAACTGGTAGAAGTCCGCGGTCATGCCGTCGGTGGAGGTGACGGCGCGCAGGCCGACGACGAAGTCGTAGGTGCGGCCGTCGCCCATGACGCCCACGGTCTTCACAGGAAGCAGCACGGCAAAGGCCTGCCAGATGTCGTCGTAGAGACCGTGCTTCCTGATCTGGTCGATGTAGACCGCGTCCGCCTTGCGCAGGATCTCGAGCTTGTCGCGGGTGATCTCGCCAGGGCAGCGGATGGCGAGGCCGGGGCCCGGGAACGGGTGGCGGCCGACGAAGATTTCGGGCAGGCCGAGCTCGCGGCCGAGCTTGCGCACCTCGTCCTTGAACAGCTCGCGCAGCGGCTCGACGAGCTTCATGTTCATGCGCTCGGGGAGACCGCCGACATTGTGGTGCGACTTGATCGTCACCGAGGGACCGCCGGTGAAGGAGACGCTCTCGATCACATCAGGGTAGAGCGTGCCTTGCGCGAGGAAGTCGGCGCCGCCGATTTTCTTGGCCTCCGCCTCGAACACCTCGATGAAGAGGCGGCCGATGGTCTTGCGCTTGGTCTCGGGGTCGGTGACGCCTTCGAGCTCGCCCAAAAACTGCTTCGAGGCATCCACGTGCACGAGCGGGATGTTGTAGTGGTGGCGGAACAAATCGACCACCGTCTTGGCCTCGTCGAGGCGCAGCATGCCGTGATCGACGAACACGCAAGTGAGCTGCTCGCCGATCGCTTCGTGGATCAGCACGGCCGCGACCGCGGAATCGACTCCGCCGGACAGGCCGCAGAGCACCCTGCCCTTGCCGACCTGGGCGCGGATCTTGGCGATCTCCTCCTCGCGGAAGGCGCGCATGGTCCAGTCGCCGGAGAGACCCGCGATCTTGCGGACGAAATTGCGGATCAGTTTTGCGCCGTCGGGCGTGTGCACCACTTCGGGGTGGAACATCAGGCCGTAATATTTGCGCGTCTCGTCCTGGATGATCGCGAACGGCGCGTTCGGCGAGGTGCCGGCCACCGAGAAGCCCGGCGGCATCTTGGTGATGCGGTCGCCATGGCTCATCCAGACCTGGTTCTTGCCGCCTGCCGACCAGACGTCCTCGAACAGCTTGCTCGGCGCCTTCACCTCGACGTCGGCGCGGCCGAATTCGCGGTGATGGCCGCCCTCGACCGTGCCCCCGAGCTGCTCCGCCATGGCCATCTGGCCGTAGCAGATGCCCATCACCGGCACGCCGGAATCGAAGATCGCTTGCGGGGCCCGGGGCGAGCCCGCCTCATGCACCGATTCAGGGCCGCCGGAGAGAATCACCGCCTTCGGCGTCATCTCGTTGAAGGCTTGTTCGGCCTTGTTGAACGGGACGATTTCGCAATAGACGCCGTCCTCGCGCACGCGACGCGCGATCAGCTGCGTCACCTGGCTGCCGAAGTCGACGATGAGAATCTTGTCATGCGCCGAGGCCACGGAGGGCGTCGACGCGGAGCGGTCGGTCTGTGCTGCTGTCATGGCAAGCAGATACGCGACGGGAGCTTTTCCCGCAACCGGGCGGGCCGCGCGCCCACATTCTTCTTTGGGCATGGACAAATCGATATAGGTAAGTATTATTGACCTAATGGCCCGCCACTCACCAAGGGCCGATCAGGGAGAACGTCATGCCACACCATCATCAGCCGTCGAATCTCGCCGCGCTCGGCCGCACCTGGGTCGAGGCCTGGAACGCGCGCGATCTCGAGCGCGTGCTCACGCTCTATGCCGAGGACGTCGTGATGACCTCGGACCGCATCCCCGCGATGGGATTCGACGAAAGCGGCACCGTGCGCGGCAAGGATTCGTTGCGCGCCTATTGGGGCAAGGCGCTCGCCCTGTTGCCGGACCTGCATTTCTCGCTGATCGAATTGTTCGTCAGCCCCGACAGCGTGGTGGTGCTCTACGACAACGAGCGGGGAAAGCGGATCTGCGAATATCTGCGGGTGAATGCGGCCGGAAAGATCGTGCAGGGAGCGGCGAATCATTTGGTGGGCTGACGCTCACCCACCGCTGTCATTCCCCGCGAAGGCGGGGAATCCAGTACGCTGCGGCCTGTCGATTCAATTAGTGCGGCCTCTGGAATACTGGATCGCCCGCCTTCGCGGACGATGACAGCACGTGTCAGGCGCGAGCACGCCCCAAGCGCGGTAGTGCGGGCGCAGCAATGACGGAGACTGCTAGACGAACGTACGCTAACAACAGCGCTGCCGGCTCTGACGCAGGATTCCCCCCATGAAGCTCCCCACCGCCCACTTCACCGTCACCGACTGGAGCAAGGTCGAGCCGACCGTCCATCCCGGCGAAACCGGGCAAGCGCAATGGCGCACCCTCAATATCGGCGATCTCCGGGTGCGGATGGTCGAATATTCGCCGGGCTATCTCGCCGACCATTGGTGCGACCGCGGCCACGTGCTCTACGTGCTGCAGGGCGAGCTCGACAGCGAGCTGCGCGACGGCCGCAAATTCAAGCTCACGGCGGGGATGAGCTACCAGGTCTCGGATTTCGGCGACGCCGCGCACCGGTCCTCGACGGCGACGGGGGCGACGCTGTTTATCGTCGATTGAGCGCCCAGGAAGGGTTAATTTGCACCGCAAAATAGCAAAATGCGGCGACATTCCGAGCGACGGGTGGTGCCTTGAAGTGGCCCCAAAATCTCGCTATATTGTGATCATCGATACTTGGCCGAACGACTGGGCCGCTTCGCTTCGTTGCTGACGGGCGCGCACGCTTCAGATGATTTCTCCAACATCGACTGATCAGGACTATGGGCGCAATAGTGCGTACCGGTCCGCGTGTTAACTTCTTAAGCAAAGGAAATTCCCATGGCTATGGGCACCGTGAAGTGGTTCAACAATCAAAAGGGTTTTGGTTTCATTCAGCCGGATGACGGCGACAAGGACGTGTTCGTGCACATCAGCGCCGTCGAGCGCGCCGGCCTGTCGACCCTCAATGAGGGCCAGAAGGTCTCGTTCGACATCGTCGCCGATCGTCGCAGCGGCAAGTCCTCGGCTGACAATCTCCGCGTCGGCTAACGCCAGCGCACCGTTCTGACCACGGACGTACCGGCAGAACGCCAAGTTAGAAAACCCCGCGACCGGGTTCCGGTTTGCGGGGTTTTTGTTTTGGGGGCCGCCGCAACCCGCGGTGACGGGGTGGGCTATGCCTTCTTCAAGACCGAGACGAAGAACCCGTCCGTCCCGGTCCGCCGCGGCGTCATCAGCCAGCCTTCCGGCGATTGCAGCGCGGCTTGCGCAAACTCCTCCGCCTTGTCCCAGAGCACGCTCGCGGTCTGCTCCGGCGGCACCACCGCGAACTCAGGATGGCGGCCAGTGAACGCCCTCACCTGCTCGCCGTTCTCCTCCGAAAGCACCGAGCAGGTGATGTAGGCGATGCGGCCGCCGACCTTGACCAGCGGAACCGCGCGCTCGAGCACCTCGGTCTGGTCCCGCAAGCGAATCTCCAGCGCGCCCGGGCGCATGCGCCATTTGGCATCGGGGTTGCGGCGCCAGGTTCCGGTTCCCGTGCAGGGCGCGTCGATCACGACGAGGTCGGCGGTGGCGCTGATCTCGGCCAGCGGATCGGCGTCGCCCTTGGGCGTGCGCACATCGGCATTGTGGACGCCGGCGCGGGACAGGCGGTCGTGGATCGGCGCAAGCTGCCGCTTGTCGCTGTCGGTCGCGATCAGCCGGCCCTTGCCCTGCATCATCGCGGCGAGCGCCAACGTCTTGCCGCCGGCCCCCGCACAGAGATCAATCACCTGCTCGCCGGGTTTTGCCGCGGTCAAGGCAGCCGCAAGCTGCGACCCCTCATCCTGCACTTCGATGGCGCCCTTGATGAAATCCTCTTCGGCCTGGATACCGGGGTTGCGCGCATCGGCCGAAAGCTCGATGCGCAGGCCGGTTGCGGACCACTGCGTCGGTTTCGCATGAAGATGAGCAAGCGCCCCCAGCACCTTGTCGCGATTGGATTTTAGCGTGTTGACGCGCAGGTCGAGCGGCGCCCGGCTCGCCATCGCGGCCGCCTCCGCGACACGCTCGTCGCCGAAGGCTTTTGCCAAGTACGGATCCAGCCATTCCGGATAGTCGCCGGCGATCGCGGCCGGGGCACCTTCCAGCGACCGCGAGGCGAGCGCGGCCTGCTCGGCCTCGGTCAACGGCGCCGGGGCAAAGCGGTTGCCGTCGAACAGCGCAGCCATCGTGGCCGTATCCATGTTGCGCTCGAGGCGAAGCATGCCGATCAGCCGCGACCGCGCGGTGTCCGAATCCATCAGGTAGGCGCTCGAGGCGTAGCGGCGCAGCACGTCCCAGACGAGGCCGGCAATGGCGGCGCGGTCGCCGGAGCCGGCGAAGCGGTGCGCGGTGCCCCACTCCTTCAGCGCCTTGGCCGCAGGCACGCGGTCTTTCTCGATGGTGTCGATCAGTTCGATGGCTGCGGACAGCCGGGCAGCGGGAGTCATTGGAATCTTTCAGATCAGGATCGGCGAGTAGCGCCTAGATCAGCAACAGCATTTTCAACGCGAAGTAGATCCACATCGCGAGCAGGACAAGCACGCCGGCGAGCCAGATCGTGGAGCGGCGGCCGAGATTGTTGGAGGAGACGAAAATTCCGGCATGGGCGAAGCGCGTCACCACGAACACCCAGGACATCAGCACGATGAACAGATCGGCATGGCGCAACGGGAGCGCCAGCGCGATCAGGGCGTAGAACAGCACCGGCAGCTCGAACTGGTTGCGGTAGCAATTGGCGATTTGTGTGGCGCCCTTGGGCCAGTTGGGCTCGCCGAGCGCAATGTCGCGGCTCTTGGTCTCGCCGGAGACGAGCGCGCGCCGGCGTCCCATCGCCATGGCGATCAGGAGCGCGAAGGTGAGACCGACCTGCACGAAGACCGGCAGCAAAACCATTTGAACGGACATCGGAATTTCCCGGGAATTCCCATCGGGCGGAAGCCACAGCTAGCGTCCATTAGCCGTCACCGCTGGTCCTGACAATCAACGAGTTGAACCGGCGTTCCCGATGAGGCGACCAACCGTCGACAGTTAAAGCGATTTTGCCCCTCGGGGCGCGCAAGGCGAGAGACCGCCATGAACACCCTCTTCAGCCTGATCGCCAGCCTGACCGGCGCTTTGACCGAGTCCGCCGACGGCCAGTTCGGCATCCTGATATCGGCGCTGGCCGGCATCGCGACGGCGCTTGCGGTGGCGCTGGCGATGACGGTCTACTTCCGAACGAGCTATCGGACCTGGCGAGATGTCCTCAGGCATGGTCTCGCTGCGCTCGCCGCCCTCGCCCTGTTCGCCTTTGCCGCCTACGACATGCGCCATGCCGCGTTGGCCTATCTCGGCCTCAATCCCTCGAAACCCGCGGTCGAGTTCGAGATCCGCATGCCCAGGGAGACCTTGGCGGCGGCGACCGACACCCAGATCGAGCTGCATACCGACCGCAACCAGACGCTGGCACTGGTCGAGGGCGTGCAGGAGCTCGGTGATGGCCGCTCCGTGCTGCGCGGCGCGGCGCCGCTCAACCACCGCACCGCGGACCGCGTGCTGGTCGTGAACCTGCCCGGCAAGGGCACCTTCGAATTCCGCCTTCGCCTGCCGGCCGAGCCGCATCGCTCCGAACAGTCTGGCGCTCAGTTCGGTCCTCAGTTCGGTCCTTGGCACCTCGCCGACCGCATCGCCACGCCGCTGGCAGGCTGGGTTGCGCCGCAGGACGCCTACACGATCCGCTATCGCGTGCTTTAAACATTGTTCGATCGCTGAGTGTGGGTGCGCCGTCATCGTTCCGACGTCGGGCATGGCCTATGATCGATCCATGTCCGAATTTCGCCTGACGCAGATCTCCGACACCCATCTTGGCCGGCGCTTCCCTGGCCTGATCGCCAACTTCCAGGCGCTCAGCGAGCATATCGACACCGACAGGCCCGATCTCGTTGTCAACACCGGCGACGTCTCGTTCGACGGGCCGACCAGCCGCGACGATGTCGAATTCGCCAAGGCCCTGCACGATGCCCTGCCCGTCGCATGCCGCTACATCCCCGGCAATCACGACATCGGCGACAATCCGACCGCGATCGGCCCTGCGCCGAAGCCGCCCGTCGCGGAAGCGCATCGTCAGCAATTCCGCGAGATCATCGGCGAGGACCATTGGTCGTTCGAGGCCGCGGGCTGGTGCTTCATCGGCCTGAACTCGCTGGTGATGAATTCAGGGCTCGCCTTCGAGGCCGAGCAGTTCGATTGGCTTGCCTCGGAAGTTTCGCGCACGAACGGCAAGCCGGTGGCGCTGTTCGTACACAAGCCGGTATTTCTCAACGGGCCCGACGACCCCGAGACGCCGGAGACGTCGATCCGCTACGTGCCGCAGCCGGCCCGCGCGCGGCTGATCGAGATGTTTGCACATGTCGACCTGCGCCTCATCGCCAGCGGTCACGTGCACCAGCGGCGCGACTTCACCTGGCGCCACACCCGCCACGTCTGGGCGCCGTCAGCCGGCTTCAAGATCAACGATGCGTGCCAGGACCGGATCGCGATCAAGGAGGTCGGGCTCGTGGAGTACCGCTTCCAGCCCGACGGCTTCGAGGTTCGCCACGTCAGGGCCGCCGGCCAGGTCGATATCGATATCGAGGAGCTGCTCGCCCAGATGGGCGGTGCGCATTAGCGCTTCCCATGGCTGCTCAAGCGACGCTCTTGAGATCCTGCTGGATCGCGGCAAGCAAGGACTGCAGCGCGTCGCTGTTCACCGGTTTGGCCCCGGTATTGGCGGGCTGAACATTGGCAGGCCGCGCAGCTTTGACCGGGCGCTTGGGGAATGGCGGCGTGGGTGTGGGCATCGCGGATTGCGCGAACACGTCCTCGGTATGAACGAACTTGCCATGGATGACGTCGTCGCGACGCCCCATCACAAACATCGTCGCCCAATAACCGGCGGCCACAAGGATTACGCAGAAAACAACAAGCTCTAACATCATCGCACCTGAAATATGCGCAATGATTCAATGCCTTCGCCTGCCCGTCAATGAACCGACGGTCACACCTGCGGCTTTTACGGGCGGGTGTGGCCGATCGGTCACTCTTTGTTAACCATACCCGGCCCCAGAGGGGGCCGAGAGCGGCAGATCAAGCCCTATCCGGCCCGACCCGCACCAGCTGCTTGCCGAAATTGGCCCCCTTCAGAAGGCCCATGAAGGCCTCAGGCGCGCTCTCCAGGCCCTCGGTGACGAACTCCTTGTACTTGACCTTGCCCTCGCGGACCCAGCCGGACATGTCGCGCAGGAAGTCGCCATGGCGGGAGGCGAAGTCGGAGACGATGAAGCCGCGGAAGGTCAGCCGCTTGGTCAGCGTCGCGCGCATCATGCTGGCGGCCCATTTCGGCGGCTTCGCTTCAGTGTCGTTGTAGTGGGCGATGAGGCCGCAGACGGGTACGCGCGCAAACGCATTGAGCAGCGGGAAGACCGCCTCGAACACGGCGCCGCCGACATTCTCGAAATAGACGTCGATGCCTTTCGGGCAGGCGTCCTTCAGCTTCGCCGCGAGATCGGGATCGCGGTGATCGATGCAGGCGTCGAAGCCGAGCTCCTTCACGACGAAATCACATTTGTCCTTGCCGCCGGCGATTCCAACCGCGCGTGCGCCCTTGATCTTCGCGATCTGTCCCACGGCCGAACCGACCGCACCGGAGGCACCGGCGACGACGACGGTCTCGCCTGCTTGCGGCTTGCCGATATCGAGCAGGCCCGTGTAGGCGGTCATGCCGGGCATGCCGAGCACGCCGACGGCCGTCGAGATCGGCGCGAGCTTCGGGTCGATCTTGTTCAGCCCCTTGCCGTCGGAGATCGCGTGCGTCTGCCAGCCCGCGCGCGAGAGTACGATGTCGCCCTTGGCGAAGTTCGGATTGTTGGAGGCTGCGACCTCGCAGACCGTACCGGCTTCCATCACGCCGCCGACCGGCACCGGGGTCGCGTAGGACGGACCGTCGCTCATGCGCCCGCGCATATAGGGATCGAGCGAGAGCCAGATCGTGCGCAGCAGGACTTCGCCTGCGGCGGGCGTCGGTACAGCGAATTCCTCGATGCGGAAATCGGACGGCTTTGGCTCGCCGACCGGACGTGCCGCGAGAACGATGCGTTTGCCTTGGGACATGTTGGCTTCCTCCTGATTATGCTTCGGCGCGAACGGAAGCGGAGGGAGCGGAGCACGTCAATACAAAAGCGACGGAGCGTAGTTGCAGGACAGCGCCGCAAATGGAGATTGGTACACACCAACCGCGCCCTCGCTGTCATCGCCCGACTTGATCGGGCAATCCAGTATTCCAGAGGCGGTCGTGGTTGAGCCGAGAGGCCGCGGCGTACTGGATGCCCCGGTCAAGCCGGGGCATGACAGCGGAATGTGGAGCGCCTAACCCCCGCCCGGATAGTTCGGCGCCTCGCGCGTAATGGTGACGTCGTGGACGTGGCTTTCGCGCAGGCCCGCGCCGGTGATGCGGACGAACTGGGCCTTGTCGTGCAGATCCTTCATGTCCTTTGCACCGACATAGCCCATCGCGGCGCGCAGGCCGCCGGCGAGCTGGTGCATGACGTTGCCGACCGGGCCCTTGTAAGGCACCTGGCCTTCTATGCCTTCGGGCACGAGCTTGAGCGTGTCCTTGATGTCCTGCTGGAAGTAGCGGTCGGCCGAGCCGCGCGCCATCGCGCCGACCGAACCCATGCCGCGATAGGCCTTATAGGAGCGGCCCTGCCACAAGAACACCTCACCGGGCGTCTCATCGGTGCCGGCGAGCAACGAGCCGACCATCGCGATGTCGGCACCGGCAGCAAGCGCCTTGGCAAGGTCGCCGGAGAACTTGATGCCGCCGTCGGCGATCACGGGGATGTCGGACTTCTTCGCCGCTTCCACCGCATCCATGATCGCGGTGAGCTGGGGCACACCGACGCCGGCGACGATGCGCGTGGTGCAGATCGAGCCCGGGCCGATGCCGACCTTGATGCAGTCCGCGCCAGCATCGATCAGCGCCTGCGCACCCTCCGAGGTCGCGACGTTGCCGGCAACGACCTGCACGGAATTGGACAGGCGCTTGATGCGGTTGACCGCATGGAGCACGTGACGGGAATGACCGTGCGCGGTGTCGACCACGACGAGATCGACGCCCGCATCGATCAGCCGCTCGGTGCGCTCGAAGCCGCTATCACCGACCGTGGTGGCGGCGGCGACGCGCAGGCGGCCCTGCGCGTCCTTGCAGGCCAGCGGATGGGCGACCGCCTTCTCCATGTCCTTCACGGTGACCAGACCGACGCAGCGATACTGCTCGTCGACCACGAGCAGCTTCTCGATGCGGTGCTGATGCAGCATCCGCCGTGCCTCGTCCTGGCTGACATTCTCGCGCACCGTGACGAGTCCTTCATGCGTCATCAGCTCGGAGATTTTTTGCTGGCGGTCGGTGGCGAAGCGGACGTCGCGGTTGGTGAGGATGCCGACCAGCTTGCCCGGCGTGGACTTGCCGGCACCGGTGACGACGGGAATGCCGGAGATACCGTGATCGCTCATCAGCTTGAGCGCGTCGTCCAGCGTGGCGTCGGGGCTGATGGTGAGCGGGTTCACCACCATGCCCGACTCGTAGCGCTTGACCTGCCGCACCTGGGCGGCCTGCCCTTCGGGATCGAAATTGCGGTGGATGACGCCGATGCCGCCGGCCTGCGCCATGGCGATCGCCATGCGGGCTTCGGTGACCGTGTCCATGGCGGAGGCCATGATCGGGATGTTGAGCGGAATGGCGCGGGTGACGCGAGAGCGGATGTCGACCTCCCCCGGCATGACGTCCGACAGGCCCGGCTTCAGCAGCACGTCGTCGAACGTGAGGGCTTCGCGAATGCCTTGTTGCACGGTGGCCATGTGCCAACTCCTTCCGCGGCCCTGCCGCAAATAGCTATGGATGAGCGCCGCCCTCGGCGTACCTTGCGGCAACGCCGGAGAATCGGAGCCCATCGGTGGGGTTGACGCGGGTCGATAGCACGGGTGGACGACGAATCAAAGCAAATCGGACCGCCGGCCAGCCATGCACAGGCTTTTTAGGCAAATTCAGCGGGGGATAGCCTCGCGGCGCCTCGTACTGGCGAACGGCGTCCCCGTGCCGGCCGATCATCACGGTCTCCGGCGCGGGCGCACTCACCTCGGGTCACGCAGGATTTAGGTGCTATGCGTCGATCCGCAATGGTCGCGGCCCAGTGCCGGTGATAAGCCGCAATTCTCGCCCTTCCTTCCGATTTCCATTACCAATCCGTTATGGTCGACAAGCAACGCGTCATTCCGCTGATCGTGGCCACTGCTCTCTTCATGGAGAACATGGACTCGACGGTGATCGCCACGTCGCTGCCCGCGATCGCAGCCGACATCGGCACCAGCCCATTGACGCTCAAGCTCGCGATCACCTCCTATCTGCTGTCGCTTGCGGTGTTCATCCCGGCGAGCGGCTGGACCGCCGACCGGTTCGGCGCGCGCATGGTGTTTGCGATTGCCGTCGGCGTATTCATGGTCGGCTCGGTCGGCTGCGCGCTCTCGACATCGGTCACCGATTTCGTGTTCGCGCGCATCCTGCAAGGCATGGGCGGGGCGATGATGACGCCGGTCGGGCGCCTCGTGCTGTTGCGGTCGGTCGATAAGAGCGCGCTGGTCAATGCCATGGCGTGGGTGACGGTTCCTGCCCTGATCGGCCCCGTGATCGGGCCGCCGCTCGGCGGCTTCATCACGACCTATGCGTCCTGGCACTGGATCTTCCTGATCAACATCCCGATCGGGTTGCTCGGCATCTTCATGGCCTTGCGCTTCATCGATCCCATCAAAAGCGAGGAACGAGAGCCGTTCGACCTCTACGGCATGGTGCTCGCGGGCCTCGGGCTCGCCGGCATCGCCTTCGGGCTGTCGGTTGCCGGACTCAATCTGCTGCCATGGAGCACAGTTGCCGCCCTGGTCGTCGGCGGATCAATCTCGATGACACTGTATGTCCTTCACGCGCGGCGAACGGGGTCGCCGGTGCTGGACTTCACGCTGCTGAGGCTGCCGACGCTACGCGCCGCCGTTCTCGGCGGATTCATGTTCCGGCTCGGCATCGGCGCGCTGCCGTTCCTGTTGCCGCTGCTGATGCAGATCGGCTTCGGCCTCTCGCCGTTCAAGTCCGGCCTCGTCACGTTTGGCTCCTCGCTCGGCGCCATGGGCATGAAGGCGCTGGCCGCACGCATCATCCGCGCCTTCGGCTTCCGCAACCTGATGACGGTGAACGCGATCATCAGTGCCGTCTTTCTCGCCGCCTGCGCCCTCTTCACCGTGACGACGCCGCTGCTGATCATCATGATCATCCTGGTGGTCGGCGGCTTCTTCCGTTCGCTCGAGTTCACCGCGATCAACACGGTTGCCTATGCCGAGGTCGAGCAGGCGCAGATGAGCCGCGCCACCACGCTCGTCAGCGTCAATCAGCAGCTCGCGGTCTCGGCCGGCGTCGCCGTCGGCGCTGCGTCCGTCGAGACGACGATGTGGCTCAGCCACGCCAGCGAGCTCAATGCCACCGTGTTTGCGCCGGCCTTCGTCGTGGTCGCGCTCACCTCGGCGGCGTCGAGCTGGTTCTTCTGGCAGATGCCCGCCGATGCCGGTCACGAAGTCTCCGGCCGCAAGGCCGTGGAGATCGCGAGCCGCAAGGGTGCCGGCAAGGGCGCGGCCAAGGCGGCCGTCAAGGCGGCGACCGAGGATACGCAGGACGTGCGGGATCAGCGGCTGGGGTAGCCTATCTCGTCATTGCGAGCGAAGCGAAGCAATCCAGAATCCCTCCGCGGAGACAGTCTGGATTGCTTCGTCGCAAGAGCTCCTCGCAATGACGGAGTTTGTTGCTATTCCGTCGCCCCGCCCCGAAATCCCGTCGCCAGCACGTAGCGCTCCGAGGAATCCGCACGGCTCGCGGCGGGCTTCACATGACGCACTGTTGCGAAATCGCGCTTGAGCTGGGCGAGCAGCTCGGCGTCGGCGCCGCTCTGGAACGCCTTCGCCAGAAAGGTCCCGCCCGGCTTCAGCACATCGCAGGCAAACGCGGCGGCGGTCTCGATCAGGCCGACGATGCGAAGCTGGTCGGTCTTGCGGTGACCGGTGGTGTTGGCAGCCATGTCGGACATCACGATGTCGGCGCCACCGTCGAGCATCGCCTTGAGCTTGTCCGGCGCGTCATTGTCCATGAAGTCGAGCTGCGCGAACTCGACCCCGGCAATCTCGGGGATTTCCAGCAGGTCGATCGCAATGACCTTGCCCTTGCCGTCGACCGAGCCGACGCGCTTGGCGGCGATCTGGCTCCAGCCGCCCGGCGCGGCACCGAGATCGACCACCGCCATGCCGTGCTTCAGCAGCCGGTATTTGTCATCGATCTCCAGAAGCTTGAAAGCGGCGCGCGAGCGATAGCCCAGCGCCTTCGCCTTCACCACATAGGGGTCGTTGAGCTGCCGCTCCAGCCAGAGCTTCGACGACAATTTTCGCTTGCCGTGGGTCTTGACCTGGACGTGCAAGCGGCCGGTGGTGTCCTTGGCCATCTCACCAGCTCCTGAGCGCGCCGTCTTCGCGCATCATCTCGACCAGCATGCCTTCGCGGAGGCCCCGGTCGGCGACGCGCAGGCGCGGCAGCGGAAAGGCGCGGCGGATCGCGTCGAGGATGGCGCAGCCGGCCAGCACGAGATCAGCACGCTCGACGCTGATGCAGCTGTTCGCGGCGCGCTCCTCGTAACTCATGCCGAGCAGCTTGTTGATGGTCGCGGTGACGTCGGTATCGTTCATCCAGACGCTGTCGATGCGGCGGCGGTCGTAGCGCGCGAGGTTGAGATGGATGCCGGCGAGCGTCGTCACCGTGCCTGAGGTGCCGAGCAGATGCATGTCGGCGAGATCGCCGCCATGCTGTTCGGCGAACGGCCTGATGTGATGGGCGACCTCGCGCTCCATCGCGGCGTAGATCTCCGGCGTCACGTCGCGTCCGCCGAACTGCTCGGCAAGCGTGACCACGCCGAATGGGATCGACATCCAGGCTTTGATGCGCGGCTCCGGATTTGCGGCGTCGCGCTCGATCCGCACCAGCTCGGTCGAACCGCCGCCGATGTCGAACAGGATCGCGCCGCGCCCCCTGGGATCGACCAGCGGCGAGCAGCCCAGCACGGCGAGCGCCGCCTCGGTCTCGCGGTCGATCACCTCGAGCTCGATCCCGGTCTCGGCCGCGACGCGGCTGCGAAAGCCTTCGGCATTCGAGGCGGCGCGGCAGGCTTCGGTGGCGATCAGCCGCAGCCGCCGCGCCTTGCGCAGGTTGATCTTGTCGCGGCAGATGCCGAGCGCCACGATGGCGCGCTCGATCGCGGCCTCGCTGATGCACCCGGTTGCCGAGACGCCCTCGCCGAGCCGGATGATGCGCGAGAAGGAATCGACCACGCGAAAGCCGTCGTGGGTCGGACAGGCGATCAGGAGCCTGCAATTGTTGGTGCCGAGGTCGAGCGCCGCGTAGACGCCGGTTCCCGGCGCTTGCGCGCCGACGGCCGGTTCAGTGGCGAACGCCGCCGCCATCGACCCCAGCTCACCGTGCGGCGCAAGGCCGTCGCGGAGCCGCGTGTGGTCATTCATACAAACTGTCTTTCCGCGGCCGGTTAGGCCGAGCTGGAATTGCTTTTTCGCCTGAAACATTAGCAGCGCGCCAATCCTGCGCAACAACGCATCACATGGGACCATGCCCATTCGTGCGTTGTCGTGAACGGGCCGGTGGGTTATTTTTGAGGGGTCCGGCCCCCAGGCGCCCCCCAAAACCGCGCAATTGCCGGCTTTTCAGGTCAATTCCATGCAAGAACACACCAAATCCTCCACGCTCGAAAACGCTATTGCACTGCAAAAATATGGTGTCGGGCAGCCGGTCCGCCGCAAGGAGGACGATACGCTGGTGCGCGGCAAGGGCCGCTACACCGACGATTTCAACCTGCCCGGCCAGGCCTATGCCGTGATCGTCCGCTCGACCCATGCCCACGGCGTCATTCGCGGCATCAACGTCGACGCAGCCAGGGCGATACCGGGCGTGCTGGGGGTCTGGACCGGCAAAGACCTCGATGCGGCCGGCTACGGCCCCTTCACCTGCGGCCTGCCGCTGAAGAGCCGCGACGGCTCGCCCCTGCTCCAGACCAACCGGCAGCCGCTCGCAACCGACAAGGTCCGTTTCGTCGGCGATCCCGTCGCCTTCGTGGTGGCGGAGACGCTGGCCCAGGCGCGCGACGCGGCCGAGGCGGTCGAGCTCGACATCGAGCCGTTGCCGGCGGTGACCGATCCCGAGCAAGCCGCAAAACCCGGCGCGCCGCAACTCTACGACCACATCCCGAACAATGTCGCGCTCGACTACCACTATGGCGACATCGAGAAGGTCAATGCGGCCTTCGCCAGCGCCGCTCACGTGACCAAGGTCGACATCGAAAACACCCGTGTCGCCGTGGTCTCGATGGAGCCGCGCGTCGGCCTTGCCTCCTACGACAAGAAGACCGAGCGTTACACCATCCAGATGCCGACGCAGGGCGTCGCCGGCAACCGCGCCAACCTCGCCAAGAACCTGAAGGTGCCGAACGAAAAGGTGCGCATCCTCACCGCCAATGTCGGCGGGTCCTTCGGCATGAAGAACGTCAACTATCCCGAGTACATGTGCATCCTTTACGCGGCCAAGGAATTGGGGCGGCCGGTGAAATGGCTGGACGAACGCTCGTCCAGCTTCTTGTCCGACAGCCACGGCCGTGCGCAGAAGATTCACGCCGAGCTCGCGCTGGACGCCGAGGGGCATTTCCTCGCCGCCAAGCTCTCGGGCTACGGCAATCTCGGAGCCTACATCACTGGCGTTGCTCCCAGTCCGCTCTCGCTCAACACCAGCAAGAACTTTTCCAGCGTTTATCGCACGCCGCTGATGGCCGTCGATATCAAGACGGTGCTGACGAACACCACGCTGATGGGCGCCTATCGCGGCGCCGGACGGCCCGAGGCCAACTACTACATGGAACGGTTGATCGACCGCGCCGCCGACGAGATGGGCATCAACCGCCTGACGATGCGCAAGCGCAACTTCATCAAGCAGAACCAGATGCCCTTCGCCGCGTCCTCCGGTGTCACCTATGACAGCGGCGACTTCCAGGCTGTCTTCAACAAGGCGCTCGAAATCTCCGACCACGAGAACTTTGCCAAGCGCAAGAAGGAGAGCAAGAAGTCCGGCAAGCTGCGTGGCATCGCTGTCGGTTCCTATCTGGAGGTGACCGCACCTCCCGGCGTCGAGCTCGGCAAGATCGTGTTCGATCCCGATGGCTCGGTGCAGCTCATCACCGGTACGCTCGATTACGGTCAGGGCCACGCCACGCCGTTCGCGCAGGTGCTGTGCGAGCAGCTCGGCGTCCCCTTCGACAGCGTCAAGCTGGTGCAGGGCGACAGCGACATCGTGCACACCGGCAATGGCACCGGCGGCTCGCGCTCGATCACCGCGACCGGCATGGCGATCGTGGGCGCCGCCAAGCTCGTGATTGAAAAGGGCAAGCGCGCCGCCGCGCACATGCTGGAGGCATCCGAAGCCGACATCGAATTCGAAGGCGGCAGTTTCACGATCGCCGGCACGGATCGCAGCATCGACATCATGGAGCTCGCCAAACGCCTGCATGACAGCAAGATGCCTGAGGGGGTGCCCGACAGCCTCGACGTCGATCACACCAGCGAACCGGTGCCGTCGGCCTTCCCGAACGGCTGCCATGTCGCCGAGGTCGAGATCGACCCCGAGACCGGCGTGGTGCAGATCGTGCGCTACAGCGCGGTCAACGATTTCGGAACGGTGATCAACCCGCTGCTGGTCGCGGGCCAGCTCCATGGCGGCGTGGTCCAGGGCATCGGCCAGGCGCTGATGGAGCACGTCCGCTACGACGAGAACGGCCAGCCGATCACGGGCTCGCTGATGGACTACGCACTGCCGCGCGCCGAGGACGCTCCGAACATGACGGTCGGCGACCACCCGGTGCCGGCCACGACCAATCCGCTCGGCAGCAAGGGCTGCGGCGAAGCCGGCTGCGCCGGCAGCCTGTCCACGGTCGTGAACGCAGTGATCGACGCGCTCTCCGACTACGGCATCAAGCACATCGACATGCCGCTGACGCCGGAGCGTGTGTGGCGCGCGATCCAGGACGCGAAGGGGAAAGCGGCGTAGCGGGCGTCGCCAGAAACACCGCTGTCATCGTCCGCCTTGTGCGCACTTGCGCACTGGGGCGGACGATCCAGTATTCCAGAGACGGTCGTGGGATACGGAGATGCCTCAGCGTACTGGATTCCCCGCCTTCGCGTGGAATGACAGCGCGCGTGAGGACGCGCTGTGCCCTTACCCCGTGCCTACGCCGCCGCCTGCTCGCGCGGCTGGTAGATCGCGGTGTGCTGGCAGTGCGCCAGCGGCGTCGTGCCGTTGGCGACCACCAGCGCGTCGAGCTCTACGAAGCGATGGCCTTTCTTCTCGTAGTTCCCGGTGACTTTGGCCCGCGCGGTGATCTCATCACCGGCGCGTGCGGCTGACAGCAATTGCATGCGGCTGCCGACATGGATCCACGGGCCAAGGATCGTGTTGTCCACCAGCACGCGGTTCATGACGCGCTGGATCAGGCCGGGGTGGCCGAGCCCCTCGCGCGCGAAGATCGGATCGGCCTCACGGATGTCGGCGAGATAGTCGGCGGCATCCTGCCCGGCCCAGCGGCGCGGCGTCGTACCGAGCCATTTGCCGGTCTCGAATGTTGCCGGGCTGACCGGCTTGCGCTCCGCGACTGCTGGGACTGCGACATAGTCACTCAACGACACCGCAGTCGCAATCGCCGGCAGCGACGCCGTCCCCGTCGCGCAGAGCTCGGTGCGGCTGAACACCTCGATGGTGAGCAGGCCGTTGTGCTCAGTCGCATCGATTTCGGCGGTCTCGCCGTCATAGATCGGCTTGATGAAACGCGCCTCGATCAGCCCGCGCGAGAGGAAATCGCGGCCCCAGCGCGCCACCGGCACATGCATCATGTAGGCGAAGACGTCGACGCCGGGGACCAGCCCGCCGGAAAACCCGAAGCGGCGCGCCACATTGTCGTCATGCATCTTGTTTTCGGACTGTTTGGCCGTGTTGTAGGCCTCGACACGATAGGTCTCGAGCCGGTTCGGCATGGCTTGGCTTTCCCCAATTTCTTGTCGTTTCGGGCCGATCGTAGGCCCTGAGGAACCGGGGTCAATCCCCTCGCCTTTGCGGGCCGAATGGGGTACCACGCGGCTGCTGCGGAACCGCTTCGCAAGCCTCATCTACGGACAATGACGAACCCTCAAAACACCACCCGCATCTATGTCGACGCCGACGCCTGTCCGGTGAAGGACGAGATCTATCGCGTCGCCGGCAGACACGGCCTGCCCGTGAGCGTGGTCGCGGGCAATTTCATCCGCGTGCCCCAGGATCCGCTGATCGAGCGGGTCGCCGCGGGGTCCGGCATGGACGCAGCCGATGACTGGATCGCCGAACGCGCCGGGCCCGGCGATATCGTCATCACCTCGGATATTCCGCTCGCGAGCCGCTGCGTGAAGGCCGGCGCCGATGTGATCGCATCCAACGGCAAGGCGTTCACCGAGGAGTCGATCGGGATGACGCTCGCCGTCCGCAACCTGATGACCGATTTGCGCTCGGCCGGCGAAGTTACCGGCGGTCCGAAGTCGTATTCACCGCGCGACCGCTCGACGTTTCTGTCGACGCTCGACCAGACCATCCGCCGCATTCAGCGCCGCCGCGCCGACCAGGCCGCAACAAGACAGGACTGAGACACCGCATGGCGCCACCGCTGATTCAACTGCGCGATATCAAGCTGACCTTCGGCGGCACGCCGCTCCTGGCGGGCGTCGAACTGTCGGTTTCGACCGGCGAGCGCGTCTGCCTGATCGGCCGCAACGGTTCCGGCAAATCGACGCTGCTCAAGATCGCCGCCGGCCTGGTCGAACCGGATGGCGGCAGCCGTTTCGTGCAACCCGGCGCCACCATTCGCTACCTGCCGCAGGAGCCGGATTTTTCCGGTTTCTCCACCACGCTGGCCTATGTCGAGGCAGGCCTCAATGCCGGCGACGACCATTATCAGGCGCGCTATCTGGTCGAGCAGCTCGGTCTCAGCGGTGAAGAAGATCCGGCGCATGTCTCCGGCGGCGAAGCGCGCCGCGCCGCGCTGGCGCGCGTGCTGGCGCCCTCGCCCGATATCCTGCTGCTGGACGAGCCGACCAACCATCTGGATCTTCCGACCATCGAATGGCTGGAGAGCGAACTGGAGAGCCGCCGCTGCGCGCTGGTGATCATCAGCCATGATCGGCGCTTCCTGGGCAATCTCTCGCGCAGCACCGCCTGGCTCGACCGCGGCCAAATCCGGCAGATCGACCGCGGCTTCAGCGCCTTCGAGGCCTGGCGCGACGAGGTGCTCGCGGAGGAAGAGCGCGACCAGCACAAGCTCGACCGCAAGATCGTCAACGAGGAGCACTGGTTGCGGTACGGCGTCTCGGGCCGTCGCAAGCGCAACGTCAAGCGGCTGGGGAACCTGCACGCGCTGCGCGACCAGCGCCGCACCCATCGCGGCGCGACGGGCAACGCCAACCTCGCGGCTGCCGAAGCCGACAAATCCGGCAAGCTCGTCATCGAGGCCAAGAATATCAGCCGGTCCTATGGCGAGCGAAAGATCGTCGACGGCTTCTCGATCCGCGTCCAGCGCGGCGATCGCATCGGCATCGTCGGCCCGAACGGCGCCGGCAAGACCACGCTGATCGAGATGCTGACCGGCGGCAGCGTACCGGACAGCGGCAGCATACGGCTCGGTGCCAACATCGAGATGGCCACGCTCGACCAGCATCGGGAAAGTCTCGATCCGAAGACGACGCTGGCCGAGGCGCTCACCGGCGGCCGCGGCGACCATGTCATGGTCGGCGGCAAGCCGAAGCATGTCGTCAGCTACATGAAGGACTTCCTGTTCGCCCAGGAACAGATGCGCACGCCGCTGGAGGTGCTGTCGGGCGGTGAACGCGGCCGGCTGATGCTGGCGCGCGCCCTGGCGAAGCCCTCGAACCTCCTGGTGCTGGACGAGCCGACCAACGACCTCGACCTGGAGACCCTCGACGTTCTCGAGGAAATGCTCAGCGACTACGAGGGCACCGTGATTCTGATCAGCCATGATCGCGATTTTCTCGACCGCGTGGTGACGTCTGTGATCGTGCCCGAGGGCAACGGACGCTGGCTCGAATATGCCGGCGGCTATACCGACATGCTCGCCCAGCGCGGCGCTGACGTGAAGCGCGCGACAGCGAAGGCCGTCGAAGAGACGAGAGAGCAGCGAACCGTCGCGCCTTCCGGCGTCGCGAAGCGACGGTTGACCTTCAACGAGCAACACGCGCTGGAGACGTTGCCCAAGACCATCGCCAAGCTGCAGGCCGAGATCGCCAAACAGCAGCGCTTCCTTGACGACCCCGATCTGTTCCGGAAGGATCGCAAGCGCTTCGATCAGGCCTCCGACGCTCTGACGAAGGCGCAAAAGGAACTGGCCGAGGCCGAGGACAAATGGCTGGAGCTCGAAGTGCGGCGCGAAGAGATTGAACAGGCCTAGCGTGCATTTCGCAAAAGTGGGCACCGCTTTTGCAAACGGGATGCGCGCCAACTCAGAGACTTCCATGACAACGACCCTTGCCGCCAAGATCGCCCGCGAATACGGCACGCCCTGCGCCGTCATCGACATGGACAAGGTCGAGCGCAACATCGCGCGGATCCAGAAGGCCTGCGACGACGCCGGAGTTGCCAACCGTCCCCACATCAAGACGCACAAGAACCCCACGATCGCGAGGATGCAGATCGCGGCCGGCGCGAAGGGCATCACCTGCCAGAAGCTCGGTGAAGCCGAGATCATGGTCAATGCCGGGATCGACGACATCCTGATCAGCTACAATTTGCTCGGCGAAGAAAAGATGGCGCGGTTAGGGGCGCTGCAGGCGAAGGCCAACATGACGGTCGCCGCGGACAATTCGACCGTCGTTGCCGGCCTGCCCAAGGCCGCTGCGGCCTCAGGCCGACCGCTGTCGGTCGTGGTCGAATGCGATACCGGCCGCAAGCGCGCCGGCGTCGAGACGCCCGCCGAGGCGATTGCCCTGGCGCAGGAGATTGCCGCATCCAAGGGACTGCAATTCGCCGGCTTCATGATGTATCCGACCGAGACCGGCTGGGCCGACGCACAAAAATTCTATGACGAAGCTCTGGCCGGCGTGCGCGCACACGGGCTGGATGCAAAAATCGTCTCGACCGGCGGGACGCCGAACCTGAAGAACCTCGGCAAGCTCAAGGGCGGCACCGAGCATCGCTTCGGCACCTACATCTACAACGACCGCATGCAGGTCGCGGCCGGCGTCGCCACCTGGGACGACTGCGCGCTGCACATCTATTCGACCGTGGTCAGCCGCGCCGCGCCTGAGCGCGGCATCCTCGACGCCGGCTCGAAGACTCTGACGACGGACACCGGCGGCCTCGACGGCCACGGCCTCATCCTGGAGCACCCCGAAGCCAAGATCGCACGCTTCGCCGAGGAGCACGGCTTCCTCGACCTCTCCCGCAGCAACACCCGGCCGAATGTCGGCGACATCGTGCGGGTCGTGCCAAATCATGTCTGCGTCGTCGTCAACATGATGGACGAAGTGGTGATGGTGCGCGGCGAGGAGATCATCGGCACGCTGCCGGTGGCGGCACGGGGGAAGCTGAGGTAGCTAGCCCCCGATCAGTGCCTGGAGTTCCCGGACCAATCCATCGCGGAAGAGTTTGATCGGCCGCTCCAGCCGACCGGCGGGGGCGCGATGCACCACCCATGCGCGCACCGCGGGTTTGAAGTCGCGCGCAGCGACCGGCTTGAGCTTGTCGCGAAATGCGCTGCGTTTCAGGGCGATCGGGGTGACCAGCCCGACGCCGAGACCACGCGACACCAGCGACAGGCGAAGCTCACTATCCAGCGCCTCGACCGCGATGTTGAACGGCAGATGCGAGGCATCGAATTTTCGCTTCAGCGTATCGCGAAATCCACAGCCATCCTGGTTGATTACCCACGACAGTTGGGACAGCCGTTCCAGGTCGACGGTGCGCGGGATCTTCATCTCTCGTGCGACGACGAAGACGACGGGCTGCGCGCCGAGATCGTCGGCCGCGAGATCGGCGGGCGGCACTGCACCGTCGGGGAGACAAATCGCGGCTGCATCGAGCTCGTTGCGGCAGACACGCTCGAGCTGGTTCGGCGACCAACCGGAGACCACCCGCACCGCCAGCGCGGGAAATTCGGCGCGCACCGCATCGAGTGGTGCGGTCAGGCCCGCCTCCGAGAGAAACGGCGTCAGACCGAGCCTGAACTCGCCGCGAACCATTCCGTCGTTGGCCACGCCCGACTTGAGGTCGTCCAGCATCCTGAGCAGGCGCCTGCCCTGCTCGTAGGCTTCATGGCCCGCCGCCGTCGGCTTCAGGGGCTTCGAGAGCCGATCCAGAAGCTGCGCCCCCAGCATCTCCTCGAGATTCTGGATACGTCGGGTCACGCCAGGCTGGGTGAGATTGAGACGCGCCGAAGCTGCGACAATCGATCCGGTCTCGACGACGGCGACGAAAGCGACGAGGTCATGGGTATTCATAACAAACCCGCATATTCTTTATCGGCTTATTTGAATTGTAGCATATTGACCACTCCGCTTAAAGGGTCTCGCGCCACAGCTGCGAGGTCCCATGACTACCTCCGAAGCCACCAGGCCTGCCTCCCGAAACCAACTCGCCGAGCGGCCCCTGATCTGGCTCGGCGCAATCACCGCCGGTGTCGTCGTCACCAATCTGTTCGCGCCGCAGATCCTGCTCGGCCTGATCGGCCGGTCAATGTCCATGCCCGCGTGGCAGGCGGGCCTGATCAGCACGCTGACCTTGCTCGGCTACGCACTCGGCCTGCTGCTGCTCGTGCCTCTGGTCGATCTGGTCGAGAACCGGCTTGTCATCCTCCGCACGCTTGGCTGCGCCATCCTTGCCGCTCTTGCGACGGCGCTCGCGCCGACGCCCGCGCTCCTGCTGCTCGCCACCTTCATCCTGGGCGCCTGCTGCGCGGCGATCCAGATGATGGTTCCGCTTGTCGCATCGATGGTGGCGCCGGATCGCCGCGGCCAGGCCATCGGCGAGGTGATGGGCGGATTGATGATCGGCATCCTGTTGTCGCGACCTGCGGCGAGCCTGATCGCCGATCTCTGGAGCTGGCGCGCCTACTATGTCGTCTCGGCCATTCTGATGACCCTGCTTGCCTGCGCGCTCGCCCGCTACCTTCCAACCCTTCAACCGACGGGACGCGCGAGCTACGCCGACTTGCTCCTGTCCTTTCCAAGACTGCTCCGCGAAGAGCCCGTGCTCCGCGTGCGGGCCTGGACCGCATCGCTGGTCATGGCTTCCTTCACGGCGTTCTGGTCGGCGGTCGCGCTGCGGCTGCCGGAGGCGCCGTTCGACCTCGACGCCAAGGGAGTTGCCGCCTTCGCACTGATCGGCGTGGCGGGCGCCGCGGCGACACCGATGGCCGGCCGCTGGGGCGACAGGGGCCGGGCGCGGCCGATGTTCTTTGCCGCCCATCTGCTCATCATCGGGTCGCTTGCGCTCTGTACCTGGGCGAGCGTGCTTGAATCCCAGATCACCGGTCTGCTGGTCCTGAGCCTCGGCACGATCCTGCTCGACGTCGGCATCACCACCGACCAGACGTTGGGCCGTCGCGCCATCAACCTGTTGCGCCCCGAGGCCCGCGGTCGCATGAACGGCCTGTTCGTCGCGCTGTTCTTCATTGGCGGTGGCGTCGGCGCGGCGGCGGCATCGCTGGCCTGGAGTTTTGGCGGCTGGACGATGGTCTGCGCAGTGGCGGCAAGCTTCGGCGTGCTCGGCCTCCTCACGGATCTCGCAACCCGGACCGGGACGTCATGATGCGGATGGTCAGGACGACAGTTGGGCGAGCCGTCGCAACACACCCCTACCCGCCGCAGCCCCCGTCGCGAACGAGGCCTGGAGCAAATAGCCACCCGTCGGCGCCTCCCAGTCCAGCATCTCTCCGGCCGCGAACACGCCCGGCAGCTTGCGGATCATGAATTCCGAGTCGAGTTCACCGAAGGAAATCCCGCCGGCGCTGGAGATCGCGCGCGCGATTGGCGCGACGCCCGTGAGCTTGACCGGCACGGCGTTGATGAGCTCCACCAATCGCTCAGCCGACATCGCCGACAACGACTGGCCAGCACTGATGGCAGCTTCCTGCAACAGCCCGACCGCGACCGGAGACAGCTGTGCAGCCTTGCGCAGGAAATTGGAGAACGATTGCTTGCCGCGCGCGGCGGACAGGCGCTGGACGAGTTCGCCATGATGGACATCCGGCCGCAACGCGACGTGCAGGACCGCTTCGCCGTTCGCCGCAATCGCCTCGCGCAGTTCGGCCGACAACGCATAGATCGCCCCGCCTTCGATCCCGCCGGTTGTGATCATGGCCTCGCCGCGCGCGCGCTGTGGGCCGAAGGACAGCGCGATGGCCTTGAGCGGTTGGCCTTCGAAGCGCGTGCTGAAGATTTCGGACCAGGCGACGGTGAAGCCGCAGTTCGCCGGCCGCAGCGGCGAGATCGCAACGCCTTTGTCGGCGAGGATCGTCGTCCAGCCGCCATCGGAGCCTAGTCGCGGCCAGCTTGCGCCGCCGAGTGCCAGCACCGTGGCATCCGCGGCGATGGCGGCGCCGCCGCAGGGTGTGTCAAAGACCAGTTGTCCGTCTCTATCCCACCCCATCCAGCGCTGGCGAAAGGCAAAGCGGACGCCGGCCGCATCGAGGCGTCGCAGCCAGGCGCGCAGCAAGGGCGACGCCTTGAACGCTTTCGGAAACACACGCCCGCTGGAGCCGACAAAAGTCGGCTCGCCCAGCGCCTCGCTCCACGCGCGCAGCGCGTCCGGCGGAAACGCGTCGATCGCAGCCTGCAACCTCTGCGCCGCCTCGCGGTAGCGCGTGATGAACTGCGGCAGCGGTTCGCTGTGGGTGAGATTGAGCCCGCCGCGGCCGGCCATCAGGAATTTCCGGCCAGCGGACGGCATCGAATCGTAGACGGTGACGCGAGCACCACCCTGCACGAGCACTTCGGCCGCTATCAGCCCGGCAGGGCCGGCGCCGATGACGGCGACGGCTGTCAGAGTTTTACCCCGGCACGCGCAGCGGCTTGCGCCACATATTTCTGCGTCTGCTCGAAAGCCCCCTGCAGCGCCTTCGCCTTCGACATGTCGCTGATCTCGGCGAAATGCGCCGCGACCGCGTCCGGGGTCCACTCGGATTCCGGCAGGTTGATGCCTTCGCTCTCGACGATCTTGATTACCGCGAACGAGCCGGCGCCGGCGCCCATGATGGTGCGGGTCGGCGCGTCCTCGCTCAGCATGTACTCGACCGCGGGCGTGATCGCGTTCGGCTTCATCAACTGCAGCGCCTGCGGCGGCAGCAGCTCTTCCGTCATGCGGGTTGCCGCCGTCGGCGAGATGATGTTGACACGGATGTCGGTCTTGCGGCCCTCTTCCGCCAGCACGTTCATCAGGCCGACCATGCCGGACTTGGCCGCACCGTAATTGGCCTGGCCGAAATTGCCGTAGAGGCCGGAGGACGACGTCGTCAGGACGATGCGGCCATAGTTGCGATCGCGCATGCCGGCCCAGGCCGCCTTGCAGCAATAAAAGGTGCCGACGAGGTGCACGTCGAGCACCTTCTGGAAATCGGCCGCTTCCATCTTGCCGAACGACTTGTCGCGCAAAATGCCGGCATTGGCACACAAGAGGTCGACGCTGCCCCACTCCTTGGTGGCGCGCTCAACCATCGCGGTGACCTGCTCGAAATTGGAGACGTCGGCGCCGTCGGCCATGGCGATGCCGCCCGCTTTACGGATCTCCTCGACCACGGCTTCCGCCGGCGACAGCGAGCCGCCGCTGCCATCGCGCGCGCCGCCGAAATCGTTGACCACGACTTTGGCGCCGCGGCTCGCCAATCCCAGCGCATGCGCCTTGCCGAGACCATTGCCCGCGCCGGTGACGATGGCGACGCGTCCGTCGAACCTGATTGCCATGAGTGCAGTTCCTGCTTCTTCTTCCTTCTCCCCTCGTGGGAGAAGGTGGCATAGGCGGCCAACGGCCGCCGTTCCCAGTTAAAACGCCAACGCGTAGCGTTGGCTACGGCGCCGGATGAGGGGTCTCCATCGACAGCGGAGCTCGTGGAGGGATACCCCTCACCCGGCTTCGCGTTCCGCGAAGCCACCCTCTCCCGCAGGGGGAGAGGGTGAGAAGGCTTCGCGAGCGATTTGAACAGCTTTTGAGCAGCCATGGCTTGCCGGGTCAAGCCTGGCAACGACAGGCGGCGTCAGGCGAAATAGATCAATCCCAGCCACTCCGCGACAAGCGCGGGCTTGTCCTCGTCTTCGATCTCCACGGTGACGTTGGTGCGCGACTGCAATTCATTCGGCTTGCGCAGCTTGGCTTCCGCCAACACGAAACGGCCGCGAACGCGTTTTCCTGAACGCACCGGCGAGATGAAACGCAGCTTGTCGAAACCGTAGTTGACGCCCATCGTGGTGCCCGCGATGACGGGCATCACCTCGTAGGACATGATCGACAGCAGCGACATCGTCAGGAAACCGTGCGCAATGGTGGTGCCGAACGCCGTCTCCTTCTTCGCACGCTCCGGGTCGACGTGAATGAACTGATGATCCTCGATCACGTCGGCATAGGTGTCGATGCGTGGCTGATCGACCAGGTGCCATGACGACACGCCGATCTCCTTGCCGACCATGGCTTGGTAGGCCTGAAGCGTAATCGGCGGCTTCTTCCAGACTTCGTTCACTTAGGTCTCACTCCGTGTTTTCGGCAGCTCCGGAAAATCCTCTTCGCGGAATTCCCGGCCGCGCAGGGGATCGTTGCGATCGTCGTCACGCTCGAGACGTCTGAGCTGGACGCGGCGGATCTTACCCGAGATCGTCTTCGGCAGCTCCGTGACGATCTCGAGGCGGCGGATGCGCTTGAACGGCGCCAGGCGCGTGTGCAGATGCTTGAAGATGGAGAGCGCGGTTTCCGGCGAGCGCTCCGCGCCGGATGTCAGCAGCACAAAGGCCTTGGGAATCGCGAGCCGGATCGGATCCGGGCTCGGCACGACTGCGGCTTCCGCGACGAGCTCGTGCTCGAGCAACACGCTCTCAAGTTCGAACGGGCTGATGCGATAGTCGGAGGATTTGAACACGTCGTCGGACCGGCCGACGAAAGTGAGATAGCCGTCATCGTCCTCGAACACGACGTCGCCGCTGCGATAGAGCTCGCCTTCGGCGCCGGACAGCCCGCCGTTGTCGCCCTGATAGCCCTGCATCAGGCCGGCGGGACGGTTTTCGCCGAGCACCAGAGCCACCTCGCCCTCCTTGGCCGGATGACCATCGGCGTCGCTGACCCGCACGCGATAGCCCGGCAGCGGCCGGCCCATCGAGCCGATCTTGATCTTTTGCCCCGGCGAGTTGCCGGCGAGCGCCGTCGTTTCGGTCTGGCCATAACCGTCGCGAATGGTGAGGCCCCAGGCGGCCTGCACCTGGTCGATCACCTCAGGATTGAGCGGCTCGCCGGCGCCGCAGACCTCGCGCAAGGCCACCTTGAACGACGCAAGGTTCTCCTGGATGAACAGCCGCCACACCGTCGGCGGCGCGCACAGCGTGGTGACGCCGCAGCGGCCGATGGTGGCAAGCAGCCCCTTGGCGTCGAAGCGCGGCTGGTTGACCACGAACACGGTCGCGCCCGCATTCCAAGGCGCAAAGAAACAGCTCCAGGCGTGCTTGGCCCAGCCGGGCGAGGAGATGTTGAGATGGACGTCGCCGGGCTTCAGTCCGATCCAGTACATGGTCGAGAGATGGCCGACGGGATAACTGCGCTGGCTGTGCCGCACCAGTTTTGGCTTTGCGGTGGTGCCCGAGGTGAAATAGAGCAGCATCGGGTCGTCAGCGTTGGTCGGGCCGTCGGCTGCAAAGCTCTCCGACGCCTTTGCCGCCTCATCATAGGAAAGCCAGCCATCGGAGGCCTCGCCCACGACGATGCGGACGATTTCGTCGGCGCCAAGGCTTGCGAACTTCGCAACCTGGTCCTGCGCTGCCACCACCGCCTTCGCCTTGCCGCGATCGAGCCGGTCGCGCAGCTCGTCGGCGGTGAGCAGGGTCGTCGCGGGAATCACGACGACGCCGAGCTTGATCGCGGCTAGCATCGTCTCCCACAGCGGAACGACATTGCCGAGCAGCAGCAGGAGATGATCGCCGCGCTTCAAGCCCTGTGCTCGGAGGAAATTCGCGACCTGGTTGGAGCGGCGTGACAACGCCCCGAACGAGAGCTTGGTCTGCCGGTCCTGCGCGGCATCGACGATCCAAAGCGCAGGACGATCCTTGCTGTCCGCATTCGCCGCCAGCTCGGCGTCGAACCAGTCGAGTGCCCAGTTGAAGGGGACCGGATCAGGCCAGCGGAAGTCCTTGACCGCTGTCTCATAGTCCGTGCGGTTGTGAAGCAGAAGCGCGCGCGCTTCCTGAAATGTCGTCATCAAGCTTTCCCGGCTAGACTCCTAACGTGCTCGATAATTCCGGAAAAATCCACCCCGCCGTGGCCGGCTGCGTCGAATGACTGATAGATCTCCTGCGCATGCTTGCCGAGCGGGGTTGCGGCGCCCGCGGCCTTCGCCGCGTCCTGCGCCAGCGTCAGATCCTTCACCATCAGCGCCGAGGCAAAGCCCGGCTTGTAGCCGTTGTTGGCGGGCGAGGTCGGCACTGGACCGGGCACCGGGCAATAGGTCGTCAGCGACCAGCACTGGCCCGACGAGGTCGAGGCCACATCGAACAGCGCCTGGTGCGAGAGCCCGACCTTCTCGGCCAGCGCGAACGCCTCGCTCACGGCGATCATGGAAATGCCAAGGATCATGTTGTTGCAGATTTTTGCCGCCTGGCCTGCGCCGGCCCCGCCGCAATGCACGATCTTCTTGCCCATGTTCTCCAGCACGGGCTTTGCCGCTGCAAACGCGTTGTCCTCGCCGCCGCACATGAAGGTGAGCGTCGCACCCTTGGCGCCGCCGGTGCCGCCGGAGACCGGCGCGTCGACCGAAAGCACCCCGTACTTGGCCGCCAGCGCATGCGCCTGGCGCGCGCTCTCGACGTCGATAGTGGAGGAGTCGATGATCAGCGTGCCCTTGGTCATGGCGGGCACGACCTCGCCCCACACGCCGAGCACATGCTTGCCGGCCGGCAGCATGGTGACGACCACATCGGCGCCCTTCACGGCGCCCGCCGCGCTGTCGGCGATGCCGGCACCGTCGGCCTTGGCCTGGTTCCGGGAGGCCTCGGCGAGGTCGAAAGCGACGACCTTGTGGCCGGCCTTGACCAGATTGGCGGCCATGGGCCCGCCCATGTTGCCGAGACCGATGAATGCGATCGTGGCCATCTTGGTTTCCTCCGCTGAACGTTTCGTTGGTTAGTTGAACTTCAATTCGTCGGCGCCAATCTCGGCGAGATACGGCGCAAGCAGGTCCGGAGTGACATCCTCGATGCGGGGCGGCGACCAGGTCGGATTGCGATCCTTGTCGATCACGGCGGCGCGCACGCCTTCGCGAAAGTCGTCGCTGCGGAAAACTTCCAGCGCAGCGCGATATTCGCGCACCAGGCATTCTTCCAGGCTCGACGCGGTGCGCCCGAGCCGCAGCAGCTTGAGCGTCACCACCATGCCGCGCGGCGATTTTTCGTTGAGCCTCTTCAATGTCGCCAGCGCGAACTCGGAACCGTCGCGCTTCAGCGCGGCAAAAATGTCTTCCATGCGGTCGAAGCCGAACAGTGCGTCGATCGCCGGCTCCTTTGCGGCGACCGGCCCCGCGGTCTCCCCCGTCGCAAAACCGTTGATGAGCTTGCTGACATCGGCCGCGGTGACGCCCTGGCGAACCTTGGTCAGCGCGTCGCGCAACTCGGGCCATTTGGCCGCCGGTACCTCCGCATCGGCAAACCTGGCGTGGATCGCATCGGGGCCGTTCATGGTCTGGCCGGTCAGGCCAAAATAAGTGCCGATCTCGCCCGGCGAGCGTGACAACAGCCAGGTGCCGCCGACGTCGGGAAAGAAACCGAGCCCGACCTCGGGCATCGCAAGCCTGGTGCGGTCGGTGACGATGCGATGGCTCGCATGCGCCGAGAGTCCGACGCCGCCGCCCATCACAATGCCGTCCATGAAGGCGACATAGGGTTTCGGGAATTTCTTGATCCGGGCGTTGAGGATGTACTCTTCTCGCCACAGAATCTTGCCGAGATCGCCGTCGACCTTCGAGCTCTCCCAGAGCGCGCGAATGTCGCCGCCGGCACACAGGCCGCGCTCGCCGGCACCTTCCAGCACGATCACGGCAACGGCTGGATCGGCCTCAAAACGGTCGAGCGCCTTATCGATGTCGCGAAACATCTCCAGCGTCACGGCGTTGATCGCCTTGGGGCGGTTGAGCCTGACAATGCCGGCCGAGCCCTCGACCCGTGCGACCAGATCGCCCTCCTCCACTCCACTCATCGTGCGCCCTCGATCAATTTGCGCGCCACGATCAGCCGCATGATTTCATTGGTGCCTTCGAGGATCTGGTGCACGCGCAAATCGCGCACGATCTTCTCGATGCCGTATTCGCTGAGATAGCCGTATCCGCCATGAAGCTGGAGCGCCTGGTTGGCGACCTCAAAGCCGACATCGGTGCCGAAGCGTTTGGCCATCGCGCAGAGCATGGTGGCGTCGGGGTCCTTGCGATCCAGCGCGGCGGCGGCACGCCACAGGAACGTGCGTGCGGCCTCGAGTTCGATCGCCATGTCGGCGAGCTTGAATTGCAGCGCCTGGAATTCGTCGAGACGCTTGCCGAACGCTTTGCGCTCTTTCATGTAGGCGCGCGCCTTGTCCAGCGCGGTCTGCGCGCCGCCGAGCGAGCAGGCCGTGATGTTCAGACGGCCGCCGTCGAGGCCGGCCATCGCGATCTTGAAGCCGACACCCTCCTCGCTCAAGCGATTGGCGACCGGCACGCGGGCGTTCTCGAAGATCACGGCGCGGGTCGGCTGCGCGTTCCAGCCCATCTTGCGCTCGTTGGCGCCGAACGAGACGCCCGGCGTCTTGCCGTCGATCACCAGCGTCGAGATGCCGCCGGGGCCATCGCCGCCGGTGCGCACCATCGCGACCAGCAGATCGGTGCCGCCAGCGCCGGAGATGAACTGTTTCTGGCCGTTGAGGACGTAATGATCGCCGTCGCGCACGGCACGGGTGCGGAGCGCTGCCGCGTCCGAGCCGGCGCCCGGCTCGGTCAGGCAGTAGCTCGCGATCAGCTCCATGGTGCAGAGCTTGGGCAACCATTTGTGGCGCTGGGTGTCGCTGCCGTAGGCATCGATCATCCAGGACGCCATGTTATGGATGGAGATGAAGGCCGAGGTGGTCGGACAGCCCGTCGCCAGCGCCTCGAAGATCAGCGCCGCCTCGAACCGCGACATCGCGGAGCCGCCGACATCGTCGCGGATATAGATGCCGCCCATGCCAAGCGCTGCTGCCTCGCGCATCACTTCGACGGGAAAATGCTTCTCCTCGTCCCAGCGCAGCGCGAACGGCGCGATCTTTTCCGCCGCAAACGCCAATGCCATGTCGCGAACCGCGATCTGATCCTCGTTCAGAGCGAACTGCATGATGGGCTGCTCACTGTTCTCGTCATTGCGAGGAGCGAAGCGACGAAGCAATCCAATGTGTCCGAGGAGAAAGTCTGGATTGCTTCGCTACGCTCGCAATGACGGGCTGGGCTACAGCCTTACTTCATCAGCGGGATCGAGAACTCCGCGCCTTCCTTGACACCGGACGGCCAGCGCGAGGTCACCGTCTTGGTCTTGGTGTAGAAGCGGACCGAATCCGGACCGTGCTGGTTGAGATCGCCGAAGCCGGACTTCTTCCAGCCGCCGAAGGTGTAATAGGCGATCGGCACCGGGATCGGCACGTTGATGCCGACCATGCCGACATTGACCTTGGCCGCGAAGTCGCGCGCGGCATCGCCGTCGCGGGTGAAGATCGCAACGCCGTTGCCGTAATCATGCTCCGACGGCAGCGCCAGCGCTTCCTTGTAGTCATGCGCGCGCACGACGGAGAGCACGGGGCCAAAAATCTCTTCCTTGTAGATCCGCATGTCCTTGGTGACGTTGTCGAACAGCGAACCGCCGAGATAGAAGCCATTCTCGTAGCCCTGCATCTTGAAGCCGCGGCCGTCGACCGCGAGCGTCGCGCCTTCCTTGATGCCGATGTCGATATAGCCCTTGACCTTCTCGACCGCCTCGCGCGTCACCAGCGGACCGTAATCGGCGGAAGGATCGATCGAGGTGCCGATCTTGAGCGACTCGACGCGCGGGACCAGCTTTTCCATCAAGCGGTCGGCAGTGGACTTGCCGACGGGGACCGCGACGGACACGGCCATGCAGCGTTCGCCGGCCGAACCGTAACCGGCGCCGATCAGTGCGTCGACCGCCTGGTCCATGTCGGCGTCGGGCATGATGATGGCGTGGTTCTTGGCCCCGCCAAAACACTGGCAGCGCTTCCCGGTCTGGGCGGCGCGTTCGTAGATGTATTGCGCGATCGGCGTGGAGCCGACGAAGCCGACGGCCTTGATATCGGGATCGTCGAGGATGGCGTCGACCGCTTCCTTGTCGCCGTTGACGACATTGAGGATGCCGGCCGGCAGGCCCGCCTCGATCATCAGTTCCGCGAGCATCATCGGCACGCCGGGATCGCGCTCCGACGGCTTCAGGATGAAGGCGTTGCCGCAGGCAATCGCAGGCGCGAACTTCCACATCGGGATCATCGCCGGAAAATTGAATGGCGTGATGCCGGCGACGACACCGAGCGCCTGGCGCATCGAGTAGATGTCGATGCCGGGGCCGGCGCCTTCGGTGTATTCGCCCTTCATCAGATGCGGGATGCCGCAGGCGAATTCCGCCACTTCGAGGCCGCGCTGGATGTCGCCCTTGGCGTCAGGAACGGTCTTGCCATGCTCGCGGGCGAGCAGTTCGGCCAGTTTGTCGTAGTCGCGCTGCACCAGCTCAACGAACTTCATCATGACGCGGGCGCGGCGCTGCGGGTTGGTCGCAGCCCATTCCGGCTGAGCAGCGCGGGCGTTTTCCACGGCGGCGCGGACCTCGGCCTTGGACGCCAGCGCCACCTTGGCCTGGACGTCACCGGTCATCGGCTCGAAAACGTCGGCGGTGCGGCCCGAGGTGCCCTTGACCTCCTTGCCACCAATGAAATGTCCGACTGAACGCATGGAACGGTCTCCTTAAGGCGAGCTTGAACGCTTTGACAAATCCTATCGACCTGCATTTTATAGGATTCAAGTCTGAGATAATGCACCATAGATGTGCGAAAATGCTGGATCAAGGCGCTATCGACTGGGATGACTTCCGCTTCGTGCTGGCCATCGTGCGGGGCGGCTCGGTTTCGGCTGCGGCAAAGCAGCTCGGCGTGGACCATGCTACCGTGATCCGCCGCGTGGACCGGCTAGAAAAGCACCTCTCGGCCAAGCTGTTTGACCGGCGCAAGACCGGCTACTTGCTGACAGAGTCGGGCCAGCGCGTCGCCGACAGCGCGGAAGCCATGGAATCGACCATCGTCGCCAACCAGGAGCAGGTCGGTGGCTCGGTGGCGCGGCTGACCGGCACGGTGCGGATCGGCGCCCCCGACGGCTTCGGGACCGCCTTCCTGGCGCCGCGGCTCGCTCAGTTCGCCGACCGGTATCCCGACCTCGATTTGCAGCTGGTCGCGACCGCACGGCTGTTCAGCCTCTCCAAGCGCGAGGCCGATATCGCCATCAGCCTGACCATGCCGAAGGAAGGCCGCATCGTCGGCCGCAAGCTGCTCGACTACCGCCTCGGACTCTATGCCGCGCCCGCCTATCTCGACCGCTTCCCGAAAATCACCTCGCGCGAGGTCCTGCCGCAGCATCGCTTCGTCGGCTATATCGAGGAGCTGTTGTTCACGCCCGAGCTCGACTATCTGCCGCAGGTGTCGACCAAGATCTCCGCACGCTTGCGTAGCGCCAATCTGATCGCGCAACTCAACGCCACGCTCGCCGGTTTCGGTATTGCGGTGCTGCCGCACTTCATGGCGGCCGACTATCCGAAGCTGATTGCGGTGCTGGCGGAAGAGGTCTCGATCACCCGCACCTTTTGGATGCTGATGCACGCCGACAGCAAGGACCTGGCGCGGATCCGCGCGGTGGCGGATTATATTTCCGAGATTGTGGAGCGCGAGCGGACGTTGTTTGCGGGGCGGACTTCGTAGGGTGGGTTACGCCTTCGGCTAACCCACCCTACACATTCAACGGCACCTCGGCCTAACTCTGCTTCGGCTTCTTCGCAACCGCAGCAGCCTTCGGCTCACGCCGCGCGCCGTCCAGCGCACTGTCCTTGCCAGTCTTCAGCACCTCGTCCGACAGCTCGCTCGACCCGGCGATGCGCGCCAGCAACATGGTGCCGGCCATGGTCGCCAGGGTCGCGATCGCCTGCTTGCGCGCAGCCTTGCGCGGCAGATTCGGGATGAAGTCCGTGATCATCTCGATCATTTCGTCGAGCTTGCCGGCAAAGGCCTTTCGCGTCTTCGGGCTCTCCCGGGCGATCTCGGCGCCGAGCGCGGGGATCGAGCAGCCGTGACCGGGGTTGTCGCGATGCACCGTGGAGAGATAGGTCTCGACGATCTGATTGAGCTGCTTCTCCGGCGCGACCTGATCGGACTGCTTGCGCCAGTGCTCCATCGAGCGATCCATGGCGTAGTCGAACGCCTCGATCACCAGCGCCTCGCGGGAATTGAAATGGGCATAGAAGCCGCCATGGGTCAGGCCCGCCTCCTTCATGAGGTCGGCGACACCGATGCCGTGGGCACCCTTTTCGCGCAGCCGCACGGAAGCCTTCTTCACGATGCGGTCGTGGGTTTCCTGCTTGTGTTCCCGGGAATAGCGCATGCGGATCTCATTGAATGTCGGAGGTCATCTAATAACACGGATATCGGTCGGACGGCGCATTAATTCCCGGTAAAATTGTTGCCGATCATGGAAAAGGTCGCCGTTGCGTGCACCGCAAGCGCCCCCTTACCGTCGCGGACGAAGCCCTCGGCGTAGCTGGTCTGGCGTCCCAGCTTGATCACCTTGCCTTCGGCGGCGATCAGCCCCGACCGAACCGAAAGCGGACGCAGGAAGGTCATTTTTAGATCGAGGGTGACGGAGCCCTGCCCGGGCTCCAGCCGGGTCGAGATCGCACACCCCATGGCGGTGTCGATCAGCGCGGCGGCTGTGGCTCCGTGCAGGAGCCCGATGGTGTTTTCGAGATCCTCGCGCGGCTCGAGTTCCATGACGATCCGGCCCGGCTCGACCACGGCCATGACGAAGCCGATCAACTTGGCAAAGGGTGGCGGCGGCAGCCTTCCGTCGCGGATGCCCAGCATCGCATCCATGCCTGACAGGCCCATCGCCACTTTCGCAACCGGCGCAGGCACCTGCCACTCCACCACACGCTCGCGCCGCTGCGCGGGCGAAAACAGGTCGAGTTGATCGACGTTGGTCATCGCGGCCTCTTTGTATGATTTTCATCATACTATGCTGCGGACTTCGCGCTGGCAACTCCCTCCCGCCCGCTTGACAAGCATGCGTTTCGGCCCGGAAGTGTGATCCGACCGGCGTATTCGCACGTCCACGAAACCCAGAGATCCCCTCATGGAAATGCTCAACCACCACTGCGGCGCGACGCGCGATGCGCGCGGCGTGGTTCATGTCACGATCTGCAACGCCGGCTCGCTGAACATCTTGGGCTCGCCCGTCACCGATGCGGTGCGCGAAGGCTTGCAGCAGCTCTCGTCCGACCGCAGCATCCGGGTTGCGGTGCTGCGCGGCCAGAGCGAGAAGAGCATGATCGGCGGCGCCGACATCAAGGAGATGGCCAGGCTCGACCAGAAGTCCGCCGAAGCCTTCATCAGCCGCCTGCGCGACCTCTGCGAGGCCGTGCGCGCCTTCCCGGCTCCCATGATCGCGCGCATGCCCGGCTGGTGCCTCGGCGGCGGGCTCGAAGTCGCTGCCGCCTGCGATTTCCGGATCGCAGCCCATGATGCGCATTTCGGCATGCCGGAGGTGCGCGTCGGCATTCCCTCAGTGATCCATGCCGCGCTGCTGCCGCGTCTGATCGGCTGGGCCCGCGCGCGCTGGCTGGTGATGACCGCTGAGAACATCGACGCGGCGACGGCTCTGGCGTGGGGACTGGTCGACAAGGTCGCGCCGGAGGGCGGGCTCGATGCCGAGGTCGAGCACCTCGTGAAGGCCCTTCTCGAATGCGGCCCCGAGGCGCTGCGCTCGCAGAAAGCACTACTGCGACAATGGGAGGAGCTGCCGCTGACGGAATCGGTGAATTTGAGCGTCAAGGTGTTCGGCGAGTCGTTCCTGACGGACGAGCCGACGCGACTGATGGGCGCGTTCGTGAATCGGAAGCGGTAGGGCCATCAGCAACGATGTCATGCCCCGCGAAGGCGGGGCATCCAGTACGCCGCGCGCCATCGGTTCAGTCACAACTGCCTCGGCGTACTGGATCGCCCGCCTGCGCGGGGCATGACAGCAAGTTGTGGGACAACCTCGTCCGATCGAACGAGCAAATCTCATCTGAGCCACGACAATTTCTCATGCCGGACGCGGTTGCATTTTTTGCGCCGCATCATATGATGATCATAATCTTACATACCCGACATCATAGGGAGTCTCCACCATGGCCGAAGCCGCCGATCCCGTCGTCATCGTCTCCGCCGTCCGTAGCCCGCTCGGCCGCTTCATGGGCGAGCTGTCGCCGCTCCCCGCGCACAAGCTCGGATCGCACGTGATCGGCGCGGCACTCGAGCGTGCCAAGCTTGCGCCGGAGAAGGTCGACGAGGTCTTCATGGGCTGCGTCCTTCCCGCGGGCCAAGGCCAGGCCCCGGCGCGCCAGGCTGCGCGTGCCGCCGGCTTGCCCGACGCCACCGGGGCCACCACCGTCAACAAGGTCTGCGGCTCCGGCATGAAAGCGACCATGCTGGCGCACGACATCATTCGCGCCGGCTCGGCCGAGATCGTCGTCTCCGGCGGCATGGAAAGCATGAGCAATGCGCCGTATCTGCTCGCCAAGGCGCGCGGCGGCTACCGCGCCGGCCACGACCGCATCATCGACCACATGATGATGGACGGCCTCGAAGACGCCTACGAGACCGGCCGCTCCATGGGCGATTTCGGCGAGGCTACCGCCGAAGCCTATCAGTTCACCCGCAAGGACCAGGACGCCTATGCGATGGAAACATTGGGCCGCGCGCGCAAGGCGGTCGAGGGCGGCGCGTTCAAGGCCGAGATTGCGCCGATCACGCTGAGCGAGAAGGCAGGTCCCCGCATCGTTGCCAATGACGAGCATCCGCTGAAGGTCGATCCCGCAAAGATCCCGGGGCTAAAGCCGGCGTTCCGCGCCAACGGCACCATCACGCCGGCGGCCTCCTCCGCCAACGCCGACGGCGCCGCCGCGCTGGTGCTGACGAAGCGCTCGCTCGCCGATCGCAGCGGCCTGCCGGCTCTCGCCGAGATCAAGGGCCACGCCACCCACAGCCAGGAGCCGCAATGGTTCACCACGGCGCCGATCCCGGCGATCCGCAAGCTGCTCGACAAGATCGGCTGGAGCGCCGGCGATGTCGATCTGTTCGAGATCAACGAAGCCTTCGCCGTGGTGGCGATGGCGGCCCAGCGCGATCTCGGCATTCCCCGCGACAAGCTCAACATCAACGGCGGCGCCTGCGCGCTCGGCCATCCCATCGGCGCCACCGGCGCACGGCTGATCGTGACGCTGCTGCATGCGCTCGAGGCGCGAAACCTCAAGCGCGGCGTGGCGGCGCTCTGCATCGGCGGCGGCGAAGCCACCGCGATCGCGGTGGAGCGCCTGACGCACTGACGTGAAAGTCCGGAAATGAGGGAACTCCGTCATTTCAGACAGACGGGTCCCGTGCCATCCTGCAAACTCGCGCAGGTGTTTCAAATCCTGCCCATCAAGATTGAGGCCCAATGATCTCGAACTGGCTCGCGGCAACGCTCGGCCGCCGCAATATCCACTACGGCTGGGTGATGGTCGGCGTGACCTTCCTCACCGCGCTGATCAGCGCCGGCACGGTCGGCGCGCCCGGCGTGTTCATCGTTCCGCTTCAGAAAGAGTTCGGCTGGAGCACGGCGGAGATCTCCTCGGCGCTGTCGATCCGCTTCATCCTGTTCGGACTGATGGCGCCGTTCGCGGCTGCCCTGCTCAACCGCTACGGCCTGCGCAACGTCACCCTGACCGCACAGCTCATCGTGGTCTCGGCGCTGGTGCTCTCGCTCGGCATGACAGAGGTCTGGCAGCTCGTCGCGCTGTGGGGCGTCGTGATCGGGATCGGCACCGGCATGACTGCGCTGGTGCTGGGCGCCACCATCGCGACGCGCTGGTTCGCGGCGCGGCGCGGCCTCGTCGTCGGCATCATGACCGCGAGCGTCGCCACCGGTCAGCTCGTGTTCCTGCCGCTGCTGGCAAGCCTGACCGAACGTTTCGGCTGGCGGCTTGCGCTCGGTTTTGTTTGCATCGCGCTCGGTGTTTCTGCCCTGGCGGTCCTGCTCGCGATGCGCGACCGTCCGAGCGATCTGGGCCTGCGCCCGTTTGGCGACGAAGGCACCACACCCCTGCCCGCGCCGCCCGTCAGCCATGGCTCGATCACCGGCGTTGCACTCGGCACGCTGCGCGACGCCTCGAAGAGCAGCGCGTTCTGGGTCCTGTTTGCGACGTTCTTCGTCTGCGGTGCATCCACCAATGGCCTGGTGCAGGTGCATCTGATTCCGATGTGCCTCGATTTCGGCATCCCGCAGGTGCAGGCCGCGGGCTTGCTGGCCGCGATGGGCATCTTCGACTTCTTCGGCACCATCATGTCGGGCTGGCTGTCGGACCGCTACGACAACCGCTATTTGCTGTTCTGGTATTACGGCCTGCGCGGGCTCTCGCTGATCTTCCTCCCCTTCAGCGATTTCTCGTTCTATGGGCTCTCGATCTTCGCGATGTTCTATGGGCTCGACTGGATCGCAACCGTACCGCCCACGGTGCGCCTCACCGCGCAGAAATTTGGGCCCGAGCGCGCCAATCTGGTGTTCGGCTGGATCTTTGCCGGCCACCAGCTCGGTGCAGGCACCGCCGCCTTCGGGGCCGGTTTCTCGCGGACGGTCTATCAGAGCTACCTGCCCGCCTTCTTCATCGCCGGCGCGCTCTGCGTGTTCGCCTCGCTGATCGTGCTGACGCTCTCGCGACAACCGAAGCCAAAGCCGCAAGCCGCGATGGCTTAGTACCTGATCGTGGTGGTGACGCCGAAGACCGCGGCGTCACCAATCCGCGCAACACCGCTCGGGTCGTCCGGATTCGGGATGCCGCCCGAGGGACGGAACACATATTGGAAGTACGGCGCGATCAGCCAGCCCGGCTTGATGTGCGCCTCATAGATCATCTCGATCAGGGTCTCGTTGCTGCGCACTGGGCTCTGGATGCCCGTGAAGAATTGGGTATCGACGTCGAGGTTGCGCGCGGAGTTCGAGATGCGCATGTAGGCCGCCGCCACGCCGACGCGATCGAGCGGACGACCGGATACGAAGCCGACAAAGCCGATGCCGCCGTCGAGATAGAGATCGATCAGGTTGCGGTCCGGCGGGCTGTAGGCGATGCGGCCGAACGCGGTGACACCCGGGATCGAGGCCGAAGTGGTGCTCTCCCTGACCTCCGGCGGCCGGTACAGCACCTGCTCGATCACCGCGAAGATACCGTAATTGCCGCGAAGCTTTGCCGGAATGCCGCTGCCGTCGGGATCGGCGATCGACCGCCCATCCGTGGCGAAGCGCTGACTGTCGAACGAGCCATAATGCTTCCAGGCGCCCGGCGTAAAATTGCCGGCGAGCGAACGGCCGCCGATATCGAGGTCGTAGTTGAAGCGGACCTGCCCGATCACCCAAGGCGGGTCGTTGACGCGGAAGGCAAGACCATGATGGTCGCGCAGCTGCGGATCCTGATTGCCCGGGCCTGACGGATCGCCATTGAACACTGCGCCGAACAGGGTGACCTGGTCCGACAGCGCGGCCTTGATGCGAATGCCGGGGACCGCGATCGGCGGCGCCGGGCCGCCGGCCGGGAGGTTCGAGGCCTTGATCGCGGGCCAGCCGAAGGTGCCGTTGATGAAGAGATCGTCGGTCTGGCTGTCGAAAAACTCGACATCGGCGGCCTGCTGGCCGGCCCTGATGTTCAAGCGGTCGTTGAAGAAGCTCTGCTCGAAATAGGCATTGTAGAGCCGCTGGTCCGGCAACGCCTCGATCTCGCTGATGGTCGCGAGATTCATGATGCAGTTGCGACTGAGGCCTCGCCCGTAGATCACGAACGCGTTGGCGTAGAAGCGGCCGCCGCTCCAGCCGACCAGCTTGTCGAGATCGGCATCGACCGAAAGATCGAGCCGGCCGAAATGGATAGCGCCGCGCCTAACGCCGCCGGACAAATTGCCAATGTTGTCGGCGATGTAGGCGGCGCCGAAATTCAGGCCCTTGTTGGCGAGGCCGTCATGCCACTCGTTGAACCATTTTGGAGCTAGCCACTCCGCCGCGTTCTCGTCCTTGGCGCCGGCCAGCGCGCTGGTGCTCGCGATCGTCCAGGCCAGCACAATCGCGGCCGCATTTCGCAGCGGAAATAGATGTGCGGTCCCGATCACGGCTGATACCGACCGGCGTGCTTTACTTGAAGATACCGGTACGCCGCATGAAGAGATAGGCCGCGCCGACTGACGAGGCCATCAGGAGAGCCGCCCAGAAAAATCCACTCTCGACCTCGGTCAGAGGCAGGCCCTTGGTGTTCATGCCGAAAATGCCGGTGATCAGCGTCGGCGGAAGCAGCAGCGAGGTCACGATCGAGAGCGTGTGGAGGTGGTTGTTGCTTTGCTCCTCGTTCTTGAAGCGCAGCTCCTCCTCGAGCAGGCGGCTGCGTTCGCGCAGCTCCACGATGTCGTGGTCGAGGCCGTCCAGCCGCTGCGCCAGCTTGCCGGCCTGGATACGCAGGTCCGGCGAAAGGTGGTCGGTGTTCTTCTGGTCGAGGCGATGGAACAGCGTACGCAGGCCGGTGAGCTGGCGATGCAGCCTGACGCAGGTCCGGCGCAGCCGGCCAAGATTGCGGCGCATCTCCGGCTTGGCCTCGTCGGCCAGAATCCGCTCCTCGATCTCGTCGATCTCCTGACCGAGCTTATCGGCCATCCTATCAAGCGTGTCGGCGACCTCATCGACGATCTTTTCGAGGAGATGGGCGACGTTGTCGACGCGGTAGCCGCCTTCGAGCACCCGGCGTGTCGCATCCGCCGAGCACAGCGCCTGATGGCGGCCGCTGATCAGGAGCCGCTCGGTCATGGCGAAGCGCAGGAACGCGGTCTCCTCCGTCGCGCTGCCGATGTCGCGCACGAGGTCGGAGAACACGCCGTAGACGCAGTGGTCGATGACGTGAAGCTGCTGGAAGGTGTCGTTGGACAGCAAGAGCTCGCGCGCGAGCGGCGGCAGCTGTGACGCGGCGATCCACGGCCGTGCGCGCGTGTCCGTGAGGTTGAAATGCAGCCAGAGCCGGCCGTCATGACTGAACTCGATCGGCTGGTCGATCGGCAGCGCCTCGGCGCCGCCGTCGCTGTGGAGGCGGAATGCCCACACCAGGCCGGGAATGCAAGGCACGGAATCCGATATCGCGCTGACAAGCTTAGCCGGCTCGGCCATACCAACTCCCACCGTCAACGAATGCCCCGCTCCGGAAGATGGCTGACGGCATCTTCCGGACCTTCGCGGGTACTCAATTACGGCATTGTTACAGTTTGATGATGACGCCCTACTCGGCGGCCAGCCCGGTAGTGGCCAACTCGGCTTCCCTGATGTAGTCGTGCACGACGCGGCCGAACGGCAGCGTCAGGTCGGCGATGTAATGATGCGCGCCGAGGCAGCGGCGGACCGGGAAATCGGCGACGGGCGCATTGACATGCGGCACCAGATGCAGCCGGCCGGGCCCCATCCAGGAGCCCTTCGGCACGATGTCGATGAGGTTGATCGCGACCAGTTGGCAGATCTCGAGGCGGCCGTCGACGCCGGGGATCATCTTCAGATTGATCTGCGTTTTCGACAGCGTCGCCCGGGTCAGATCGCCGTTGCCGGCCATGCTCTCGTGCTTGTAGCCCATCGTGCCCATGGCGACGAGTTGGCCGGCATATTCCAGCGTGCCCGTCAGCGTGTCTTTGACGATCTCGAGTTTGGGATGAGCGTATTTCTTGGGAAAGCCCCATATCTCGCGGCCGGCGGCGATCGGCGGATCATCGTCCAGATACATCTGCGAGACGAAGTTGACCTCCTCGCCGTGCAAGCGCGCGGGGATGACGAGGCCGGACTCGGTGTAGCTGCCGAAGCCGGAGGAGTCCGGCATTCTGATCCATTCGTAGTGCACGACCGGCTGGTCAATCGGCTCCAGCGGCTCCGGCAAGCCGGCGCGGATCAGGTTCGGATCGGTCTCGTAGGTGATGACGAGGAATTCGCGGTCAACAAAGCGATAGGGCCCGGCCGGATAGCTCGGCCCGGCCGCCGGCATGGACGGAAGTCTCAGCAGCTCTTCCCTGCGCATCGCTGGTCTCCTCTAGTGGCGCTCACGTGATGCCCGCCCGGCAGCGTCAGGCGGCGATGCAGATTGCTAGCCGCCGTCATTGACTTCGATGTGAAGGATTTCCGTCAGCCGCACGACCGCAGCCATTCCCAAGGCGGTCATGGTGCATGCAAGCGATGCATCGGCGCCAGAATGTCATCACGCCGTCACCGCCCGACGCAATCGTTTGGCCTCTGTCATTGAAGCATGATCTCCATGCTTGCCAGGAGGCACACCATGGACGCCCGAACGTCGCAACCGGCTCATCAGACGCATCAGCCTCCCGCACGAGGCTGGCGGCCCGAGCGCTGCGACCGCGTTGCGCTGGTGCTGCAAGGTGGCGGCGCGCTCGGCGCGTACCAGGCCGGCGTCTACCAGGCGCTGCACGAGGCCGGCATCGAGCCCGACTGGGTCTGTGGCGTCTCGATCGGCGCGATCAACTCCGCCATCATCGCGGGCAACAAGCCGGAGAAGCGGCTCGAGGCGCTGCGCATCTTCTGGGAGCGCATCACCAACCGCAAGATCTGGCACTACACGCCTGACGGAGACATCTTCCGCCAGTGGCGCAATCTCACCAGCGCGTGGATGACGTCGGCGATGGGCCAACCGGGCTTCTTCAGCCCGCATCAGGTCAATCCCTGGCTGAGCCCGGTCGGCGCCCGGACCGCCACCAGCTATTACGACACGATGCCGCTGAAAGAGAGCCTGCTCGAGCTCGTCGACTTCGACCTCATCAACGAGAAGAAGGTTCGCTTCGCGGTGGGCGCCGTGAACGTGCTCTCCGGCAATTTCATCTATTTCGACAATTCCCACGACGAGATCGAGCCGGAGCACATCATGGCTTCCGGCGCCCTGCCGCCGGCACTGCCGATGGTGCGGATCGGCACCGATCATTTCTGGGACGGCGGCATCGTCTCCAACACGCCGCTTCAGCACCTGCTCGACCAGGAAGACGCGCTCAATTCGCTGGTGTTCCAGGTCGACCTGTTCAGCGCACGCGGCGTGCTGCCGCGCTCGATCCAGGACGTGATGGCCCGCCACAAGGACATCATGTATTCCTCGCGCACCCGCCACAACACCGACGTCTACCGCCGCACCCACAACCTCAAGGTCCTGCTCTACAAGGCCTTGGCCAAGCTGCCCGACGAGCAGCTCTCCGAGGAGGAGCGCAAACTCAAGTCGAGCCTGCGCCACATGCCTGAGATCGCGATCCTGCATCTGATCTACCAGCAGAAGGCCTATGAGGGCGACGCCAAGGACCACGAATTCTCGGGCACCTCGATGCGCGAGCACTGGACCTCCGGCTACGAAGACACCAAGCGCACCCTCAAGCGCCGCGACTGGATCAAGATGCCCGACGAAGGCATGGGCCTCGTGGTGCACGACGTGCACCGGGAGACGGAGAGCGCGTAGCTCTATCGTCCCGTCGCGATCACCCAATTCCCGTTCCCGGCTTGCAGGCACACTTTCGCATTCTCGCGGCTCATTTTGCCCGAGCTTTGCTCTAGTCTTAGCACCCTCTCGAAAGAAAGGGCGCAGGGAAGGCCGGGCGCCGGCTGGCACCCGTAGTCCCGTGTGCGAGCAAGACGCGCACGGGGTGGACGACAGGTGACGCCGGCAACCGGCCTTCCCTGCGCGAATGGTTTTACGGCTTATGACGCGCTCTCCCCGGGGAGCGATGCACTATTGCCCCCGTCGCCTTGCGGATGGCTGATGTGCTGACCCGGTTGGGCAGAGCATCACCACAAGACTTGACGCACAGACCCCGGGCGTCAGGACCACACGATTTTGCCGTCCGCGCACCTCCCCGCCCCTGTCCTCGATGCCTGGCGTGCGCTCGCCATCGAGACCGAACGAGGAGGCTGTCAGCGCCGTGTCGTACCGCGTGTGCAGCTGCTCACGGGAAAACCCGCCCTGCAGCCTGCCCAGCGCGTCGACGCAGTCGCGGCCACCGCCTCCCGGCCCACGTCTCGTGACGATCGCGAAACGCCCTTGTAGCAGGCTGGGATGCGCGCAAACTACGCCTTATCCGAACTTCTGTAAATACGAATATTACTTCAGTGCGGGGTTGACAAGGTGTTTCGCGCGATGGCGCACCAGGTCTCGTGACGCACCTGTCGCCCGGCGTCTCAAGCGACCGAACCGCCGCGCGGGTTGACGATCGTGTAGCCACGCAATGAACGCGCATGCATTCGCGTCGCGTGTCCGCCCGAGTTGGCGTCGTAAGCCAGCCAGGTATCCCCGCTTAGGTGTTGCTCGAGGACGAACACATGTCCGTGTCGGGCTGCGACCATTCCCGGTGCGGGTGATGTCCGCGGGAAGCGCAGCCAGTTCGTGCAAGATTCAATTCCGGCACGATACGGCCGAACACGCGCAGAGCAGCCCCGCAGCCGCAGAAGGAGGAAGGGCAACCTGCGGGACGACTACCGACGATGCGACCGCCCGAGAGGCTCGCCGTCGCGGCGCCGCCTGCGTCGGCCGCTGTCAGTTGCGTCGCGCGATAGGATTGGAGTGAGGACCTGGGAGTTAGGAACGACCTGGAAGTCCTCTCACGGCGCGTTTGCGAATACGAGAAGTCGCAGGGCATCGTGACGTTGCATTCGGCTGCTTGATGAATGCGATAGGGCCGTGCTTCAGAAGCGACGAAACTAAAGGCAACGACGAGACACGCGGAAAGAACCGACTTGAACATTGCAGGGCTCCTAGCTGAAGGTCCCTGCCCCTGCAAAGAAACCAATAACAGTTTGGCTGAAATGGTCTCAAATAGCGACTGAAAGTGGCTGCATTTGCGGGCCGATTTTGGCAATCATCACAGCCCAAGCGTAGCGGCGGAAATGTCTAACTCGCAGAGAACGAATGCGTGTCTTCGCAACCGAGAGGCGACCGCGTTGCATTCGTGCGTCGCATTGTTGTACGCCGCGGCACGATGGCCGAGCGCACAATTGCGGAGGGGCGCCCGCAAGCCTTAGCCCCGCCGTTGATTGTCGCGCGAATGGTCAGCCCCGAGTCTTCGCTAAGGCAGATCCTGCGGTTGTCGCAAAGTCCAACTTTGCAGCGCTGAGCGCTGCGGCGAGCTCGTCGATGTGGTAGGGCTTCGACAGGATCCGGATGCCGGCCATTTCGGCGTCGTGAACCGCGGCTTCGGCGTATCCGCTCGTCAGCAGGACCGGGATGTCGCTTCGCCTTCTCTTGATCTCGGACGCGAGTTCGACACCGTTCATGCCGCCCGGCATCATGATATCGGAAAACACCAGATCGACGGAGCGGCCGTCCGCTAGGGCACCGAGAGCCGCCGCGGCACTGGCCGCGCGCGTGACCTGGTAACCGAGCTGCGCAAGCATCTCGCTGACCAGCGCGGCGACCTCGTCGTCGTCTTCGACGAGAAGAACCCGGCCATGATTAGCCCTCTTGGGACGCGCCCTGTTCAGGTCGATGAGATGCCGTTCACCCGAGGGGACATTCCTGGATCGCGGCAAATAGAGCTCAATGCTGGTGCCCTCGTCGACGATCGATTTTATTCGAACCATTCCGCGTGACTGCGTCGCAAATCCGTGGACCTGAGCAAGCCCCAGGCCTGAGCCTTTACCGACGTCCTTGGTCGTGAAGAACGGTTCGAAGACCCGCGCCAGGATCTCGGGGCTCATTCCAACGCCCCTGTCGACCACGGACAGGCGAACGTAATCGCCCGCGATCTCGTCCTCGGCCAGGCCGGCCAAGTTCTCGCCGCGGACAACGATCGTGCCACCGTTCGGCATCGCATCGCGGGCGTTGACCGCCAGATTGAGAATGACCAGTTCGAGCTCCCCCGGATCGACCTCAACCGGCCAAAGCCCCTCTGGAAAATCGAACTCGACGTGAACGTCGCCTCTCAGGCTCCGATCGAGCAATTCGCGCATGCCGCCGATCTGCGCTGGGATGTCGACGGCCTCGGGCCGGAGCTTCTGCCGCCGTGAAAAAGCCAGAAGCTGCCTGGTCAGGCCCGCACCACGCTGCGCCGCCTGAACCATTCCTTCCAACAGACGACGCCGCCGATCAGGATCTGTCTGCCGGTCGAGCATGTCCAATCCGCCGGAGATCACCATCAGCAGATTATTGAAGTCGTGAGCTACTCCGCCGGTCAATTGTCCGATGGCTTCGATCTTCTGGGCCTGACGGAGGGTCTCCTCGACGCGGGCGCGCTCTTCCATTTCGGCCCGCAGATGCTTGTTGGCCTCCTCGAGGGCACGGGTGCGCTCGACCACGAGCTTCTCGAGCTCCTGGGCCGTCCGCTCGCGCGCCTGCAGCAAGGTTCGAATTTCATATTGCCGCCGGCGGGCCCGCATTGCGGATTGAATTGCGCTCGTCAGCGTGATCGGCTGAACCGGGCGCTCGAGCAGCGACACGTTGCGGAGCGTCTCGACGATGCTGCGGCGCCAGGCAACCACCGCCGGCTGCTCGCGGTGGCTGGTGAGAATGACAAAGGGCAGGTCGGACCAGGGCGGCTGCCGCTCGATCCAATGTGCCAGCGGCTGGGTATCCTTTCCGAACAGGCCCTCCTCGGCGAGAAGCACCGCGCCCACGCCCGCCGACATCTCGCTGACCAGTTCAGGCAGACCACGACAATTGATTGCCAGGAGATTCGAATTACGGAAAAGCTCGACCGATGCCGGTCCATCGCGGCCGATCGGAGCAAACACGAGGACGCAATGATCGCGGTCGGCGCTCATTCCGACAGCCCTTCCGGCATCTCCGTGCCCGAGTAACGTGGATTCCCGGAAAAGATGCCGCTGAACCCGCTCAGCGGAGGACCTACCGTGATGCCGGCACTGCCAAGACGAAACTCGCGGATGGAATTTTCATGATTGCCGCTGCGCTTCTTCACGACCGAGAGGGCCCGCCGCACCGCTCCGCCGACTTCGAAATAGCGCAGCATGAGCACGGCATCGCTCAAATAGCTGATATCGAGAGCCGTCTCCATCGGACCGACCAGCCCATGCTGAGCGAGGATCAGGACGGTCAGCACGCCTTTCTGCCCGAGATAGCTCAGCAGCTCGTGCATCTGGAGGATGAGAAATCGCTCATCCGGCATTGCGTTGAGGTAGCCGTTCAGACTGTCGATGATAACAATTCGGGCGTTATCCTTTTCGACGCTGTTGCGCACATTGGCGGCGAATTCGCCGGGCGACATCTCGGCGGGATCGATTTGCTTAAATCGGATGAGTCCCGATTGCAGATGGCTTTCAAGGGGCAGGCCCAGCGTTCGAGCCCGGGCCTCCACCGTACCGCGACCTTCATCGAAGGCAAAGAACACCGCATGCTCACCGCGATCTGCCGCTGCGATCGCATAGGTCAGCGCGAGAGAAGACTTGCCGACACCGGCGGCGCCCAAGAGCAGCGCACTGGTGCCGCGCTCGAGCCCTCCTCCAAGGAGTTGATCGAGTTGCGCATTGCCGCTGGGCGTCAACTCACCAATAAACGAGGTGTGATGTTCCGCTGCCACCAGGCGGGGGAATATCCGCACCCCTCCCGCTTCGATCGTGAAATCGTGGAAGCCGCCGCGAAATCGAATGCCGCGCATCTTGATCACCCGAAGCCGCCGGCGCTCTGCGCCATAATCAATGGCGAGCTGTTCGAGCATCACCACGCCATGCGCGATGGAATGGAGCTGCAGATCGTCCTGGGAGGACGAGAGATCGTCGAGGAGAATGACCGTGCAATTGCGGTTGGTGAAAAAGTGCTTCAGGGCCAGAACCTGGCGCCGGTACCTCAGCGGATTCTGCGCAAGGAGGCGCAGCTCTGACAGGCTGTCCAGCACCACGCGCGCGGGATTGATCCGTTCGACCTCCTTGAATATCAGGCCCGTGGTTTCGCTCAGCTCCATTTCGGCGGGGTGGAAGACGGTAAGCTCGCGCTCCGGATCGAGCGTCGTCTCCGGCGGCACCAGTTCGAAGATGTCGACGCCTTGCAGCGACCAGCCGTGCCGCTGTGCAACCAGCGTCAACTCACGCTTGGTTTCCGACAAGGAGATATAGAGCACGCGTTCACCGCAGCGGGCGCCCTCGAGAAGGAATTGCAGCGCCATTGTGGTCTTGCCCGAGCCGGGCCGGCCCTCGTAGAGGTACATGCGATTGGGATCGAGCCCGCCGTAGAGGATATCGTCGAGACCGTCACTGCCGGTCGAAATCCTGGGCAACTCTCCGGGCTCGCTGGTTTGCGCCCGGCTCGATGAATTGATCATTGAACCCCCGTGAAGCTCCGTCGCCGAAAATGCGCTCCGGCCCCGAGATGGGACGCGCGATCAGCGGCCCTGTCTCAGCCGTAAGGCGAAATCTGGCAAAGAACGCCCAAGCCGGGTTCCAAGTTCCGCCTCCCGGGCGCATGTCCGCCAGACCGTCGGCCGCGGAACCCTTCTCGCCCACCATTTCAGCTATTGCGGTCCGACTAGCGGTCCTGGAGGGTCAGCATCGACAAGGCAGTCGCCGGCGCGAAAAGCCATGCCAGCTCACTGCATGATCGCGGCTGCGATCTTCTCCGCCGACATCAGGACCGGAAAATTGGTGTTGGCGCACGGCACCACCGGGAAGATCGAGGCATCGACGACGCGCAGGCCCTGCACGCCTTTGACGCGCCCCTCTGGATCGACCACCGCCATCGGATCGTCAACCCGGCCCATGCGGCACGAGCAGGAGGCGTGCCACACGCCGATGGTCGCCTTGCGCACGAAGGCTTCCAGCGCCTCGTCGTCGTTGATGACGTCGTCGAAGGTGAAGCCCTCGACCACGAAATTGTCGATCATGTAGTGGCGCAGCACTGCCGGTCCGTCCATCAGGGCCGCGGCGATCCTGGTGAGAATCCTGTTTTTGGTGTTGACCACGCCGATCTTGCGCACGCGGTCGGTATAGGAGGCCGGGAACGGCTTGTCCGTCACGGCCCTGACAACGTCGCTCATCTGCACGGCCGCCATCTTGCGGAAACCGCTCATCAGCCGATCGAGGTCGCGCCGGTCGGACAACAGGTTGAACTCGACGATCGGCTCGACGACCGGATCGCGCGAGGCAAGCTTGACCTGTCCGGTCTCGGAATAGGTCTTGTTGACGAATGTCAGCAGCGATCCGATCTGCTCACCGACGGCGTGCCAGGCCGATTTGCTGAGCAGGACGACGAACATATCGCCTTTCGGTACGCCTTGGAGCCCGGACGAGTAACGCAAGCCAAGCTGCATGTGGCGCCTGGTGTGCTCGTTCATCCGCGCGCCGCGGCGGACAAAGGACGACAGCGAGATCGAGGGATGATCCATCAGGCGCTGGCCGACGCCCTGCAGCCCCATCAGCACGGGAACGCCCATGTCCTTGAGGTGACCGACCGGACCGATGCCAGCGCGCAACAGATGCGCCGGCGAATGGATGGCGCCGCTGGAGAGAATGATCTCGCGGGCGCGGAATTCCTGCTCCCGCCCGTCGACCACAGCCTTCACGCCGACGCATTGCGTGCCTTCGAACAGCAATTCCCTGACTTGCGTGTTGGTGGAGATCGTGAGGTTGGCGCGCTTGCGCGTGTCGCGATCGAGATAGCCCATGGCAGCCGAGACGCGTTGCTCGGCCTGGTTCGAGTGCGTCACCGGGAAAAACCCGTCGACGAATTCGCCATTCTGGTCGGGCAGGAACTGATGTCCGGCCTGCTGGAAGGCTTGCGCGAACGCCTGCGAATGCCGCGTCCAGTGCTCCCTGGGGATTCGGCGGACCGGGATCCGGCCGTCCTTGCCGTGGTAGGGACCGTCGAAATCGAGGTCGCGCTCGACCTTCTTGAAGAAGGGCAGCACATCGTTCCAGCTCCACCCCGCAGCGCCGCGCGCGTCCCATTCGTCGTAGTCGGTCGGCGCGCCGCGGTTGGCCATCTGGCCGTTGATCGAGGAGCCGCCGCCAAGCACGCGTGCCTGCTCGTATTTGCGTAAGGGCGGACGTCCTTCGTTCGGATTGTTGTGGCTGACGATCTGGGTCGTGACCTTGAGCTCGGTCCAGTGGAAGCGCGGATCGAAATAGGCCGTCCCCGGATAGCTGTCCCTGATCTCGGCCGGCTCGTCTCCGGGCGGTGTGTCCTGTCCCGCCTCGCAGAGCAGGACCTTGTTGGCGCTCCTCGCCGAGAGCCGGTGGGCCAGCACGGACCCCGCCGAGCCGCCGCCCACGATAATGAAGTCGTACACGATTGGCGCTTCCCTTGTTCTTGCCCGGGAAGCGTAGCGCGTTATTGTTTTGAGGTCACGTCATCGCTGCCACGGCAAAGCGCGAGCACAGATGCCGGCGACGCCGAAGGCACCGCCCGGCGGCAGGCATCCGCCGTCCGGTCAGCAGGTGACGAGGGCGCGAACCCAGGGCGCTTTACGGCTTCCTCACGAAGCCCGCGCGCAACCGCTCGGCAAACCAGACTACAAAAATTGCAGCGAACGACAGACAGAAAAATATAGCCGTCCAAAGCAGCGCGTTACCCGCATTTGTCATGACGTCTCTCCCTCGTTCCAAACGAGACGCTTGCAGACAATGGGACGCGTGGCGTTGCGCTAGATCAATTTTGCCCAATCGCAATTGGGCTGAGGTCGGCATCCGCGGCTCGCAGGGGCCGCTGAAGCTACGGCCTGATCGAAAAATTCCCCGGCGGCCCTGGCTTTCGCAATGGCTCCGCCAGCCGCGCGAACTCGCACAGCAGCGACCGCGTCTTCCTGGGATCGATGATCTCTTCGACCCAGAATTTTTCGGCGGAGCGGAACGGCGAGCGCAGCTTGTTAAGGCGGTCCTCGATCTCTTTCAGTTTCTCCGCCTTGTCTTCGGCCGCGTCGATGTCCGCGCGGTAGGCGGCTTCGATGCCGCCTTCCAGTGGGAGCGAGCCCCAATAGGCCGACGGCCAGGCGTAGCGGATCGAGAAGCGGTCGGCCGGCTGATGCACCACGCCGGCGACGCCGAAGGCATTGCGCAGGATCACCGTGCACCAGGGCACCGTGGTCTGGTTGACCGCGGCCATGGCGCGAACGCCATGGCGGATGGTGCCCGCCTTCTCCGCATCGAGCCCGATCATGAAGCCGGGGCAGTCCATGAGATAGACGATCGGCAAATGGAAGGTCTCGGCGAAGTCGACCCAGCGGACCACCTTCTGGCAGGCGTCCGCCGTCCAGGAGCCGCCATAGTGAAAGCTGTCACTGGCAAGCACCATCACCGCCCTGCCCTCGAGCCGCGCGAGGCCGACAATGATCGGCTTGCCGAAATTCTTGCCGACCTCGAAAAACGAGCCCTTGTCCACGACCTGTTCGACGATCGGCCGTATCTTGTAGACCTGCTTGCGATTACGTGGCACTGCGCTCATCAGCGCCTCTTCGGTGCGCTCCGGATTGTCGGTGCAGGGCAAGGTCGGCGGCAGCCCGTCAACCGACGACGGCAGATAGGACAGGAACCGCCGCGCGCAGGCAAAGGCCTCCTCCTCGGTTTCGACGGCATGATCGACCGCGCCGGCGCGGGTCTGGATGTCGGCGCCGCCGAGCTCTTCCTTCGAGAGGTCCTGCCCCAGCGCCTTCACCACCGGCGGGCCTGCGACGAACATCGCGGACTTCCGGGTCATGATGGAATAGTGGCTGGCGGCAAGACGCGCGGCACCGAGCCCTGCGACCGAGCCGAGGCCGAGCGCGACCACGGGCACGCGCGACAAATTCTCCGTTGTGAAGCGATACCAGCGTGTGCCGCCGATGCCACCCGGCAAGTTCGCCGCGCCCTTGGTCTCGATGGTCTTGACCGAGCCGCCGCCGCCGGAGCCTTCGATGATGCGGACGATGGGCAGCCGGAGATCATGCGCCATCTCCTCCGCCATCAGCGGTTTTGCGGAGATGGACGCGTCCGCCGAGCCGCCGCGCACGGTGAAATCGTCGCCGACCACAATGACGGTGCGGCCTTCGACGCGCGCGCGGCCGAACACGCAGTTCGCCGGCGTCAATTTCTGCAACTCGCCGCTGGAATCGTATTCGCCGACGCCGGAGACGGCGCCGATCTCGTGAAAGCTGCCTTTGTCGGTCAGTCTGTCGATACGTTCCCGAACAGTCAGTCGGCCCTGGTCATGCTGACGCTTGACCTTGTCAACGCCGCCCATCTCCCGCGCGAAGGCTTCGCGCCGGGCGAGCTCGTCGAGTTCCGGCTTCCAGTTCATTCACTCCCTCCGAATTGATCGGCTTGTTATTGTTGTGCATGGCCATGGCGACCGGTTTGCGCGGGATGCGGGCGTTGAAGACGTCGCCCTCTGCGCCATCCATCAGGCTGCCGAGCGAACGGCCGAGCGCGACCATCAACGGGGCGACTTCGGCATGCAGACGCTGCTCGTCATACATCGCCGAGAGCAGACCGATCGTGATGACAACGAAGGTCTGGTACTGCGGCGACCAGATCGGCACCGCGAGCCCGTTGATGTGCGGGCTCCACAAGCCGCAGGCCACGACATAGCCGCGCTCATGCAGCGACTGCCGGTTGGCCTCGATGCGGGGCTTGAGGATCTTTGCAGCCTCGGGAGCTTCCCGCTCCATGTCCGCGATGAAGGCATCGCCGACCTCGGGCGCCAATGCCGCGGTGTAGGCTGCGCCCGCAGCAGTGGAGGCCATCGAGATTCGGCTGCCGGTGCCCTCGTGCAGGCCCAGTGCAGTCGCCGAACGCGCGAACTGGAGATAGACCAGATGGAAGCGATCGGGGACGACGAAGCCGACCGTGCCGGGCAATTGCTCAGCGACTTCCTGGAGCCGCTGACGGATCATGCTGCGCAGCTGCGCGCCCTTCATCATCGAGGCGCTCATCGCCACAGCGCTTGGACCGATGCGGTATTTCTGATCGCGCGGCAGGTACACGAGCTGACCCATCCGCGTTAGCGTGTGCGTGAGCCGCGACACGGTCGAGCGCGGCAGGCCGCAGCGGTTTGAAATTTCGAGATTGCCGAGCCTGCTATCGTGGCCCTCGAAGCATCGCAACACGTCGAACGCGCGCGACACCACCTGGATGACATCACCCTCACCGGCTTCGCCAGCGAGCGCACCTTGCCTACTCAACCGCTCTGAACGTCGTCCCATGATCCCTACCGCTTGTTCCGCTGTGCGGAATTAAATTCCGCTTGCAGAAGAAACTACCTCAGGCATTTTGCGACCACAAGAAGAAGGCGATGGCATGCCAGAGATTAAGATCGTCACGGAGATCGCGGGTCGCATCTGCTCAACTCCCGTGCAAGTTGGAGGAACCGTTGCGGATGGTGATGAGATTGTGGTGGTCGAAGCGATGAAGATGGAGATCCCTGTGCTTTCTCCTGCGAGCGGCGAGATCACATCGCTTCTGGTGAAGCTCGACGACGTCGTTGCCGAGGGACAGACGATCGCGATCGTCGCGAACTGACTGCATTACCCGTCGTTTCCGCGACATTCTGTCAGCCTCATTGCTGCGTTCGCGGTACGCCGTTGCCATCGCCTGATCGCGATGACATGATCCGTTTCAAACAAAAACCTGTTTCAAACAAAGAAAGAAAATCGTCGCGGCAAACGCGAGGATCATTGGAGGGAAACATGCGTCGTGGGCTGGTCATGCTCGCGCCTGCCTTGGTCGCGGGCCTTTCTTTTGCGTCTACACGCTATGCAGCCGCCGAAGACATCAAGCTGCCGGCGACATTGACGTTCACGGCCTATGACACCGGCACCGCCGGCTTCAACATCGCGGTCGGCGTCGGCAAAATGATGAAGGACAAATACTCAACCGACGTGCGCGTGCTCCCCGCAGGCAACGACGTCGCGCGTCTCGCGCCGTTGCGCGCCAAGCGCGCGGTTTCTTCCGCGATGGGATCGGGTACCTATTTCGCGCAGGAAGGCGTGTTCGAGTTCGGCTCCAGGGAATGGGGCCCGCAACCGCTCCAGATCATGCTCTCATCCGTCGACTGCAATTGCGGCACGCTCGGCGTGGCCGCGGACACAGGCGTGAAGGAGCTCAAGGACCTCAAGGGAAAGCGCGTCGGCTTCGTCGTCGGCTCGCCGGCTCTGAACCAGAACTCGCTCGCGGTGCTCGCCTTCGCCGGCCTGACGCAGAAGGACGTCAAGGTCGTCGAGTTCGCAAGCTACGGCGCGATGTGGAAGGGCCTGATCAACAACGACACCGACGCAGCCTTCGGCACCACCATCACCGGCCCCGCCAAGGAAGCCGAGACCTCGCCGCGCGGCCTGATCTGGCCGCCGCTGCCCGCCAAGGACAAGGAAGGCTGGGCGCGGATGCAGAAGGTCGGCTCGTTCTTCTTCCCGCAGACCGCGACCTGCGGCGCCGGCATCTCGCCGGACAAACCGATCGAGCTCGGCAACTACCCCTACCCGATTTTCGTCGCCTACGCCTCGCAAGCCCCCGACCAGGTCTATGCGATCACCAAAGCGATGATCGTGAACTACGATTCCTACAAGGACGCCGCACCCGGCGCCGGCGGGCTTGCGGCCGATCGCCAGACCAAGAACTGGGTGGTGCCGGTGCATCCCGGCGCGGTAAAGGCGCTGAAGGAAGCCGGGCAATGGAGCGACGCGCAGGACACGCACAACAACAGACTGATCAAGCGCCAGGAGGTGCTTGGCGCAGCGTGGACCGACTACGGAAAGTCCAACCCGCCTGCGGATGACAAGGCGTTTCTCGACGGCTGGATGAAAGCGCGTGCCGCAGCGCTTGCGAAGGCCGACATGCCGAACGGGTTCGAGGAATAATTTCGCGATGGGCCTGATGGTTGCCACGCGCGAGCTGCGCTCCCTCTCCCGCTTGCGGGAGAGGGTTGGGGAGAGGGTGCCTCAACGTTGGGATTCCCCCAGAGGAGAGAGCCCTCACCCGCGCCTTCGGCGCAACCTCTCCCGCAAGCGGGAGAGGTTGAGGAGCCCACGGCCCGACCGCTTCAACCCATTCGCATTCGTCAGCACTTAGCAACCCACGCGCGGGGTCGATCATGTCGTCTGCTTCAGAGTCCACCGCTCCGCAGGACGAGGCCAAGCGGATCGTGTTCGACGATCCGCATGGCGCCGCCGCCAACATGCAGGAAGCGGAGGTCACGCGCGTGCGAAGCTTGCGCGGCGCGTGGCGCTGGACGCTCGTCGTCGCGACCGCCGCGACCATCCTGCTCTGCATCAACCAGCAATTCTCGCTGCGCTTCTTCGTCGGCTACACCCAGCTCAACACGGAGTATTTCTATCTCCTGATCGCCCTGATGCTGCCGTTCACGTTCCTGATCTTCCCGGGAACCCCGCGCGCGCCGCTCGACCGCATTCCCTGGTACGACCTTCTCTGCTTCGTCGTAACTTTTGCCGCGGCGCTGCTGCTGATGTTGAACGTGCGCAAAGCCGCGGAGGCCGGCTGGGAATTCGGCGGCGCGCCGAACAGCGTGACCGCGGCGGGTCTCGTGATGTGGGTGATGCTGATGGAGGCGCTGCGGCGGACCGGGGGCTGGAGCCTGCTACTGAGCGTGCTCCCCTTCACCGTCTATCCGCTGTTCGCGGAATCCAGCTGGCTCGGGCCGTTCCGCGGCACACAATCGACGCTGGAGCAGGCGACCGCCTATCACGTGCTGTCGGGCGAGAGCCTGCTCGGCATTCCCATCCAGGCGTTTGCCGACACCGTGATCGGCTTCCTGGTATTCGGCACGGCGCTGATGATGACCGGCGCCGGAAAGTTCTTCATCAATCTCGCCTTCGCGCTGTGCGGCACCTTCCGCGGCGGCGCGGCGAAGGTCTGCATCTTCGCCAGCGGCCTGCTCGGCATGATGTCGGGCTCGATCATCTCCAACGTGCTCACCGCCGGCACCATGACCATTCCGGTGATGAAGAAGAGCGGCTTCCGCGCCTCCTACGCCGGCGCGATCGAGGCGTGTGCCTCGACCGGCGCGGTGCTGGCTCCGCCGGTGATGGGTGCGACCGCCTTCGTGATCGCGCAGTTCCTCAATGTCAGCTACGCCGATGTCGCGATCGCGGCCATCATTCCCGCCGCGCTCTATTACGTCGGCTTGTTCATGCAGGTCGACTCCTACGCCGCACGACACGGGCTGAAGGGCATTCCGCGCGCGGAGCTGCCGCGGGTCATGGATACAATCAAGGACGGCTGGTACTACGTCTTCGTCATCGCGCTGCTGATCGTGATGCTGCTCTACTTCAAGCGCGAGAGCCATGCGCCGTTCTACGCTACCGCCCTGCTTCTGGTCCTCAACCAGCTGTTCTCGAAGGACACGCGCTGGACTGTCGCGACCATCGGCAAATTCCTCGAGGTCAACGGCCGCACCTTCGTCGAGCTTGTCGGCATCCTCGCCGGCTGCGGCCTGCTGATCGGCGCCTTCTCGATGACAGGCGTGGTGTCGAGCCTTGCCAACGACCTGCTGCGCATTGCCGGTGACAATCCGTTCCTGCTGCTCGGCATGTGCGCCCTCACCAGCCTGATCCTCGGCCTCGGGTTGACCACGACGGCCTGCTACATCTTCCTCGCCATCCTGGTCGCACCGGCGCTGGAGAAACTCGGGCTGAACAAGATGGCCGTGCACATGTTCATCTTCTACTGGGGCATGCTGTCGTCGATCACCCCGCCGGTCGCGATCGCCTCGTTCGCGGCCGCAGGCATTGCCGGTTCGCCGGCGATGAAGACGGGCTGGGAATCGATGTGGGTCGGCAGCATCATCTATTTCATCCCGTTCTTCTTCGTGCTCAATCCCGCGCTGGTGCTGCAGGGGCCGAGCCCCTATCTCGCCGGTCTCGGGCTGATGGCGCTCGCGGCGTTCGGCACGCTGTTCATCTGCGGCGGCATTCAGGGCTACCAGCCCTTCGTTGGCGATCTCCGCGGCGCCGGTGCGCTGGAATGGCCGATCCGCGTACTGCTGGTGATCGGCGGGTTCGTGGTGGCCACCCCCGGCGGCGGCATCATGCCGCTGTCGCAGATGCAGGTGACGCTGCTCGGCCTCGCCATCCTCGTCCCCACGGTTTTGCTCGCCCTGCTGCTGGTCCGGCGGCAGACCATGGTGCCGGACGGGTTGCGCGTGCCCTGATTGCGTTGCACAAAGAGAGGCGATGAAACAGCTTTCGCCTCTCGCCACCGCCTGGACCCGCTCCAAGCCGCCTTTGCTGCGGTTTCTGGACAATTGCCTCAGCGAATTCTCGGCGGAGACCTCGGGCGCGGTCGCCGACTACATTCCCGAGCTCGGCAAGGCCGATCCTGCCTGTTTCGGCATCAGCCTCGCGACCCTGGACGGTCATGTCTACGAGGTCGGCGACTCCAGGGCGCCCTTCACCATCCAGTCGATGTCAAAGCCGTTCGTGTTCGCACTCGCGCTGGACCTGCTCGGCGCAAACAGGGTCGAGAGCGCGATCGGCGTCGAGCCTTCAGGCGATCCCTTCAACTCGATCCGGCTCAACTCGGAGAACCATCCGTTCAACCCGATGGTCAATGCCGGCGCGATCGCCTGCACGGGGCTGATCCACGACAGCAAGGGTACGGACGCCTTCGAGCAAATTCGCCTCGCGCTCAGTCGTTTTGCCGGCCGCGACCTCGCCGTCGACGAGGCCGTCTACGCTTCCGAAAGCCAGACCGGCGACCGCAACCGCGCCATCGGCTATCTCCTCAAGACCAACGCGGTGATCTCGGACAATGTCGCTGCCGTGCTCGACGTCTATTTCCGGCAATGCGCGGTGCTGGTCACCGCGCGCGACATCGCGGTGATGGCGGCAACGCTCGCCAACCGCGGCGTCAACCCGGTCACAGGCGAGCAGGTGCTGACGCCTTACGCAATCTCGCGCACGCTGTCGGTGATGACGTCGTCGGGCATGTACGACTATGCCGGCGAATGGATCTACCGGATCGGCATCCCCGCCAAGAGCGGCGTCGGCGGCGGAATTCTCGCAGCCCTCCCCGCGCGCCTCGGGCTCGGCAGCTATTCGCCAAGGCTCGACAAGCATGGCAACAGCGTGCGCGGCATCAAGGTCTGCGAGGCGCTGTCCTCGCACTACGATTTGCACATGCTCAACCGCAGTGACGATGCGCGCAATGCCGTCATCGCCGATTACGACATCGGCAAGAGCCCGTCGCGGCGCGTGCGCCGCCCACAGGAGCGCGATATTCTCGCGGCGCATGAGCAGGAGGTGCGGATCATCGAGCTGGTCGGCACACTGTCGCTGTCGGCGGTCGACTATGTCTCGCGCCGCCTTGCGGGCCGGCCGCGGCCGCAATTCGTGATCTTCGATCTCCACCGCGTCACCTCCACCACCCGCGCCGGGGCGCGGCTGGTAGCCGAAGCGTTCGAGGAGCTGGCGGCGCTGAATGTGACCGTCGTACTGTCCGGCGTCAGGCGCGCCTCCAAGGAATGGGACAGCCTGCGGGAATGGACCGCCGAGCTCAAGAACGTCCGCGACTTCTATTTGCTCGACACCGCGATCGAATGGGCCGAAGACCAGATCATCTATCGGTACGGAGGCTCGATCGATTTCCACGAGACCACCGAGCTTGCCGAACAGCCGCTGCTGGCCGGCATGAGCGAGGAAGAGCTGACCGACCTCGCCTCGATCTGCACGATCCGGACCTATCAATCCGGGACAAAGATCCTCACCACGGGCGATCCCGCCGATGCTCTGTTCTTCCTGCGCAGCGGCGCCGTGCATGTCACGCTGCCCGACGGCGTGCGGCTGGCGACGCTCACCGCCGGCATGGCCTTCGGCGAAATGGCCCTGATCGAGACCACTCGCTCCGCCGACGTGTTCGTGGACATGGCGGCGACCGCGTTCGAAGCGCCCCTGAAAGCGTTCGAGCGCTTCCGCAAGCAGCACCCGCACGCCAGCGAACGCATCATGCGCAATCTTGCGCAGCTTCTCGCCGACCGTCTGATCGTCGCCAACGCCAGGGTGGATATCTTGACCTCGACCTGAGCGGCCTAGCGGCCCGCCGCCTCACTGATCCGCCGATTGATCTTGGCCGCACTCGCCTTGAGCAATTCGGACGGCTGCTGGCCGGTCGCTGCGCATAGGCAGGCCCAGTAATAGATGACATCGCCGAGCTCTTCGACGAGGCCTGCCTGGTCGAGCCAGTCATCGCGCAGCAGCTTCTTGATGTGCTCGGCGACCTCGCCGGATTCGCCGGCGAGACCGAGGCCCAGATAGGACAGCCGTTCGTTGGACGGATGCTCATCGACTTTTGCAACGGTGGCGGCCCAGGCCGCATATTCATCGATCGTCATCGGCATCCCTCGCCGCGGCTTTGGATCAGCCAACCACTTCCGTGACCGGCTGAAGATCGATCTCAAACGTCTCCAAAAACTTTGACGTCATGATGTAGAAGCCGACCGAAAGCTGCAACTCGACGAGTGCGGCGGGTGTCAGCTTCGATGCGATCGCGTTGAAGATCGCCGCGGTCGGCTTGTTCAATTTCACGATCTCGTCGGTGAAGGCGAGCGCGGCACGCTGCACCTCGTCGAAGCACTTGGCGTCCTGCCAGTTCTCGAGCGCTTCGTTCTGCTCGTCGGTGACGCCGACATTCTTGCCGATGCGTTTGTGCGCGACGATCTCGTACGGCGCCTCGCACAAAATTCCGGTGCGGGTGATCGCGAGTTCGCGCACGATAGGATCGAGCTCGCCCTTGTGACGGATGGCGCCGCCGAGCCGGCAGTACTGCTCGAAATAGCTCGGCGAATGCGACATCATCCGGAAGATGTTGGCGTTGCGGTTCTTGTCGAGGATCTCGCGGGTGCGGTCGGATGCCTTGGACGGGTCGCTGTAGTTGATGCGGGCCATGATTTTCCTGAAGTTTTTCCCTAAGCCTTTAATGCTTTTTGTCGTTAGCGGCGAAAGTTCCACGAAACTGTATTCTTGCGCGTCCGCAGGAGCAACAACATCGAGTCAAAATGCCGCCGCATTGCTGAACGACCTTGGTACAGTCGATATTCGCCGCGTGGGGACTTGATCGCGGCGGATACTCGCAAGGGGTGTTCCGAGTAAAAACAATTGGCCGTTGGGCGCTAACCGCGCATCGATGAGTCACGCCCAAGTCTAGGGAGAAAATGGCATGAAGGAAGCCACCAAGGGGGCGGCCTCGGAGGCGCTCGCGCATATGCTGGCGGTGATGGCGATGCTCGTCATCGCCAGCATCCTGTTCTACGGGCGCTAGTTAAGAGTCGGGTGAGAGCTTTCGTCATTCCGGGGTGGCCCTCGCACAGGCCAGGCCCAGAATTCCCGTTCCAGGCTCGGTCTCTCAGGACCGCCCCCGAATGACGAATCCCACCGCTGGCTTTGCAGTAGCCCGGATGGAGCGAAGCGCAATCGGGAAAGTCTATCGGTGAGGTGAAAATTCCGGATTTCGCTGCGCTCCATCCGGGCTACATTCGAGCATCCAAATTTCACTATCCATCTTTGGCGAAGAACGGCACCAGCCTGCCAGCGAACGGTTTGAAGCTCGCACTGACCTCATCGCCGATGGCGAGATCATTCTCACCATGCGCCATCATGCGAAAACCCTCGGCGCAATCGACCAGCAGGATGTTGAAGGGCACGTGCGACCGCGTCTCAGGCGTCGCGGCGCGGCAGACCAGCGACGTCGCGTAGACCCTGCCCTTGCCGCTGGCACGCTGCTCGTGCGGATCGGGCGCACCGCAGGCGGCGCAGAAGGCGCGATGGAAATACTGCACATGGCTGCAGGAGGTGCAGGTCTGAAAGGTGATGACTTGCACACCTTGGGTCCAATCCGCGATTCGCTCGCTCATCGCACCCGCTCCAGGAACATGCTGACGTGAGACGACAGCACGCCGCCGTCGCCGTGCAGGAGCGCGATCGAGGCGTCACGCACTTGACGATTCGTCGCCCGCCCCGTCATCTGCAGATGCGTTTCGACAAGATGCGCCATCGCGCCACCGACGCCGCAATGACCGTAGCTGAGCAGGCCGCCATGGGTGTTCAGCGGCATCGCGCCGTCGCGGCTGAAATGGCCTGCGCGCACGCGCGCGGCTGCCTCGCCCCGGCCAGCAAGGCCAAGGTCTTCCAGCAGCATCGCGAGCGTGATCGTAAAGCTGTCATAGATCGCGGCGTAGCGCACGTCCGAAATCGCGAGGCCGGTGGCCTCCTTGGCGTGGGCGACGGAGATCTCGGCGCCGAGCTCGCTCAGGGCGGGCGCTGCAGTGACGTGCTGATGGGTATGGGCCTGGGCACAGCCGCGAATGCGCACGCCGGCCTCTCCGGTCCGCTCGCGGCTAACGACGAAGGCTGCGCCGCCGTCGGACACCGGGCAGCAATCGAGCAGCTTCAGCGGCATCGCCACCGGCTTCGAGGCCATGACGTCGGCGACCTCGATGCGATCTTGGAATTGCGCACCGGGATGAGTGCAGGCGTGGGTGCGCATCAGCACCGCGAATTCGGCAAGGTCTTCTTCCGTCACGCCGTATTCGTGCATGTACCTGTTCGCGACCAAGCCGTAATAGGCGGGAATCGTCGGTCCGAGCGGCACTTCGTAATCGGGATGGCCGACCTGCGCCAGCGCCTGGATCGAAGCATCGCGGCTCTGCCCGGTGAGACGGTTCTCGCCTGCGACGACGAGCACATTGCGGGCGACGCCTGCTTCGACGAGATGATGGGCGAGCATGGTCATCGCGAGCCCGGTCGCGCCGCCGACCTGGACGGCATGGGCGTAACTGGGGCGGATGCCAAAATGCTCGGCAAAGACGGTCGCCAGCATGATGTGCGGCGAAACGGTGGAGTAGCCGCAGAGGATGCCGTCGATCTCGGCGCGCTCGAGCCCGGCATCGTCGAGCGCGGCCTGCGCGGCCTTACTCATCAGGTCCAGCGAGGACGAGCCTTCGTGCTTGCCGAAAGGCGTGAGGCCGACGCCGGTGATAAAGCTCATGGGCGCACCAGTGCATCGTCATTCCGGGGCGGCGAACGGGTGACGCCATCGCGGACCATGGCGTCGATCTCGTCGGCGGAATAGCCGGTCTCACGCAGGATTTCCGCGCCGTGCTCGTTGAGCTGCGGCGCGAGCCGCACCGGTTCGGCCTCGGTCTCGGACCAGGTCGCCGTCACCCTCATGCTCCGGATCGGCCCTTCTGTTGGATGGTTCACCACCGGGAAAAAGTTGGTCGCCTCCAGATGCTCATCATGCAGCATCGACGCGAGGTCGTGCATCGGCATCACGGGCACATCGGCCTTGGTCAGCAGGTCGATCCATTCCTCGGTGCTGCGCGTCTCGAAGATGCGCGCGAGCTCGGCATAGACGACGTCGATATTGGCGGCGCGGCCGGCGAATGTCGCGAACATCGCGTCGGCCCGCAGGTCGTCGCGTCCCGTCGCCTTGAAGAAGTTCTCCCACTGCTTGTCGTTGTAGACGATGACGCTGAGATAACCGTCCGAGGTCTTGTAGGGCCGGCGGTCGCGCGAGAGGTGGCGGGCGTAACCGCCCTTATCGAGCGGGGGCTCGTAGGTGAGCCCGCCCATGTGGTCGCCCATGACGAATCCGGCCATGGTCTCGAACATCGGGATGTCGACGCGCTGGCCGCGTCCGGTGCGGTCGCGGTGCACGAGGCTGGCACAGATCGCGCCCACGGCGGTCAAGCCTACGATGCGATCGACCAGTGCGTTCGGCACGTAGCGCGGCACGCCGTCACCGGTCTGCGCCATCAAGGCCGGCAGCGCGGTGGCGCCCTGGATCAGATCGTCATAGGCGGGTTTTGCCGCATACGGCCCGTCCTGGCCGAAGCCGAACACGCCGGCATAGACCAGACGCGGATTGATCTTGGCAACAACGTCATAGCCGAGTTGAAGCCGCGCCATTGCCTGCGGGCGGACGTTGTAGACGAGAACGTCGGCGTCTTTCAGCAAGCGCAGCACCGCCTCGCGGCCGGCGGGCTTCTTCAGGTCGAGGCAGATCGAGCGCTTGCTGCGGTTGGTGTTGAGGAACACCGGGCCCATGCCGGCGTGCCGCATCGGACCGATCAGGCGCGTGACGTCGCCGTCCAGAGATTCCACCTTGATGACGTCTGCGCCGTAGTCACCGAGCATCTGGGTCGCATAGGGACCCATCAGCACGGTGGTCATGTCGACGACCTTGATGCCCTTCAGCGGCCCCATCGTTCACTCCCGATTGCGCGGGCTCAAGTGAGCCCTGCGATTTCGGTCCAGCTAACGGCAGCGGCGGCGCGTACGCAAGGGCAGCCGGCGTATGGCCGCATGCGCCGCCGGCGAAAGGTGGCTATTTCTTCTGGCGGGATTCGCGAATCTTGAGGAGACGGTCGAGCTCCTCATTCTGCTGGTTGATGCGATCCGCGATCCGCGACTCGTTCTGCTCACCCGAGGCCGCCGCGGCCTGCTCGATGAGCTGGCGGATATTGTCCTCGAGAATCGCGATGCGATCGTTGAGTGCGTCCATCGACAGCGAATCTTCGTAGTCATTGCTCATGATGCATGTCCCGCGAATCAATCAGTGCCGTAGGGTGGGCAAAGCGAAGCGTGCCCACCATGATCTAGCGCAAACAAGATGGTGGGCACGGCGCTGGCTGCGCCTTTGCCCACCCTACAAGGTCGGAGCTTACTTCAGCGGCTCCAGCACGGAGACGTAGTTGGCAACCGCCGCACCGCCCATGTTGAAGATGCCGCCGAGTTTTGCATTCTTGAGCTGCATGCCCTCGGGCGCTTGGCCGGCGAGCTGCATCGCGGTCATCACGTGCATGGAGACGCCGGTGGCGCCGATCGGATGGCCCTTGGCCTTCAGGCCGCCGGACGGATTGACCGGGAGCTTGCCGTCCTTGAGCGTCCAGCCTTCCTTGATGGCGCGGGCGCCCTGCCCCCTCGGCGTCAGCCCCATCGCTTCGTACTCGATCAGCTCGGCGACGGTGAAGCAGTCATGGGTCTCGACGAAGGAGAGATCCGACAGTGTAACGCCCGCCTTCTCCAGCGCGCGCTGCCAGGCGACCGTGCAGCCCTCGAACTGGAGGATGTCGCGCTTGGACATCGGCAGGAAATCCTGGGCGTGCGCGGTGGCGCGGAAGCCGATCGACTTGCTCATGCCCTTGGCGGTTTCCGCGTCGGCCAGCACCAGGGCAGCGGCACCGTCCGAGACCAGCGAGCAATCGGTGCGCTTCAGGGGCCCGGCAACGTAGGGGTTCTTCTCGCTCTCGGCGCGGCAGAACTCGAAGCCAAAGTCCTTGCGCATCTGGGCGAAGGGATTGGCGACACCGTTCTTGTGGTTCTTGGCCGCGATCAGCGCCAGTGCGTCGGACTGGTCGCCGTATTTCTGGAAATAGGAGCTGGCGATCTTGCCGAACACGCCGGCGAAGCCGCCGACGGTGTCGCCGTCCTCGGGCAGATAGGACGCCTTGAGCAGGTTCTTGCCGATCTCCGGCCCCGGCGTGCGCGTCATCTGTTCGACGCCGACAACGAGAACAATCCTGGCCGCGCCGGCCGCGATCGCGCGCACGCCCTGATGGACGGCGGCGGAGCCGGTGGCGCAGGCGTTCTCGACCCGGGTCGCCGGCTTGAAGCGCAGCTTCGGGTCGGCCTGGAGCACCAGCGAGGCGGTAAAATCCTGCGGCGAGAAGCCGGCGTTGAAATGGCCGAGCACGATCTCGTCGACATCGCCAGCCGAAATGCCGGCATCCGCCAGCGCCTCATTGGCGACCTTCACCACAAGGCTTTCCACGGTCTCGGTGTCGAACTTGCCGAACGGCGTATGCGCCCATCCGACGATGCTGGCGGTCATGGTCTTTCTCCCTGGCGGTCTCTTGCTGACCTAAGTCTTAGCTCAGGGATGGCAAGACTTCACGCGGGTTTAAGCGCCTGGAGGGTGCGCTGGCAGATGGCAGTTATGCCGGCCCAGTTCCCGGCCCTGATCTCCGCCGTCGGGCACAGCCAGGAACCGCCGACCGCGACCACATTGGGCTCCGCGAGCCAGGTTGCCGCATTGGCCTCGCCGACCCCGCCGGTCGGGCAGAACCGCACGTTCGGGAACGGCCCACCCAGAGAGCGCAGCCCCTTGATGCCGCCAGCCTGCTCGGCCGGGAAAAATTTTGCGATGTCGAAGCCGTAGGACAGCGCCATCATCAGCTCGGACGCCGTGGCGATACCGGGCGCAAACGGCAAGGAGCTATGGGTGGCGGCCTTCAACAGGTCCGGGGTCAAGCCGGGGCTGATGCCGAACGCAACACCGAGCTTCTCGACACGCGTGAAGTCGGCCGGATTGAGAATCGTGCCGATGCCGACGATCGCCTCGGGCACCTCGGCCATCATCGCCCTCGCCGCCTCGATCGCAACGGGGGTACGCATGGTCACCTCCAGCGTGCGGACGCCGCCGGCGACCAGCGCACGCGCCAGCGGCACAGCATCCTGGATACGCTCGATGGTGAGGACGGGAATGACGGTCGCGGCCTTGAACAGCGCGGCGAGGTGGTTCTGTTGGGCAGTCGTGGTCATCTTGGCTTTCGTTTCACTTGGTCGCTTGACGCGTGGTCGCCGGCCGGTGCCGTTTCTTCGGTGGCATGGCATAACCCGGAATGATGGCGCCGGAATAGCAGATCACGAGGCTGGCGAGGCGGTGCCCGGCCTGGGCGGCCTCGACCGGGTCGGAACCGGCGAGCCGTGCCGCGATATAGGCCGCCGCAAAGCTGTCGCCGGCCGCGGTGGTGTCGACCACGGGCTTGGTCATGGGCTCGGCGCGGACCTCGTAGGGGCCCCCGGGAAAACGCAGCAGGCTGACCGGCTCGGCGAGCCGGAACACCAGCTCAGGGCTCGGGATGCGCGCCATCAACTGCTCGTGGCTCTCGCCGGGATAGAGAGCGAGCAGATCCTCGGTCGAGGTCAGCACGATGTCGGCAGCCGCGAAAGCAGCCGAAAACACCTCGCGCGCGACATCGCGATCCGGCCATCCGCGCGCGCGGAAATTGGTGTCGAACACGAAGCGGGTGCCGAGCAGGCGCGCACGCTTGATCGCCGCGAACAGGCGCTCGCGCCCGGCCGCGTCGTAGATCGAGAGCGTGATCGCAGAGAGATAGACGATGTCGTAGCTCATCAGGGAGTTGAGGAGATCGTCCGTCTCCGGCAGATTCATCAGCTGGCGCGCCGCCGCACTGTCGCGCCAGTGGAAGAACTGGCGCTCGCCCTTCGCATCCAGCTGGATCATGTAGAGGCCGGGCAGCTTGCCCGGCAGCCGCGCGACGCGCCTCGTGCCGACGCCCTCCGCAGTCCAGGCCGCGATCATCTCATCGCTCAGGGCATCGTCGCCGAGCGCGGTGAGATAGTCGACCTTGACCTCGAGCCGCGCGAGGTACACGGCCGTGTTGAGAGTATCGCCGCCGAATCCACGCGAGTAGAGGCCGCCACCCTGCCCGCCGGATTGTCCACCCTGGGCCTGCCGGAGCTCGACCATGCATTCGCCGATGCAAGCAACGCTCGCCATCACTTTACCCGCTCAGTCAGAGATCACGCGACGAAATTGCCGCCGAGCTCGTCTTCGATGTGAATGCGGATGATGTCGTCGAAAGTCTTCTCAGCGGTGGTGAAGCCGAGCTCGAGCGACCGCTTTGCATTGAAGTTGCGCGGCCAGCCGCCGACGATGCCGACGATGAAAGGATCTGGCTCCCGCTTGATGCGGGCGGCGACCTTGTCGCCGGCGACGCGTTTCAGCGCAGCGATCTGCTCGCCAACCGTCGCCGACAGGCCCGGCATGGTCAAATTGCGGCGCGGCCCCACCGCGGCGAGGTCCATGGTGCCGGCATGCAGCAGGAAGCCGACGGCTGAGCGCGGCGTGGCATGCCAATGGCGGACGTCTTCGGACACGGGAAGGACCGCTTCCTTGCCGGCCAGCGGCTCGCGCAGGATGTTGGAGAAGAAGCCCGATGCCGCCTTGTTGGGCAGGCCGGGCCTGATGCAGATGGTCGGCAGGCGGATGCCGATGCCGTCGAGGAAGCCGCGGCGGGAATAGTCGGCCAGCAGCAGTTCGCCAATCGCCTTCTGCGTACCGTAGCTCAGAAGCGGCGTGTGGAAGAACTCGTCGCCGATCGCATCCGGGAACGGCGCGCCGAACACCGCGATCGAGGACGTGAAGACCACGCGCGGCTTGTAGCCGCCGCCTGCGAGCCTGACGGCATCGAGCAGCATCCGCGTGCCGTCGAGATTGATGCGGTAGCCCTTGTCGAAATCGAGCTCGGCTTCGCCCGAGACGATCGCGGCGAGATGAAAGATCACGTCCGGACGGCCGGCGATCAGCTTTTCGGCCGCACCCGGCATGGCGAAATCGCTCGACACCGTCTCGATGGCAAAACCGGCTTTTTCCGGCGCCTTCGGCTCGACCACGTCATGCATGGTCAGCTTGGTGATGTCGCTCTTGCCAAGCCGGCCGTCGCGCAACAACCGTTCGCACAATTTGCGGCCGACCATGCCGGCGGCGCCCAGAACCAGAATGTGCAAGAGCCTACTCCTTTTTATTGGCCGGAACGCGCCGATTTCGGCGATTCGTCCTGGCGCGCTCTCAAGGCAGGCCCCGCGATCATTCCTTCACGGCGCCGGTCATCGCCGACACATAATACTCCACGAAGAAGGAATAAAGGATAACTACGGGAACCGAGCCGGTCAGGGCCGCCGCCATCAGCGCGCCCCAATGGTAGACGTCGCCATTGACGAGCTCGGTGATCGCGCCGACGGGGATCGTCTTGTTCTCGGACGACGAGATGAAGGTCAGCGCGTAGATGAACTCGTTCCAGGATAGCGTGAAGGCGAAGATGCCCGCCGAGATCACGCCCGGCAGCGAAAGCGGCAGCGTGATCTTCATCAGAATCTGCAGCCGCGTCGCCCCGTCGATCAGCGCACACTCCTCCAGCTCATAGGGAATGGTGCGGAAATAACCCATCAGGAGCCAGGTGCAGAACGGGATCAGGAAGGTCGGATAGGTCAGGATCAGCGCCAGGTTGCCGTCGAACAGCCCGAGCTGAAACACGATCGCCGCCAGCGGAATGAACAGGATCGAGGGCGGCACGAGATAGCCGAGGAAGATCGCAAGGCCGACATAGCGCGAGCCCTTGTAGCGCAGGCGTTCGATCGCGTACGCGGCGCAGACGCTGGCGAACAGCGAGATGAAGGTCGAGGACACCGAGACGATCACGGTGTTCCACATCCAGAGCGGATAGTCGGTGTCGAAGAACAGCTTCTTGATGTGCTCCAGCGTCGGATGCACGATCCAGAACGGATTGTACTTTTCGTAGTCGTACATCTCCGCGTCCGGCTTGAACGTCGCGACCGCCATCCAGTAGAACGGGAATAGCAGGAAGAAGATGATCAGGCCGAGCGGAAGGTAGACGCGAAAAAACTTCCGCGGAAAACTTTCCAGATAGTCCATTCCGACGCTTTGGTCGTCCGCTGTGGTCATGGTCAGTCCCTCCCGCCCTGCTGCCAGCGGGAACGCTGAAGCCCGAAAAAGCTGAGCAGGATCGCCGCGACCAGGAACGGAATCATCGCGTTCGAGATCGCCGCGCCCTCGCCCAGATTGCCGCCGGTGATGGCGCGCTGGAACGACAGCGTCGCCATCAGATGGGTGGAGTTGATCGGCCCGCCCCGCGTGATGGTGTAGATGAGCTGGAAGTCCGTGAAGGTCATCAGCACCGAGAACGTCATCACGACCGCGATGATCGGCGACAGCATCGGCAGCGTGATGTGGCGGAAGCGCTGCAGATTGGTGGCGCCGTCGAGATTGGCGGCCTCATAGAGCGAGGGCGAGATGGTCTGAAGTCCCGCCAGCAGCGTGATCGCCACGAAAGGAACGCCGCGCCAGATATTGGCGGCGACCACCGACCAGCGCGCATTCCAGGGATCGCCAAGGAAATCGATATAGCGTGTGATCAGGCCGGCCTTGATCAACACCCAGGAGATGATCGAGAACTGGCTGTCATAGATCCACCAGAACGCGATCGCAGAGAGCACCGTGGGCACGACGAAGGGCAACAGCACGATTGCCCGGATCATCGACTTCATCGGCAGCCGCTCGTTCAGCAGCAGCGCCAAATAGAGACCGATGGCGAATTTCACCGCGCTGGCAGCGACCGTGTAGAAGATGGTGTTGAACACCGACAGCCAGAACACCGAGTCCTTCGAGAGCGAGACGAAATTCTGGAAGCCGATGTAGCGCCCGGCACCGCCGATCTTGGTGTCGGTCATGCCGAGCCAGAAGCCGAGCGCCAGCGGGTAAGCCAGAAACAGAATGAGGATGGCGATCGCCGGCACCATGAACATCGCGCCGAGGAAATGCCGGCTCTCGAATGCTCTGGTCCACAGGCTGCTGCGCTTGGCCTGCGCGACAGTGGACTCGGCCATAACTGCCATGTCGGATTCCCCTCGACGAAAAGTCGCGGCGTCCGGCGAACCGGACGCCGTGCAGATTGGAGCTGATCAGACCTGGTAGTAGCGCTTGGCGCGCTCGGCTGCGCGTGCGGCTGCCGCCTTCGGCGTCACGGAGCCCGACGCCGCCTCGGCGAACATGTCGACGACGACGAAGTCGCCCATCACGGCGGCTGAGGCATAGCCGAGATCGCCGGCATAGCCGTTATCGCGGCAGCGCTTCAGGCAGTCGCGATACGGCGTGATCTTCGGATCCGACGTCCACACCGGGTTGTCGTTGTAGGCCGGAAGCGGCGGCGACACGTAGCCGTTGGAAGAGACCTCCCAGGCGTCGTAGTTCGCCTTGTCCATCATGAACTTGATGTATTCCTTGACCGCCTTCGGATACTTCGAGTGCTTGTAGCCGTAATAGACGAGTACGTTCTGCTGCTCGGTCGACACGCCCACGGGCCCGATCGGCATCGGCGCGTGGTTCATGTCCTTGGCGATCTCCTGCTGCTTCGGGTCGGTCGAGTTCTTTCCGACGGTCCAGATCGAGATGCCGTTCAGCGTCAGGCTAAGCTCGCCGTTGAGGAACGCCTTGTTGTTGTTCGAGTCGTTCCACGACAGCACGCCGGGGATGAAGGTCTCATAGAGCTGCTTGACGTATTCGAGCGCGGCGATCGTCTCCGGCGAGTCGATCACGACCTCGTTCTTCTCGTTGACGACCTTGCCGCCGAAGGCCCACAGCGCCCACTGGCACCAACCGTTGGCGTCACCCGTGGCGTGGCCGAGCGCGAAGCCGGCCGGCGTGTTGTTCTTCTTCAGCGCCTGGCAGAGCTTGAGGAAGCCGGCGGTGTCCTTGGGAAATTCATCGAAGCCGGCGGCCTTCACGTGACTGACGCGGTAGTTGAGGCAGCCGCCGGTCGCGCCCTGCGGAATGGCGATCCAGCTGTTGCCCTTCTTGCCGTAGCGTTCAGCAACCGGATACCAGCCGCCATATTGCGCGCCGAGATAGTCGGCGACGTCAGTCATGTCGATCAGCTTTTCCGGGAACTTGTGGGGATCATCGAGCGTGCCGATGATCAGGTCGGGACCGGCGCCGACATTGGCGGCGACCGCGGCTTTCGGGCGGATGTCCTCCCAGCTCTCGGCCTCGAGCTTGACCTTGACGCCGGTCTTCTCGGAAAACGCCTTGGTCTGCTCGGCGAATTTGTCGAACTCGGCCTGAATGAACTGCTTCCAGCGCAGCACGCGGATGGAGGCGTTCGCCTCGGGCGTGTTGGTCCACTCCGCCGCGCGCACCGGGACGATGCCCGGGCCGGCCAGCAGCGCCGCGCCGCCCAGACCGACTTTAAGCACACTTCGCCTGTCGAAATCGCTCATCGTTCTCTCCCTAAATTTTATATTTGTATTGGGTCGTCTTTTATTGGGCAGTTCTGCTTGGGCAGTTCTTCGGCGTCGCTACACGCGTTTGCCCGTCGCCTCGTCGAACAGATGAATTACGGAAGGATCGGGCTTCAGCTTGACCTTGTCACCCGGGTTGAACTGGTGACGTTCGCGGAAGACCGCGACGACCTGCTCACCACCGAGCTTCGCAAACACCTGCGTTTCCGAGCCGGTCGGCTCGACCACGACGATCTCGGCATCGGCGCCGTCGTCAGCGATGGTGAAATGCTCTGGGCGTACGCCGTAAACGACAGGACGCCCGTCGGACGCCGCCGGCGCGTTCCTGAGCGGCAGCTTCACGCCATTCGGCCCCTCGAAGGTCGCAACGCCGTTGACGCGCACATGCCCCTTCAGGAAGTTCATGGACGGCGAGCCGATAAAGCCGGCGACGAACTGGTTCTCGGGCTTGTCGTAGAGCTCGAGCGGCGTACCCATCTGCTCGACGATGCCGTCATGCATGACGACGATCTTGTCGGCCATGGTCATGGCCTCGATCTGATCGTGGGTGACGTAGACCGTCGTGGTCTTCAGCCGCTGGTGCAGCTCCTTGATCTCGGTGCGCATCGCGACGCGCAGCTTGGCGTCGAGGTTCGACAAGGGCTCGTCGAACAGGAAGACCTGCGGGTCGCGCACGATGGCGCGGCCCATGGCGACGCGCTGGCGCTGGCCGCCGGAGAGCTGGCGCGGATAGCGTTCGAGCAGCGGCGACAGTGCCAGGATCTCGGCGGCGCGCTTGACGCGCTTGTTGATCTCTTCGGTGCTTTCGCCCCGCAGCTTCATCGAGAAGCCCATGTTCTCGCCGACCGTCATGTGCGGATAGAGCGCGTAGTTCTGGAACACCATCGCAATGTCCCGCTCCTTGGGCTGGACATTGTTGACGACGCGGTCGCCGATCGAGATCGTGCCAGAGGTGATGTTCTCGAGACCGGCAAGCATGCGCAGAAGCGTCGACTTGCCGCAGCCGGAGGGACCAACCAGGACAACGAACTGGCCGTCCTCGATCGGAATCGAAACGCCGTGCAGGACTTCAAAATTGCCGAACGATTTCCGCACGTCGCGGATTTGCACAGACGACATCTAGCTCCCTCCTCGAAAGTCCACGACGCATCTCGCGCCGCGACCGTCTTGTTTTTTCAGACTTCACCGAACGAAGCCCGACCTTAGCGGGCGACATTGTCGGCAGTTTGTGCGGTTTTGGCAATTTGTCTTTGGTTAGTCCGTGCTGGTAGCGCTGTCAACGTTCCTTTGTTTGCCACAGTGAGTGTGTTAAGAGCAGCAAATGGGTCGAAACCGCACCAAGTCAGGCAAAATCCGGCTGGCGGAAGTCGCCGAGCTCGCCGGCGTAAGCCCGATCACAGCGTCCCGCTTCTTCCGCAATCCCGAGGCGCTGTCGCTCGCCAAACGGACACGGGTCGAGAGCGCGGCCAGGGAGCTCGGCTATGTGCCGAACCTGGCGGCGCGCGCGTTGGCTTCGCAGCGCACCGAGGTGATCGGTGTCTTGATTCCGTCACTGACCAATAATGTGTTCTCCGACGTGCTGCGCGGCATCTACGACGCCTCCGAAAACAGCCGTTACTCGATCCAGTTGTCCAACACACGCTACAGTATTCTCCAGGAGGAGAAGCTGCTGCGCCTGTTTCTCGCGCAGAAGCCGGCCGGGCTGATCGTCACCGGCATCGACCAGACCACGGAATCGCGCGCGATGCTCGATGCCGCCGACTGCCCGATCGTGCAAATCATGGAGATCGGGCCCCATCCGGTCGACATGATGATCGGCTTTTCGCACTATGACGCAGCCCGTGCGGCGGTTGCACATCTGTTCGCGCAAGGTCACCGCAAGATCGGCTTCGTCGGCGCGCGGATGGATCCGCGGGTACAGCGGCGACTCGACGGATACGTCTCGGCCATGAAGGACGCAGGACTATTCGAGCAACGCCTCGTCGTCACGACAGCGACTCCGACCTCGGTGACGCTCGGAGGCGCCCTGTTCACCGATCTCCTGGCGCGGGAGCCAGGCATGGACGCGGTGTTCTGCGCCAATGACGACCTCGCGCTGGGTGTGCTGTTCGAATGCAGGCGCCGCGAGATCGCCATCCCCGAACAGATCGCGATCGTCGGCTTCAACGATCTCGAATTCATGGCCTCCGCCGTTCCGACTCTCACGAGCGTACGCACCAACCGCTACGAGATGGGGAACACGGCAGCCAGCATGCTGATCGACGCGATCGACGGACGGCGTCCGGAGCATCCGGTGCTCGATCTCGGCTTCAAGGTGATCGAGCGGCAAAGCTCGTCGGCCCGGCGGTCGGACAACCGGCCAGCCGCTTCAGGCACAGGCGCTGCGAACAAAATGGTAGCGTTACCAAGCGGCCATGACTAGTATCGGATTTGTGAGGAAACGACCCGCCAGCGGGCAGGCAAATCGTCGCTCGCGCCGTTGGGCATCGCACAAGCCGATACCATAAAACGGACGCCAGTGCGTTTGCATTGCAGGAGAAACCAATGACAAAAAAACCAACCAATGGGCATGCCCCCGCCGGCAACGGCGCTCGCCGCCACCTCCGCTCGCAGGAATGGTTCAACAATCCGCATAATCCGGGCATGACCGCGCTCTATATGGAGCGCTATCTGAACTATGGTCTCACCCGCACCGAGCTCCAGTCCGGCAAACCGATCATCGGCATCGCGCAGACCGGCAACGACCTCTCCCCTTGCAACCGCCACCATATCGAGCTTGCCCATCGCGTTCGCGAAGGCATCCGCGAGGCCGGCGGCATCGCGATGGAATTCCCGACGCATCCGATCCAGGAGACCGGCAAGCGCCCGACCGCGGCGCTCGACCGCAACCTCGCTTATCTCGGCCTCGTCGAAATCCTCTACGGTTATCCGCTCGACGGCGTGGTGCTGACCACCGGCTGCGACAAGACCACGCCGGCCTGCATGATGGCGGCGGCCACCGTCAACCTGCCCGCGATCGTGCTGTCGGGCGGGCCGATGCTGAACGGCTGGCACAATGGCGAGCGCACCGGCTCCGGCACCATCGTCTGGAAATCGCGCGAGCGCCTCGCCGCTGGCGAGATCGACTATGAAGAATTCATGGAAATCGTGGCGTCATCGGCGCCCTCGGTCGGCCATTGCAACACCATGGGCACCGCCTCCACCATGAACGGGCTTGCCGAAGCGCTCGGCTTCTCGCTTCCGGGCTGTGCGGCGATCCCCGCCCCCTATCGCGAGCGCGGCCAGATCGCCTACGAGACGGGAAAACGCATCGTCGACATGGTCTGGGAAGACCTCAAGCCCTCGGACATCCTGACCCGCAAGGCGTTCGAAAACTGCATCGTGATCAATTCAGCGATCGGCGGCTCGACCAACGCGCCGATCCACATCAACGCGCTGGCGCGCCACATCGGCGTCGAGCTCTCCATCGACGACTGGCAGAAGGTCGGCCACGACGTGCCGCTGCTGGTCAACATGCAGCCGGCCGGCTTCTATCTCGGCGAGGAATTCCACCGCGCCGGCGGCGTGCCGGCCGTGGTGCGCGAGTTGATGAAGCACAAGCGCATCCACGAGGACGCGGTCACGGTCAACGGACGCGGCATCGGCGAGAATTGCGCCAATGCACCAAAGCCCGACAACGACGTGATCTGGGCTTACGACAAGCCGCTGGTGAAGGACGCCGGCTTCCTGGTGCTGAAGGGCAATCTGTTCGATTCCGCGATCATGAAGACCAGCGTGATCTCCAAGGAATTCCGCGATCGCTACCTCAGCAATCCGACCGATCTCAATGCCTTCGAGGGCCGCGCCGTCGTGTTCGAGGGGCCTGAGGACTATCACGAGCGGATCGACGATCCCTCGCTCGAGATCGACGAGCGCTGCGTGCTGTTCATCCGCGGCACCGGCCCGATCGGCTATCCCGGCGGCGCCGAGGTCGTGAACATGCAGCCGCCTGCGGCGCTGATCAAGCGCGGCATCATGTCCCTGCCCTGCATCGGCGACGGCCGGCAGTCAGGCACCTCGGGCTCACCTTCGATTCTCAATGCTTCGCCGGAAGCCGCCGCCAATGGCGGGCTCGCGATCCTCAGGAACGGCGACAAGGTGCGCGTCGATCTGAACAAGGGCAGCGCCAACATTCTCATCTCGGACGACGAGGTGAAGAAGCGCCACGCCGAGCTCAAGGCCAATGGCGGCTTCAAGCATCCGCCGAACCAGACGCCGTGGCAGGAGCTTTATCGCAACACCGTCGGCCAGCACGCGACCGGCGCCTGCATGGAGCTCGCCACGCGCTACCAGAACGTCGCCGGCAGCTTTGGTGTAGCGCGGGATAATCACTGAGTTAGGAACACGTAGCTCGGGTGAGCGAAGCGACACCCGGGACATCCGCTCCCGGATATCGCGCTCGCGCGCTCATCCGGGCTACGGCACTGAGCATCGAGGAGAACAACAAATGGCAGACCGCCTCAAGGGAAAGCGCGCCGTCATCACGGCTGCAGCGGCAGGCATCGGACGCGCATGCGCCATCGCATTCGCGCGTGAAGGCGCAACCGTCGTCGCCACCGACATCAACGAGAGCGGCATCGCGGGCCTGACCAAGGAAGGCATCGCCGAGGTCGCCAAGCTCGACGTCCGCAACACCGCCGACGTCAACGCCTTCGCCAAGCGTGTCGGCAAGGTCGACATCCTGCTCAACGCGGCCGGCTTCGTGCACCACGGCACCATCCTCGAATGCTCGGAAGAGGATTTTGATTTCTCGTTCGACCTCAACGTCAAGTCGATGCACCGGACCATCAGGGCCTTCCTGCCGGACATGCTCGCCGGCGGCGGCGGCAGCATCGTCAACATCTCCTCCTGCGCGGCGCTGCGGCCGCCGGCCAACCGCTACGTCTACAGCGCCTCGAAGGCGGCCGTGTCGCTGCTGACGCGCGCGGTCGCGCTCGACTTCATCACCAAGGGCATCCGCTGCAACAGCATCTGCCCCGGCACCGTCGAGACGCCTTCGATGCTCGACCGCGCCGCGGCGCAAGGACCGCAGGGCAAGGAGATGTTCGTCTCCCGCCAGAAGATGGGTCGGCTCGGCACCGCCGACGAGATCGCGTCCATGGCGGTCTATCTCGGCAGTGACGAGAGCGCCTTCACCACCGGCGTCGACCTTGTCGTCGACGGCGGCTACATGCTCTGACGCCAAGGCATCCGGCATGAACAAGATCGATCTCAACGACCGTGTCGCCGTCGTCACCGGCGGTGCGCAAGGCTTCGGCCGCGCCATCGTTCAGCGCTTCGTCGCCTCCGGCGCCAAGGTCGCGATCTGGGATTTCGACGCCACGCTGGCCGATAAGACGGCAAAGGAAATCGGCGACAACGCCCGCGTCTTCAAGGTCGACGTCACCGATACCGCGGCCGTCGAGCAGGCCCGCGACGCGACGCTTGCCGCCTTCGGCAAGATCGACATCCTCGTCAACAATGCCGGCATTGCCGGGGTCAACAAGCCGGTCTGGGAGACCGATCTCGAGGAATGGCGCAAAGTTCTACGCATCAACCTGGATGGCCCCTTCATCTGCTGCAAGGCGGTCGTGCCCGCGATGCTGAAGCAGAAATACGGACGTATCATCAACATCGCCTCGATCGCCGGCAAGGAAGGCAATCCGAACGCCTCGCACTATTCGGCGTCCAAGGCCGGTCTGATCGCGCTGACGAAGTCGCTCGGCAAGGAATTGGCCACGCACGACATCCTCGTCAATGCGGTGACGCCCGCGGCTGCGAAGACCGCGATCTTCGACCAGATGACGCAGCAGCATATCGACTTCATGCTGTCGAAAATCCCGAAGGCCCGCTTTGTGCTGGTGGAAGAGCTGGCCGCCATGGTGAGCTGGCTCGCATCCGAGGACTGCGCGTTCTCGACCGGCGCCGTGTTCGACATCTCGGGTGGACGGGCAACCTATTGAGGCAGCCATGATCAGAGAGGGCGGATGTCTGTGCGGCGCGGTGCGGTTCAAGGCGGAAGGTGAGCCGCTCAACGTTCGCATCTGCCATTGCCGCATGTGCCAGAAGGCAATGGGCTCGCCCTACTTCGTCCGCGCGCAGTTCGACCAGCGCGCACTGACGGTCGAGGGCGATACCGCCCGCTATGCGTCGTCCGAGAACATCGACCGCGTGTTCTGCAAACGCTGCGGCACGCGGCTGTTCTCCTGGCGACGCAACGGCACGCTGGCGGGCGTCGCACTGACGACGTTCGACGATCGCAACGCCTTCGCGCCGACCGAGCACATCTGGGTCTCTGAGAAGCTCGCCTGGCTGAAGCTTGACGACGGGCTGACGCAGTATCCGGGGACGATTCCTGCATGAATTGCACAAGTGCACGGCAGGTTCGGGGCGCCGATCATTTGCGGCGTGGCATTTCGGAACCGGCCACCCTATGTTGAGGTGAAGCGTTGCTGCACCGGTTGGCTGGTCGGCTGCAAGACCGCAGGCAAACCGGGACGGACGAGCCGTGAACATTTCTTTGTATGACCTCTCGGTGTGGGTGCTGCCGCTGGTGCTCGCCATCACCTTCCACGAGGCTGCGCACGCCTTCGTCGCATATCGTCTCGGTGACGATACCGCATGGCAGCTCGGCCGTGTCAGCTTTAACCCGCTCCGCCACATCGACCCGTTCGGCACGCTGATATTGCCGGCGATGCTGCTGTTCGCGCATTCGCCGTTCCTGTTCGGCTATGCCAAGCCCGTGCCCGTGAATTTCCGCAAGCTCAACAACCCCAGGCTCGGCATGGTGTGGGTGGCGCTGGCCGGGCCCGCCACCAACATCCTGCTGGCGCTGGCGGCAGCTCTTGCCCTGCACGCCCTGCCCTTGGCTCCGGCCAACTCGGCGCAATGGATCGTCGACAATCTCGAGAACGCACTGCTGATCAACGCGGTGCTAGCGGTGTTCAACATGATGCCGATCCCGCCGCTCGACGGCGGGCGCGTCGCGGTCGGGCTGCTGCCCCGGCCGCTCGCCCTGCCGCTGGCCCGGCTCGAGCCGTTCGGGATGCTGATCCTGATCGGCTTGCTGATCCTGCTACCGCTGGCGGGCTCGCAGTTCGGTCTAAATCTTGATGTTATTTCAGCAATACTGCGAACGTTGACCGGTTATGTGATTCAGGCTGTTCTCTTTCTGACCGGCAATGCTTAGTTGAACAGCCACACCCGAACACAAGCCGAAGGGCCAGAGGCCGACTTGGTCAAAGCTGCCGATATGCTGATCGCGCGACGCGCCGATACCCGCGCCCGCGCCGATTTCGCCACCTGGAAGATGATGGCCAAGCTCAACGGGTCGTCCGCGCTGCCTCCGGGCGCGCAGGAGTTCCTCGCGAGCTACAAGAACCTGCAGGCGCAAATGAACGAGGGTGAGGCTACCGAGGCCACCATCGGCGCCATCTACAAGGCCTACTATGCCGAGATGGGCGGCGCGGGAACCCCGCCTGACGTCCGCCCTCGGGCGGCCGAACCGGCTGCGGACAATGTTACCGCTTTCCGCCGCCCAGAACCGAAGCCGAAGAAGACCGGTTTCTTCGGGGCAGCGACCGCGGGCACAAACCAGCAACGGCCGCTCCCGGTGGCCCTGATCTTCGCCTGCCTGGTCGTGGTCTATGTCGGGATCAGGCTCTACTGGCGCTGAGCCGTCTTCTTCTTTTTCTTTGCGTCCGGCGGCGTGAAGATGATGTCGACGGTGCGCTCGAACCGGTCGTCGGTCAGGCTGGCAGGCGGCTGCGGGATCGGATCGGACTTGCGGACGATCGAGATCGCGGCCGCATCGTAAGCTGCATCCCCGGACGACTCGACAACGTCGACTGAAAGCACGTTGCCCCGCCGATTGATCGCGAAGCTGACCTTGACCTTCTGATTGTTGGGCTCCTTGCCCTCCGGGTTGACCTTGTGGGCCGTGAGATGCGCGCTGATCTTGCGATTCCAGTCGGCTGTCAGCTTCAAAATATCCTTGCCGATGCCGAGCACAGGCGCCAGCGCCTTCTCGGCCTCGCGCGCGTCCTCGTCGAGTGTCTGCCGCGCCGTCGCAACGGACTTCGGCGAAGCTTCCGCAGCGGGCGTTTCGACCGCCGCAATCTTCGGATCCTCGTCCTGCGGCTTTTTCGAGATGTTTTCGGTGACGACCCGATCGGGATCGTCGACCTGTTGCGACTGATCCTTTGGAAGCTCGGTTTCCTTGGTCTCGGCCTTTTGCTCGGGAAGCGCCTGCTGCTCCTGCATCGCTTCGCTATCCGGTCCCGGCGGAAGGTCGGTGTCAGGCGCCTTCGGCGAGGCCATCTCGACTGCGAACTCCGCGCCGGCCGCGCCGAGGCCATCGTCGCCGTCATCGGCCCGCAGGTGCGCCAGCGCAAGCGCGGCACCGCCCAGATGCAGCGCGAGCGCCGCCAGAGCTGCCAAAATCCAAAGCGTCCGGGCTGGTCTGGACTCGTCCGACATAGCGGGCCTCTAAGGCTGAGCGGCGCCTGCCGCAGGCGCCCCCGGAGCGCCTTCCAGCGCAACCAGCTTCACCCGCGAATAGCCGCCTGAGCGCAACAGCTCCATGACGCCCATCAACTCGCCATACGGCACCGAGCGGTCGGCGCGCAGGAAGACATACTTGTCCTTGCTCATGTCGGACAGGCCGTCGAGGGTACCGATCAACTCGGCGCGCTGCACCGGGTTCTCCCCGATGGCAAGCGTCAAATCGGGCTTGATGCTGAGATAGGTTGGCTTATCCGGCTTCTTCTGCGGCGTCGCACTCGACGTCGGCAAATCGATCGGCAGGTCGACGGTCGAGAGCGGCGCTGCGACCATGAAAATGATCAGCAGCACCAGGATGACGTCGATGAACGGCGTGACGTTGATCTCATGCGTTTCGCCGAAATCGTCGTCGTCATCATTGTCTGCGAGCGAAACGCCCATGGTTCACTCCGCCGCGCGCGAATGCACGCTGCCGTGGCTGCGGTCGAGATCACGCGAGAGCAACCGCCCCGCCGCGCCCGACGCACGGCTGACGAGTTCGAGATAGCTCTTCGTCACGCGCGAGAAGTAATTGTAGATGATGACGGCGGGAATGGCGGCGACCAGACCGATCGCGGTGGCGAGCAGCGCCTCGGCGATACCGGGCGCGACGACGGCGAGGTTCGTGGTCTGCGACTTCGAGATGCCGATGAAGCTGTTCATGATGCCCCACACCGTGCCGAACAGACCGACGAACGGCGAGGTCGAGCCGATGGTTGCGAGCACGCCCATGCCGACGCGGATGCGCCGCGCCTCCGCGCGCATGATCTCGGAGAAGCTCGAAGCCGCGCGCTCCTTGATACCGGTATCGCTGGAGAGGCCGGCCGACATCCGCGCCTCGCGCAACGCCGCAGCCAGGAAGGCCGGCAGGATGCCCCCCTTGGCGCCGAGCGCCATCTGCGCTTCCGCGAGCGAGCGCGCCTCTGCGATCCTCTTCAGCGCCGAACGAAGCCTGGTCGCGGCGATCGACAATTCGATCGACTTGGCGATCAGCACCGTCCAGGTCATCAGCGATGCAAAAGCGAGCCCGATCATCACCGCCTTCACGATGATGTCCGCCGACATGAACATCACCCAGGGCGACAATTCCTTCATGGCGGGCGCAATGCCGGCTGCGGTATCAGACTTTGCAGCCGCGGGCGCGGCAGCTTGGGGCGCCGCAGGCGGAGCAACAACCGGGGCCGGGCCGAGCGCGGACGGCTGAGCCGTCGACTGGACCGGTGCCGCGGGCGCGGCTTGCGTCTGGGCAGAAACAGGGGATGCAAGCCAGGCGGCCGCCAGCACCAGAGCTGCGGCAAGGCTTGCTTGGAAGGACATGATCTTCATACTTCGGCCCAGTAGCGAATGAGGTTGTGATAGATACCCGTCAATTTGACCGTTTCGGGATCGTCACGCCCGAGCCGTTCCACCAGCGCCTGTATCGCGGTGTCGAGGTCAAAGATCATGCTCCGGGCTTGATCGTCCCGTATCATGCTCTGAAGCCAGAAGAAAGATGCAACCCGCGTTCCCCTGGTCACCGGGGTCACGAGATGGAGGCTGGTCGAGGGATAGAGCACGCAGTCCCCGGCTTGCAACTTGACTTCGTGCGAACCGTAGCTGTCCTCGATCACAAGTTCGCCACCGTCGTACTCCTCCGGCTCGGCCAGGAACAGCGTCACCGAGAGGTCTGTGCGGATGCGAAGGCCGGTCAGGCGGTCGCCGCGGATGGCATTGTCGACATGCAGGCCGAAATGGTGGCCGCTGCTGGCTGCATAGCGGTTGAACAGCGGCGGGAAGATCTGGAGCGGGATCGCGGCCGCGATGAAGCGCGGGTTCGACGTCAATGCCGAGATGATGCGGTTGCCGAGCTTGCGCGCGACCTCGCTGTCCGGCGGCAATTGCTCGTTGCGCTTGACCATCGCCGACTGCGAGCCCGCGGTGGAGCGCCCGTCTTCCCAATTGCTGGCGTCCATGATGCGGCGGAAATCCGCCACATCATCCTTGCTCAGGACACCGTCTATGCACGTCAGCATGGCCCCTCGTTATGGCTTCATCAGTAGCGCGCCGAGATCACCAGATAGGCGGCGCGACCCGGTGCTTCCAGCACGAAGGGCGCAGCGCTCTGGTACAGTGCGTCGTAGTAGCGTTTGTCGAAGATGTTGTTGACGAACAGCTTGACCTGCCAGTTCTTGTTGATCTTGGCTTCCGCAAAAGCGTCAAACCGCCAATAGCCCGGGATGGATGTTCCCTGGTTCGCCGCAAGCAACGTGCCGCCGCGGATCCCGGAGCGGTAGACTGCCTGTCCGCCAAGCTCCCAGACATCGGTGAGCTGGTATTTGGACAGCATGCTGAACGACTGATGCGCAATGTTGGCGAGCGGCAGCCCGACATTGGTCGGATACAGCGTCGTGTTAGCCGACGGCGCTTGCGACTTCGTCACTTCCGACTGCATCAGCACCAGGCCGCCGAACACGCTCCATTTGTCGGTGATCTTGCCGCCAACGCCGAGATCAATCCCGCGGATGCGGTAGGCTGCCCCCGCCGTGATACACGATATGTTGCCAGTCGTTCCAGTCGGATAAACGCATCCCAAGGGCGCAGCCGCGGCCGCACTGCCGACGTTCTGCGACTCGCGCGCATTCTCCTTCGTGGTCTGGAACAGCGCCGCGGTCAGAAGCAGATGACGATCGAACAGCTCCCATTTGGTGCCGAGTTCGATGGCCTTATTTTTCTCGGGACCGAATATCTGCGTGTTGCCGCCGGCGAGGGTTGGATTAAGGCCGCCATAGGCCGTGCTGGTGCCGTCGAACTCGGCGCCGACAGGGTTCGCCGAGGTCGCGTACGCCACATAGACGCTGCCGTTCGGTGCAGGCTTGAGCGTAAGGCCAAGATTGAAGTTGGGGATCAGGAATTCCGCCGATTGCTGGCCACCGGTGCCGACCTTCGACGTCTTGACGCTGTAGTCATCATAGCGAAAGCCGCCATTGAGGATCACGAAGTCACGATAGTTCGCGCTATCCATGACGTAGCCGCTGACGGTGTCGATGCCGATCTTGGTAGGGGTTCCGGTGAGGCTCGGAATTCCGAAGGGAAGATTCGCATATTGCGGAGCGAATGCGCTGACATCGGTCTTCGAGCCGCTACCGCTAAACGGCACACCGGTGGTCAGTTCCGAGCTGAGGCCGGTATAGCTGTCGATCGACGATCTCTCGCGGTCGTACTCGACACCGCCAAGCAATGTGTGCCTGAAGCCCGCATCGTCGTTGAACTTGTATGTGGCCTCGGTCTGGTTGGCAAACACATCCGTGACCTGGAAGCGACTCTGCGGATTTGCACTCAGTGTCCAGGCCGAGGGCGGACCGACGAGCTTCGGCGCTTCAGCAAGCGTCCCGATGTAGTTCTGGCTCGACCGCGAAGCGCGCAATTTGTTGCTGACCACCAGATCGGGGGTGATCTGCACTTCCGCGTTGAGGGTGCCGATGTCCTGACCGGTCCGGAAGAAGTCGCGATTGACGAAGCCGTACCAATTGTTGCGGTTGACGCCGAAGTCCGGAAACGGACCGCCGGCGGTCGACGTCGTGCTCGGCCGGTAATAGGGCACGCCGAAATCTGGGCGCCCGGTCAGCTCGGTATGGATGTAGTTGCCGGTGATCTTGATCGCCTCGGTCGGCTTCCACGTCGTTGCGACGAAAGCGCCATTACGGTTGTCGGTAACGTAGTCACGACCGGCAACATTGGCGTCCTGAAACAGACCGCCGGCGCGAACGGCGAGCGTCGGGTTGATCACCTGGTTGACGTCGAGCGTGACACGCTTGGTCTGGTCGGTGCCAAACGTCGTGTCCATGTTGTAGAAGCTCTTGTCCGAATTTGCCTGCTTAGTGACGATGTTGATCGCACCGCCAGCGATACCGCGGCCGGAAAAGGTCGAGCCGGGACCACGCAGGATCTCGACCTGCTCGGTGAAGAAGTTCTCGCGAACGCTCACGCCGGAATCGCGTACGCCGTCGATGAAGATGTCGTTGCGGGCATCGAAGCCGCGAATGAAAAAACGGTCTCCGAACGCATTGCCGCCCTCGCCTGAACCGAGCGTCACGCCGGCCGTGCTCAGAATCGCCTGCTTCAGCGACGTGGCGTTCTTGTCCGCGAGCACTTCCTTGCTGAGAACCGTGATGGATTTCGGCGTATCGACCAGCTTCTCCGGGAATTTGCCGCTGGCCTGCACGTGATCGACCTTGTAGGGCGCGGCCGGATCCGCATACGGATTGGCGTCGGCGGGGCCGGACGGCGTGGTGGGAGCGGTCTGCTGCGCCGCCTGCTGGCGCTGCGCGGCGCGGCGAAGCGCATTACGCGCGCGGACCTGGTCCGCCGTCGGCTTCGAAGCCACCGGGCGCGGACGCGCGACCGGCGCATCGACCGTTACCGGCGGCAGGTTCGACTGCTGCGCCTCCGCGCCGCTCGACACCGATGCTGCTGCGATCAGGCCCGCGACAGCGGAGACCTTTTTGCCGGAAACGCTCGTGAACTTTTCATCGAATGCTGCGACCGAACGCAACGACTTCGGTGCGACCACCTGCCCCATTACCAAACACGCCCCATATTCCTGTTCGCCCATTCACTTCGATGAGCGATTGGAGTGTTGGTATCGGCCGCAAAATTGCGGGTCAATGCGAGCAAGCCGCGAGAACGCTTGAATAAGTCCAGATCAAAGCGATTCTAAACTGCAGTTTGAAATCGTTCTAAAGCACGATTGGAGTGGTTCTAAAGAGCGCACGAAAATGCCGCGAGATCGGCGGTCGCGCGCGCATCCTCAATCGCTGCTCGGCGGCTTCATCAGCGAGAACAATTCGTCGACGGTCTTCCGCGCCACCGCGCGCACGCGATCGCTGTCGTCCATGCCCGCGATGTTGACGCCGTTGACGACGGCTCTGATCTCGTCGCGGAAGTCGGTGAGAAAGCGCAAGGGATCACGCTGCTCGTTGGCGACGCGTGCGATCAGTCCCGTGATCAGGATCTGACACGCGATCAGCTTGCCGTTCAGTTCGTCCATGCTGCGCTCCCGTTGTGGCGCGCCGATATGACTGATGCCGGTTTGCCTGACAACCGAAACGGCCTCCGCGCGACTTAGAACCGTTCTTGCGAGCCGCCCCGCGCAGCGCATCCCTATCCCGCGCACACCGCTTCCGAGCATTGCACAAGATTTACTCGCGGATCGTTCGCCGCGGGGGAATGCAGCACTGCACACCGTAGTGACACGGAGCTGCCTAAGCAGTGCAAAGCTTTCCAATTGTTTAGGATTCTCAGCCGATAGTGCTGTTTACACTGGAACTTGGCGTGTATTATACAAGCGCGCTGGAACCCTATGATTGCCCCAAAATTCGTAACTAAGGGCATACCAGCCGACACGAGACGAAATGAAAAAGTCCCGGCCGATCCTCTGGATTCTGATCGTCGCGGCCGTGGCCTCCGCGGGTTACTATGCTTGGCAGAAATTCGGCTCGCCCGACGCCGGAAAAACCCAGACCGCACAGAAGGGGCCGCAGCGCCCGCCCGCCGTCCCCGTGAGCGTTTCGCCGGTCCAGAAGGTGGACTTTCCGGTTTACCTGACCGGTCTCGGCACGGTTGCGGGCTTCAACACCGTCCAAGTCCGGACCAGGGTGGACGGCCAGATCGACAAGATCGCCTTCACCGAAGGCCAGATCGTCAAGGAGGGCGAGCTCCTCGCCTCGATCGATCCCCGCCCCTATCAGGCCACGCTCGACCAGGCCAAGGCCAAGAAGGCCCAGGACGAGGCAAATCTGGCCAACGCCAATCTCGAGCTCCAGCGCGCCATGAAACTCGGCGAATTCGCCACCGCACAGCGGGTCGACACCCAGCGCTCCACGGTCGCCCAGCTCACCGCGCAGATCGCCGCCGACGAAGCTTCGATCTCCAACGCGCAGACGCAGCTCGACTACACCCAGGTCAAGGCGCCGATCACCGGCGTCGCGGGCCTGCGCCAGGTCGACGTCGGCAACATCGTCAATTCCTCGACGCAGACCGGCATCGTCACGATCTCGCAGGTCGAGCCGATCTCGGTGATCTTCACCGCGCCGGAAGATCAGTTGCCCTATATCAGCGAGGGCCAGAAAACTGGCGCGCTCAGGGTGATCGCCTTCACCACCGACGGCAAGAAGACGCTGGCCGAGGGCAAGCTCGCGGTCATCAACAACCAGGTCGACACGAGCAGCGGCACGATCCGGCTCAAGGCGGTGTTCGAGAACAAGGACCACGCGCTTTGGCCCGGTCAATCGGTGTCGACGCGCCTGCTGGTGCGCACCCTGAAGGATGCGACCGTTGTCCCGGATGACGCGGTCCAGCACTCCACCAACGGCCTCTACGCTTATACTGTCAATCAGGACAACAAGGCTGAGGTGCACAAGATCAAGGTCAGCTACGCCATCGACGGACGTTCGGTCGTCGACGAAGGGCTCACGCCCGGACAGCAGGTGATCACCGGCGGCCAATTCAAGGTCCAGCCGGGAAGCCTCGTCTCCACGGCCGTGGCGAGTACGGATCCGGCCCAGAACAAGGTTCGACGGGAATGAACGCGGGCGGGATTTCGGCACCTTTCATCCGTTATCCCATCGGCACCTCGCTGCTGATGGCCGGCATTCTCTTCGTCGGTCTCGTCGCCTATCCCCTGCTGCCCGTCGCGCCCCTGCCGCAGGTGGACTTCCCGACCATCCAGATCACCGCCAATCTGCCGGGCGGCAGCCCGGAGACCATGGCCTCGTCGGTGGCCCAGCCGCTCGAACGGCAATTCGCCCAGATTCCCGGCATCGCCCAGATGACCTCGACGAGCTATCTGGGCACCGCGTCGATCACCATCCAGTTCGACCTCAACCGCAGCATCGACGGCGCCGCCAACGACGTGCAGGGCGCCATCAACGCCGCGAGCGGTCAGCTGCCGAAGAACCTGCCCTCGCCGCCGACCTACCGCAAGGTCAACCCGGCCGACGCGCCGATCCTGCTGTTGTCGGCAACCTCCGAGACAATGCCGCTGACCAGCGTCAGCGACGCGGTCGATGCCCAGCTCGCCCAGCAGATCAGCCAGCTTTCCGGCGTGGCGCAGGTCTTCATCGGCGGCCAGCAGAAGCCGTCTATCCGCATCCAGATCGACCCGGCGAAACTCGTCGCCAAGGGCCTGTCGATGGAGGACGTGCGCAGCCAGATCGCGATCACCACGGTCGACAGTCCGAAGGGCAACATCGACGGCGACAAACGCGCCTACACGATCTACGCCAACGACCAGCTGACCCAGTCCAAGGACTGGAACGACGTCATCATCGCCTATCGCAACGGCGGTCCGTTGCGGATCCGCGACATCGGCCAGGCGGTCAGCGGCCCCGAGGACGCCAAGCAGGCGGCCTGGGCCAACGGCAAACGCGGCGTGTTCCTGGTGGTGTTCAAGCAGCCCGGCGCCAACGTCATCGAGACCGTCGACCGGATCAAGGCGACATTGCCTCGCCTCGTCGCAGCGATCCCTCCCGCGATCAAGATCGAGGTCATCAGCGACCGCACCACGACAATCCGCGCCGCGGTCGAAGACGTCCAGTTCACGCTGCTGCTGACCATTGCGCTGGTGGTCATGGTCATCTTCATCTTCCTGCGCAGCTTCTGGGCGACCGTCATTCCCACCATCACGGTGCCGCTAGCGCTGCTGGGCGCCTGCGCGCTGATGTGGGTGTTCGGCTATTCGCTCGACAATCTGTCGCTGATGGCGCTCACCATCGCGGTCGGATTCGTCGTCGACGACGCCATCGTGATGCTGGAGAACATCACGCGCTACATCGAGGAAGGCGAATCGCCGATGGCGGCGGCCTTCAAGGGCTCGAAGGAAATCGGCTTCACCATCGTGTCGATCAGCATCTCGCTGGTTGCGGTGCTGATTCCGCTGCTGCTGATGGGCGGGATCATCGGACGCCTGTTCCGCGAATTCGCCGTCGTGCTGGCGATGACGATCTTCGTCTCGATGTTCGTGTCGCTGACCCTGACGCCGATGATGGCCTCACGCTTCCTACGCGCCCATGGCGAGGTCACCCACGGCAAATTCTACCAGTGGAGCGAGCGCGGCTTCGATGCGATGTTGCGCGGCTACGAATGGGTGCTCGACCATGCCCTGGCCTGGCGCCGCACCACGCTCACGATCTTCTTCGCGACTCTCGCCCTGTCGGTCTATCTGTTCGTGCTGATCCCGAAAGGGTTCTTCCCGCAACAGGACGTCGGCCTGATCACCGCGACCTCGGAAGCCTCCCAGGACATCTCGTTCGCGGAGATGCAGCGCCGCCAGGTCGAGCTCGGCAAGATCGTGATGGACGATCCCGACATCGCATCCATCGCGATGAACATCGGCGGCAGCGGCCGCGCCGGCAACAACGGCAACATGTTCATCACGCTGAAGCCGCGCAACGAGCGCGAAGCCTCCGCGCAGCAGATCATCGCCCGGCTGCGTCCCAAGCTCGAGAAGGTGTCCGGCGCCCGCCTCTACATGCAGGCGGCTCAGGACGTCCGGCTCGGCGGCCGCCCGACGCGTACGCAGTTCGAGTTCACTCTACAGGACGCCGATCTCACCGAGCTCAACGACTGGGCGCCGAAGATCCTCGCCAAGATGCAGACCTTGCCGCAACTGCGCGACGTCGCGACAGACCAGCAAACCCAGGGCACCACGGTTCAGCTCAAGATCAATCGTGATACCGCAGCGCGTTATGGAATCCAGCCGCAGCTGATCGACGACACGCTGTACGACGCCTTCGGACAGCGTCAGGTCACGCAGTATTTTACCCAGCTCAACACCTACAAGGTGATCCTCGAGATCCTGCCGGAGATGCAGGGCAGCCTCGAGAGCCTGAACAAGCTCTACCTGAAATCTCCGCTGACCGGCGACCAGGTGCCGCTGTCGACATTTGCGACCTGGAGCACCGATCCGGTCCGCCCGCTCTCGATCAGCCACCAGGGCCAGTTCCCGGCGATCACGATCAGCTTCAACCTCGCCCAGGGCGTCGCGCTCGGTCAGGCCACGGAGGCCGTGCAGAAGGCGATGGCCGATCTCGGCGCGCCGCCGACGCTCAATTCGAGCTTCCAGGGCACGGCACAGGCGTTCCAGCAGTCGCTGGGCACCGTGCCGCTCCTCATCCTCGCTGCGCTGGTCGTGGTCTATCTGATCCTCGGCATCCTCTACGAGAGCTACATCCATCCGATCACGATTCTGTCGACCCTGCCCTCGGCCGGTGTCGGCGCGCTCGCGATCCTGATGGCGGCGGGCTTCGAGTTCAGCCTCATTGCTTTGATCGGAGTCATTCTGCTGATCGGCATCGTGAAGAAGAACGGCATCATGATGGTGGACTTCGCCATCGCTGCGGAGCGCGACGAGCACAAGACACCGGCGGAATCGATCCGGCAGGCGGCGCTGTTGCGCTTCCGTCCGATCATGATGACAACGATGGCTGCCCTGCTCGGCGGCGTGCCACTGATGCTCGGCCACGGCACCGGCGCCGAGATTCGCCAGCCGCTCGGCTACGCCATGGTCGGCGGTCTGATCGTCAGCCAGGCGCTGACGCTGTTCACCACCCCGGTCGTCTATCTCTATCTCGACGAGCTCAACAACTGGTTCTCGGGCTGGGGCCGTAAGGGTGACGGCGAAGGCGACGAGACAGTCGAGCACGGCACCGTTAAGGAAGCTGCCGAGTAGCAGCTTGCACCGCGCGCCTCACGACGTTACAGCGAGGCTCTCGCTTCACGTCAACGCGGTTTTGCCATGCCCATGCAATCCAGACTTGTCGCCCTTATCGCCGCTGTCCTGTTGTCGGCGGGTGCCGCGCATGCCCAGCAAGGCGCCAAGAAGAACGCGGCTCCCTCTGCCCCGGCGGCACAGCCGGCTCCGGCGCAACCGCAGGCTGACGGCGCTCCGGCGCAGCAGCCCGGCTGGGTCGTGCGCTGCACCAGCGTCAGCCGCGACGCACCGCTCGAATGCGCGATGGAGCAGAACGCGGTCCTGACCAAGACCGGCCAGACCATCGTCCTGATCAACATCCGCATCGCGCCCGACACCCGCACACCGGTGGCGCTGCTGCAATTGCCGCTCGGCCTCAACCTTCCCATCGGCGCCAAGCTCCAGGTCGACGACGGCAAGACGGTCGATCTCCCAATCCAGACCTGCGAGAACCGCGGCTGCTACGCCTCGACGCCGATCGCACCGGACCTGCTTGCGACCTTGCGGTCGGGCAAACAGCTCAAGGTCTCCTTCCAGAACATGGCCAAGGAAACGATCGCGATCCCGATGCCGCTCGGCGATTTCGCGGCGGCCTACGACAAGATCAAGTAGCTCTTTCGCGCGTTCACTGCCGCGCCATCTGCGCGTTGCCGACGGCGTCGCCGTCGAGCTTCTGGTCGTCGTGCATGGTGACGGTGACGCGCGAGAGCCGTCCTTCGAATTCGAACGGCGTCACGCAATGCGACACCGGGCTGCCTCGGTCGCGGCCGACGGCATCTTGCGCTCCGAGCGGACGATCTGATGACTGCCGCCGATGTTGAGGTCGTGCACGAGATGGCCGGCCTTGACGTAAAGGCTATATCGGCAAGTGACGGCTTGCCACGAGGCTGCATTGACAAGCACCGACGTGTGGGCCTGGTCAGCCCCCTCACCACACGGGGTCGCTCGCCCTCAGCAGCGTCGTGAAGCCGCCATAGATCATGCGTTTGCCGTCGAACGGCATGCCGTCCAACTTCAGCCGCGGGTCCGCCATCACCTTCTTGTTGACGGCGTCGCGAGTCTCCCGGTCGCGATAGACGATCCAGGAAAACACCACGATCTCGTTCTCCTTCGCCATCACGGCACGCGGAAACGAGGTGAGCTCGCCATAGGGCACGTCGTCGCCGATGCATTCGACGTAATCGAGCGCACCGTGCTCCATCCAGATCGCGCAGGCCGTTTTCGCCAGCGCCTTGTAAGCCTCGATCTTGTCCTTCGGCACGGCCAGCACGAAACCATCGACATAGGGCATCACGGATCTCCTTGGTGTGTGTGTCCGAAGGACGATGCGGCGCCTGACGATCCGACCAGGAAGCGTGATTTTCGGATGAGGCAAACGGTCGCGCGCCGCCGGGGCGCGCCGCCGGAGTCCGCGATCCCACGGCCCGCACGCCCCAAGTGGACCGCAAAACACCCTGCGTCGCAGCGCTTGCCAGCCCACAGCCGAGCGGGTAGAAACCCTCCCACGCCTGAGCCGTGATTTGCGCGATAAGTGCCATCGGCCACAGCCGGACAAATCAACAAGTCATTGAATTTGTTCGGCTATTCCGTTGGGGAATGGTGTAACGGTAGCACAACAGACTCTGACTCTGTTTGTCTAGGTTCGAATCCTAGTTCCCCAGCCACTCCAGATAGGCAGCTCACAATCAGATCGTCAGAGGTTGCGCTCTATTTGAGCGGCCGCTAAATCACGATGCGATCGAAGTCGGCGGCGATCCGCGTGTTCGGAAAAATCATGGTCGCTTCGGCCAAAATCTCTTCGTCCCGATAACGCCCCGACATGTGATTCAGCACGAGTTGCCCGACGTTGTTCGCGGCAGCAAATGAAGCCGCCTCGCGTGCGGTGAGATGGCCATAGTCCCGTGCGGTCGCGGCGTCGCGATCGAGGAAGGTCGCCTCGATCACCAGCAGATCGGCGTTGGCGACATGTTCGGACAGCCCGTCGGTAGTTTCGGTGTCGCCGATGACCACGAGCTTCCTGCCGCCGCTCGGCGGCCCCAGAACGTCTTCCGAATCGATCGTACGGCCGGCGATCACGACTGGTCGTCCCGCGGCCAGTTCTCCACGTAGCGGCCCATCGGGAACACCGAGTTCGGCGAGGCGCTCCCGCTCAAGATGGCGACGTGCGGGACTCTGGAAGCAAAAACCAAAGCTGTCGGTGTCGCGGTGGCGAACCGGAAAGCAGTCGATGGTGAAGTCGCCGGCGTCGATAACCTGTCCTTCGGCTAGCGGTGCGAACTCCACGGGGATCGGCGCCCTGCCCGCGCCCCACAGGCCGGCAAGCATGCGGGTGACGATGTCGAGCGTGCCCTGCCCTCCATGGACGGTCATCACGTCCGATTGCTGGCGCAACCCCAGCGTCGAGAAGAGACCGGGGATGCCGAGCACGTGATCGAGATGGGCATGCGTCAGCAGGATGCGGTCAAGCCGTCGAAAGCCCGCGCCGCTGCGCAGCAACTGGCGCTGCGTACCCTCGCCGCAATCGATGAGGACGCGCTTGCCCGCCGCCCCCACCAGGAGAGCCGGATGGTTGCGCTCCGCCGACGGAACGCTGGCGGAGGTCCCAAGGAATGTCAGGGCGAACATGCTCGTCAGTATCCAGGCTTCACCGCCCCCAATGCCACGTGAGTAGCAGCGCGTACAGAGCCCATCGATCGCGCATAGAGCGGGGCAAGAAGTGCGTATCCCGCGATCTGATGGCCGGGCGCCGCCTTCGGCCCCCGACCGGCGGACAGATCTGGTTCCCGTTGCGCGGCCTCCTCATCCCATCTGCCAAATTGCATGCTCGATACTCGGATCGATTTGCAGCCGAGCGACATCGACGCGGCGATGCAAGACAATGGAGATCGTGATGCCGCCCGGATCGACCGCCACTGACTGGGACTATGGTTCGATCAGCACATTGCTGAGCGCCCTACACGCGCGCAACATTTCTGCGTCGGAGTTGATCGAGCATACGATCGCGCGCATCGAGGCGCTGGACGGGCGGATCAATGCCGTCATCGTTCGCGATTTCGATCACGCACGAGACGCCGCGCGCGCCGCCGATGCCGCGCTTGGCCGCGGCGAGCGGCAGCCATTGCTCGGCATCCCCGTGACGTTGAAAGAACCGTTCAACGTCGCCGGCCTGCCGACGACATGGGGCTTTCCGCATTTCAAAGATTTCCAACCGGCGGAGGACGCCCTTGTCGTCTCGCGGTTGAAGGCGGCGGGTGCTGTCATCATCGGCAAGACCAATATCCCGATCGGTCTGCGGGATTTTCAGAGCTACAATGAGATCTACGGGACGACGAACAATCCGTGGGATCTCGGCCGATCGCCCGGCGGCTCCTCAGGCGGATCGGGCGCGGCGCTGGCCGCAGGGTTCGGTCCGCTCTCAATCGGCTCGGATATCGGCGGCTCGATCCGGGTGCCGGCACATTTCTGCGGTGTGTTCGGACACAAGCCGAGCCACGGCCTGGTCCCGCTGCGCGGATACAACCTGCCGCCGGCGCCGCCCGTGCCTGGCCAGGGCGATCTGGCTGTCGTCGGGCCGATGACGCGCACCGCCTCGGATCTCGCACTCGCGCTCGACGTGATCGCGGGGCCGGATGAGACGCGCGACGGGATCGGCTATCGTCTTGCGCTGCCGGCCCCGCGACACGACCAGCTCAGGGATTTCAGGATCCTCGTGATCGATACGCATCCGTTGATGCCGACGGGCGATGCCGTGCGTTCCGCCATCGGGCGGCTGTCGGAACGGCTCGAACGATCAGGCGCACGGGTCGCGCGCTCGAGTGCGTCACTGCCCGATCTCGCCGAATCCGCGCGGCTCTACATGAAGCTGTTGAACGCGGCGCGAAGTCCACGCCTGACACCGGCCGCCTTCGCAGAGGCGCAAGGCGTTGCCGCGGCACTCTCGCCCGACGACCGCAGCCTGCAGGCCGAGCGCGCGCGCGGCTGGGGCATGATCCATCGCGAATGGCTCGCGACCGATGCGACGCGCTTGCGGCTGCAACAACGGTGGCAGGAGCTGTTCCGCGATTTCGACGCAGTGATCTACCCGGCCGCCGCCGTGCCGGCCTTTCCACAGGACCAGTCCGAGCCGTTCGACGCGCGGCAACTCGATATCGATGGACAGCTCTATCCCTATGCCGATGCGTGCTTCATCTGGGCAGACCCCGCTTCGACCTGCGGACTGCCTGCAACGGCCGTTCCGATCGAGCGCACGCCATCGGGCCTGCCAATCGGCGTCCAGATCATCGGGCCTTATCTCGAGGATCGCACGACGATTGCGCTCGCCGGACTGATCGAACGCGCGTTCGGCGGCTTCGTCCCGCCGCCGTTGTTGGCTGCAAAGTAATGGCGAGCTGATCGAGGGCGATTAAGTTCTGTCGGCCGACTGTGCCTCGACCGCCTGCACGGCCACGCTCGCGACCTGCTGCAATGCCTCGCGATCGGAGCCTGAGGACGCCATCACGCCCATGCCGACCGAGACGGCCGAGACGTAGCGCGCGAGTGCCGCGGGATCCGAGGTCGGCTTGAGATCGCCTTCGGCCTTGGCGCGGATGAAACGGTCGCGAAGCTGGTCCTCGTTCTCCGCGCGGCGGGCGGCGAGCTCGAAGGGGACGCTCTCTGATCCGGTGCCGCACGCAATGCCGCCCTGCACGAGCAGGCAGCCGGGCGGGTTGGCCGGATCGGTCTGCTTGTCGGCGATGCCCATCAGCATCCGTTCGGCGACGTCGCGGGCGGTGGGCGCAGCCACCACCTCGTCCATCCAGACGTTGCGCAGTTTTGTATAGCGGTCGAGCGCGGCCTTCAGCAGCCCTTCCTTGTTGCCGAAACAGGCATAGAGGCTGGGCGGATTGATGCCCATAGCCTCGGTCAACTGAGCGATCGTGGCACCCTCATAGCCATGGCGCCAAAACACTTCCATCGCCTGATCCAACGCCGTCTCGGCGTCGAATTCGCGGGGGCGTCCCATGCCCATGTGCCTGTTCTCCTCGAAATCGGCGTCGTCCCTGACCTAACGCCTGATCCTATCTATTTGTTCTCGCTTTATTTTCTCTTCCACTTGCCAACTCTTGCGGTAAGCGGCTACAATTTTCTTAGCGGACGGTACATAAGTATCTTGCGCTGCGGTATCCAGCTCCACATCTGTAGTGAACACTACATATCTGGAGCGCGCAAATGCCCCCCTCCCAAAATACCTCTCGCCCTGACCGTGTCCGCCGCCTTCTCGGCGGTGTCGCCATCGTGGGCGCTCTCGTCGTAGCCGGCTCGATCGCGACCGGCCATTACTTTCGTGCCGCGCAGGCGACCGCGACCGCCGCGGCCGAGCAAGCCGTCCCCGTCACTGTCGCGCTGATCGAACCAAAGCAGACGGTGCTCTGGGACGATTTCTCCGGCCGGCTCGAGGCGATCCAACGCGTCGAGCTTCGCCCGCGCGTGGCTGGCGCGATCCTGTCGGCCAACTTCACCGAAGGCGCGCTGGTGAAGGCCGGTGACGTTCTGTTCAAGATCGATCCGGCGCCTTACGCGGCCGAGGTCGACAAGGCCGCCGCCCAGGTCGAAGCGGCGAAAGCGCGCGTGGTGTTCACGCAGAGCGAGCTCGAGCGCGGCGCGCAGCTGGTCGGCAACGCCGTGGTGACGCGGCGCGACTACGACCAGCGCGACAATGCCTACCGCGAGGCCATCGCCAACGTGAAGGCGGCCGAGGCGACGCTCCAGACCGCAAAGCTCAATCTCGACTACACCGAGGTGCGCGCGCCCGTGGACGGCCGCGTCGGCAAGATCGAGATCACCGTCGGCAATCTCGTCGCCGCCGGCACCGCCTCCCCCGTGCTGACCTCGCTGGTCTCGGTCAATCCGATCTACGCGTCGTTCGATGCGGATGAGGAGGTGGTGCTGCGGGCGCTGAACTCGATCGCAGATGCCTCCGGCAAGCGCGGCAATTTAGACCAGATCCCGGTGGAGATGACGACCTCAGGCGGCCTCTCGGCCAAGGGCCACATCCAGCTCATCGACAACCAGGTCAACGGCCAGAGCGGCACCATCCGTGTCCGCGCGGTGTTCAGAAACGAGGACGGGCGTCTCATCCCCGGTCAGTTCGCCCGCGTGCGCATGGGCCAGCCAAAGCAGCAGGCGCTGGTCATGATCGACGAGCGCGCGATCGGCACCGACCAGGACAAGAAGTTCGTGATGGCGGTCGGCGACGACAGCCGCGCGGTCTATCGGCCGATCACGCTCGGGGGCGCGGTCGATGGCTTGCGCATCGTCACCGCGGGCCTGAAGTCCGGCGACCGCATCGTCGTTAACGGCCTCCAGCGCGTGCGCCCGGGCGCCCTGCTTAAGACGGAGATCGCGGCAATGGGCGCGCGCGGGCCGCAGCAGGCCTCCAACCACAGTAATCAGGACGTCGTGCAGCGTTAGCGTCTCCGCCATGCCGGAACGCGCGGCCAGCGCGAGCCGGATTGTCGAATTGGTTGAACTACCAAGACATCACTTCTGGATTTCCAGGTTTGCGGGCTTTGCCCGCGCCCGGGAATGACGGGAGAGCTGTCTCTCGCGCAGGGGCAAAGCCATGAATCTCTCGAAGTTCTTCATTGATCGTCCGATTTTTGCCGGCGTCTTGTCGGTCCTGATCTTCCTCGCCGGCCTGATCTCGCTGTTCGCGATGCCGATCTCGGAATATCCCGACGTCGTGCCGCCCTCCGTCCTCGTGCGCGCGACCTATCCCGGCGCCAATCCCAAGGTGATCGCCGAGACGGTGGCGACTCCCATCGAGGAGCAGATCAACGGCGTCGAAGGCATGCTCTACATGTCGAGCCAGGCCACCACCGACGGCGCGATGACGCTGACGGTGACGTTCCGGCTCGGCACCGACCCCGATAAGGCGACGCAGCTGGTGCAGAACCGCGTGCAGCAGGCCGAGCCGCGCCTGCCCGCTGTGGTGCGCCAGCTCGGCATCATCACCAAGAAGTCGTCGCCCGACCTCACCATGGTCGTGCATCTGTTGTCGCCCAACGGGCGCTACGACATGACCTATTTGCGCAATTACGCCGTGCTCAACGTCAAGGACCGCCTTGCACGGATCGACGGCGTCGGCGATGTCCAGCTCTATGGCGCCGGCGACTATTCGATGCGGGTCTGGGTCGATCCGCAGAAGGCCGCCGAACACGGACTGACTGCGAGCGACATCGTCAAGGCAATCCAGGCGCAGAACGTCGAGGCGGCTGCCGGCGTGGTCGGCTCCTCCCCGAACGTCAAGGGCATCGACCTGCAGCTGTCCGTCAATGCGGAAGGGCGGCTCGCGAACGAAGAGCAATTCGGCGACATCGTGGTCAAGACCGGTACGCGTGGCGAAGTCGTGCGCTTGCGCGACGTCGCCCGCATCGAGCTCGGCGCGTCCGAATACGGCCTGCGCTCGCTGCTCGACAACAAGCAGGCGGTGGCGATCCCGATCTTCCAGGCGCCCGGTTCCAACGCGCTGGAGATCTCCGATCACGTCCGTGCCACCATGGCCGAGATCAAGAAGAACATGCCGGAAGGCGTGTCCTACCAGATCGTCTACGATCCCACCCAGTTCGTGCGCTCCTCGATCGAGGCCGTCATCCACACGCTGCTGGAGGCGATCGCGCTGGTGGTGCTGGTGGTGATCCTGTTCCTGCAGACCTGGCGCGCTTCGATCATTCCCCTGCTCGCGGTGCCGGTATCGATCGTCGGCACTTTCGCGGTGATGCACGTGTTCGGCTTCTCGATCAACGCGCTCAGCCTGTTCGGGCTCGTGCTCGCGATCGGTATCGTGGTCGACGACGCCATCGTCGTGGTCGAGAACGTCGAGCGCAATATCGAGGGCGGGCTGTCGCCGCGCGATGCGACCTATCAGGCGATGCGTGAAGTTTCCGGCCCGATCATCGCGATCGCGATGGTGCTGATCGCGGTCTTCGTGCCCCTCGCCTTCATCTCCGGCCTCACCGGGCAGTTCTACAAGCAGTTCGCGCTGACGATCGCGATCTCAACCGTGATCTCCGCCATCAATTCGCTGACGCTGTCGCCGGCGCTGTCGGCGCTGCTGCTCAAGGGACACAATGAGCCTAAGGACCGGCTGACGATCATCATGGAAAAGGGCCTCGGCTGGTTCTTCCGCGGATTCAACAAGGTGTTCACACGCTCGTCAGAGAATTACAGCGGCACCGTCACCAAGGTGATCTCGGGCAAGGCTGCGGTGATGGGGCTCTATGTGGTGTTGGTCGGCGTGACCGCGCTCCTGTTCCAGCAGGTGCCGAGTGGCTTCGTGCCGGGCCAGGACAAGCAATATCTGGTCGGCTTCTCGCGGCTGCCTGACGGTGCAGCGCTCGATCGCACTGAAGAGGTGATCCGCAAGATGAGCGACATCGCGCTGACCCAGCCCGGTGTCGAGAGTTCGGTCGCCTTTCCGGGCCTGTCGATCGCCGGCTTCACCAACTCCTCCAATGCTGGCATCGTGTTCTCCACGCTCAAGCCGTTCGACGAGCGCAAAGATCCTTCGCTCAGCGGCCCCGCGCTCGCGGCCGAGCTGAACAAGAAATATGCCGGCATCCAGGAAGCCTTCATCGCCATGTTCCCGCCGCCGCCGGTCAACGGCCTCGGCACCATCGGCGGCTTCAAGCTGCAGATCGAGGACCGTGCCGGTCTCGGCTATGAGGCGCTGAACGAGGCGACCAAGGCGTTCATGGCGGCGATGCAGAAGGCGCCGGAGATCGCCGGCGTGTTCTCGAGCTTCCAGGTCAACGTGCCCCAGCTGTTCGCCGACATCGACCGCACCAAGGCGCTCCAATTGGGCGTGCCCGTGACGGAGGTGTTCAACACGCTGCAGATTTACCTGGGCTCCTACTACGTCAACGACTTCAACAAGTTTGGCCGCACCTATTCGGTCCGGGTGCAGGCCGACGCGCCGTTCCGCGCCCGCGCCGACGACATCCGGCAGTTGAAGGTGCGCTCGTCCTCGGGCGACATGGTGCCGCTCTCGGCGCTGTTGAGCGTTCGCCAGAGCGCAGGTCCCGAGCGCGCGATCCGCTACAACGGCTTCCTGTCCTCCGACATCAACGCGGCGGCTGCGCCCGGCTTCTCCTCCGGTCAGGCGCAGGAGGTCGCGACGCGGATCGCGGCGGAGACGCTGCCGCCCGGCTTTGCCTTCGAATGGACCGACTTGACCTATCAGGAGTTCATCGCCGGCAATTCCGGACTGTGGGTGTTCCCGCTGGCGATCCTCCTGGTGTTCTTGGTGCTGGCCGCGCTCTATGAGAGCCTGACCCTGCCGCTCTCGATCATCATGATCGTGCCGATGGGCCTGCTGGCTGCGATGTTCGGCGTCTGGATCTCCAAGGGCGACAACAACGTCTTCACCCAGATCGGCTTGATCGTGCTGGTGGGCCTCTCGGCCAAGAACGCGATCCTGATCGTCGAATTCGCGCGCGAGCTCGAATTTGCGGGACGCACGCCGATCCGGGCTGCGATCGAGGCGAGCCGCTTACGGCTTCGTCCAATCCTGATGACGTCGATGGCGTTCATCATGGGCGTGCTGCCGCTGGTGCTCTCGACCGGTGCAGGCTCGGAGATGCGGCGCGCCATGGGCGTTGCCGTGTTCTCCGGCATGATCGGCGTCACCGTGTTCGGCCTGTTCCTGACGCCGGTGTTCTATGTGCTGCTGCGGACCGTTACCGGCATGAAGCCGCTGGTCCATCACGGCAGCGACATCAGCGCGGCACCGGTTCAGGGCGCCGGGCACTAGATCAGGGAAATCCCCGACAGCAACAACAGAACGAGCACGGTCTTCCGAAAGACCGTCTCGTTGACTCGGTGAAAGGCGATCACGCCGAGCGCGGAGCCTGCGAACAGCGCCGGCAGGCTGACCGCGAGATCGACGAAGACTTTCGACGACAGGTCCTGATGTCCGACCAGCAGCGCGATCGCGAACACCTGCATCGCGGCGATGAACGGCTGCACCAGGCCGCGCTGCTCGCTCTTGGGCATGCCGCGCATGTCGCACCAAATCGTCGGGATCGCGCCGGGCATCGCGGTCAGCCCGCCGACCAGCCCTCCCCCGAACCCGATCAACGCGACCCAGTGCCGCCCGACCGCCTCGCCGGCCGTCACCAGAGTCGGCCGCAGCAGCATGTAGGCCGCATAGAGTGCAACGATAATGCCGAAGCCGCGCCGGAGCAGATGCGTATCAGTGCTCTGGAGCAGCGATACCGCGATGGGAACGCCGATCAAGCCACCGACGATCAGCAGCAGACTGCCTTCCCAGCGAATATTGCGCCGAAGCGCCCACAGATTGGTCGCCTGCACGCCGATGCTGCACGCCATCATCAGCGGCACGGCTTCGAGCGGCTGAAACACCCGGAGCAGGATGGCGCCCGCCACTGCGGAAAAGGCAAATCCCGAGAGCCCGGAGACGAAGGCACCGGCGAACACGGCAACGCTGAGCAGCATCAGAGTCGTGACATCAGGCACAATCCGCCCTCCGGTCAGTCGTAGGGAATTTGCGAGACAGAGATATCGGCGCTCTCCGTGCAAGCGGCCGGCTCGAGTGGAGCCGACGGATGCGCGTAAGCATGAGATCGCTCCAGCATCGCGAGGCCGACCAGTTGGAGAGCAACGAGCGCCGCGGTCAGCGCAATGGCGACGATGCTGACGTTACGCACGTTCGAATTTGGGGTGGCCGGTCGTGCGCTCGCGCGGATCAACTCCGTTGGCATTTTCAAAAGCATCCTCTTCACGGGAGACGGGAATAATTTCATTCAAACACGGCGCTTCGTGCGGCTGGTCCAGCAGGTGGCGATAGCGTTGCAACACGCGCTGCGCGTCGATTTCCCGCTGCGCGCGGAGTATCGCGCCTATGCGGGCGACGATATCGCGGAACCTGCCTGTCAGAACCGGTGACGTCGTTCGCATGACAATCTCCTCTCAACCTGTTCGAGAGATTGACGGGATCCACTTCCGCCTACAGTGAGTTGCTTCACACAAATGCCTGACGCGTCGAACAACAGACCGTGTGATGTTCAGTAGAATAGCGCGTGGAAAATCGCGTCATTCGATCGAACGACGTGCGATAACTTTCTAATGATGCTTCTGATTGAACCTATTGCGAGCTGCAGCGACTCGCGTGTGTTTTTGAAGGCGTCTCAGTGCACGAGCAGATTGGAAAATCCAGCTGCGAGCTTGACGAGATCGGCCTGACGAGAAACGCCGGTCTTGGCGAACACGCGATGCAGATGCGTCTTCACCGTCGTCTCCGCGATACCGAGCGCAACCGCCGTCTCCGGCACGCCGCCGACATCGACGATCGACTGCAAGACCCTCAGTTCCGCAGGCGTGAGTTCGAAGGTGCGGTCAATGAGACCGGCACACGAGCGGCCGTCGAGCTCCGCTTTCCAGATGAACAAGGCTCCGACGGCCGAACTGCGCTCGGCCCTACCCTCGCGCAGCAGTGATGGCAGCGCGATGATTTGCGCGACGTAGTAAGAACCGTCATGCGACATCAGCGGAATTTTCCGTCCCGAAGATGCCGCCAACGCGACCTCGCTTGTGTCACGGAAAATATCGCGCAGGGCCGAATTAGCAGCGGAGGATCTTGCCACCAGCCGGCCCGAGACAGACCGCAGGACATCGTCGACGGCCAGGATCGTCGCCGCGGCCGGATTGCTGTGGACGATATGACAGGTCGAATCGAGCAGGATGACACCGGCATTCAGTTGGTCCACGACGTCGGCGAGCGCGATCGCGCGCTGCTGCTTCCGCTCGATCGCCCGGTTGATCAACAGCGCCCGGCTCGCATGCGGAGCCAGGAACTGCATCCGCGCCCGTTGCTCGGCATCGAGCATCTCCCTGCCCGGGATCACGGTCATCAGCATCGGAGACGGCGACTTCGACTGCTCCAGCACCACGTTGGCGACGTCGACGCAGCCCTGGGGGCGCAGCCATTCCTGGTAGAAGCGGCCGCGGCGATATTCGTCGAAATCCACGAGATCGGGGATGTTGCGCACCTCGCCATAGCGCGGAAGCCGAGCAAGCGGGTCGTACCGGGAGTAGGTCTCCGCATAGAGCTGAATGTAGTGCGGATCGACCCCGCAATAATAATGCGTCGCGCCTGATTTGCTGACCGGGTCCTTCGAAATCAGACCACAGGCCTGGCTGCCGATGAAGGCATTGAGCTTGACAACGACCTCGCTCCACAACTCCGGGTGGAGACCTGCGTCATAGATAGTCTCAATCAACTCGGACGGTTTTGGAAGTCGGGGCATCGGAAGAGCCAGTAGTGACACATGGAGATGGCGACATGTTCTTCATGCCCGGCGGCTCCTGTGAGTCTGGCGAGGGAGGGAAAGGTTCAATCCTGAGGGCGCAATGAGCCGCCTAGTTGACCAGCGGATTGGAGAATCCTGCCGCGAGCTTGACGAGATCGGCCTGACGCGAAACGCCCGTCTTGGCGAACACGCGATGCAGATGCGTCTTCGCCGTCGTTTCTGCGATACCGAGCGCGACTGCCGTCTCCGGGACGCCGCCAACCTCGACGATCGACAGGAAGACGCGCAGCTCGGCCGGTGTAAGGTCGAAAGTCCGCGCGATCAATTCGCCGTAGGACTGTCCGCCGAGCGATACCTTGCGCAGGAGCAGCGCACCGACGGCATCGACCACCCGCTCGCTGCCGTGCCGCAGGACCGAGGAGAGCGGCAGGATGTGCGCGACGTAGCGCTCGCCCGAGGGCGAAAGCAGCGAAAACGCCTGCCCCTTCGCGGCAAGCAGGGCAATTTCATTGCGGGCCGCGAACGCTTCCCGCAGCGTCTGATTGGCCTCCGCACTGCTGGTCACCAGTTGCCCGGCAACGGACCGAACCAGATCGTCGGCCGCAAGCAAGGCGTGCCCCGCGGAATTCGCGTGTACCAGCCGGCAGAAGCCATCGAGGAGGAAGATGCCGCAGGCAAGATTGTCCAGGACCTCCGCCAACGCCGTCGCCAACGTCAGTTGCGAGGTCATGGCGCGGTTGATCAGCAACGCACGGCTGGCGTGCGGCACGACCAGCGAGAGGCGGTGCTTCATCACCGGATCCACCATCCGGCGGCCCGACAGCACCGTCATCATCACGGGGCAGCTCGCATTCGAATTCTCGAGCACGACGTTGGCCGCATCGCTGCAACCCTGCGGCTGCATCCATTCCTGGTAAAAGCGTCCGCCCCGGTATTCATCGAAATTGACGAGATCGGGAATGCTGACGATCTGGCCGTGCGGCGGCAGGACCGTCAGCGGATCGAACTTCGAATGCGTCTCGGAATAGAGCTTGATGTAGTGCGGGTCCGCCCCGCAATAATAGTGCGTGACGCCGAATTTGCTGATGGAATCCTTGGAAAACAGTCCGCAGGCCTGGCCGCCCACGAAGTCGCGGATGCCGGTGACGACGTTGTTCCACAGCGAAGGATCGAGTCCGGCATCGTAGATGGCCTCGACGAGGTCGGGCAGCTTCCGCGGTCCGTGCATAGCTATAAATGGCCTATGTGATCAATATCACCAAGCATACCACAACCACAGCATGCGGCATCCTCCGATCGGAGGAGGCGCCGGCCGGGCAACGAACGGATATCCGTTTCGGGTGCTACTGATGCAGAGTCGCGATAGCGCACCGGGCCGCTCACACCTCGTCCCAGCCGACCTTCTCCAGATTCTCCGACCAGACGGCGGCGCGATAGATCTCGCGCCCGTCGGTGTCTCTGACCCGGATGCAGGCATCGCGGCCGCGCAAATCGTCGCGCCAGACGAACAGGTGGCTTGCCATCTCGTTGGCTACCACGAATGTCGCTTCGGGGCATTCGAACACCATGCCACCCGGATCGATCTTCACGATATTGCCGAGCATAAGATCAAAGAAAAAACGGCGCATGCAACACAACACTCCAACTGCGGGCGGCGCACGCCCGTGCCGTCTCCAATCGGCATTTGACCTGACATTCAATCGCGCGCGTTCACGACATCTCGCGGCTCCTGACGTCACTGGGCGTGGCGCCATAAGTCCGCCGGAAGCAGCGGTTGAAATAGGAGAGATCGCCGAAACCGACATCGTAGGCGATCGAGCTGACCGTCCGCTCGGCGTGTCCGGGTTCGCGCAACATGCGATGCGCACGCTTGACGCGTTGTTCGATCAGGAAGGACGAGAACGTCTTGCCGTCGGCCTCGAACAGGCGCTGGAGATAACGCGGCGTCACGCCGAGTTCCTGGGCAACCGTGGCCACCGACAAGTCCTGCCGCCAGCAATTGTTGGCGATGGAGACTTTGGCCTTCTGCAGCCGTGCCGCCTTGACGCCGCGCCGCCCGGCCAGCTCCCGCGGCTCGTTGGTGGCACCGAGGACGATTGCCAGAAGATCGTGCAGATGCCCGACCCCGAGCTTGCGCAAATTGGGCATCGCGAATGCCTTCTCCCGTACCAGCGTCACCGCGTAATCGACCAGCAGCCGAAGTCCCGTTGAACTCTCCGGCATGACCCGCATCACGGCGTCATCGACATCCACGATCATCGGCGCCAGCACGCGTCTCGGCACACGCAGCGAGAAACAGCTACCCAGCGACAATCGCTCGAACGTCGTGACGTCCTCCGCGCTCGTCAGGACAGCCTCTCCGGCACGGAGGCTCAGATCGTGCCCTCGCTCGGATATCCCAAGCACGCCGGATCGATTCACGATCAGGGCCAGACTATCATCGCCATCGGCAATCAGGTGCTTGGTGCGAATGATCCGCGCTCCGCACAATCCTCCGATCAGCAATTGGGCTTCCGGCAAGACGTGGGACGTGAAGCTCGCCGCGAACGGCTTTCCTTCCCTCACCTCGACCTCCGCCTTCAACACCCCGCGACAGTAGAAATCGCGAAGCAGCGGGATACGCTCGTTTTCGGGAATTTCGTTCGTTGAAACATTGATAACGGAAAAATCAAACTGGGTCACTGCAATCCTCCAACCGACGAGCAGGTCCGGCCGCGCGCTGTCGTTTCCTCACACTCGCGTTCGACGCTGTCGCGGCATCTCTTCGCCGGCGCTCGCTGCTCTTCACTTTTCTAGAACGCGATATACGAAAGTCTCAAATGACTCGCGTCCTGCATTCGGAGGACACCGGAGCTTGGCTCATCACAATGGATTGAGATTGCGGCACATAGCCGGCGAACCATGTGAAATAAATCACAAGGCATCGTCACCGTCGTTCGTGCGATGCGCGAATGGAACGGCAAAGCCGGTGGCAATCTTGACCAAGTCGGCCTGCCTGCCGGCGCCAGTCTTCTCGAACAGGCGGCCGAGATGCGTCTTCACGGTCGTTTCGGCGATGCCGAGCTTTGCCGCAATGTCGGGAACGCCGCCAATCTCGATAATTGCCATCAATACGCGCAATTCGGACGGTGTCAGCCTGAAGGCCGCAGCGATCGCATCGGCTGCGAGCCATGTCGCCGCCGATGCCTTCTGAACGAACAGCACCGTGGCTGCAGCATCTCGCGATGGAGTGCGATCGCGCTTCAAGGGAAAAGCGTGGAGCAGATAGTGCTGCCCATCAACTGATGTCGCAAGCTCGATCTGACGGCGGGCAGCGGAACGAGTTTCGTTGCCCGCATCGATTTCGCACAGGCCGCGGAATATTTTGTCCGTCTGGGTGTTGCGGGCCACGATCCGGTCACCGACCATTGCGAGCAGGCTGGCATCGGCGAACAGCCCGCGGGATGCTGCGTTGGCATGCACGACCCGGCCATCTGCGTCGAGCAGGCAGATCGCCGTGCTCAGCCCATCGAGGACATCGGCAAGGTCGTCCACGGTATGCGAGCGTGCCCTGATCTGCCGGCCCATGATTCTGGAACGCTGGAGGTGCGGAGCGAGCAGCCGCATGCGCTCGCGCATCGGCTCGTCAACGAGTCCGCGCGAGCGGTGGCGCAACACCTGCAGGATCGTGGTGCGTGTCTCCGACTTCTCGAGCGCGACGGTTGCAAGGTCAATCGCTCCTTGTGGTTCCACCCACTCGCGATAGAAGCTCGTTGCCAGGAAATCCGCCTGAGTCATGATGTCGGCGACGCCGATCGTCTGCTCCGCCGCGAGCGTGAGATGACGATCCAGCAGAGGGTCCAGCTCCACATATCGGTCGCGATAAAGCTGGCGGAAGCGGGATTCGGTGCCAAAATGCTCGTGGATCTCGATCGAGAGCCGGGCTCTGTCCCTGGACAGGATGGTCGCGGCACATCCGCCGACGAAATGCGAAACCTGTTCCAGCACCCCGCTGCGCAACGCGGGATCGACCGCCGCGTCGTAGATCTCGCCGACGAGGGACGAAAATCGATTTGCGTGGAGGATTGTCATCGGCCGGACGATGCAATCTGCGTATGGCTCGCGCGCGAGAGAGAGATCGCGATCCGGGGCCAGGCGGAGGAGACGGGCCGGTCAATCGCCGCCTTCGACGCGGAGAAAACGTTGCAACGAAATGCTGGAATATCGAACATCGTCCTTGCGTAACGTCAACCGCAGGATGCGGCTTGGACGTTTTCGCCAAAGACTAGGATAAATGCGAACAGCGCGCGGACTGTGTGCGATGAGTCACGTGTGCGATGCGTCAGGCGCCGGTCGCGCTGCAGAACCCTTTCGCCACCGATCCCGCCGGCCTCGCATCCGGCCCCGGCAACCTACTTGCGATTCTCCTCGCAGAATTTCAGCGCCGCCAGCGCTTCACCGGCACGCGGCACCTGTATCTCGATGCTGTCGTCGTCATCGTCCTCGAAATCGAGCGAGAGACGCTTGGCCCTGGACAGCCGGTCCATCATGGACTGATCGTATTCGAAAATGCCGCGCACGGTGGTCTTGTCCATGACCTCCCACTTGGCCTTCTTCATGATATCGGCGTCATCGGTTCCGACATCGGCTCGGAGGATCTCGCCCGCCTTGTCCCACTCCCAGCCGTCATAGATCATGACGATGACGATCGCCTTCTCGGAATAGGTGATGACGATGACGTAGTCCCGGTTCTCGTCTTCCTTGTCCTTGTAGCCGCGGCTCGCATTGCAATGTGCGTCCTGCGTGCGCTTCTCGATGGTCCAGTCGCCGACTTTGGATTGTTGCGCCTGCACCGGTCTTGCGGTCAAAGCGACTGCGCTCAAGGCGCCGGCCAGCAACCCGGCGGCGAGAAGAGATCGTTTCATGTCAGCCTCCAGCGTGTTCCCCGGACCGAGATGACCACCTCTGCCGGTGACCCGCAAGGGCTTCGGGCGGCTGCGTAGGGCGCCGACCCTGCCCTACTCCCGCCGCGGCACGATCGCGATCGGGGTGAAGGTGTAAACCTCCTCGCCGTTCTGGTTGAACATGGTCCATTTCACCAGCGCGATGCCCTGCGGCTTCGACTTCGACGGCGTGAGGCTGATGACCTCCCCGACCAGATGCAGGCGGTCATCGGGCCGTACCGGGATGGTCCAGCGCAGCCCGTCGACGCCGGCGCCGATCAGCGGATGCGGGCCGAAGGGGCGGGTCTGGATCGCGAGGCTCATGGCAATCGCGGCGGTGTGCCATCCCGAGGCAGCGAGACCCCTGAACAGGGTCCGCTTGGCGGCTTCATGGTCGAGATGCATCGGCTGCGGATCGAACTCGGCCGCGAACCGCTTGATGTCGGCCTCGGTGACGTGAACTTCGGGGGATTTGAACTGCATTCCAATGGTGAGATCGTCGAACCACTCGACCTGCGCCATGATTTCGCCTCGCAATGTGATGCGCCGCCTCGCGGCTAACAGGGTTGAGCAAGAGCGGGATGTAGCGGCTCCGCAGCGCACAAACCAGCCTGGGGCTCCCCCAAGAAACCCGTTTCCAGATGCGACGAAACACGCCTGAAACAGATGGCCGGTTATCTAGTTGTCAAAATCATACAGGGACGGCCATCATGCAATTCTTCCTCGACCTGATCTGGGATTACTCCTGCTGTCAGCACCTCGTCGCCCTACCGCTGCAGGAGGACGAGCTATGATCGAACTGATCTCGGCCTTGCTTGCGCTTTGCAGCGTCGGCGTTTTTGCAGCGCACGCGGTAGATGCCTATCGCACCACACATTACTGATAGGCACTGATAGGCCCACCCTAGAACGGCCGCCGGTAGAAGTGCTCCGAATGTGTTGCCGGCGGAAACCTGTTGGCGAGCGCGAGAGCTCCCCTTTCGTCGGTCTCGAGCGCGATCTTCTGTGCGAGCATGACGTCGCCGGGGACGAGAAAGCCTGACGGGACGAAGCACCACCCCATCGTCGCATTTCCGGCCGCGTCGATCTCATGGACATTTGCGGCGGTGCCATAATGGATGCGATACGTCTTGCCGGTATCGCAGCCGACGACATCGAAATGCCGGTACTGCTCGAATTGCGCGCGCTGCGCCGGTGACAGCCATTCGGCCAGGAGCCGGCGACCCCGGGCATCCGGCGTGTTCTCGCCGAAGAAGCGCCGATAGAGTTCGCGTAGCGCATGCAAACGCGCACGCGCCGGCGCGCGGAGCCAGACTGCCGCGATCATGAGCAGCTCAGATCAACCGCCGACCAGGCGGGGATAGAACAGCGTTTCCTGCGCGGTCGGGTCAAACGATCGGATCCGGGTGACTTCGCCAGGTCCGGTTCGCAGCGCGGCGGTGAAGCCCGCTCCGGTCAGCTCCCGAAAGCGCCGCTCGGCCCGAGCCAGCGCTTCGGCATTGCCAGGATCAAACTCGTGGCGCGTGTCGCCAGTCTGGTCCATCACGATCTGGGTTGCCATGTTGAGTCTCCTCATGCCCAGCCCTGTTCGATCAAAGCAAACCTCGTGCCGTCGGTTCCAGTTGGCAACAACTTTCTCTTGCCCGCGCATCACGCCTTGCTGAGCAGGAGCGTGTCCAAGCGAAGTGGATGCCGGTTCGCCTAAGGAAAACGCGCCAAAACAAGGAGCCAGAGCCCCGTTCGAAACGGGGCTCTGGTCAGCGCGAGGCGGCCGTACCTCCGCCCTCATCGATCTGCCGTCCCATCAGGGCGATCGCCTTCTGATAAACGCCGGCGGCATTCCAGGCTTCGATGGCGGCGAAATTCGGCTCGCCCGGCTGGTAACCCGCTCCGGCACGCCAGCCATGGGCTTTCAGGAAATTCGCTGTCGAGTTCAGCGCATTGGCGGCAACTTCGAGATTGCCGGTGCCGTAGGCCAGGATGTTCTTGGGCATGAACTGGGTCTGACCGACTTCGCCGTGCATCGAGCCGCGGGTTGCCCCCGACAGCGTGCCGCGATCGATCAGCTTCAGCGCCGCATAGAGCTGCTCGGTGAAGAATTCGGGACGGCGGCAGTCATAGGCGAGCGTCGCAATCGAGGAGAGCATGTTCTGGTTGCCGCGCTGGCTGCCGAATCCGGTCTCCATGCCCCAGATCGCGATCAGCGGCCCCGGCGGGACGCCATAGCGCTGCTGGATCGAGGCGAACAAGGCGGCCTGCGAGTTCTTGAGCTGACGCCCCTTGGCGACGATGGTGGTGGCGCCGCGCTTGGCGAGGAACTGGTCGAGCGACAGCGAGAAGCTGCGCTGGCCGCGGTCGGCCGCGATGGTGGCACTCGCGTAATTGGTCTGCATCAGCGCCGCGAGCGCGGTCTGGCCGATGCCCTTGCCCTGCGCTTCCGCACTGAACTCGCGCTTCCAGGTCTCGAAGCCTGCCGACGAGCTGCCGCATTGCGCGGCGTGGGCGGCGGGCGCCAGGCAGCCGAGCAGCGTCATCGCCCCAAAAACCGCCCCCGCCACAGTTCTGCCCCTGATCATCTCGATGTCCTCTCTCTGGCGCGATCCAATGCCCGAGCTTACCCGGACGAAGGCGCCGACTCCATGGCGTGATCATACGACAGTTCCAGTCCGTCCAAATTGCCCTCCTTACGCCACTTGTCGAGCAGCCGCAGGAATGCCACCGGCCCGCGCCAATACTGGCTGTTTCTCGCCGCGATCGGATCGAACACGCCTTCATTGTTGTAGTAGCCGGGCGTGCATTCAGCGAGATAGGTCTGGCGGCCGAGCGCGGCTTTGACCACCTCCTCGACCCAGGCGTTCTCGGCATCGAGCGTCGGCTCCAGCGTCCGCGCTTTGCGCTTGCGCGCCTCGGCGATCACATAGGCGATGTGCTGCGACTGCTCGTCGATGATGTGCGGAAAGTTGGCGCTCTGGCCGGCCTGCACCATGACGATCAGGAAGCAGTTCGGGAAGCCGCGGCTGTAGAAGCCATGCATCGTCTTGATGCCGTCGCGCCAGCGCTCGGACAGGCGCGTGCCATCGCGTCCATAAATCTCGAAGCCCATACGACGGGCGTAATCGGTACCGACTTCGAAACCGCTGGCATAGATCAGGCAGTCGAGTTCGTAGGCGTGGCCGTCGACCACGACGGCATTCTCGGTGATGCGATCGACGCCCTGTCCCCTGGTATCGACGAGATGCACATTGGGACGATTGAACGTGTCGAGATATTCGTCGTGGAAACACGGCCGCTTGCAGAAGGCCTTGTACCAGGGCTTTAACGCCGAAGCAGTCATCTCATCCTTGACGATCGCATCGACGCGCGCCCGGATCTCTTCCATCTTGCGATAATCAGCCTGCTCGATGACCTTGAGCGCCTCCTCGATCGAGGTCACCGGCTGGGGCTGGCGGCGCGGCGCCAGCAGGATCTCGCCGAGCAGGCCGGTCCAGCCGTCCTGCACCAGATCCTGTTCGAATGGCTCGCCCGAGATCACGGCGGTGAAATTGTCCATGCGTTCGCGCTGCCAGCCAGGCCTGAGCCCCTGCGCCCAGCTCTGATCCGTCGGGCGGTCGTCGCGCACGCCGATCGCCGACGGCGTACGTTGGAAGACGTAGAGCTCCTTGGCCGAGCGGCCGAGATGCGGCACGCATTGCACGGCGGTGGCGCCGGTGCCAATGATCCCGACGCGCTTGTCGCCAAGACCGGTCAGACCACCTTCGGCCGTGCCTCCGGTGTAGGCGTAATCCCAGCGGCTGGTGTGGAAGCTGTGTCCTCTGAAGCTTTCGATGCCGGGAATACCCGGCAGCTTCGGACGGCTCAACGGGCCGCCAGCGAGGATGACGAAGCGCGCGCCGATGCAATCACCGCGATCGGTCTCGACCAGCCAGCGTGCCTCGTACTCCTGCCATTCCATGCGCGTGATGACGGTCTGAAACAGAGCGCGCTCATAGAGGCCGAAGTGACGGCCGATGCGGCGCGAATGTTCGTAGATCTCGGGTGCTCGCGCATATTTGCGCACCGGCATGTAGCCGGTCTCTTCCAGCAACGGCAGGTAAATGTAGCTCTCGGTATCGCAGGCCGCACCAGGGTAGCGATTCCAGTACCAGGTGCCGCCGAAATCGGCGGCCTTTTCCACGACCCGGAAATCATCGATGCCGGCTTCGCGCAGTCGCGCGCCACACAGAAGGCCGCCGAAGCCGCCGCCGACGATGAGCACCTCGTTCTGTTCGCTGACGGCCTCGCGCGCGAATCCGGAATTGGCCCAGGGATCGTCGAGATAGCGCCCGAACTCGCCGGTCATCTCGACATATTGCGCCTTGCCTTCGGCGCGCAGGCGCCGATCGCGCTCGTCGCGATAGCGCGCACGGAGTGCGTCAATGTCGAGTGTAGATTCGCCGGCTGCACCGGTCTTGTGTCTTTCCGCTGACATTCATTTCCTCCGGGGCGGAAACTGCTTCGCCGGCAGCTCGCATCACTTAGCCCTGAAAAAGAGACGCATGCAATCACGTCCCTCGCTTTTTACGTGAACGTCGCGTGGCGTTCCGCTAACCTCAAGCGCACATCACAAGCGCACGCCATGCAACGACATGGCGGTCCGGAGGAGACGATGCAGGGATTGATGATGGACATGCCGCTCCTGATCAGCGGCCTGATCCAGTATGCGGCCGATTATCACGGCGAGGCCGAGGTCGTCGCCCGCGAGATCGAGGGCGACATCCATCGCTACACCTATGCCGACGCCCATCCGCGCATCAAGCGCATGGCATTGGCCCTCAAGAGGCTCGGCATGATGCCCGGCGACAGGGTCGGCACGCTGGCCTGGAATACGCACCGTCACTTCGAGATGTTCTATGCCGCGCCGGGCATGGGCTACGTGTTGCACACCGTCAACCCGCGGCTGTTTCCCGAACAACTCGTCTACATCGTCAATCACGCCGAGGACCGCCTGCTGTTCATCGACCGCGCCACGCTGCCGATCGTGGAGGCAATCGCGCCGCAGCTCACATCGATCGAAGCCTATGTCGTGATGTCCTCGCGCGAGCGGATGCCGGAGACCAGGCTTGCCAACGTCCATTGCTACGAGGACCTGCTGGAGAACGAGCACGACGCCGGCTTCGTCTGGCCGGAGTTCGACGAAAAGTCGGCGTCCACGATCTGCTACACCTCCGGCACCACCGGCAATCCGAAGGGCGTAATCTATTCGCACCGCGCCGCGATCCTGCAGACCATGGTCTCCTGCAATTTCGACTTCCTGCCCGGGCACCTGGAAGGCGTGCGCGAGGTGATGATGCCGATGGCGCCGCTGTTCCACGGCAACGGTTGGAACATGCCGTTCACCGCGCCCTATACCGGCTCGAAGCTGGTGCTGCCCGGCCGCAATTACGAGCCGGACAAGCTCTACGAATTGCTCGAAGGCGAGAGGGTGACGCTGTCCGCGGGCGTGCCGAGCTTCTGGCTGATCCTGCTCGACTGGTTAGGGCGCACCGGCAACAGGTTCTCGACACTTCGTGCAACATTGTCGTCAGGCTCGGCACCGCCGCGCGCAATGGTCGAGAAGCTCAAGCGCGAGTACGACGTCGACTACGTCCAGGCCTGGGGCATGACCGAAGCCTTGGGCTGCTCGATGCCTGGCCTGCGGCCGGGCTCCGAGCATCTCGACGACAAGGAGAGGTTCGACCGCCGCCAGGTGTCCGGCCGCGCCTGTTTCGGCACCGCCTTGCGCATCGTCGACGACGGCGGCAACGAGCTGCCGCGCGACGGCAAGAGCGTCGGCCATCTGCGCGCGCGGGGACCGTGGGTTGCGTCCGGCTACATGAAACTCGACGAAGGCCTCGACCGCGACAGCTGGCTGATCACCGGCGACATGGCCGTGATCGACCCACAGGGCCACGTCACGCTGACCGACCGCTCCAAGGATGTAATCAAGTCCGGAGGCGAATGGATCTCCTCGATCCAGCTCGAGGACGTCGCCTTGTCTCACCCCGATGTGCTGCAAGCCGCCGTGGTCGCGATCAACCATGAGAAATGGCAGGAGCGGCCTCTGCTCCTCGTCGTCCGCAAGAAGGGCACGACCGTCGACGGCAAGACGCTACTCGACCACATGCGCCCCAAGATCGCGAGCTGGTGGATGCCCGACGCCGTCGAGTTCATGGACGAGTTCCCGATGACCGGCACCGGCAAGGTGCTCAAATCCGCGCTGCGCGAGAAATTCAAAGAGTATCGCGTCGCCTGAGCCGATTGCGCACCGGCCTGTCCATCGATTGAGGAGACCAAAGATGCTCTACTCGATGTCCCCCAAAATCGTTGAGCTCAAGCGCAGGCTCGAAAGTTTCATGGACCGGCACATCTATCCGAACGAGGAACGTTTTTATCGCGAGGCGGAGGAGCTGGGCCCCTGGAAGGTCTATCCGGTCGTCGAGGAGCTGAAGCCGCTGGCGCGCGCTGAAGGCCTCTGGAATCTGTTCCTGCCGGACTCCGGCTACGGTGCGGGCCTCACCAACCTCGAATATGCCCCGCTCTGCGAAGTCATGGGCCGCTCGCATCTCGCGCCCGAAGTCTTCAACTGTTCGGCGCCCGATACCGGCAACATGGAGGTGCTGGAGCGCTATGGCACGGAGAACGACAAGGAGCGCTGGCTGAAGCCGCTGCTCGCTGGCGAAATCCGCTCCTGCTTCGCCATGACCGAGCCCGCCGTCGCATCGTCCGATGCGACCAACATCGAAAGCTCGATCGTCCGCGACGGCGACCATTACGTCATCAACGGCCGCAAATGGTACACCACCAACGCGACCGACCCGCGCTGCAAGATCTGCATCTTCATGGGCAAGACCGATCCTGACAATGCGGACCGCCACAAGCAGCAATCCATGATCCTGGTGCCGATGGACACAGCGGGCGTCGAGGTCAAGCGTCCCCTGCCCGTGTTCGGCTTCTACGGCGTGCCCGACCGTGCCTCCGAGGTCGTCTTCACCGATGTGCGCGTGCCCAAGGAGAACATGCTGCTCGGCGAGGGCCGCGGTTTCGAAATCGCGCAGGGACGCCTCGGCCCCGGCCGCATCCACCATTGCATGCGGCTGATCGGGCTCTCCGAGCGCACACTGGAGAAGATGTGCCGCCGGGTGCGCAGCCGCGTCGCCTTCGGCAGGCCGGTTTCCGAGCAGACGGTGACGCAGGAGCGAATCGCTGAAGCCCGCATCATGATCGAGCAGGCCCGGTTGCTGACGCTCAACGCCGCCCACGCGATGGATACCGTCGGCAACAAGGTGGCGAAAGCCGAGATCGCGATGATCAAGGTCGCTGTGCCCAACATGGCCTGCCAGATCATCGACTGGGCGATCCAGGCCCATGGCGGCGGCGGCACGTCGAACGATTTCGGATTGACGCAGGCCTACGCGACCGCGCGCTTGCTGCGTCTCGCCGACGGCCCGGACGAGGTCCACAGGAACCAGATCGCGCGGTTCGAGCTGAAGAAATATTCGAACGCGTAAAACACTGCACTCGCCGGAAGCACAGTGCCATCTTCCCTTCTCCCCTTGCGGGAGAAGGTGGCGCGAAGCGCCGGATGAGGGGTATCTATCCGCGGAGACAGACCCCTCACCCGAGTGAGCGTGCATCAACCAGCGGAGATGCCCTCTCCCGCAAGGGGCGAGGGCACAATGACAAGCAGCCGATTGCAACCAGCGCCTTGGCGCCCTCGCCTCAGTTCACCACGTACACATCCGGATCGAAGCTGGAGCTCGGCTTCTTGAAGGCGTTGCGCAAGGCGCCCGACATCGGGACGTTGTAGTTGAGGCCGTTCGGCGGCGTCGGCGATTCCAGCCACTTCTTGTAGAGGACCTCGATCTCCTGGCTGGCGTATAGCTCCGCGGTGGCGCGGTCGGCGAGCGCCTTGAACGGCGCGTCCTCCCGCCGCAGCATGATCCCGTAAGGCTCGGGCTTCGAGAACGTCTCCTCGCTGATCATGAACAGCTGCGGCTCCTTCGAGCGCGCGATCGCGACCGCGAGCTGCACGTCGTCGAGCGCGTAGGCCTGGGCGCGGTCGGTTTCCAGCAACAGGAAGGCCTCGGCCTGGTCCTTGGCCGGCATCACGTTGATGCCGAGATTGCGCTCGGTGTTGACCTTGGCGAGCTGCGTCAAATTGACCGAGCCAGCCACCGCCGTCACCGCTTTGCCCTTGAGATCGTCGATGGTGTTGATCTTCGCGGCTTTCTTGGCCGCAAATCGCGTCGCGCTGAGAAAGTGCGTGTTGGTGAAGGCGACCTGCTTCTGGCGATCGGCATTGTTGGTGGTCGCCGAGCAATGCAGGTCGAGCGTCCCGTTGACCATCAGCGGAATCCGGTTCGACGACGTCACGGCGATGGTGTCGACGGCGATGTCGGGCATACCAAGCTGTTTCTTCACGGCATCCACGATCCTGAGGCAGATATCCATGGCAAAGCCGACCGGCTTCTGGTTGCCATCGAGATAGCTGAACGGGACCGAGGCCTCCTGATAGCCCAGCGTGATCTTCTTGGTCTCTTTGACTTTCTGAAGCGTACCCGACAGGTCTTCGGCGGAGGCGGCAGTTGCAAGGCATGTGAAGGCCAGGACAACAGTGGGTAAACGCATTGGGAACTCCTCGAGGAGGCTCGCGCCTCCATGCCGGGCGCAGCAATCGCTCCCTTGATAGCGCAGGCCCGCGACAGCCGCCACACGAGCTTGCATCTATCAGCTATCGCGGCTTGCGATATGGTGACCGGCCGTTTGTCTCTGTGGAGTCAGGGCAGCTCAAGCGCCAGGATGGCGCTTACGCATCGATACCGCGCTGGACCAGGATCCGCTCGGCGCTGTCGTTCCAGACATCCATCTTGGTGATCTGGCCATTCCGGACCACGAAGCGGTCGACGTAGCGGTTGCCCTCGAACGCGGTCCCATCCATCCATTCGCCGTAGAGCGTGCCGACGCTATAGACCACGGTCTCGCCGTCGCCGGGGCAGACGTCGAACCGATCCATCTTCTTCTTGACCCAGCGGTAGCGCTTGGCGTTGAACCCGGTCGGGCCCCGCGGATGATCGAACTCGCGCCCGCCGGTAAAGGTGATCACCGTGCCCGGCGCCATATAGGCCGCCGCGGCGTCCGGATCGGGGATCATCGACGCCGTGAGATAGGCTTCAACGATCTCGGCGTCGGACGACGGACCGGCTTCGGCTTTTGCGGTAGCGGACATGGCTCATTCTCCCGGGGTTGCGGAATACTACCGCCGCTCTCGGGGAATACGTGCATATATTTTGAACATTTCCGTCGCTACACTGCCGACAATCTGGAGCCGCCAAACGCGGCCGAATGCACTAAATTCCTTCCCCAAGAGCCATGACAACGCAACCCGCCTTTGACCTAATCTTTCGCAACGCCTTGCTGCGTGGTGCCGCCGACCCGATGGACATCGGCGTCACGCGCGGCCGGATCACCGCCATCGAACCGACGCTCGCCTGCGAGGCCGTTGAGGTCGATGTCGGAGGGCGTCTCGCCCTGCCCGGCTTCGTCGACAGCCACATCCACCTCGATAAGGCCTGCCTGCTCGGCCGCTGCGGGCATGATCACGGCAGCGTCTCCGAAGCGATCCGCGCCGTCTCCGGGATGAAGAAGGATTTCTCGGTCGAGGACGTCTACGCGCGCGGCGCCCGGGTGCTCGAACGTGCCATCGTCCACGGCACCACGCGCATGCGAACCCACGTCGAGATCGATCCGCGCATCGGCTTGCGCGGATTCGAGGCGGTGAAGGCGCTGAAGCGTGACTATGCCTGGGCGATCGACCTGTCGCTCTGTGTCTTTCCGCAGGAAGGCCTCACCAACGATCCCGGCAGCGAGGAGCTTCTGATCAAGGCGCTGCGCGATGGGGGCGCGGTGATCGGCGGCTGTCCTTACACGGACACCGATCCGAACGCCCATCTCGCACGCATCTTCGACCTCGCCGAGGCGTTCGACGTGGACGTCGATCTCCATCTCGATTTTGATCTCAATCCCTCCTGGTGGCACCTCGACGAGGTCTGCCGGCAGACCGAGCGGCGCAACTACGGGGGCCGCGTGGCAATCGGCCATGCGACGAAGCTCTCCGCACTGCCACCGGAGCGGCTGAGGGCCGCCACTGCGCAACTGGAGAAGGCCGGCGTAGCCGTCACCGTGCTGCCGGCAACCGATCTCTATTTGATGGGGCGCGAGGCGACCCACAACGTGCCACGCGGGCTGACGCTCGTCCACAAGCTCGCCGGCGACGGCGTGCTGTGCTCGATCGCGACCAACAACGTGCTCAATCCCTTCACGCCGTTCGGTGATGCCTCACTGCTGCGAATGGCGAATTTCTACGCCAACGTCGCGCATGCCTCGGTCAACGACTTCGATACCTGCCTTGATCTCGTGACCGAGCTGCCGGCGCGGCTGATGAACCTCGGGGATTACGGCATCGAGGTTGGGAATCCGGCCGATCTCGTTGTGCTCGACACGCAAGACAGCCGCTTCGCCATCGCCGAGCTGCCGGATATCGTGATGGGCTTCAAGAGCGGCCGACAGACTTTTGCATGGCAACGGCCCACTCTATTTCGCCCTGGTTCCTGATCCGCTCTCAATGCATATCTGCATTGAAGGGCAGCTTATTACCGAGCAGCTTCCGTTCGATGTTACCGCTGATCGTTCCGCAATTCCAAATCCGGTAGATTCCCGGATAGTAGATTCTTGCTGATTCTCGATAGCTGCGCGCATTGCAAGTCCCGCGGTACCGGCCAATAGTAGGGCCTGCACTGAAGTCTGCATTCAACGGGGAAGCATCGACATGTTCAGCGCATTCAGCAGCATCGACACTCACTCCATTCGAACGAGAACGCCAAGCGAGGCCGCCCTGAAGCGGCTCGACGGCATCGGGCACGTCCTGTCGGACCTCGATCTGGCGGGCGTCCGGACACAGGATGACCTGACGCGCATGCTCCTGACGCTCGATACCGCCGACAAGTGTATTCGATCGATCCGCGCAGAATTCCGGACCGAAGCCGCGAACGATCGGCTGGCCCGCAAGACGGAAGACCTGATGGCGTTGATCGAACGCGCCCGCGACGAGCTCACTGGCTCTCGCACGGCAAAGTCCTGAGCAGGAGCCACCCTAGCTCTCGCGATTGATCTTCGCCAGGATTCGGTCCGCCTCGGTGCGCCAATCAGCGCTGCAGGCGAACTCCTTGGTGCCTTTCGTTCCGAACAGGCCCTCATCGGCGAGGTCCGCCACCCAGGCCTGCCGCTCGGCGGTGCCCTGCGCGGACCACGGCGTCAGCCCCGCTTCACGCACGGTCTCGGCGACCTCGCGTACTTCCTCGGCGCGGCGGCGGCCATGCTCGATCACGCGCTGGAAGCAATAAGCGCCCTGCTTCTCCCAATCGATCGTGGGAAAGGTTTCCGCCAGCGAAGCCAGTACCGCATCCTCGACGCCATAGGCGCGCGCGGTGGTGAAGCTCTCGATCACCATGGCCTCCAGGCCCTTGATCATGATGCTGCGACACATCTTCACCGCCGAGGAAACCCCGAGCTTGTCGCTCGCAACCTTTGCCGCAAAACCGATCGCGTTCAAGAGCGGCTCGAGTTCCCTGGCGTCGGGACCACCGAGCAGCAACGGCACCTTGATGCGATAAGGCGGCACCGACGTCATCACCGCGCCCTCGACATAACGTCCGGCGGCCCCATCGATCAGCGCGGCAGCGCACTGCTTGGCGCCGGGAGACGCCGAATTGAAATCCAGGAACCAGGTGCCTTGATTGATCGCGGCCGCGCAGGCCTCTGCCACCGGGACGGCCTGGCTCGCCGTGACCGCGGAGATGATGAAATCGGACTTCGCGGCCAGCTCGGCGTGAGACGCCGCCAGCGCCACACCGAATTTCGCCGCATGCTCCATCAGCGGTGCGCCCTGCTCGCCCCCGAGCTTGATGTCAAAGGCTGTGACCGTGATGTCCTGCTGGCGCAAATCCTCGGCCAGGATCCTGCCGACCTCGCCGTAACCGACCAGTCCGATCTGCCATCGCCTGGGATCGCCCGCCATCAGTTCAGTCCTCGTGTTGTTGCGTCGAACAGCTCCTCGACAGCATAGCGGCGCGGGATCAGCGCCTGCTGGAACGCGTAGTCGACGATCAGCTCCAGCGACCTTCTGTTCGCTTCGATTCCGAACGGAACAAGGTCCGGCGTTGCCGCAGGCCCCGCCTGCGCCTTGTTTTGCTTGAGCAGATCATAGACGCCCGAAACCACGTCAGGACGCGATTTCGCCAGCTGCTCGGTCACGACCACGAGATGGTTGACCGGGACCACGCCGCGGCGCGCGTACCATATGGCGGCTTCCGCGGCCGGATCGGGGAACAGCGGCCTCAGTTTCGGATCGCTCGAGGCCTCACCGAGGACGGCGTCGAGCTCGCCGTCGAGCAGCATCTGCAAGATCTTCTTGCCCTTCGGCGCGCGCTCGGTGGTGTCGACATATTCGGCGACGTGCGGATCCTCGAAGGTGACCCAGCGGATCTTGCCGAGGTTGACGCCGTAGTCGTTGGCGAGGATGCCCCTGATCCAGGCTCCGGTCGTGGTCGTGAAGGAGCGGATGCCGATGCGCTTGCCTTCCAGATCGGACGGCCCAAGCGTTCCACGCGCAGGATTATAGAGCGCGTAGGAGTGCTGAAAGCGGCCGAGCATGGCTGCAGGCAGCAGCACCAGCGGCTTGCCATGCGCCTTCGCCATCAGATAGGTGACGATTGCCATCTCGCAGACGTCGAAGGCCTGCTCGCGCACCATCGGTTTGAACGCAGTGTTGGTCGGCGTGTATTCGATAAAGTCGAGGTCGAAGCGGTCGGAGCGGAGCTCGCCGCTCTTCACCGCCTCGACATGGCGGTGACTGCCGAGCACGGCCTTCAGCTTGAGACGATCCATCGGCCCACTCCGCTTCTCGAGAGCATGATCCGGAAAAGTGTGAAGCGGTTTTCCGAATAGATCATGCTCAAAAAATACTACGCTCAGACATCCTCGGGATCGTCGACGTAAACGAGCCCCGCTTTCGCCAAGGCCTCACGCATGCTGTACATGTCGAGGCCCAGCTCGCCCGAAGCCAGCCGCTTGCGCTTGCCGCCTTCGTCGGCGTTGCGCTTCTTCGCCTTCTCGGCGACCTCGGCGGCGTAGCGCTTCGGCACGACCACGACGCCGTCGTCATCGGCCACGACGATGTCGCCGGGATCGACGTTGACGCCGGCGCAGACCACGGGGACATTGACCGAGCCAAGCGTGGCCTTCACGGTGCCCTTGGCCGAAACCGCGCGCGACCACACCGGAAACTTCATCTCGTGCAGCGCTTTGACGTCGCGGCAGCCGGCATCGATAATCAGCCCGTGCACGCCGCGCGCCTGCAGCGAGGTTGCGAGCAGCTCGCCGAACATGCCGTCGGTGTTGTCGGTGGTGCAGCCGACGACGAGAATGTCGCCCTTCCTGCACTGCTCGACCGCGACATGAATCATCCAGTTGTCGCCGGGTTGCGCCAGCACAGTGACGGCGGGACCGGCGATCGCCGCGCCCGGCCAGACTGGCCGCAGATACGGCTTCATCAGGCCGAGCCGGCCATAGGCCTCGTGCACGGTCGAGACGCCGTACTCCGCCACGGCGGCGGGATCGGCGCGCTTGATGTTACGAACGACGACTGGCTTCATGCCAGCTCCTCCGCTACCGTCGGGAACAGCCGCTGATAGGCCTCGCCATAGGTCATCGGCACGCCGGTGTTACGGCTGCCCTGGATGCCACGATTGAGCGCGACGCGCTCGTAATAGCCCCAGAGATGCTTCTGCGCAGCGAGGATCTGGAACGCCTCGTACTTCTCCTTCCAGACCTCGTCGATCTTGAGAAGCAGGTCCGGCTTGTAATTGCATTGCTCCGGCTGGTGCGGCTCGAACAGGAACACCGGCGGCGCCGAATATTTGTACTGCGCTCCGGGCTTGTGACCCATGGCCTGCGCGACCACGCGGGTTTCCTGCGCGAAATGCGCCGCGTTCGGATGGTCGAAATTATAGGGGTCCTCCAGCGCATGCGTCAGCACGAAGCTCGGATTGAGCTCGCGGTAGATGTCGACCATGCGGTCGAAATGCGCCTCGGTCAGCTTCAGCGGATAGTCGCCGCAGTCGAAGAACTCGATCTCGGCGCCGAGCAGTTTTGCAGCACGCTCCGCCTCGTCCTTGCGGCCGGCCTTGACCGATTCCAGCGTCGCGCCCTTCTCCTTCCAGGCGAACTGGCTCTCGCCGCGCTCGCCGAAGGACAAGCAGACGATCTTCATGCGATAGCCCTTCTTCGCATGCAGCGCGACGGCACCTCCAGCGCGCCAGACGAAATCGCCCGGATGGGCCGTGATCACGAGACCTGTTTTCATGGGACAAACTCCCCTCTTTTGTTCGTCAACGTCATAAGTTCATCAAGCCGCGACAGCGGGTTCCTCGCCGTCGAGCACGCGTCTGAGGCGGTCGCCATCGAGCGCGCCTTCCCATTTGGCAATCGCGATCGTCGCAACCGCGTTCCCGATCAGATTGGTCGGCGTCAACCCCTGCGACATTAAGCGATGGATGCCGAGCACCAGCGCCACGCTCGTCACCGGAATGCTGCCGGTGGCGGACAGCGTTGCCGCCAGCACGACAAAGGCGGCGCCCGCGATTCCCGCCGCGCCCTTGGAGGTCACGAGCAGGATCAAAAGCAACTCGATCTGCTCGGCGAGCCCGAGCGGCGTGTTGGTCGCCTGCGCCAGGAAAACCGAGGCGGCGGCCAGGTACAGGCAGGTGCCGTCGAGATTGAAGGAATAGCCGGTCGGGATCACCAGGCCAACGACGCTCTTCTCGCAGCCGGCCTTCTCCAGCTTGGTCAGCATGCGTGGCAGCACCGTCTCAGACGATGTCGTGGCAATGCAGATCAAGAGCTCTTCCCAGACGTAGCGGATCAGCTTGAGCAGCGAGAAGCCGCACAGCCGCGCGACTGGACCGAGCGCCACGACGATGAAGATCACGCAGGTGAGATAAAAGCCGCCGAGGAGTTTGCCGAGGGAGGCCAGCGATCCGACGCCGAACTTGCCGACCGTGAAGGCGATGGCGCCAAAGGCGCCGATCGGCGCCGCCCACATCACGAAGCCGACGACGGTGAATACCATTTTGGCGGCGATGTCGATGAGATAGACCAGCGGCGCGGCGCGCTCGCCGAGCTGCACCAGCGCAAATCCGCACAGTACGGCGATGAAGAGCACCTGGAGGATGTTGCCCTCAGCAAAGGCGCCAATGAACGTCGCGGGCACGATGTTCATCAGGAACGGCACGAAGCCGATCACGCCGGTCTGCTTGACATAGGGTTCGATCGCGCTGGCATTGATGGTGGCTGGATCGATGTTCATGCCGACGCCGGGCTTGAGCAAGTTCACCGCAACAAGGCCAATGATCAGCGCAATCGTGGTCATGATCTCGAAATAGACGATCGCCTTGACCGCGACGCGGCCCACCCGCGCCATGTCGGCCATATGGGCAATGCCATGGACGACCGTGCAGAAGATGATCGGTGCGATCAGCATCCGGATCGCCTTGATGAAGGCGTCGCCCAAAGGCTGCATCCTGGCGCCCGCCTCGGGATTGACGATCCCAAGCGCGACGCCGGCGGCCATGGCGATGAGCACCTGGATCCAGAGCTCCTTCCACCAGGCGCGGCCGCGCGGCTTGTCGATCGCCAGCGCCGTCATTGGTCGAACTCGAACAGGCGCGCTGGATTATCGACGAGGATCTTCTGCTGATACTCCGGCTCCAGCGCGAACAGCGGGATCAGGTCGACGAGGTCGCCGTCGTTCGGCATCGCCTTGACGTTGGGATGTGGCCAATCGGTGCCCCAGATGACGCGGTCGGGCGCGGTCTCGACGATCTTTCGCGCGAATGGCACGGCGTCGGTGAACGGCGGACCGGCCGATGACACCCGCTCCGATCCGCAGATCTTGACCCAACACTTCTCGTCGCGCTGCATCAGCTCGATCAGGATCTTGAACGGAAGCTGATCGAGCCCTTCGGACGCCTTCACCCGTCCCATATGGTCGATCGTGTAGCTCAGCGGCAGCCTTGTCAGCATGTCCGCATATTCAGGCAGATCGATCGCGTCGAAATGCAGGTCGATGTGCCAGCCGAGCGGCGCGACCATCGCGACGATGCGGTCGAACACACGCTTGTCGGGAACGCCGCCGAGATGGCGGACGAAATTGAAGCGGCAGCCGCGGAAGCCGCCCTCGTGCAGCACGCGGAGCCCGCGCTCCGTGATGGTGTCATCGATATTGGCAACCGCGCGATAGGCGCCGTTGCTCTGCGCGATGGCGTCGAGCGCCACCGTGTTGTCGGTGCCGTGCACACTGGCATTGACGATGACGGCACGTCCGACGCCAAGCTTGGCATGTAGCGCGCGGAAATCGGCGAGCGGCGCATCGGGCGGCGTGTAGGAACGGTCCGGCGCGTAAGGGTATGTCGCGCCGGGCCCGAAGATGTGGCAATGCGCATCGCAAGCCAGCTTCGGCAGCTTGAACTTCGGCGTGCGCGTGTTCGGATCGGGCGGCGGGATGGTCGGTGTGTACATCATTGCCATCGGATAAACCGCCGAACGAGACCGAGTGTTCAAGTCTTGCTGCTGACGACCGGTCGTCGCCGTGCCGGTGCAGCCTGATCGAGCGCCGGCGCCTGGAACGCGGCCACGGTGGCTTGCACCAATTGCTCGATGGCGCTTGCGGCATCGCTGCCGTCGGCCTCGCCGCGCGACAGGCGCGAGACGCGATCCGGCGTCACCAGCGAATAATAGAGCGCGCCGAGCAGGAAGTGGCTGCGCCAGACGATGTCGGTGCGCGGAACGTGCGGCAGGCTTTCGTGGATCGCGTCGATGAAGGCGTGGCTGGTGTCGTCAAAAGTCTGCGCGATGATTTTCCGCGCGACCTCATTGCCCTCCGCAGACATCACCGCGCGCAGCCGCGTGAACCGCGCTCCGCCCCCGGCAAGATCGCTGCCCGAGGTGAAGGCCGGCACGACATAGGCCCGCACCACCGCTTCGAGCCGGTCCTGGAGATCGCGCACGCGTTTGGCGGCCGCGAGCAGCTCGGAACGGCGCAAATTCATTGGCCCGCAATGGCGCCGATAGATCTCCAGCAGCAGGCCGTCCTTGGTCTTGAAATGATAGGTGACGCTGCCGGGATTGGCGCCGGCGGCCTGTGCGATATCGCGGACCGACACGGCGTTGAAGCCGTTGGTGGCGAACAGCTCCTCGGCCGCGGCGAGGATAGCCTCGCGCATGTTCGGCTTGCGGGCCGTTTCCCTGCTGGTGGGGTTGCGTATCATGTGATTTGTACTATCGTACAAAAGATCAGGTCTCGTCAACAAAAACCGTGGGCAGCGTCCGGACGGCTCGAAAGACCGACGGTCCGCGCGCAGACGCCCGCAAGGAGTGCTGGAAATGCTGGGTTTGAACAAGAAGATCGGCAGCTTGATGCTGGGTGCCGGTCTGCTGCTGGGAGGCGGCGGCGCCGAGGCCGCCGACAACTATCCGAGCAAGCCGGTTCACATCCTTGTCCCTTATGCCGCCGGTGGCGCGGTCGACGTGCTCGCGCGCACGCTCGCACAGGCATTGGCGAAAACCTGGGGCCAGCAGCCGGTGATCGACAACCGTCCCGGCGCCGGCGGCATCGTCGCCTCGCAGGCCCTGACGCAAGCCGCCCCCGACGGATACACGCTGATCCTGGTCGCGAGCGGTCATCCCCTCAATCAGTTCATCTATCCGAGCGTGCCCTACGACACGTTTAGGGATTTTACCGCGATCGCCGAGGTCGCCTCCTCACCGCTCGCGATCGTTGTCGCCAAGGACAGCCCCTACAAGACGCTCGGCGATCTCCTCGCTGCGGCGAAGAAGGACCCTGACAAGCTCTCCTACGGCATGTCGGGCAACGGCACCTCGGCGCATCTCGCCGGTGAGCTATTGAAATACATGTCCGGCACCAAGATCGTTGCGATCCCCTACAAGGGCGGCGCCCCCGCGCTGACCGCCGTAATCGCCGGTGACATCCCGCTCAGCATCAATCCACTTGCGGAGGCCATCAGCCAGATCGAAGGCGGCCCGGTGCGCGCGCTCGCGGTGACTTCGGCCGAACGCTCGAAGGCGCTGCCCAATGTTCCGACTGTCGCCGAGTCGGGCGTGCCGGGTTACGACGTCTCCGTCTGGTGGGGCGTTCTTGGCCCCGCGAAAATGCCGCCGGAGATCGTGGCGAAGCTCGAAACCGATCTGAAGGCGGCGTTGCAGGACTCGAACGTACTGTCGACGCTCGGCAAGATCGGCGCGGCCCCGGTCGGCTCTTCCTCCAAGGATTTCGACGCCTACATGCATGCCGAGGCGACCAAATGGGAGCCGGTGCTGAAGGCCGCCGACATCCGCGCGCAATGAGGTGCTTCGCATGAGGACCGACGCGCTCGACACGATCCAGCAGCGAGCGGGCTTGCGCGGCGCGACGAAGGCGGCGCGCGAGTAGGTCAATTGCGTGCGCTCGCCCGCCTCTTCTCCGGCGGCGCGGGACGCCGCACGAAATCGGCGTCATCGTCGCCTCGCCCCGACGGGATCAGGATCGCGCGCTCGCGCGGCAGCGCTTCCGGCATCTCGTCGCGGATGAAGGCGATGAGCTTCTCCCTCATCTCGCAGCGCAAATCCCAGGACTGCGGCGCGTTCCTGGCGCTGACGAGGGCGCGAAGTTCGATGGTGCGAGAATCCGCGTCGATCACCTGGAGATTGACCACCTCGCCGTCCCAGAGCTTGGACTCCTTCACTGCTTCTTCCAGCCAGCGCCGGATCCGCGGAACGTCCGCGCGGTAGTCGACGTGGAGCGCGATCACGCCGATCAGGGACGCGGTGTCGCGGGTCCAGTTCTGGAATGGTTTTTCGATGAAATAGGACAGCGGCACCACCATGCGGCGCCAGTCCCACAGACGGATCACGACATAGGTCGAGGCGATGTCCTCGACCCAGCCCCACTCGTTCTCGATGATCACGGCATCCTCGATGCGGATCGGCTGTGTGATCGCGATCTGCATGCCCGCGATCAGATTGCTCAGCAGCGGCCGGGCGGCAAGACCGACGATGATACCGGCCGCTCCGGCGGAGGCGAACAGGCTGACGCCGTATTGCCTGACCGAGTCGAATGTCATCAGCGCCGTCGAGACCGTGATGATGACGATGATGATATCGGTGACGCGCTTGAAGACGCGGACCTGGGTGACGTGCTTGCGCGCGACGAAATTCTCGGTGACGTCGCGAAAGTTCAGGAGATACCGTGCCGCGCTCATATCCACGATCCGGATCGAGATCCAGCCGATCAGCGCGATGAAAGCAACGACGAACAGGCGCGTCAGCGGCGTGCGGAAGGCGTCGTCCAGCGGCGCGAGCGGCAGCACCAACGCCACGGCGGCAAGACAGACGGCCAGCTGAGCAGGGCCCGCCGTGCGCTCGATGAACACGGTCACGAGCGGGAGACGGGTTCCGAACGCGCGGTTGAACAGCCAAACCGCGAGACGGTAGATCGACAGGGCCATCAGGATCGCGCCAACGACCAGACACAGGCCGATGAACCACGACGGTATCCACCCGAACATCCTGTCGATGTCGGCCAAAAGGGTCTGCCGATTCATTAAAGTCCCCGCATTTGCATTCGCGCTTGCCGTTCAACGCGTCGCAGCGTGGTTCGCTCCCCCGCTCTGTGCAACGCAGCATCCCTCTGGTGCAATCATCGCCGAACTGCGCTATTTGTGGTCAATCATGACTCGACGGACCGGCAGCGCCGATCTTCCCCTTCACACAGGCCGGGTTCCACCCTGGCTGGCCACCCGCATGTCTTCGCTCGGCGCGATCGTCACCCAGGCGATCGTGCATCACTACGGACGAGATGCATTCCTTCAGCGGCTCTCGCACCCGTTCTGGTTCCAGTCGTTCGGCGCCGTAATGGGAATGGACTGGCACTCCTCCGGCATCACGACGTCGGTGATTGGCGCGCTGAAGCGGGGTTTGGGCCCGCTGCAGGATGAGCTCGGAATCTACGTCTGCGGCGGGCGCGGCCAGCACTCGCGCAAGACCCCGGACGAACTGATGCAGCTCGGCGACCGCGTCGGCTTCGACGGCGCAATGCTCACGCGTGCGAGTCGCCTCGTTGCGAAGGTTGACAGCGCCGCGGTCCAGGACGGCTTTGACCTCTACCTGCACGGATTCTTCGTCACCGCCGACGCCAAATGGACCGTGGTGCAGCAGGGCATGAACGGCGACAAGCGGCAGGCCCGCCGCTATCATTGGCATTCCGAGGCACTGAAGAGTTTTGTCGACTCACCGCACAGCGCGATCGACGGGCCGCTGCAAGGCGAGATCGTCAACCTCACCGACCATCGCGCTGATATCTCGCGCTCCGCGCAGCTCGAACTGTTGAGTGATCTCGGCCCCGATCGCATTCTTTCCGAATTCGAGCGGCTCAGCGGGACTGCGCCAGAGCCCGCGCAGGCGATGCTGCCGCACCTGATCATGCCCGCGCATCACGACGTCCGGCCAAAAGATGTGTTCGCGCGCCGCCTGCACGGCACACTCGCGGCCGCGGCCGAGCGCGGCCCGGTCGACTTTCCGGAGCTGCTGCTGACGCCCGGCGTTGGCGCGCGCACGGTGCGTTCGCTGGCGATGGTCGCCGAAGTCGTGCACGGCGCGCCCTACCGCTTCAACGATCCCGCCCGCTTCTCGCTTGCCCACGGCGGCAAGGACCGGCATCCCTACCCTGTTCCAATCAAGGTCTATGACGAAACCATTCGCGTGCTGAAGGGAGCGATTCAGAACGCAAAGCTCGGGCGCGAGGAAGAGATGCAGGCGATCAAGCGCCTCGACGACCAGGCGCGGCGGCTGGAGCGCACCGCGCACGGGCCATCCGTCGATACGTTCATCGCCGGAGAGCGTGCCGCCTCGCCCGATCTCGACGGCCGCTCCGTGTTCGGCTGGGAGCGCGATCTCGGGCCGGCAAAAAAGCGGACCGGCTGAAAACCGGTCCGCGAGTTCAGCGGAAAGCAGCGCCGCTCTCAGGTCTCGTCGCTGCCCGGCTCCTCATCGAGTCGGTTGGCCGAGTGATCCTGATATTGATCCGTCTGGATCGACTTGCCGTCCATGCCGCGAATGTCCGAATGCTGCTTCTTGTCGCGGTTCGAAAGGACCATGTTGTCGCCGATCTTGTCCTTGGACACGTCCGTCATGGCGCCGGTGCCGTCGCCCTTGCCGTGCATGCCCGATCTGAAATGCGTCTTGCTGCCATGACCACCTGGCATCTTTTTCTCCTCTTGCTTTGATCGCCCGTGAGGCTCAGTGCTTCTGCTGGGCCGGCGTCGGTTTCGGGGGCTTGTGGCCGCTCTGGCCGGTGTCGTTGTGCTTGTTGTGGTCGCTCTCCTGGTTGAGGCCGCCCCGGCTCACCGGAAATTCACTCTGCCGCGCCTCGGGTCGCGCGCGATGGACGGCCGTGTCCTCCGGATTGTGGCCGATGGCTTGGTCAAGCTCTCGCGCGTCTGGAACATCCGGCTTGCGCTCGAGGATGCGAACCTGTTGCTCGTGGGTCTTCTTGCCTTGCATGCTCGTCCTCCGGAGCTATCGGTCTCGTCGGTGCGTGCCACTGCGCGCGACGTCCTTGTCGATGCCGCCAGTGGCGTTCACGTCGTTCTCGACGTCGCCTTCGATCGTGTTCTCGCCCAGGGCGTCCTCGAGGTCCTCAGGCGAGATACCGGCCATCGTTGCGCCCTTCGATCCGCCGATCAGGGGATTTTCGTGCAGATCCTTTTCGGTCGGTGCGTAGAGTTTGGGTTGCTTATTGGTCATGCCTCACCTGCCTCCGCCCTTTCCGGCCTCGTCATGCCTGTGGTGTGAATCGTGCTCGCCACCTCCGCCGGAGACGCGGCTGTGGTTGCGCTGCGGGTCGTCCGCCGGTGGCTTCTTCACTTCGAGCGGTGCCTTCGCATTCTCATGCGAAGCGCCAGGTCCGCCCTGACGGATGCTGTTCGGTGTCTTGGTGGATGTCGACATGTCACCTCCTCAGCGATCCTGCTGATAGCCTTGGTTGGTGGTGTTCTGCTTGATGTTGCCCTGCTGCCCTTGCTGGTCTGGATTTTGCGCACGCTGCTGGCCGTGCGGGGCAGTCGAGGACACTTGCTTGCTGTCGCCGGTTCCCTTCGGGCTTTGGTTCTCGGCCGGAACAGGTGGCATCTTGCCGGTCATGATGCTGTCTCCTGTTGTTGACACGACATCGACCGGAGGAACTCATCCGGCTTTCGATGTCGCAAAAACAACTAGAGCAACGGCATGCCGTTCCTACCGACGAGTCCAGAGAAATTCCGCAAGCGTGTAAGTCTCAGCAGGCCGCTGGCTGGGAACGAACCATCATCGATCCAGCTGCTCCGTGGCCGTCGGGCACGACAGGGAGGTTCGCGATCGCGCGCATGCCCGGTCGCTTGCGCCAGTGGATCTGAGACACGTCCACAGCAAGGCCAAGTTTCGGCCATCGCACGAACAACGCCTCCAGGGCGGACGCCGCCTCGATCCGGGCAAGTTGATGACCGAGGCAGAAATGGATTCCCGTTCCGAAGGACATGTGACGGTTCGGCTTGCGCGCGAGATCGAGGCTGTCGGGACGATCATGCGCCGCCGGGTCCATGTTCGCCGCGGCGAGCATCACCATGACGCGATCGCCCTTCTTGAGACGCACGCCCGCGAGCTCGATATCCCGCCTCACATAGCGCGGCTTGGAGAACTGCACCGGCGACACGAAGCGCAGGAATTCCTCCACCGCAAGCCCGACGCGGCTCCAGTCCTGTGCCAGCCAGTCGCGGACGCCAGGATTTCTGAGGAGCTCGTAGACGGAACCGCTGATGAGATGCGTGGTGGTCTCGGAGCCCGCCGCGAGCAGCAGGAACACCATCGACACCATTTCGTCCGGCGTGATCTGGCCGCCCTCGCGCTCGACCTGGACCAGCTCCGAGATCAGGCCCTCGCCGCCCCGCGCGCGCGCAATCTGAAGCTGCCGTTCGAGGTAGGCTCGCATCTTGCGGAACGCGAACAGCAGCCGGAAGAAGCTGGCGACGTTCGTGAGCGAGGACATCGTATTGGCCCAGGCGATGAAGCGAGGGCGATCGGCCAACGGCAACCCAAGCAGCTCGGAGATCACCGCGAGCGGCAGGATGCGGGCATAGCGCTGGACGAGATCGGCCGGGCTTCCTGCCAGGAACAGCTCGTCGGCGAGACCGTCCGCGATGGCGCGGATCCGCGGCTCCATCGCGACGATCGCGCGGCGGCGGAACGCCTCGTCCACGATGCTGCGCAGCCTTGTGTGGTCAGGCTCGTCCATCGTCAGCATGTTGTTGGCGATGGTTCTAACGTAGTTCGGCATCCACCAGCGCAAACCTGCGACGTCGCCATCCTCCTTGCGCAGCGTGAAATTGCTGCCCTCCTTCAGGACTTGCGCCGCGGCCTCATAGGTCGTGGTGATCCAGACATCGCCGACGAGAGGAAATCGCACCGCGACAACAGCACCGGACATGCGCAACGTCGCGATCGCCCTGGGTGGATCGCGAAAGAAGGCCTCGCTAGTGAAATCGAGGCGTGGTGCCATGTGATCACCGAGTGGCTGGTGCCACCTCAACCAGATGGTGCGCACAGGGCGGCCCGCAAGGGCCGGAAGCGGCGCGATGAGCTGGGTGCCTACCCCCGCCCCGGCGAACGCGGGCTGATCTTGCGCTGCTGCTGGTTGGTGTAGGCGTCCCAATTGCTCCAGCTGCCCTTGCTGAGGCTTTGCAGGTCGGTGGTGAGCGGACGGCGCGTGCGCTTGTCGTGATCGGCGATGGCGCGCTCGGATTGCGCGATCTTGCGCCTGAGTTCCCCGACCGCCTTCTGGGTTTGGCCGTTCCGTTTCGAAGACGCGATCTCGCCCATTGTGAAGCGCGCGGTCTCGAGCGCCTTCAGCTCGGCGCGGTTCTTCTTCAACTGAACCCGGTGCCAGGCGATGTTGCTGTCGCTGTCCGCAACCATGTGGGAACTCCGCTGATTCGTTCCCACAGTGTATCGCGCGCCGAATCGGCGCCGCAACGGGCGTCCGGCGGCGAAAATACGGTCTTATTGCGCGAAAATTCCGGGCCTAGCGTTCGGCGAAGGCCTTTTCGACCACGAATTGGGCCGGGTCGCCGTGATTGCCCTCGACAAGACCCCGCTCGCCGAGGAGTACGCGGGTATCCGCCACCAGCGCCGGGCTGCCGCAGATCATGACGCGATCGTGGGCGGCTTCCAAGGCCGGCAGGCCGATATCGGAAAACAGCTTGCCCGAGGTGATGAGGTCGGTGATGCGGCCGCGATTGCGGAAGGGATCGCGCGTCACGGTCGGATAGTAGATCAACTGGTTGCGGATGTACTCGCCGATCAGCTCGTCCTTGGGCAGCGTCTCGGTGATCATCTCGCCATAGGCGAGCTCCTTCACGTGCCGGCAACCGTGCAGCAGCACGACCTTCTCGAACCGCTCGTAGGTCTCGGGGTCCTTGATCACGCTCAGGAACGGCGCAAGGCCCGTACCGGTACCGATGAGGTAGAGGTTGCGGCCGTCCTCCAGATTGTCGATCACCAGCGTGCCGGTGGCCTTGCGGCTGACGATGATCTCGTCGCCTTCCTTCAGATGCTGGAGCCGTGAGGTGAGCGGGCCGTCCGGCACCTTGATCGAGAAGAACTCCAGCGTGTCCTCGTAATTGGCGCTGGCGACGCTATAGGCCCGCAGCAGCGGCTTCTCGCCGACCTTGAGCCCGATCATGGTGAATTCGCCGTTGCGGAAGCGGAAGGTCGGGCTGCGGGTGGTCTTGAAGGAGAACAGCGTGTCGGTCCAGTGGTGGACGCTCAAAACGGCTTCCTGATTGAAATTGCTCATCTCACCCTTCCGTGGCGCGTCGTGGCGGTTTTCAAGGCGGCAGCTATGCGTCGTTTGTACACGATCATTTGTATACTAATGAATAATCCGGCTTGATCCCGGGGTCAAGGCTGCCCAAGATCGGAAGCGTTGCAGTTAAGGATAAGGACCCATTCCATGGCGCATGACGCACCCCAGGCCCCCGGACCCTCGAAGCTCGTGATCCGCAATATCGGCCTGATCCTGTCCGGCGCGCTGGAAAAGCCGATCCTGGACGGCGACACCATCGTCGCCGAGAACGGCAAGATCACCGCGATCGGCCGCTTCAAGGACCTCAACACCGAAGGCGCGACCACCATCGTCGAGGCCAACGGCACCACGGTGGCGCCCGGCCTGATCGACAGCCATGTCCACCCAGTTGCGGGCGACTGGACGCCGCGCCAGAACCAGATCGGCTGGATCGACAGCAATTTGCATGGCGGCGTCACCACGATGATTTCCGCCGGCGAGGTGCACATGCCCGGCCGCCCGCGCGACGTCGTCGGGTTGAAGGCGATGGCAATCTTCGCCCAGCGCGCATTCTGGAATCTGCGGCCTGGCGGCGTGAAGGTTCACGCCGGCGCGCCTGTGATCGAGTGCGAGATGGTGGAGGAGGACTTCAAGGAGTTGGCCGCAGCCGGCGTCAAGCTGCTCGGCGAAGTGGGCCTGGGCGGCGTCAAGGACGGCCCCACAGCGCGAAAAATGGTCGGCTGGGCCCGCAAATACGGCATCCAGAGCACGATCCACACCGGCGGTCCCTCGATCCCCGGCTCCGGATTGATCGACAAGGACGTGGTGCTGGAGGCCGACACGGACGTGGTTGGCCACATCAATGGCGGCCACACCGCGCTTCCCGACGACCAGATCCGCTGCATTTGCGAGGGCTGCAAGCGCGGCCTCGAGTTGGTGCACAATGGCAATGAGCGCTCGGCGCTGTTCACGTTGCGCATCGCGCGCGAGATGGGCGATCTGCACCGCGTCATCCTCGGCACCGACGCGCCGGCCGGCTCCGGCGTGCAGCCGCTCGGCATTCTCCGCATGGTGTCGATGCTGTCCTCGCTTGGCGACCTGCCGGCAGAGGTCGCGTTTTGCCTGGCCACCGGCAACACGGCGCGGATGCGCGAATTGGATTGCGGCCTGATCGAAGTCGGCCGTTCCGCCGACTTCGTCATTATGGACAAGGCGCAGCATTCGGCCGGCAAGAACATTTTGGACAGCGTCCAGCTCGGCGACCTCCCCGGCATCGGCATGACCATCATCGACGGTATCGTGCGCACCCAGCGCAGCCGCAACACCCCGCCGGCCGGCAGGGTCCCGGAGGTGGTGGCGAAGTGACGCAGCCGGAGCGGCTCGCCGCTCCGCATAACTCCTCGGGAAAAAGCTGATCACGCGATCAGCGCTGTTTTGGGATTTCGCAACGAACGTAGAATTGCCGCTTGGCCTGCCCGACCGGACCGTTCTCGATCATCAGCCGCCCATCCGCCGCGACTGAAATTTTGGGACTGGAGCGATATTTCTCGCCCTCGCCTTCGCAGGCGAGCTTCATTTTCCAGCTGAGCTTCCCGTCAGCGGTGATCTCGCTGGCGCGGCACCTGGTCTCGTACCAATAGAGACGGTTGCCGCCCTCGATGCTCATCCGGTTGGCGCTGTCCTGGTCGCGGCAATCCTTTTTGGTTGACGCCCAGAACCCCTCATAGGCTTGCGCCGCAAGGGCGTGAGCACACTGGCCTGCCAGCACCGCACTCATACTCAGAACCATCGCAAAGCGGGTCGCCGCTCTCATACCGAAAAACCTCGACAAGACCTTCATCGAGGTTAGTCGCGCCTCACCGCAGCTTGTTCAACAGCGCCATCAGCATCTCGCGCTCCTTTGCCTCGAGCGGCGCCAGCGTCTCCCGGGTGATCGCGAGCGCATTCGGCGCGACCTTTTCCGCCAGCTGCTGGCCCGCGCGCGTCAGGCTGACCAGAAGCCGTCGCCCGTCCTCGGGATCCTGGCTGGTCTCGGTGAGGCCGCGCGCCGTCAAGCGATCGATCACGCCCTTGATGGTCGCCACATCCATCGCCGTCAGGCGTCCAAGCTGGTTCTGCGAGCATGGCCCGGCCTCGGCGAGCTTCGATAGCGCCGCCCATTGCGTCGGCGTGATATTGGTGCCGATCTCGCGAGAGAAGATCGCGCTGTGGCGCTGCCAGACCTGGCGGAGGATGAAGCCAATCTGCTCGTCGAGCACGTAAGCCGGCTTTGCCGGTTTGACGCTTTTCTTCGCCGCGACGCTTCTCGCCATCCGCTCCCCGCCCCCTACAACGACAAATGTGCGTCGCGGATATCCGGACGCGCATCGAGCTCGGCCATGGTGCCGCCGAAACAGATGCGGCCGCGCTCGATGATATAGGCGCGATCGGAGATCAGCCGCGCAAAGTGCAGATTCTGCTCGGAGACGACGATGCTGACGCCCTCCTTCTTCATGGTCAGGATGGCCTCAACCATCTGCTCCACGATCTTCGGCGACAGGCCTTCCGAGGGCTCGTCGAGCAGCACCAGCGACGGATTGCCCATCAGCGTGCGTGCGATGGTGAGCATTTGCTGCTCGCCGCCGCTCATGCGGCCACCCGGGCGATTTTTCATCTCGCCGAGGTTGGGGAACAGCGAAAACAGCTTGTCGCGGGTCCAGTGCGGCGCGTTCGGGCGCTTCGGCTGGCGGCCGACTTCCAGATTCTCTTCCACCGTCAGATCGGTGAAGATACGCCGCTCCTCCGGCACGTAACCAAGCCCATCGCGCACGATCTCATGCGTTGGACGCGCCGAGACATCCTTGCCTTCGAACATGATCCGTCCTGAGCGCTGCGCGACGAGCCCGACGATCGAGCGGAACGTCGTCGACTTGCCGGCGCCATTGCGGCCGAGCAATGCCACGACTTCCCCCTCGCCGACCTCGAAGCCGATGTCGAACAGGATATGGGCCGGGCCATAATGACTATTGAGGTCTTGCACCGTGAGCTTCATGCCGATGCTCCCTCGCGATGCCCGGCATCGTAAAGCAGGCCTTCGCCAAGGTAGACCGCCTGCACCTGCGGATTGCCGCGGACCTCGGCCGGCGAGCCCTCGGCGATCAGCGTGCCGCGGTTGAGCACGATGATGCGATCGGCGTGCTCGAACACCACGTCCATGTCGTGCTCGGTGAAGAGAACGCCGATCGATTTTTCCCGGGCGATCTGCGCGGTCAGCCGCATCAAATCGACGCGCTCGCGCGGCGCCATGCCGGCGGTCGGCTCGTCCATCAGCAGCAGCTTTGGCTGGTTGGCGAGCGCGACGGCAAGCTCGAGCCGCTTGAGATCGCCATAGGCAAGCTCGCCGCAAGGGCGATCCGCATAGCCGCCCATGCCGACCAGCTCGAGCAGTCGCCCGGCCTCGCCACAGTCGAAGTTCGGCGCCGAGCCCCAGAGATTGAACAGCTGCTTGCCATGCGAGATCAGCGCGACCTGCACATTCTCGCGCACCGTCATGGTCGCGAAGGTCGCGGTGATCTGGAAGGTGCGGCCCACGCCCATCCGCCAGATCTCGCGCGGCTTCCTGCCGGTTGTGTCCTCGCCGAGCAGGCGGACGTGGCCGGTGTCAGGCTTGTTCTGTCCGTTGAGCATATCGAAACAAGTGCTCTTGCCCGCGCCGTTCGGTCCGATCAGCGCCAGGATCTCGCCTGATCGCAGCGAGAACGAGACGCCGCGCACGGCGTGCACGCCACCATAGGATTTGGTCAGTCCTTCGACCGCGAGAAGTGGTGGGGCGACGCTCATTCGGCGGACTCGATCGGCTTGGCAAGCAAGGGCGACCCGGGAGGCGATGTCTTCCTGCGGCGCTGCGCCAGCATCTCCAGCATGCCGACGATGCCCTTGGGGAAGACGACGACGATCAGAACGATGAAACCGCCGAGCACGAGTTTTGACAGATCGGTCTGGCTGACCAGCCAGATGTTCAAGGCCTTGTAGACGATGGCGCCGATCACCGCGCCCGACACCGTCTCGACGCCGCCGAGCAGCACCATGACGAGCGCATCGACCGACAGCGAGATGCCGAGATTGTCCGGGAAGACGCTGCCCTTGAGGTAGGCGAACAGCGCGCCGCCGATGCCCGCGGTCGTGCCCGCGATCACGAAGGCGGTCCACTGGATCCGCTTGGCGTTGATGCCGACCGCTTCGCTGCGCAGCAGCGAGTCGCGCGTCGCCCTCAGCGCATAGCCGAATGGCGAGAACACCATGGCCCGCAGCGCGATCGTCACGAGCGCGGCAACGCCGAGCGACAGCCAATAGAAATGCGATGGGCTCGCCGCCCAACTCGAGGGCCAGACGCCCAGGATGCCGTTGTCACCACCGGTGACACTCACCCACTGGAACGCGATCGACCAGACGATCTGCGCGAACGCGAGCGTCAGCATCGCAAAATAGACGCCGGAGAGCTGTACCGCGAAGAAGCCGAACACGGCAGCGCCCATGCAGCCGAGCAGCGGCCCGAGCAACAGGCAGACGATCATCGGCAGCCCCGCCATCTTGGCGAGGAAAGCGACGCCGTAAGCGCCGAGGCCGAAATAGGCGGCGTGGCCAAAGGACGCGAGCCCGCCGACCGACATCAGGAAGTGCAGGCTGACGGCGAAGATCACGGAGATCGCGATCTCCGAGCCGACGGTCAGTGCATAGTTGCCGGCGAACAGCGGCAGCGTCGCTGCGATGACGAGCGCTGCAAGCGCAGCCAGCCGCTCATTCGACGTCAGCGGCCGCCAGGGATTGACGGTGAGACCCGGCGTCTTGCGCGCGGGGGCCTCTGGTTTGCCGAACAGGCCCCAGGGCCGCACGATCAGCACCGCCGCCATCACCAGGAACACCAGGATGATGGAGATTTTGGGAAAGATCAGGATGCCGAAGGCGTTGAGCTCGGAGACCAGCACCGCCGCGACGAAAGCACCGATGATGCTGCCGAGGCCTCCGATCACCACGACAACGAAGACCTCGACGATGATGCGCAAATCCATCGCATGATGCACGGCATCGCGTGGGATCTGGAGCGCACCGCCGAGAGCGGCGAGGAAAACGCCGACCGCAAACACGCTCGTGAACAGCCATTTCTGATTGACGCCGAGCGCTGCGACCATGTCGCGGTCCTGCGTCGCTGCGCGCACCAGCACGCCCCAGCGCGTGCGCTGGAACAGGAGCCAGAGGATGCCGAGCACGACCGGACTGAGCACGATCAGGAACAAATCATAGCTCGGGATGTTCTGGCCGAAGAAGTCGATCGCCCCCTTGAAGCCGGGTGCACGGCGCCCGACGAGATCGTCTGGGCCCCAGATCAGGACGACGAGGTCCTCGACCATCAAGGTCAGGCCGAAGGTCGCGAGCAGCTGGAACAGCTCGGGCGCGTGATAGATGCGCCGGAGCAGCACCATCTCGACAATGACACCGATCACTGCCACGGCAAGCGCTGCGATGACGATCCCGCCCCAGAAGCCGAACGTCCCCGATAGGCGCTCGGTGAGCGTGAAGGCGATATAGGCGCCGATCATGTAGAAGGCGCCGTGCGCGAAATTCACGATCCGCGTCACGCCAAAGATGATCGACAGGCCCGACGCCACCAGGAACAGCGACGCTGCGCTGGCGAGACCGGTCAGAAACTGTACGACATAAAAGGCCATCGGCGGTCCGGGTTAGTGTTGCATCACCTCTCCCCGCTTGCGGGGAGAGAGAGCTTCGTAGGGTGGGTTAGCGCAGCGTAACCCACCTCTTCTGGTTCTGCGGGTACAGACCGTGGTGGGTTACGCCTCCGGCTAACCCACCCTACGGCAGCGGAGATCAATCCTTCGGACGCAGCTTCTCGACTTCGGCATCACTTGGCAGATAATCCGCGCCCTTCTTGTAAGACGAGTCCACCATCACGCCCTTGCCGTCCTTCAGCGCGGTCTTGCCGACATAGGCACCGAGCGTCGACTGGTGATCGATCTTGCGGAAGGTGATCTCGCCCAGCGGCGACGGCATCGACAGCCCTTCCGCCGCAGTGATCAGCTTCTCCGGATCGGTCGAATTGGCCTTCGCCAGGATCGCCGCCGCCGACTTGATGGTCTGGTAGCCGACGATCGAGCCGAGGCGCGGATAGTCGTTGTACTTGGCCTGATAGGCCTTCAGGAACGCATCATGCTCGGGCGTCTTGATCGAGTACCAGGGATAGCCGGTGACGATCCAGCCCTCTGGCGTCTCCTCCTTGAGCGGGTCGAGATATTCGGGCTCGCCGGTGAGGAACGAGACGACCTCGCGTCCCTTGAACAGGCCGCGGGTGTTGCCTTCACGCACGAGCTTCACGAGGTCCGCGCCGAAGGTGACGTTGAGGATCGCTTCGGGATTGGCCGCGGCAACCGCCTGCACCACCGGGCCGGCGTCGATCTTGCCCTGCGGCGGCCACTGCTCGTCGACCCACTGGATGTCGGGCCGCTTCTCCGACATCAGCTTCTTGAACACCGCGACCGCGGACTGGCCGTATTCATAGTTCGGCGCAATCGTCGCCCAGCGCTTTGCCGGCAGCTTGCTGGCTGCTTCCACCAGCATCGCCGCCTGCATGTAATTGGAGGGGCGCAGTCGGAACGTGTACTTGTTGCCCTTCGACCAGGTGATGGCGTCCGTCAGCGGCTCGGCCGCCAGGAAGAACACCTTCTTCTGGTTGGCGAAGTCGCTGACCGCAAGACCGATGTTCGACAGGAACGTACCCGTCAGCATCGCCACGCCCTCGCTCGACACCAGCTCGTTGGCCGCGGTCTGCGCATCCGCCGGCTTGCCGCCGTCGTCCTTGGACACGACGATGAGCTTCTTGCCGTTGATGCCGCCGGCTGCGTTGATCTCTTCGACCGCAAGCTGCCAGCCCTTGCGATAGGGCTCGGTGAATGCCGGCAGCAGCGAGTAGCTGTTGATCTCGCCGATCTTGATGTCTTCCGCCAGGGCCGAATGAGCCATGCCGCTTGCCAACAGCGCGAACGCCGCGCCGACAAAATAGTTCTTTGCTCGCATCCCAACCTCCACTTTTCTGAAAAGATTAACGCAGTCCGTCTTCGCCCTTGATCTCCGCAACGGTCAGCCCGCCGACGCGCGGCAAAGGACGGCCGCTGTCGGTGACGGCGACCGCGACCATGATCTCGTTGGCGCGCGGCGCGTCGTTGATCTGCACTTCCATGCCGTCGAAATGACTGCGCACGAAGGCTGCATCCTTGTGGCCCAACGGAATGTCCAGCGTCGTGCCGGGTCCACTGCGCTTCTTCGACGACGGGATCAGCGCAGCGCCCTTGCCTAGCACTTTGCGCACCGGCGCACCCATTTTCGGGTGAAGGATGGCGGCTGCATGCTCCAGCTCGCCGTTCTCGCCGACGGCCGCGGCCTTGCCATAGCTCTGCGCCTTGGACCCGTCGATGCCAAGCGCCGCCACCGCGCGCTTCGACAGCAGCTCGCCGAGCTCCTCGCCGATCGCGATCAGCGGCGAGAGATCCTCGACATATTTTCCGGCAAACGGGTTCTCGATCACGGCGATTGCCGCCGCACGCCGCGTCGGCGGCGAGACCTGGCGGCCCATCTCCATCTGCGTCTCTTCGACAACGGTGACGATCTTGCGGATGATCGCGCTCATGATTTTTTCCTCGAGCCGCTTCCCTGTTCAGGCATGAACCGCGTTCTCTTGTACAAGCGGGCGCGATCGTTGCCGTTCAATATCCTTGGTCCCGATGACAAGCATATCACCACAAAGCTGCAACACGGCACCCTCGATCAATCCGCGATCGAATAATTGCCGTGCACATTCCGCGCCAGATTCGAGCGCGGTGGCGATCTCGTTCTGCGACAATCCACCAACGTTGCGGGTCACGAGCCGCGCGCCGAGATCGCTGTCGGGCTGAAGCTCGCACGCTGGCTTTCGGATGATCGCCGGATGCCCCGGCAAATCGACGGCATTCGCAATGATCGTCGCGGCGGCATCGGCTTGCGAGGCCGTTCCGGCCAACACGGTCACCGCATCGGCAATCCCAAGCGAAAAGCTGCGGCCGTGCCGTCCACTGGTCGCAATGCCGCGCACGGAATCATCGGCGTCCACCCTGATCGTCCGCATCACGCCGTCGCGATCGGGCCGGTCCATCAGGCCGACCGAAAAATGCCGGCCCTGGCCGAGATGTAGAGCAAGGTCGCCGCCATTGTTGACATAGGCCCGATCGAGCGCCGCAGCGTTCAGCATTGCGCCGAGAATCTCCTCCGCCACGCCGCCGGCAACCGCCGCCATCGGCGTAATGAAATCATCAGCGGCATAAGGCGCCACCGCGGCGTGCATGCGGCGCGCCACGACGCCAACCAGCAATGTCCGCTTCGGCTCAGCCGCCGCCCGCAGTTCGGGCAGTTCCGCGCAGAGCTCGTCGAGCAACCCCGTGAAGCGCCGGGCCGCAGCCTCATAGGCCGCACGCACTGCGTCGGCGGCCCCCCTCGCCTCGACGACCAAATCAATCGGTCCATCCTGCAAATGCAGCCGCCGGCCATCAGACAGCAACGCGATTTGCGGGAGCCTTGTCATGCCCGAGGCCCCGGAATCGGGTTCTGCCAGGGCAATTGGCGGACATCCTCGCCGCCCTGAACTTCGGAGAGCGGTTTCACATAATCCATGTGCCCGCCGAGCGCCGCATAGTCCGACAGCTTCATCGTGAATTCGATCGGCGCGACCAGCGCCGGCGTCGGCACGTAACCGAATGCCCCCGCCGGCATCTGCGTCACGTCGACCATGTAGGTAATGCCGCCGCCCGGCCAGACATAAACAGGCGCGCCGCCACTGGTGACGCGCGTCAGGGCGTCCTTCACCGAGCGCGTCAGCCGCACCGGATTGTCCGTCACGCCCGCCCGCAAGGAACCACCGGCGCCCGCCATGAACAGCACCGTACACAGCGCCGGTTCGCAATTCTCCTGAATGCGCTCGACCGAAAACTTGAGGTCATCCGGCATCTCGGTCTCGACCGGCTTCAAGGCTTCGTCGAGCACGTAATAGGACGAATGCTCGCCCGTCGTGGAGACCATCAGCATGGTGAGGCCAGGGTTGGCCTCCTTCGCGTCGAACGGTCCCAGGATTGCGAGCGGATCGGAGATATTGGTGCCGCCCCAACCCGTGCCGGGATCGGCGACCTGGAAATAGCGGCCGGGCGTCGAGCGGCGCCCCTTCATCTTGATGCCGGTATCGGCGATGTCGAGCAGCTTGCCGGCCTGGTGCTCCGAGAGCACGCCGGTGATATGGTCGTCGACCACGACGACCTCGTCGACCTTGCCGTGCCATTGCTTGGCGAACATGCCGATCGTCGCCGAGCCGCAGCCGACGCGCATGCGCTCTTCTTTCATGCCGTTGACGATCGGCGGCTGGCCGGCCTGCACCACCACGCTCGCGCCACCGTCGATGGTGAGTTCGACCGCCTTGCAATTTGCGAGATCCATCAGCGTGTCGCAGGTGACGCGGCCCTCCTTCTTGGAGCCGCCGGTCAGATGATGCACGCCGCCGAGCGACAGCATCTGCGAACCGTATTCGCTGGTGGTGACATGACCGACCGCCTCGCCTTGTGCACGGACGGTTGCCGTCTCCGGCCCGAGATAGCGGTCGGTGTCGATCTTCACCTTGATGCCGCAATAGGAGAAGATGCCCTCGGTGACGACAGTCACCATGTCGACGCCGTCGACCTCCGCCGAGACGATGAACGGCGCCGGCTTGTAGTCGGGATAGGTCGTCCCCGCGCCGATCGCCGTTACAAAGGTGGAAGGCTCGTGGACGATCTTGCCGTCCCAATCTTCGGTGCGGCTGAACGGAACGAGCTTGCCGCCATGCGACACGGTGCGCTCCAGGATCACATGCGGATCGACGCGGACGAGCTTGCCCTCGTGATTGGCATAGCGGTCGCAGGCGCCCGCCGCGCCCGGCTTGATGTAGCACATCACCGGACACGCATCGCAGCGGATCTTGTCGATGGCGGCGCTCGTAGGTTCAGTCACCATGTCAAAGCCAGCCGACAGTGCAGTTATCATTTGTACACGAACGATGTTGCGCGCCCTCCCGATGGCTGTCAAGCGGCGGTGCGGCGCAAAACATACGCCTGCCGCATAAAACCTCATTTGCCTACTCGCCCTGTCCACAAAGAAGGCATTCGCGCTGCACTGCGGCATGCACGGCTTGCACGTTTGTGTACAAACGGTATCGTCGCAACGTAGATTTTGAGCGGACTTGGAATTCGCGAAGCTTTGGCGGCGCTCAACAAGTCGACTTGGGAACGAGGATGACGCAGACACCGATCCGCATCACCGTGAACGGCAGGATCCACGAGATCACTGCGGCGCGAGACACGCCGCTGCTCTACGTGCTGCGCAACGATCTCGCGCTCAACGGTCCGAAATACGGTTGCGGCCTCGGTGAATGCGGCACCTGCACTGTCCTGATCGATGGCGCCGCGGCGCGCTCTTGCGTCATTCCGATCAGTGGCTGCGCCGGTCGCGACGTCGTGACGCTCGAAGGGCTCGGTACCCGCGACAAGCCGGATCTGGTGCAGCAAGCCTTCATCGACGAGCAGGCCGCGCAATGCGGCTATTGCCTCAATGGCATGATCATGACCACCAAGGCGCTGCTTGCGATCAACCCGCGGCCCACCGAGCAGGAGGCGCTGGCGGCGCTGCGCTACAATCTCTGTCGCTGCGGCACGCATATCGAAATTCTTCGCGCCGTGATGCGTGCGTCTGGCCAGCTCGCCGAGGCCGGTGATTGATGGCCTCCCCGCATCCGAACGGGGCTGAGCTGCAATCCGGCTCGCTCGTCGTCGTCCGCACGGTGGACGAGTGCACCTCCGAGACCTTCGTCCGCATTACCGCGGAGGGTTTGGTCAGCGCCTACAATGGTCATGTCGATCTCGGCACCGGCATCCGCACGGCGCTTGGCCAGATCGTGGCCGAGGAGTTGGATGTGTCCTTTGCCCGCGTCGTCGTCGTGCTCGGCGACACCGCAACGGTGCCGAACCAGGGCGCGACGATCGCGAGCGAGACCATCCAGATTACCGCCGTTCCCCTGCGCAAAGCCGCCGCGCAGGCGCGACACTTCCTGATCGCACGTGCGGCCGAGCACCTGGAGCTGCCGGCAGCCGATCTCAGGATCGAAGACGGCCTCGTGCGCGGGCACGACAATCGCAGCATCAGCTATGGCGAGTTGATCAGCGGGGAGACCATTCGTCTCGAGCTTGCCGACGACGTCGCTGTCAAGCCGGTCGACGATTACGCCATTGTCGGCCAGTCGATGCCCCGCATCGACCTCCCGGCCAAAGCCACGGGCGAGCTGACCTTCGTGCACGACATCCGCGTATCCGGCATGCTGCACGGCCGCGTGGTGCGCCCGCCCTATGCCGGGGTCGACGCCGGCCCGTTCGTCGGCACCAGCCTGATTTCGGTCGACGAATCCTCGGTGCGCGACATTCCCGGCATCATGGCCGTCGTACGGATTGGCGATTTCGTCGGCGTCGTCGCGGAGCGCGAGGAGAACGCGATCCGCGCGGCGGAGCAGCTTGCGGTGAGCTGGCGACCGACGCCTGAACTGACCGATCTCGCCGACGTCGAGAACGCGCTGCGCGCCAATCCATCGACGCCGCGGACGCTGATCGACAAGGGCGACGTCGACGCTGCCATTGCCGGCGCAGCCAAGCCGATGCGGCGCACCTACCTCTGGCCCTATCAGATGCATGCCTCGATCGGCCCGTCCTGCGCGGTCGCCGACTTCCAGGACGGCAACATCCGCGTCTGGTCGGGCACGCAGAACCCGCACGTGCTGCGCGCAGACCTGTCGCTGCTGATCGAGCGTCCCGAGAGCGAGATCGAGGTCATCAGATTGGAGGCCGCCGGCTGCTACGGCCGCAACTGCGCCGACGATGTCACCGCGGACGCGTTGTTGCTTTCGCGCGCTGTCGGCCGACCCGTGCGCGTGCAGCTGACGCGCGAGCAGGAGCACGCCTGGGAGCCCAAGGGCGCCGCGCAGCTCATCGACGTCAATGGCGGCCTGGACGCGGCGGGCGACGTCGCCGCCTACGATCTCGCCACGCGCTATCCCTCGAATGCCGCCCCGACGTTGGCGCTGTTGCTGACGGGGCGGATATCGCCGAAGCCGGACGTCCTCCAGATGGGCGACCGGACCGCGATCCCGCCTTACGATTACGGCCACATGCGCGTCGTCGCACACGACATGGCGCCGATCGTGCGCGCGTCCTGGTTTCGCGGCGTCTCGGCCCTGCCGAACACCTTTGCGCATGAATCCTATATCGACGAAGCTGCGACCGAGGCCGGCGTCGATCCGATCGAATATCGCCTGCGTTACCTGAAGGACCAGCGCGCCGTCGATCTCGTCCATGCGGTCGCCGAGCGGGCGGGCTGGACGCCGCGGCCGGTGCGCGAAGAGAAAGACGGCGAGATCGTGCATGGGCGCGGCTTTGCCTATGCGCTCTACGTCCACAGCAAATTCCCCGGCTACGGCGCGGCGTGGTCGGCCTGGGTCACCGACGTTGCCGTGAACAAGGCCACCGGCGACGTCAGCGTGACGCGCGTGGTCGCCGGGCAGGACTCCGGATTGATGATCAACCCGGACGGCGTGCGCCACCAGATCCATGGCAACGTCATCCAGTCCACCAGCCGCGCGCTGATGGAGGAGGTCTCGTTCGAGCGCGGCGCAGTCTCGGCGCGCGAATGGGGTGCCTATCCGATCATCCCCTTCCCTGACGTGCCCAAGATCGACGTGTTGTTGCTGCCGCGGCCGGACCAGCCGCCGCTCGGCGTCGGCGAGTCCGCCTCGGTCCCAAGTGCGGCTGCGATTGCGAACGCGATCTTCGATGCCACCGGCGTGCGCTTTCGCGAGCCGCCGTTCACGCCCGAGCGTATCCTCAAGGGGCTGCACGGCGGCGCCCCAGCCACGCCGCAGGCGTTGCCCGCTCCCGCTACGCCACAGCCAGCCCGTCTCTGGGAAAATCCCTTCGCGAAACGCGCCGGCGTCTTCGCGACGATCGCGGCAGTCTGCACCGCGGCAATCGGCATCGGTGCGGCTCTTTTGCCGGGCCGGGCCATCGCGCCGATCACCCGACCCGATGCATCTGTCTATTCCGCCGCAACGATCGCGCGCGGGCAACAACTGGCCGCACTCGGCAATTGCGCGGAGTGCCACACCATGATCGGCGGTGCGCTCAACGCCGGTGGCCGCGCCCTGGAGACGCCGTTCGGCACGATCTACGCAACCAACATCACGCCCGACGTCGAGACCGGCATCGGCGCCTGGTCCTATCCCGCCTTCGAGCGCGCGATGCGCGACGGGCTGCATCGCGACGGACGGCAACTCTATCCCGCCTTCCCCTACACGCACTTTTCGAAGACTGGCGATGCCGACATGCAGGCGCTTTATGCCTATCTGATGGCACAGCCAGTGGTGCGAGCGACGCAGCCTGCGAATACGCTCGCCTTCCCGTTCAACCTCCGCCCGCTACTTGCCGGATGGAATGCGCTGTTCCACCAGACGCGGGAGTTCAAGCCTGATCCCGCCAAATCCGAGGTCTGGAATCGCGGCGCTTATCTCGTCGAGGGCCTCGGCCATTGCAGCGGCTGCCATTCGCCGCGCAACGCACTCGGCGCCGAGCAGCGTGGCGCTTATCTCGCCGGCGGCTTTGCCGAAGGCTGGGAGGCGCCGCCGCTGACCTCGCTCTCGCATGCGCCGATCCCATGGAGCGAGGACGAGCTCTTCGCCTATTTGCGCACCGGCCACTCGCGATATCATGGCGTCGCCGCCGGACCGATGGCGCCGATCGTCAGGGATCTCGCGGCCCTGCCCGACCAGGACATCCGCGCCATGGCCGTCTATCTCAACTCGTTCAATGACGCCGCGACCGACGGGAAAGCCCAGGATGCGATTGCTCTGAAGCTCGAAGCTTCAACGCAAGTCACGATGCCGTCCTCAGCCGGCGCGCGACTCTATCAGGGCGCCTGCGCCGTCTGCCACGAGGTCGGCGGCCTGCCGCTGTTCGGCAGCCGCCCCTCGCTCGCGCTCAACAGCAATCTGCACAGCGCGACATCGGACAATCTCGTTCAAATCATCCTGCACGGCATCGCCGAGCCGGTGTCGAGCGATCTCGGCTACATGCCGGCATTCAAGAACAGCATGAGCGACGCACAGGTCGAGGAACTCGTCACGTTCCTGCGCAAGCAGTTCGCACCGGACAGGCCAGCATGGACCGGCGTGCGCGAGACAGTCACGCGCCTCCGGACCTCAGCACATTAAGCGTGCTTCTTCACGTCCACCGGCGGCGTGCCGTGCGTATGGAACGACTCAATCGTCTTCAGGCCCCAGGCCTGCCCCTTCTTGCGCTCCTCTTCCGTCCACACGATCGGCTTCCAGTCGGGCGCGAGGATGAGGCGCGCGCCGGCATTGGCGACTTCGACGCGATTGCCGCCGGGCTCATAGACATAGAGGAAGAAAGTCTGCTGGATCGCGTGCTTGTGCGGCCCGGTCTCGATGTGGATGCCGTTCTCCAGGAAGATGTCGGCGGCGCGCAAGATCTCCTCGCGGCTGTCGAGCGCGTAGGTGACGTGGTGGAAGCGGCCGGGCGTGCCGGAATGGTCGAGCGAATAGGCGAAATCGTAGCTCTTGTTCGACATCGTCAGCCACATCGCCGCTTCGCGGCCGTCGTTGAGCACGATCTGCTCGGTGAGCCGACAGCCGAGATAATTCTCGAAGAACTCGCGGTTCGCCTTGATGTCCACGGCGAGGCAATTGAGGTGGTCGAGGCGCCGGACGTTGACGCCACGCGCGGGAAAGCGCTGCGCCTGGTTCTTCAGTGCGGGCTTCAGCTCGGGTGGCGCCTGATACCATTCGGTCTCGTAATAGAGCTCGACGATGTGTCCATCGGGATCGCGGCAGCGGAAGGTCGGCCCCTGCCCCATATCGCCGTCGATCCAGCCGATGTCGAAGCCGGACCCTTTCAGCGCCGCAACGCGGCGCTCCAGCGCCTGCTGGCTGCGCGCACGCAACGCCATGTGCTCCATGCCTGACGTCTTCGACGCCGTCAGTTTGAGCGAATAGCGCTCGTAATCGTCCCAGCCGCGCAAATAGACCGACTCGCCCTTTTGTCCGCTGACGGTCATGCCCATGACGTCGACGAAGAATTTCAGGCTCTCGTCCGGCTTCGGCGTCAACAGCTCCATGTGGCCGAGATGAGCGAGATCGAGGATCGGTTCGGGCTGCATGGTGTCCTCCGAGGCGTGGCTTCCGATCCGCTGGACCGGATCCCGCGATCTGGCGCCGGCTGTAATCCGCTCACGCGCCGGCGGGCGGCACCGGGGTCGCCGGTTCATTTGTACTAATGTACAAATGATTAGGTCCCGTCAACAAATCAAACATCGCCCCCGAGCGAATGACGGGCCATCCAGGATGGCAACTCGTCCCCCGACCGGCGGACCGACTGCCTGAATGGTAAAATCTTCCTTAAGCACTCCCAGGCCCGCCGGCCGGGAAAAAGCAGCATTTTACGGCCGCTTCTGCCAGAAAGTTTGCATTGGGAACAAACCTCGCACCCGAATTGTCGCGGATTTAACGAAGCGCCGGCGCCTGCCGTTTAACCGTTTGTCCAGCGGCGGCCGTGCATAGTCCGGGGCAACCCGTTGCTCTTGCCAGGTTCATTCATTGTGACATCCTTTGGACGCGTGATTTCGGTTCGCGGGTCGCTCGCCCGGGTCGGGCTGCTGGCTGAAAGCCGGATGCCGGTCTCGGAAGTTCGGGCCACTGTCGGCCGCTTCGTCAGCATCCGCTGCGCCAGCTCGGTCATCGTCGCCATGATCACCGAGGTGTCCTGCGAGAACCTCTCGAGCAACGACAATTTGATCGCCATCGCCTCGGTCGACCTGCTGGGCGAAATCCTCAACGCGACCGGCAAGGCCAAATTCCAGCGCGGCGTCACCAACTATCCGACCATCGGCGATTCGGTCGATCTGATCACGAGCCAGGAGCTGCGCACGATCTACGCGCCCACCGGTTCCGACCAGATCAATGTCGGCTTCCTCCAGCAGGACAGCTCCGTCGTCGCCTATGTCGACATCGAGGAAATGCTCTCCAAGCACTTTGCGGTGCTGGGATCGACCGGTGTCGGCAAATCGACCGGCGTGTCGCTGTTGCTCAACGAGATTCTCAAGGCACGCCCGAACCTGCGCATCTTCCTGCTCGATGTGCACAACGAATATGGCCGCTGCTTCGGCGACCGCGCGCTGGTGCTCAACCCGCGCAATCTGAAACTGCCGTTCTGGCTGTTCAATTTCGAGGAAATCGTCGACGTGCTGTTCGGTGGCCGCGCCGGCGTGCCTGAGGAGCTCGACGTCCTCGCAGAAGTCATTCCGCTCGCCAAGGGCGTCTACACCCAATACCAGAACGCCGACCGCATCGGCCTGAAGCGCATCGATCCCAAACAGATCGGCTACACCGTCGATACGCCGGTGCCCTATCGCCTGGTCGATCTGATGTCGCTGATCGATGAGCGCATGGGCAAGCTCGAGAACCGCTCCTCGCGCATCATCTATCACAAGCTGATCTCCCGCATCGAGGCGGTCCGCAACGACCCGCGCTACGCCTTCATGTTCGACAACGCCAATGTCGGCGGTGACACCATGGCCGAGGTGATCAGCCATCTGTTCCGCCTGCCGGCCAATGGCAAGCCGATGACGGTGATGCAGCTCGCCGGCTTCCCGGCCGAGGTCATCGATTCCGTCGTCTCGGTGCTCTGCCGCATGGCCTTCGACTTCGGCCTGTGGAGCGACGGCGTTTCGCCGATGCTGTTCGTCTGCGAAGAGGCTCACCGCTACGCCTCCGCCGATCGCAATGTCGGCTTCGGGCCGACCCGCAAGGCGGTGTCGCGCATCGCCAAGGAAGGCCGCAAATACGGCGTCTATCTCGGGCTCATCACCCAGCGTCCGGCCGAGCTCGACGCCACCATCATCTCCCAGTGCAACACGCTGTTCACGATGCGTCTTGCCAACGAGCGCGACCAGGCGCTGCTGCGCGCCGCGGTGTCGGATGCGGCCGCGAACCTGCTCTCGTTCGTGCCCTCGCTCGGTACCCGCGAAGTGCTGGCGTTCGGCGAAGGTGTCGCACTGCCGACGCGGCTGCGCTTCAAGGAGGTACCGCCGCATCAATTGCCGCGCGGCGAAGCCACCATCAGCAGCGTGCCGTCCGTCACCTCCGGTCACGACATGCATTTCGTCGGCGCCGTGCTCGAGCGCTGGCGCGGTGCCACCTCGCAGCGCGACGTGCCGAACGATCCGTTGTTCTCGGCGCCGCCCGCGAAGACGCTCTCCAACGTCGAAGCCCCGATGCTGCAACCGTCGATGGGGTTGGATCCGGACCGCTTCTCGCTGCTGAAGAAGCCGCTGCGGTAAAGCAACGCTCGTTTTCCAGCTCCGGCATTGCCAGCCCGGCGTCACGTTGAGCATGGCACCGGCATCGACTATGGTTGCCGGCCCCAAGCCGGAATCCATGCCCATGACAAAGCCCGCGCAACGCTTCCCCGCTCCCGCCCTCGATGCGCTCCCTGACGACATCCGCACGCGTCTCCTCGGCGTGCAGGAGAAGAGCGGCTTCGTGCCGAACGTGTTCTTGACGCTGGCCTACCGCCCGGACGAGTTCCGCGCCTTCTTCGCCTACCATGACGCGCTGATGGAGAAGGACGGCGGCCTCACCAAAGCCGAACGCGAGATGATCGTGGTCGCGACCTCGGCGGCCAATCAGTGCCAGTATTGCGTGATCGCGCATGGCGCGATCCTGCGTATCCGCGCCAAGAACCCGCTGATCGCGGACCAGATCGCCACGAACTACCGCAAGGCCGACATCACGCCGCGGCAAAAGGCGATGCTCGACTTCGCGATGAAGGTCTCGGCCGATGCGCAGCGGATTTCGGAGGACGATTTCACCGCGCTCGCGCCGCATGGCTTCAGCGACGACGACATCTGGGACATCGCCGCAATCTCAGCCTTCTTCGCACTGTCGAACCGGCTGGCGAATTTCACCGGCATGCGGCCGAATGACGAATTCTATCTGATGGGACGGCTGCCGAAGAAATGACCGACTGCAGCGAACGCGGTAAGGACCGGGTCGCCGACAAATGCAGCGGATGAGTTCCCGTTTGACGGGAACTCTGTGTTTTCGCAATCGCATACGTTTTATTAAGAATCTCACCCTCAACTAGCACAAACGCTTTGGCACAACTTACGTAGTTTCCGTCACCGGAGACGTGGATGAGTCGTGCCTGTTGGGGGCTTCTCATGAACGTGCGGGCATTTGTTGTCGCGACCTGTATCGGCACGGCATTCTTCGCGGCCGGATACGCCTGGAACTATCAGCCGGAGATCATCAACGCGAACGAGATATGGAGCATGTTCGAATCGGAGCATGGCAAGGCGCGGGCTGCCGTCTTACGCGTCCTCATTGCGCCGAATTCAGCTAACTTCAACGGCCTGCGAACGATCGATGCAGACAAGGCAAGATACGTATGCGGCTCCGTAAAGGCGATGGATAAGGAGAGGCAGTATGTCGAGGCCGCGTTCGTTTACACTGTCGCGATCGATTTTGCCCGTATCGACGACGACGGCCGGATGACGTCGCAGCGCTCTGCTTACAGGCCCTGCCCAGACGCGGCCGACGACAAAATTGCCGACCAGAACACGCTGATATCGCCAGGAGCGCTGTCGATGATCAAGACCGTCGAAAAAATCATCCCCAAGTCCAGCGGCGGAACGATGGAACAACAGCTTGGCCAGCTGGCCGGACAGACAGCGGCGGTCGCGCCAGGTTCGGCGGTCGCGCGGAGATCGGCCGGCTCATCGGGTTCGGCAGGCTCCGCAGGGGCAGGATGGGCGCCAGCAGCCCAGCATTCGAGTTCGGGCGTGGAGGCACGACAAGCAGATGAACTGACGTGGCGTGTCGACCAGCCGCCGAACGCATGGCCGAATTTCCCGTCGGACCATCCGCTGGCGAAATCGACCCAGAAGCGGACGAGCGCCGAGGCCCTGGCTTTCGCGAAAGATATCGAGGGTCGATGGGAGGACGCCAAATCATCCGGCGTTCCGGCCAAGCGTCCTTCGCCTGAGGAGATCAAGGAAGCATGCCGCGCGCTTCTTACGATCGATCCCACGGACAAGGATTATCCGCGGGCCTGGGCCGCCTTTGTGCGGCTGCGCAAAATCGATCGCGACGCTGCTGGTTGAACCGGCGTGAATCTGTCCTAGCGGTTCGCCATCAACTCGAGCGCCGGGGCAAAGCGCTCTGAAAACGTCAATGTCTTGGCATGGTGAACTGCCGCGAACGATGCCGATATCCCGGCTGAAGCGACCACGAGCAGGGCAACGGCGAAAATCAGACGGCGCATTTCGGCCTCCTATGAGAGCTCGACAACCCCAACAGATGGCACGGTTTTGTTTCAGCACGGCTTCGCGCGGACGGAAGATGGTTTCGCTCAAGAGGCTGTGATCAGATCAGGTTTGCGCAGCTGCATGCCGTACTGCTGCGAGCGTTGCGTCTAATCATCCTCCGCTGGCCCACACCAGCCGGGCAGATAGATCGCATCCTTGCTCTTGGCTGAGGACATCGCCTTCTCGAGTGCCTTGTCGAAATTGGCATCCACAGCCTTGCGCGACAGCTTTCGGCGCAGATAATCGGCCCACAGGAATTCGGAGAACGGCGTGGTGTCCTTGGCGAAGCCGCCCATGCGGCGCAGCTCGCCGGCAAGGCTCCGGAAGGGATCATCCTTGAGATCGACGACGGATTTGGGCAAATCGCGGAACGGTCGCCGTTCACCCTTGGCGTCGTAGGGGTAAACCCAGCGCTTGTTGTCCATGACGCCCCAGAAAGCTTCGCGCTCGACCATCCTGAGGTCGCCGACGATGGTGACCAGCACCTCCTTGACGCCCTCGTCGTGCAGCGCGCGACCGAGATGATGATGGTCGATCACGTAATAGCGCTCGTCGGGGCCGTGCACGACGGGGATCATATGCTTGCCGAGCAGATCGGCCTGCTTCTTCTTGTCGTGCTCGCGCCAGCGCTTGCGCTTCTCCTTGACCTCGCGCATTCCGACGGTCATCTGCGTCGGCCGCAGCGACAGGATCGACACCGGATGCACTCTCGGTTCGCGCGTATTGGTCATGGTCGAAAGGCCTTTAACATGGTTGCAACTGCGTGGTCAGGTTCCCTGGACTATGCCATGGGCATCGCGCCGGCAAATGCATTCGGTTCGGTGGGTATTATTGCATCGCACCCTCTGCATGCCGGAACGACCACGGTTCCACGATCCTTCGTTCGCAGCCCTGCAGGATAGTGCGGACGCGCAATGCACGTGCGCGTTGAGAAGATTTTCTGCAACGCGTTCACCACGTATGCTATCTAAAAATCGCTGCTTCGGAGTGATCCCTGCACCATGACAACCCAGCGGCCCATAAGCTCGGATGACGAGCACCGGGTGCTCCAGTTCAGGCCGCGCACCTCGCCTTCCCCGACGGGCTACCGCGGCAACGGTAGCGTGCAGCAATTGCGCGTCGCGCCCGAGCCGCTCGACCTGTCGCGCTACGAGCAGCCCCGCACTGAACCGGACGATTTCCGCCATCGCATGCTCGCCAACATCGCGGCGCTGGCCTTCACCATCGCACTGACCGCGATCGGGATATGGCTCGCGGTGAGCATCGCCGACCTGCGTCGGACCCAGGATTGCGTGCTGATGGGCCGCCGCGACTGCGTGAAGATCACGACGCCGCACATCTAGGCAAGGCGTCTGGCGAGCAAGACAAACGGCTCAGCCGGGCATCCCTGCCCTGTCCCCACACCCGCCGGCTCCATTGAACTCAGGGCGGCGCTCCGATATACGGGCTTTCGACCCGGCCAGAGGGGGGTTGAGGGCGTCATCGGGGCGCGATGCCCACCCACCGTTCCACTCTGGACAATCTGACAAATATCTGCAAAATATCAAAGGCTTAGTGATGTCCTCCACATTCGATCAGGTCGCTACGATCATCGCTGAAACCTGCGACATCCCGCGCGACACGATCACGCCGGATAGCCATGCCATCGATGACCTCGGCATCGACAGCCTCGATTTCCTGGACATCGCGTTCGCGATCGACAAGCAGTTCGGTATCAAGCTGCCGCTGGAGAAGTGGACCCAGGAGGTCAACGACGGCAAAGCGACCACCGAGCAGTACTTCGTGCTGAAAAACCTGTGTGCCCGCATCGACGAACTGGTTGCGGCCAAGGGCGCGAGCGCCTAAGCGCGCGGTCATGCAACTCGAATACTTTCACATGATAGATCGCGTCGTCGACCTCAACGTCGACGCGAAGACGATTGTCGTCGAGGCTCAGGTCCCGATGGAAAGCACCATCTTCGAGGGGCACTTCCCGGGCTATCCCCTGATGCCCGGCGTGCTCCTGATCGAATCGATGGCGCAGGCCTCGGGCTGGCTTCAGCTTGGCGTGCTCAAATTCGAGCGCATGCCGATCCTGGCTGCCGTCAAGGAGGCCAAGGTCCGCGGCTCGGTCTTCCCCGGCGATCTCATGAGCATCGAGGCGAGCCTGACCCATCAGGGCTCGGGCTACGCCGTGACCGAAGCCAAGATCAAGGTCGGCGGCAAGCTGCGCGCGAATTCGACGCTGACCTTCACGCAGATTCCCTTCCCCCATGCGGATATGCGCGCCCACATGGACGCGGTCGCCAAACGCGTCGGCTTTCCGCAACAGGCCGTATCGCCATGACCGAGACTGCTTCGAAGCCCGCCCAGACGGAAGTCTGGATCACCGGCATTGGCCTCGCCACCTCGCTCGGCGAGGGCCTGGACGCCAACTGGGCCGCGCTTCAGGAGAAGCGCATCAATGTCGACGAGAAGGGCTTTGCGCCCTACATCGTGCACCCCCTGATGCCTGTTACCTTCGACAGCCAGATTCCGAAGAAGGGCGACCAGCGCCAGATGGAAGCCTGGCAGCGCATCGGCACCTATGCGGCCGGGCTTGCGCTCGACTCCGCCGGGATCAAGGGCAACAAGGACATCCTGTCGAAGATCGACATGGTGGTCGCCGCCGGCGGCGGCGAGCGCGATCTCAACGTCGACACCGGCGTGCTCACGGCCGAGGCCAAGGGCGCCAACGCGCCCGGCTTCCTCAACGAGCGGCTGATGAGCGATCTCAGGCCGACGCTGTTCCTGGCCCAGCTCTCCAACCTGCTCGCCGGCAATATCGCCATCGTGCATGGCATTGGCGGCACCTCGCGCACCTTCATGGGTGAAGAGGTTGCCGGCGCCGATGCCGCCCGCATTGCATTGTCGCGCATCGCCTCCGGCGAGAGCGACATCGCGTTGATCGGCGGCTCGCACAATGGCGAGCGCAAGGACCTGATGGTCCTCTACGAATTCGGCGACTTCAATCTGAAGGACAAGTTCGCCCCCGTGTGGGCGCGCAAGGACCACGCCGGCTTCGCGCTCGGCTCCGCTGGCGCGTTCCTGGTGCTGGAGTCGAAGGCGCATGCGGAAGCGCGCGGCGCAAAGCCATTCGCGAAGCTGTCGAGCGTCGTTGCCGACCTTGCCCGGCGCAAGACCCCCGGCGACATGGCCGCGACGCTGGAGAAGCTTTGGGCAAAGTTGCCGAAGCGCGACGGCAAGGGCGCGATCATATCGGGTGCGACCGGCGCTGAGCCGGCGACATCGGAAGAGCGCGGCTTCCTGAAGGGCCACGCCGAGTTCCCGGTGCGCTCGACCGGCACGATGTTCGGCCACACCATGGAGACGCAATTCCCGCTCGGCATCGCGCTCGCCGCGCTGTCGATCTCGCGCGGCGCCCTGTTTCCGCCGAACGATTCCACGGGCACCGAGATTGAAATGCAGGGAGCGCCCACCCAGATTGTGGTGGTGGGGGCCGGACACTGGCGCGGCGAAGGCATGGCGCTGGTCGAGGCAGTAAGCTGAAGCGCGTTGCGCTTTGGCAGGTTATTGTTTGGGCATGATCTTCTCGAAAAACCGCTTCACGCTTTTTCGGATCTTGCTCCAGCTCAAGCGGGGATCGACATGACTGCACCACGCGACAAACTCGGGCGTCCCGTCGTCGTCGTCACCGGCATGGGCATCATGACCTCGCTCGGCAACGGCAAGACCGACAATTGGGCGAAGCTCGTCGCCGGCGAATCGGGCATCCGCACCATCACGCGCTTTCCGGTCGACGGCCTGAAAACCACGATGGCCGGCACGGTGGATTTCGTCAGCGTCGATCCGTTCTCCTCCACCGCCCTGTCCGAGCGGATGGCCGAACTGGTGACGCAGGAGGCGCTGGACCAGGCCGGCATCGGCGCCAAGGCGGATTTCCCGGGTCCTCTCTTCCTTGCGGTCGCACCTGTCGAAGTCGAATGGCCGCAGCGCCGCGAGCTCGGCCGCGCCGTCGGTAAGCTCGACTTCAACTACGACGATCTGCTGCGCATCTCCGGCGGCGGCAAGTACAGCGCCTATCACCACCGCTTCATGTTCGGTTCGGTCGCGGCCTACCTCGCCGAGACCTTCGGCACTAAGGGCTCGCCGATCTCGTTGTCGACGGCCTGCGCCTCGGGCGCGACCTCGATCCAACTCGGCGTCGAGGCGATCCGCCGCGGCGAAACCGATGCCGCGCTGTGCGTGGCGACCGACGGCACCGTGAATCCGGAGGCGCTCGTGCGCTTCTCGCTGCTCTCGGCGCTGTCGACCCAGAACGACCCGCCGCAGGCGGCCTCCCGTCCCTTCTCCAAGAACCGCGACGGTTTTGTCATGGCCGAAGGCGCAGGTGCGCTGGTGCTCGAAAGCTATGAAGCCGCCACCGCGCGCGGCGCAAAAATCCTCGGCGTGATCGCCGGCTGCGGCGAGCTCACCGACTCCTTCCATCGCACCCGCTCCTCGCCCGACGGCAAGCCGATCATCGGCTGCATGAACAAGACGCTGGCCGATGCCGGCATGACGCCGGACCAGATCGACCACATCAACGCGCACGGCACCGCGACGCCCGAGAACGACAAGATGGAATACAATACGACATCGGCCGTGTTCGGCGAACTCGTGTCGAAGATTCCGGTTACCTCCAACAAGTCGATGGTCGGCCACACCATCTCGGCCGCCGGCGCGGTCGAGGCGATCTTCTCGCTGCTCACGCTGGAGCATCAGCGCATCCCGCCGACGATCAACTACGACAATCCGGATCCCACGATCCTGTTCGACGTCGTCGGCAACAAGGCACGCGATGCCCGCGTCACCGCGGTGATGTCGAACTCGTTCGGCTTCGGCGGCCAGAACGCCTCGCTGATCCTGACCCGCGAACCGGCCTGACCGGACGCATGGCGCTGCTTCCTGCGAGGACGAAGGCGCGCGCGCGGCAGACGGCCAAATCGATCGGTGGAGGCCTGATCGGGGCTGCCACCGTCGGCATGTTGCGCACCACGCGTTACTTCGATCCGGCCAAGACCTCGGACTTTTTCGCACGCGCCACCAGGCTGATCGGGCCGCGCCTTCGCGAGCACCGCATCGGCCGCGCCAATCTCACCGCCGCCTTTCCGGACAAGTCGCCCGAGGAAATCGAATCCATCCTGATGGGCGTCTGGGACAATCTCGGCCGCGTCGGCGCCGAATTCGCCCACATGGACCACGTCTGGGATTATGACCGCGATCATCCCGACAACAGCCGGATCGAACTGCCCGACCGCAGCATCGAGCTGTTCGACCGCATCCGCGACGACGGCAAGCCGGCGCTGATCTTCGCCGCGCATCTGGCCAATTGGGAATTGCCGGCGCTCGCCGCCGTCGCACACGGGCTCGATGCGGCGATCCTCTACCGCCGCCCGAACATCGCCTCCGCCGACCGCATCATCCAGGAGATGCGCCAGGTCAACATGGGCACACTGATCCCCGCGGGGCGCGACGCGCCGCTGCGGCTCGCGCAGGCGCTCAAAGACGGCAAGCACGTCGCGATGCTGATCGACCAATATCTGACTGGCGGCGTCGAGGTCACCTTCTTCGGCCGCAAGACCCGCGCCAATCCAATGCTGGCGCGCCTGTTGCGCCAGGTCGAATGCCCGATCCACGGCGTCCGCGTCATCCGCCTGCCCGGCGGCCGCTTCACCGCCGAGATCACCGAAGAGGTCCAGCCGGTGCGCGACGCCGACGGCAAGATCGACATCCAGGGCACGACCCAGGCGATCACGAGCGTGGTGGAAGGCTGGGTGCGCGAGCATCCCGAGCAGTGGCTGTGGCTGCACCGAAGGTGGCGGTAGGCGCTCGATCGTCTTTCCGGGACGATGCGAAAGCATCGAACCCGGAATCTCGAGATTCCGGGTCTGGTGCTGACGCACCATCCCGGATGACGGAGAACTCACCGCTCCGGCAGTTCCGCGCCGACTTCGGCCTGAACGACGCGATCCCAGGCTGCGATACAGATCGGACTTGCGCGTTCTTCATCGGCGGCGAGACGTTGAGCCAGGTCGTGCCGGGCCGCAGCCGCGCAGTCGGTCGCAATCAGGCTCCGGCTTGTGCCTTGGCATCGGCGGCCAGAAGTCTTTCATCAAAAGTGACACCTGCAAGCTCGGCAATTTCGGCAAGTGGCCGCTGATACCGAGCATACTGACCGGGGGCAAACTCGATGCCGAAATCGTCGACCACGTTCTTCTGACTAAGAAGGAAGCCGTAGGTTAAGAGCCGCGATCGGCTTCCAGCGTCCTTGGCGGCCACCGCCACAACCTTCCAGAACAGAACAGGGTAAGCGATCGGTCCTGAGCCGAAGTCCGCCGTTGGATCATCGGCGGCGAGGATCGGCCCAGCGATGATGCAAGCCCTCGTATCATCGTGCTGCAGGCTCTTTTGAATATAGGCCTCGAAGCCGCCCCACAGGCCCTTGATGCCGCCGTACGCCGACCCGGGGGACTCACGATTGAAAGCCTGGTGCTGTGGCGTGCAATTCGTCCAATGAAAGGTGTCCGAGTTCGAGAACTCGAGTTCTTTTGCGGTTTCGCCCCAGGCGCTATCCTCGCGGCGAACGATATGTCCACGATCGATCTGCCCGGCAGGCTTATAGAAATCTGGATCGGCAATTTGGAATTTGTTGGGTATCCGCGGATCGGCGACCCAGCGGTCGGTTCCGAAAAATGCCCGACCATTTTGTTTTCGAAGATCGGGATTGTAGTCCACGTTTGCGGCCGACCACATCTGGAGCCGACGAGCTTTATTCATCGCAAGGCTATAGTGGTGATATTTGAGAATTAGGATTTCACCATTTTCCTTGTACATCTCGCCAGACCGCGCGGCCACGATTCCTGGAACGGGTACGACCACGTCAGTACCCAAGAATGCTTCTTGATAACCCTCGCGATCCTCATAGTTCGGATCGAACCGCAACGTCTTTTCGAGGGCGGCGACAGCGGACTCCGCACCCGGCTGTGGCGGAGCCGTTTGCTCCGCATAAACATGGATGGTGACAGGGCCACTAAAATTCATGTTTGTACCGGACATGCTTCTCTCCTCAAATGCCACTCTTTGGGTTAGTAATTGGTTGTTTTCCGAGCCGCCAGAGCTTGCCGCAAAGAGACTGGTAGGAGCGGCTCCCCTCAGCATTTGACTGACATCATCGGCGGGGTCCGTCGTGCCCGCGAGCAGATCGCTTAGGATTTTCGCCTGTTTGGCATCGGTCAATTTGACCTTGCCCAACGCCTGGACGATTGAGCTGATGCGGATACCCTCGTTGGCGACCCAATGAACCTTGTCTTCACCCATATCTTCGGTCCAGACGGAGCCATCGGTTGCGACGATGTCATCGCCCCGCATTTCAGGTATCCCGGCGTGGTGAAGGGCAACTAGTTCCCACGCCTCACTGAAGGCCGGCGATCCTGATGATCCCTCCAAAGTATCGGTCTCGTAATGTAGGAAGCCTTCATCGAGAACGTCGAGCAGCCGGTTGTTCATGATGGCATATTGCTTGCCACCGCCGTCAGGATACTGGATCACCTCAATGGGGTAGCCCTTGAGGACTTTGGACGTTGCCTCCGAGAGCGGGATTGCTCCGAGGCTCTCGATCGGCTCACCCGTATTCGCGATGGGGCTAACCCCGACCAAGGCAAAATCAAGATGATTGTCACAGACAAAGAAGCTGCTGGCATCGATCGCAAACGTCACACCCACCTTGAGACCATGCTCGTCGAACTCGTGCAAGAAATTGGCGCCAGTACCGTGAGACGAGGCTGCATCTGGAAACACGTGACAGTTCGTCAAAAGCAGCCTCGGCGAGACCAGGAACCCCGACGCAAACCCCTCCGGTTGGACCCTTGGATCGACAGAGCTGACGATGCGAGCGACGGGTCGCCCAACCTTGCGGGCCGCCTCGCTCGGTGCCATCGAAATCAAGTCGAGTGTCGGACCAATTTTTCGCTCGATGAAGATTGGAAGTCGGCCTCGTTCGCGGAGATTGGCGGCATGCGCCAGAAGGTCTTGCCGTACGGCAAACCTCGCCTGCCGCATCGGACTGTCCGCCGTGCCCGGCCCCGAACGCGCGATCGTAGCGGCATCGGACGTTCGGCTCTGTGTGCGGGCTTGCCAGCGTTTGGCGGCAGTGCGCACGACTTCTAATCTGCGGTCGCGGGCTCTATCGATTTCAGACATGTCGCCTCCGAAGACAGGTTAGATGTCGCAAGTTTCATTTATGCGACAATCAGAGCGAATGAACCGTAGTGCGCGCTGGATTACCGTGCCGAGACCAAGTTGATATTGCTCGATTTCGGCAAGTCTTCCTTGAGGGTGGCCAAGACGATCGCCGTCGCGGCGAGATCAAGCACCTGAAGCGATCGGTCTTCATCAAGAGCGCCGAGCTGCGGTCGCGGTATGAAAAAGTCTTCACCGTTGAAATTGACTTGTACGGCCGCGACCGGTGGTCCGGGGTTGCCGCGCCTGACGACAAACAAGTTCACCAGATGATGGTGTCCGTCCGGGCCTCCGAGAAGGACCTTCGGCTCATAACCTTGTGCCGAGTAGTTCTGCGCAGCGATGAGTTCGCCCAAGAAATATAGAATGCCTTCTGCCGACCGCATGTAGGTGGATTTGAATTCATAACCCAACAGTCGGTATGTTCTCAGCAAAATCTGAAACTGGTTCATCGAGCAGAATTCACGTGCCGAGTTGACAAATTCGTAGCGTCCCTTCGAGAGGCGGGGCGGCGGACAATTGAATTCGGAATGGTCCTGTAGATATTCATCTTCCGCAATTTGACGGCATATTTCCATGGTGCGCGGATCGGACTCGCGGCATTTGAGGTCCTTCATGCTGCGAGCCTTGGCATATTCTGCAGGTGTCAATTCAACCCGCTGAAAAAGGATGCGCTGAACGACTTCTTCGGGCCACTTCTCTGAATTGAAGTAATCAACGATCTTGCGGCTCAATGGCTGATGCATCGTGCTCGCAAACTGCACATGGTTCAGATTGTTCATCTGGAACGACGTGAACCCTCCTCCATAGGACACGGTAGGATTCAAAGAGTAGCCTGTGAGGGCACTCGGGCTTAAATTGAAAGTACCGTTGGTGCTGCCTGAGAACACCGGACTGGCGGAGACATCGCCGAGCCCCACGAACGACATAGGCGCGCGCTGGCTCGCACGAACGGCATTCAACAGGATTTGCCTATTGTTGGAGTCCCAGATGGCCGCGTCGTAAGCATCGGCCTTGTTCACGAGCTCGGCTCGGGTACAAGCCCCACACAACACGGACAAGAAAACGGATGACAGCACAAATGCACACTTAAACAAAGCAGCCCCCAAACTCCCGACGTTAAATTCACCCCACGATTGAAAGCTCGTACTGTTTCACCTCGGCTAGGTGCCGTCTAGCCTAGGTTGAGCTTTTTCAACGATCCGGTGGGGGCCATGAGACGGTAATTCGGTATTGACGTCGGAGCACGCAAGCTCCTTTGCACAAACTTCTCCTTCGTTGGACGGGGGTTTGCGTATGCGCAAACAGCGGCGCATGACCCCTGGGCTTCGCCGAGACAGCAGTGCGGTCGAGCTTGCCGCGAACACGAAGGTTTATGATCCGTGCTTGTGTTCCAGTGGCAAGAAATTCAAGAAGTTGCTGCGAACGATTGATCGACCTGACGGCTACGCGTCCAGCGCGTCACTTATCTAAGCCCGATGGCCACGATGCAATTTGCCGCTGTTTTGCCGACGAGGCAAATGACCGGAGCCTGTGACGTCACGCGCGTTCGGCCTCCATCGCGCTTCATTTCGCGCCCGCACGCGCGCTGCTTCGGGTCATTGCGCCGGCGCGTCGATTAAGCCAAGCCGCACTACGGCTTGGGCACTGCCAGCGGCGCGCCAGTCGCGATTCTACTGTGATGGGGTTGTTTTGCAGAAAATGACTTGCCGGGTTAATCCCAGCACGACCGCGGCGTCTCACCTTCCCGTCTTCACCCTGGTCCAGAGCCGATTGATAACCCGCTGGGTCGCCGGATCACGCGCCGTGATCACGAACAGCTTTGCGAGCGTCGCCTCGTCCGGATAGATGTTCCTGTCGTTCAGGACCTTCGGGTCGACCAGCTTCTGGCTGGCGAGGTTGCCGTTGGCGTAGGACAGGAAGTCCGTATTCTTGGCGGCCACGTCCGGACGGTAGAGATAGTTGATCAGCTCGTAGGCCTCCCTAACGTTCCTGGCGTCCGCGGGGATCGCGAGATTGTCGAAGAACATCTGCGCGCCCTCCTTCGGGATGGCGTAGCCGATCTCGATGCCGCTTTTGGCTTCGGCAGCGCGGGCGCGGGCCTGCATGATGTCGCCGGACCAGCCGACCACGAAGCAGATCTCGCCGGTGGCGAGCGCGCTTAAATATTCGGACGAATGAAACTTGCGCACGGAGGGCCGCACCTTGGCGACGACATCGGCGGCCTTTTCGAGGTCGGCCTGCTTGGTCGAGTTCGGATCGAGCCCGAGATAGTTCAACGCCGCTGGAAAGATGTCGTCGGCGGAGTCTAACATGTGCACGCCGCAATCCTTGAACTTGGCAAGGTTCTCAGGTTTGAACACGATGTCCCAACTGTCGATCTTCGCATCCGCTCCGAGAATCTGCTTCAGCTTGGCGACGTTGTAGCCGATGCCCGTCGTGCCCCACATGTAATTGGCGGCGTAGACATTGCCGGGGTCGTAGATCGCGAGACGTTCGGTCACCACCGGCCAGGCATTGGCCAAGTTCGGCAGCTTCGACTTGTCGAGCTTTTGGAAGATGTTGGCCTTGATCTGGCGCTGGAGGAAATAGGCGGTGGGCACCACGACGTCATAGCCGGATTTGCCGGCCATCAGGCGCGTCTCCAGGGTCTCGTTGGCATCAAAAGTGTCGTAGACGACCTTGATGCCGGTCTCCTTGGTGAAGGCCTCGAGGACGTCGGGCGCCACGTAGTTCGACCAATTGTAGAAGTTGACGACCCGCTCCTCGGCCCCTGCGGGGGCGGAGAGCAACGTCAGCGCGGCGGCGATCGCGAGGCCAAAACCAAAGCGGCTGACGTTCGTCATCTCTCCTACCTCTTGCGCCCGCGCACCGCGTCCGACAGCCGCTCCAGCGCGGTGTCGAGCGTCTCGTCCTTCTTGGCAAAGCAGAAGCGCACCACCGAGGTCACAGGGTCCTGCTCGTAGAAGGCCGACACCGGAATTGCCGCGACCTTGTAGTCCTTCACGATCCGCCAGCAGAACTCGGTGTCGCTCTCGTTCAGCCCGAGCGGGGACAGGTCGACGGTGAGGAAGTAGGTGCCCTGCGACTTCAGCACCGGGAAGCCGAGGCTCTCCAGCCCCTTGGCGAGACGGTCCCTGCTCCGCGCCAGGTCCTTGCGCATCGACAGGAAATACTCGTCCGGCTTGCCGAGCCCGTAAGCGACGGCGGCCTGGAGGTTCGGCGCGGTGGTGAAGGTCAGGAACTGGTGCACCTTGGCGGCAACGCGCAGCAGCGGCGGCGCGGCGCAGACGAAGCCGATCTTCCAGCCCGTCAGCGAGAAGATCTTGCCGGCAGAGCCGACCTTGATGGTGCGGTCGCGCATGCCGGGGATGGTGATCAGCGGGATGTGCTTGTGCTCGTCGAAAGTGACGTGCTCCCAGACCTCGTCGCAGATCGCGATGACGTCGAACTCCTGGCAGTAGCGCGCCAGCAGCTCGAGGTCCTCGCGCGGAAACACCACTGCGGACGGATTCAGGGGGTTGTTGAAGAGCACCGCTTTGGTCTTTGAATTGAAGACGCTTTTCAGCATGTCCTCATTCAGCCGCCAATGCGGCGGCTCGAGCCGGACCAGGCGCGGAATGCCGCCGGCCTGGCGGATGATCGGCAGGTAGGAATCGTACACCGGCTGGAAGCACACCACCTCGTCACCGGGCTGGACGACGGCGAGGATGGCCGAAGTCAGGGCCTCGGTGCCGCCGGAGGTCACCATCACCTCGCTCATCGGATCGAGCTCGAGACCATGCCAGTGGCCGTAATGGGTCGCGATCGCCTGGCGCAGCTCCGGCAGGCCCATCATCGACGGGTACTGGTTGTAGCCGTTCAGCGAAGCCTCGGCCGCGGCGCGGCGGATGTCCTCGGGGCCGGGATCATCAGGAAAGCCCTGGCCGAGATTGATGGCGGCATTGTCGCGCGCGGCCTGCGACATCGCCTCGAAGATGGTGACCGGAAGGTCCGCGAAGACCTTGTTGAGGGACGAGCTCTTGGACATCGGCGGGGTCAGCCGCCGACCTTGCTGGGAAGACCCGCCGCCTTCCAGCCGAGCATGCCGCCGGCCAGATGCTTGTCGTACGGCAGCCCTGCCGCCTGCGCCGCCAGCGAGGCCGTCACAGAACGCTTGCCCGAACGGCAGGCGAACACGACCTCCTTACCCTCGGGATCGGGGATCGCCTTGGGATCGAAGGTCGAGAGCGGCACGACCACGCCGAAAGGATAGGCTTCGGCCTCGACCTCGTTCGGCTCGCGCACGTCGACGAGGAGATAGCGGCCCTCCGCGACACCCTTGGAGACCTCGTCCGGGGTCAGATCCTGTACTTGATTTGCCACATCATCCTCCAACGTCGCGGGCCGCTGCCGGGGCGATCCCGGCGGCCGGCAACCTCGCCTCTCGGCCGGTGAAAATCAAGCGCTACAAAGGCTTGAGCTGCCTTGCGCAAGTTAAAGCTAAATCGCAGCGACTTGAAGCGCGACCTTCAAATGGAGGATCAGATCGTCGCTTCAGATGGTGACCTGGGTGCCGACCTCGACAACGCGGCCGGAGGGGATCTGGAAATAGTCGGTGGCGTCGTTGGCGGAACGGCTGAGCGAGATGAACAGCCGGTCCTGCCAGCGCGGCATGCCGGAATGGGCGGCCGGCTTGAGCGCCCGCCGCGACAGGAAGAAAGAGGTCGACATGATGTCGAACTGCCAGCCGAGCTTGCGGGCGATCGCCAGCGCCTTCGGCACATTGGGCGATTCCATGAAGCCGAACTTCAGCGTCACCTTGGAGAAGGTCGGCGAGATCTGCTCCAGCTTCACCCGCTCGGCCGGATCGATGCGCGGGGTCTGCGCGGTCTCGATGGTGAGAATGACGTTCTTCTCGTGCAGCACCTTGTAGTGCTTCAGACTATGCATCAGCGCCGTGGGCGCGCTGAGGGGATCGCTGGTCAGGAACACGGCGGTGCCGGGCACGCGCTGCGGCGGCCGCTTCTCCAGCATCGCCACGAGGTCGGCGAGCGGGAATTCGAGCTTGCGCGACTTCTCGAACAGCAGCCGGCTGCCGCGCCGCCACGTGTACATCAGGATGATCATGAGCGCGCCGAGCGCCAGCGGCACCCAGCCGCCCTCGAACACCTTGAGCAGATTGGCGGCCAGGAAGGTGAGGTCGAGAAACAGGAACGGCGCGATCAGGGTGGCAGCCGTGAACGGCGACCACCGCCATACCTTCCAGATCACCACGAAGCCCATCATCGCCGTGACGACCATGGTCCCGGTGACGGAGATGCCGTAGGCCGAGGCCAGTGCGCTGGAGGAGCGGAACAAGAGCACCAGCAGGACCACCGCGACCAGCAGGAGCTGGTTGATGCGCGGGATGAAGATCTGGCCGGAATGGGCTTCAGACGTATGGCGAATTTCAAAGCGCGGCAACAGACCGAGCTGGATCGCCTGACGCGTCAGCGAATAGGCACCGGTGATGACCGCCTGGCTCGCGATGACAGTTGCGGCGGTCGCCAGCACGACCATGCAGCCGCGGAAAAAACCTTGCGGAAAGAGCTGGAAGAACGGGCTGACGATCGCCCCGGGATCGCCGAGCACGAGCGCACCCTGCCCCAGATAGTTCAGCGCCAGCGACGGCAGCACGATGAACAGCCAGGCGGTCTGGATCGGCCGCTTGCCGAAATGGCCGAGGTCGGCATAGAGCGCCTCCGCGCCCGTGACTGCCAGGAACACCGCTCCCAGCGTCACGAATCCGATGATGCCGTGGTGGAGCATGAACGACACCGCGTAGAGCGGGTTCAGCGCCAACAGCACCTGCGGCTGCTGGATGATCGGGTGGATCGCCGCGATCGCGATCACAGCGAACCAGACGCACATGATGGGGCCGAAGAAGGCGGCGACGCGAGCGGTGCCGCGGGATTGCACAGCAAACAGACCGACCAGGATGATCACGGTCAGCGGTACGATGTAGGGCTCGAAGTGCAGGGTGATGTCCTTCATGCCTTCGATCGCCGACAGCACCGAGAGCGCCGGCGTGATCACGGCGTCGCCATAGAACAGGGCGCCGGAAATGATGCCGAGCAGGACGATGGTTGTTCCGCGGGTGCCGACTGCGCGCTGGGCCAGCGCCATCAGCGCCAACGTGCCGCCCTCGCCGTTGTTGTCGGCACGGAGCAGGATCACGACGTATTTGAGCGTCACCACGATGATGAGCGCCCACAGGATCAGGGAGAGCACGCCGAGCACGGCCGCCGGCGTCGGCACCCCCTCCGCGCCGGACGCCGCCATCACCGCCTCGCGGAACGCGTAGAGCGGGCTGGTGCCGATATCGCCATAGACGACGCCGATGCTGCCGAGTGTCAGCGCACCGAAACCGGCGGTGGTGTGGGCGTCGCCATGCCCATTGGCCGCCGCCGTTTCCGGGGCGGAAATCGCTACATCACTTGTCATGGGAGAGCCTGATGGCCTCTAAAAATGCTTCACTGCACAACGGCGGGGAGCGCGGGGCTTATAGGCCTGCGCTACCGGCATAGCCTAGCCCGATTTTGGGGCTTAGGTATGCAATTTGGCATGTCTCTGCCAATCGCCGCTTAGATGGTGACCTGGGTTCCGACTTCAACCACCCGGCCCGTGGGAATCTGGAAATAGTCGGTGGCGTCGTTGGCGGACCGGCTCAGCGCGATGAACAAATGGTCCTGCCAAAGCGGCATGCCGGACTGCGCCGACGCCTTCAGCGAGCGCCGCGACACGAAGAACGAGGTCGACATGATGTCGAACTGCCAGCCCTGCTTGCGCGCGATCGCGAGCGCCTTGGGCACGTTCGGCTGCTCCATGTAGCCGAAGCGCAGGCGGACCTTGAAGAACTTGTCGCTGATCTTCTCCATCCGGAAACGCTCCGACAGATCGACCCGCGGCGTATGCGCGGTCTCGATGGTCAGGACCACGTTATGCTCGTGCAGCACCTTGTTGTGCTTGAGATTGTGCAACAGCGCGGTCGGCACGAAGGAGGGATCGCTGGTCAGGAACACCGCGGTGCCCTTGACGATGTGCGGCGGCCGCTTCTCCAGGCTCCGGATCAAATCGTCCAGCGGCACCTCGATGCGGCGCGTTTTCTGGATCAGGATCGCGGATCCTCGCCGCCAGGTCCAGATTGTCCCGGCCATGATCGCGCCGAACAGCAGCGGCACCCAGGCGCCTTCAAGCAGCTTCAGAAGATTCGCGCTGAAGAAACTTATGTCGACCACGACGAAGGGCAGGATCACCGCTGCGGCCGTCGCGGCGCGCCAGTTCCACAATTTCCAGATCACGATGAAGCCCATGATGCCGTCGGCAACCATGGTGGTGGAGACCGCAATACCGTAGGCCGAAGCCAGATTGCTGGGGGTGTGGAACAACAGCACCAGCAGCATCACACCGATCAGGAGCAGCCGGTTGACACGCGGCAGATAGATCTGGCCGGCGTGGGTTTCCGAGGTGAAGCGCACCTCGAAGCGCGGCAGGAGGCCGAGCTGCACCGCCTGATAGACCAGCGAATAGGCCCCTGTGATCACCGCTTGGCTCGCGATCACCGTCGCCGCGGTCGCAAGCCCGACCAGCGGCAGCACGAAGTGCTCGGGGACCATGCGATAGAAAGAGTGCTCGATCGCGCTGGGATCGGACAGCACCAGCGCGCCCTGCCCGAAATAGTTGATCAGGAGCGAGGGCAGCACGAAGAACATCCAGGCTGACTGGATCGGCTTGCGGCCGAAATGGCCCAGATCTGCGTAGAGCGCCTCACCGCCGGTCACCGCGAGGAACACCGCGCCCAATGTCACCAGGCCGATCGTGCCGTGCGACAGCAGGAATTGCAGCGCGTAATAGGGATTGATCGCTGCCAGCACCGACGGATCGTCGGCGATGTGAACGACGCCCAACACGGCAAGAACGGTGAACCAGACGACCATCACCGGCCCGAAGGCCGAGGCCACCAGCGCCGTCCCCTTGCTTTGGACCGCGAACAGCAGCGCCAGGATGAGCACGGTCAGGGGAACCACATAGTGCTCGAAGGCGGGCGTGGCGAGCTTCAGACCCTCGACCGCCGACAACACCGAGATCGCCGGCGTGATCATGGAATCGCCGATGAACATGGAGGCGCCGACCACGCCGAGCGCCATCAGGAACCAGCTCCGCCGCCCGAGCGCGCGCTGGCCGAGCGCCATGAGGGAAAGCGTGCCGCCCTCCCCGTTGTTGTCGGCGCGCAGCAGCAGCAGCACGTATTTGGCGGTGACGACGATCAGCAGCGCCCAGAGGATCAGCGAGAGCACGCCGAGCACCATAACCCGCGAGACCGGCTGGCCATGGGCGGCACCCCTGACGGCCTCGTGGAATGCGTAGAGCGGCGACGTGCCGATGTCGCCGAAGACAACGCCGATGCTCCCGAGCGTCAGGCCCCAGAAACCAGAGGTGACCGGCCCGTCCTGAGCTTCGGTCGATGTGATGCTCGCCGTCATATGAAACTGGAACGCTTCTGCCCGAGAATTGATCCGGCGCCTTTTGACGGTTCCGGCGCCCCTGTCAATCGGCACATCACCATAGCAGGCGCCGGGACGGATGCTGTGACGGCGCAGCAACGGTCGTCGCCCACGCGACGACATGCCTCAGGTAAGATGGTGGCACAAGAGCCCAAAGCCTTTCCGTTCCCGATTGAACGGGAATTGGCTCTACATCCTTGTTTTGTCGCGCTTTCTTCGCGCGAAACAGGGCCCGCTTCGCTCGAATGCGCCCTACGGCTTCAGATTCGGCGGCAGCGGCGGATCTTCGCGCATCAGGGTGATGGTCACCCGCCGGTTGGCCGCGAGCGAGGGATCGTCCGGAAACAGCGGCTGGGTGTCCGCCTTGCCGGCGACGGCGAAGACATGGGCGGCCGGCAAGCCCTCGCGTTCGAGAATCTGACGCACGGCATTGGCGCGATCGGCCGACAGGTCGAAGGCGCCGTAGTCGCTGCGGGTCGGCACGAATCCAGCCGCGGTATGGCCGGCGATGGAGACGCGCAGCGGCGTCGCCTTGAGCGGAACAGCAAGCTTCTCGATCAGGCGACGGGTGCGGTCATAGGGCACCTTGGAGCCGTCGGCGAACATCGAGCGGCCGTCCTGGTCCACGATCTCGAGGTTGAGGCCCTGCTTGGTCTCCTCGAACATGATGTGCTTGGACATCTCGGTCAGTTCCGGCATGTCCTGCAACGCCTGGCGCAGCGAGGCCGCCGCCAGTGCAAAATTCCGGTCGACCTTGATCTTCGCGCCCGAGGTGCGGTCACGATCCTCCTGGTCCGGCGTCGGCGTGTTGGAGGAGTCCTCGGGCTGAATGTGATCGACGTTCTTCAGCCGAGGGCGGGTCGGCAGCCCGTCGGACTCGACGATGCCGGAATAGCGCGCTTCGGTCTGGACACCGAAGGCGTCGCGCATGGAGCCTGCGACGACCTTCAGCTTGTTGGCATCCTGGGTCGAGAACGCGACGAGCATCACGAAGAAGCTCATCATCAGGCCCATCAGATCGGCGAAGGTCACGAACCAGCCGTGACCGCCTCCGTGTGAATCGCCGCGCTTCTTCTTGGCCATGTGTCAAATCCCGACGCGCGGCCTCAGGCCGGCACCGGCTCGCCTTCGGCGTGGCGGTGCTTCTCGGGCAGATAGGCCAGCAGCATTTCGCGGACCAGCGTCGGGCTCTTGGAGTCGCGGATCATCAGGATGCCGTCGATGATCAGCGTGCGGTTGGTCTCTTCGTCCAGGAGCTTGCCATGCAGCTTGTCCGCGATCGGGATACAGAACAGGTTGGCGACCAGCGCGCCGTAGAGAGTCGCGAGCAGCGCGGTCGCCATGAACGGCCCGAGCTTTGACGGGTCGGTCATGTTGGCGAACATCTGCACCATGCCGATCAGCGTGCCGACCATGCCGAAGGCAGGCGCGCAGTCGCCGATGGCGCGGTAGATCTTGCTGCCTTCGTCCAGATGCATCAGGAAATTGTCGCGGTCGCGCTCGAGATTGTCGCGAATGAAATCGAGGTCGTAGCCGTCGGCGACGTAGCGGATGCCCTTGGCGAGGAACGGCTCGTCGGTCTCGACCTTTTCCAAACCCACCGGCCCCTGCTTGCGGGCGATCTCGGCGATGCGGGCGAGTTCGTCGACCAGATCATGCGCTGACAGACGGCTCATCGTGAAGGCAAACTTGGCGCCGAGCGGCAGGCCGTGGATCAGCGTCGAGAGCGGAAAGCGGATCATGGTCGCAGCCGTCGAGCCGCCGAAGATGATGATCATCGCATGCTCGGAAATGAACATGTGGAGATCGCCGCCCAGCAGCATCATCGTCGCGATGACGACAATGCCCGCCACGAGCCCGATGCTCGTCATGATATCCATGGGAGACTCCAACGCGAACGCAACAACGGCCGTCCTGGCCGATGGCGCGGCCCAACCCCGAACCGCATCGGAAACCCTAGTGAGCCGCGATTAAAGACGCGTAAAGGTTAAGTTGAGCCGGCGCGCCTGGCGGCCGCAGCGTGCTGAAAGGCGCCGGCTTTTGCCGACTGCCGACACGGATTTCAATATTTTGCTAACCATACGGCGGCCCCGCACCGTCACCCAACGCGGGACGCGCGCGAAGTCCTCGGCTGCGCTGCCGCGGTGTTTGGCGAGCCGGATCAGGCCGCCTTGTTCCTGACGGAACAGGGCAGCCAGCGAGCGACGTCGCAGCCTTAGATCGTTCCGGTCCCGCCGCTAGTGGATCTCCGCCGAACGCTTCAGTGCGGCCTTCAGCTTCTCCAGCGAGAAGTCGGGGCTGCGGGCGATCTCGAGGATCGGCGTCTCGCGGCGGCCGCAGAGCTCGGCTGCCTCGGGCAACTTTGCTGCGATGTCGTGCGGGATCACGATGGCGCCGTGCAGATCGGCGTGGATCAGATCGTCCGACTTCACGGTCATGCCGGCAACGCGCACCTCGCCGCCAAAGCTCTCGGCATGCACCCATGCATGCGACGGGCCGATCGAGCCGGCCAGTGCCTGGAAGCCCGGCGCCCATTGCGGGATGTCGCGGATCGAACCGTCGGTGATGACGCCGAGGCAGCCGAGCGCCTTGTGCACGTTGCTCTGCACCTCGCCCCAGAACGCGCCGTAGCCGACGTCGGGACCGTCGATATCCTGGATCACCGAGATGCGCGGACCGTGGCCGGTACCGACATATTCGTAATAGTCGATGCGGCGCTTGGACTGCTCTTCCGCCGGTAGCGAGTTTTTCAGCACCGAGCGGATCGCGACCGTGCGGGCATAGCCGACGATCGGCGGCAGATCGGGAAATGGGCAGACCAGCGGCTTGGTGGTGTAGCCGATCAGCCGGCGCTCGGGCGCCACGATCTCCATGGCATTGCAGATCGTCGGCGTGTCATAGCGGCCCAGCGCTTCGAGGACGGAAGCGGGCAGCGGCCCGGTCGCGATATTCGTCACGGCGTTCTCTCCCAGATTGGCGGCCGCTGTTGGCGCGGTGCCGCCGTCACCAGGCGATATAGCCGAGATCGGGCCTCAACCCAACTCAGGGCACCTCATGGCAGATATCCAAGTCTTGCTGCTTAAGTGGCTCAGTGCAGCCGGTCAGGCCGGTCGTCGTCGCGCGGCGGCTCCGACAGGTTTGCCAGCGTCGGTGCCGACGGCGGCGACGAGACCTCGCCTCCCGCCGGCGCCGTGGCTTCCATCGCGCGCGCCTGGTCGCGATAGGATTTGTAGCCGAGCGGCAAAGCGAGCAGATACAGCACCGTGCCGATCGACAGCACGTGCCAGGGATAGGCGATCAGGATTGCGATGAAGACGATCACCGCGACGAACGCGGGCAGCACCAGTTCGGGCGGCACGCGCATGCGCTTGGTCTTGCCGGAGAACACCGGCAGGCGCGACACCATCAGGAAGGCGATCAGCAGCGTATAGGCAGCCGTCACCGCCGCAGGCAGCCGGCCGAGATCGAGGAACGCGACATAGATCGGCAGCAGCACCGTGATCGCGCCCGCCGGCGCCGGCACGCCGGTGAAGAAATTGGCGGCGAAGGCCGGCTTGTTGGGATCGTCCATGGTGGCATTGAAGCGCGCCAGGCGGAGGCCACCGGAGATCGCGAACACCATGGCGGCGATCCAGCCGGCATTGCCGAGTTCGTGCAGCTGCCAGAAATACAGCATCAGGCCGGGCGCCACGCCGAAATTGACGAAGTCGGCGAGGCTGTCGAGCTCGGCGCCGAACTTGGACTGCCCCTTGATCATGCGCGCGATGCGGCCGTCGATGCCGTCGAGTGCCGCCGCAAACACGATGGCGTAGACCGCGAGCGACATCCGCCCCTCGATCGAGAGCCGGATCGAGGTCAGGCCGGCGCAGATCGCCAGCAGCGTGATGACGTTGGGCACCAGCATGCGCACCGGGATCGGGCGGAACCGCCGGCGGCGCACATCAGGATCTTTGAAGTCGTAGGGCGTCATGGCTCGTCCTCACCTTGGGGCGAGATATAGCAAGCCGCGTTCCCCTCCGCCATTGCGGCGGAAGACCCTTCGGGCCGACTTAATGGTTAATTGGAGCGGTAGGCGCGGCTCGGGTCGTCTCCGGCGAGATCGGCCAGAATCGTCTCGCCGGCGATCGCGGTCTGGCCTTCCGAGACCAGCGCCCTGGTGCCCAGCGGCAGATAGACGTCGAGCCGCGAGCCGAAGCGGATCAGACCGAAGCGCTCACCGGCGCCGATTGCCTGCCCCTCTTTGACGAAGCAGACGATGCGCTTGGCGACGAGCCCTGCGATCTGGACCACGCCGATCCGCGCCGTCGGCGTCGTGATCGCCAGCGAGTTGCGCTCATTGTCCTCGCTCGCCTTGTCCAGCTCGGCATTGATGAACAGGCCGGGACGGTAGGCGATACGGTCCACCCGGCCCGTGATCGGGCTGCGGTTCACATGGCAGTTGAACACGCTCATGAACACCGAGATGCGCGGCAGTGGCCGGTCGCCGAGCCCGAGCTCGGCCGGCGGCAGCGCCATGGTGATCATCGAGACGCGGCCGTCGGCCGGCGACACCACGAGCCCCTCGCGCACAGGAGTCACACGCACGGGGTCGCGGAAGAACAGCGCGCACCACACGGTCAGGATGGTGCCGATCCACCCCAAAGGCGACCACAGCCAGAACAGGACGAGGCTTGCCAGCGCAAAGCCGCCGATGAAGGGATAACCCTCCTTGTGGATCGGCGGGATCTGACGCTGGATCGAATCGAGAATGGACATCGCTATCTGCCGCTCAGGGTTGATGGCGCAGGTCGTCCCGCGCGGTGGTGTTGTTTAGGCCAGAGTTGGGACCTGAGACAAGGTCACTCCGCCGCCGCAGGCGTCGTCAGGACATCGGCGACCGGCGGTGGCTCCCGGTTGGGCGCCTCGTCAGGGTCGGCCATCCTGGCCAGTTTCTCGCGCGCCGCCTCGGCCTCGCGCTGCCTGTTCCACATGCTGGCGTAAAGCCCCTCCTCCGCGAGCAGTTTCGCGTGGGTGCCGCGCTCGGCGATGCGGCCCTGGTCCAGCACGATGATCTCGTCGGCGCCGACGATGGTCGAGAGCCGATGGGCGATCACCAGCGAGGTGCGGTTCTTGGCCACGCGCTCGAGTGCGCCCTGGATCTCGTGCTCGGTGTGGGTGTCCAGTGCGGAGGTCGCCTCGTCCAGCACCAGGATCGGCGGCGCCTTCAACACGGTGCGCGCGATCGCGACCCGTTGTTTTTCACCACCTGACAGTTTCAGGCCGCGCTCGCCGACCTGGGTCTCGTAGCCTTTCGGCGCCATGCGGATGAAGTGATCGATCTGCGCCAGCTGCGCTGCCTGCTCGACCTCGGCATCGCTGGCGTCCCAACGGCCGTAGCGGATGTTGTAGCGGATGGTGTCGTTGAACAGCACGGTGTCCTGCGGCACCATGCCGATGGACGCGCGCAAGCTCGCCTGCGTGACTTCGCGAATGTCCTGGCCGTCGATCAGGATCTTGCCGCCGGAAATGTCATAGAGGCGAAACAAAAGCCGCGAGATGGTCGACTTGCCCGCACCTGACGGGCCGACGATCGCGACCGTCTTGCCGGCCGGCACCTCGAAGCTGATGCCCTTGAGGATCGGACGGGACGGCTCATAGGCAAAGCGCACGTCCTCGAAACGCACATTGCCCGCGGAGACCACCAGCGGCTTCGCGCCCGGCGCGTCCTTGATCTCGGCCTCGCGTCCAAGCACGTTGAACATCTTCTCGATGTCGATGATCGCCTGCTTGATCTCGCGATAGACCATGCCCATGAAATTCAAGGGCTGGTAGAGCTGGATCATCATGGCGTTGACCAGCACGAAATCGCCGACCGTGTTGGTGCCGTTGCGCACGCCGATCGCGCACATCAGCATGGTCGCGGTCAGCCCCAGCGTGAAGATCACGGCTTGTCCGGTGTTGAGCACGGCAAGCGAAGTGTAAGCCTGGACGCTCGACTCCTCGTAACGCGCGACCGATCGGTCGTAGCGCTGCGCCTCACGGGTCTCGGCGCTGAAATATTTGACGGTCTCGTAGTTGAGCAGCGAGTCGATCGCCTTGGTGTTCGCCTCGGTGTCGGCATCGTTCATCTTGCGGCGGATGCCGATCCGCCACTCGGTCGCGATGTAGGTGTAGTACATGTAGACCGCGACAGTGACGAGGGTCGCGAGCACGTAGCGCCAATCGAACTGCCACAGCAGCACGGCCATCAGCAGCGAGACTTCGACGATGGTCGGGATCAGCTGCAGGATCACCATGCGCACGATGACCTCGATGCCCTCGCGGCCGCGCTCGAGCACGCGCGTCAAGCCGCCGGTCTTGCGCTCCAGGTGGAAGCGCAGCGACAGCTCGTGCATGTGGATAAAGGTGATGGTGGCGAGCTTGCGCACCGCATGCATGGCAACGCGCGCGAAAATACCGTCGCGCCATTGCGTGAGCACCGCCATCACGATGCGCATCACGCCATAGCTGGCGGTCAGCAGCAGCGGCGAGGCGATCACCCAGAGGTGCCAATTGTCGGCCTGAACCGGCGCGGTGTTGGCGCCGGTCAGCGCGTCGGTCGCCCATTTGAAGCTGAAAGGAACCGTCAGCGTGATCAGCTTGGCGGCGAGCAGCAGCACCATCGACCAGACCACGCGCATCTTCAGGTCGAAGCGGTCGCCCGGCCAGATATAGGGCCACAGATGCGCCAGCGTGCCCATCAGCGTGGCCCGCTCCAGCGGCCCCCCGGCGGGATCAGGAACGTTGGGGCCGGCGGGCAATTGAGCTTGGTCCATCAAGAAGCCTGAAAAAGCCCGTGGGATGCGGGCTGCGTTGCTATTAAGGATTTTCGATTGTCATATAGAGCCTTACCGATGCCCATGCACCCCGCCAGATGGCGAATCTTCGATTGTTCGCCGTCGTTTACCGGTAGATTTCCGGAAGTCCCGAATCACCGATTGGGCTTGACGCCTCTCCGCTGCAATGCATCATGGCACCAATGAGCACGATCAAAACCGTCTGTGTCTATTGCGGCTCCGGCCCAGGAACCAATCCCCGTTTCACCGAAGGCGCCAAGGCGTTCGGCAAGGCGCTCGCCGAGAACAACATCCGCCTCGTCTACGGCGGCGGCTCGCTCGGCCTGATGGGCTCGGTCGCGACCTCCGTGCTCGATCACGGCGGCACTGTCACCGGCATCATCCCCGATTTCCTGCGGATGCGCGAAAACGCGCTGACGCGCGTGCAGGAGATGATCGTCACCCCCGATATGCACGAGCGCAAGCGGCTGATGTTCGAACGCTCCGACGCCTTCGTGGCGCTGCCGGGCGGCGTCGGCACGCTGGAGGAACTGGTCGAGCAATTGACCTGGAAGCAGCTCGGACGTCACGCCAAGCCGGTGCTGCTGGCCAACATCGATAATTTCTGGGAGCCGCTGTTCTCGCTGCTGTCGCACATGCGCCAGACGGAATTCATCCGCGCCGGGCTTTCGGTCGACATCCTCAAGGCCGATCGGATCGAAGAGATTTTGCCGAAGCTGAAATCGGCGGCAGCGCAGATCGAAGATGCGGAAAAGCAGATCGCCCCGGAAATGGCGCGCAAGCTCTAGTCCGCAGGAAACGTCACCGCCTCGATCCGGTTACCATCGGGGTCGAGGACGAAGGCTGCGTAATAACGCACGCGATCGTGCGGGCGGATACCCGGCGAGCCGTCGGACACGCCGGCGGACAGCGCCGCGGCGTGAAATGCATCGACCTCGGCGGTCGTCTTGGCCCGCAGGCAGATATGCACGCCGCTCTCCGGCGGCACGTGCGGCATGCCCTCGCGCAGATTGATCCAGAATTCGGGATAGGCCTTGCCAAAGCCGATCGTCCGCGGCCGCGTGACGATGCGCGTGAGTCCGAGGGCCCCGAGCGTTGCTTCGTAAAATGTCGCCGAACGTTCGAGATCGCTGACGCCGACGGAGATGTGGTCGATCATGCCTTGGTCCCTCCTCACCCCCAGCTGTCATTGCCCGGCTTGACCGAGCGATCCAGTATTCCGAGACACCAGAGAGCTACGGAGAAGCCACGGTGTACTGGATACCCCGCTTTCGCGGGGTATGACAGCCATTGTGGGTCCTACGCCGGCGCGCCCGACTTCACCAGCTTGTAGATCACCGAATCCATCAGCGCCTGGAACGAGGCGTCGATAATGTTGGGGGACACGCCGACCGTGGTCCAGCTGTCGCCGTTCTCGTCCTCGCTCTCGATCAGGACGCGCGTGACCGCGCCGGTGCCGCCGTTGAGGATACGCACGCGATAGTCGATCAGCGTCAGGCCTTCGATATATTTCTGGTACTTGCCGAGATCCTTGCGCAGCGCGACGTCGAGCGCGTTGACGGGACCGTTGCCTTCGGCCGCCGAGATCAGATGCTCGCCGGCGACGTTGACCTTGACCACCGCCAGCGCCACGGTGACGCGCTCGCCATGCGAATTGTAACGCTGCTCGACATTGACGTCGAACTGCTCGACCTCGAAATAATGCGGCACCTTGCCGAGCGTGCGCCGCGCCAGCAGCTCGAACGAGGCGTTGGCGGATTCATAGGCGTAGCCTTGCGCCTCCCGCTCCTTCAACTCCTCGACCAGCCGCGATAGTTTCGGATCGCTCTTCTCGTAGGCGATGCCGGCGCGGTCGAGCTCGGCGATGACATTGGAGCGTCCGGCCTGGTCGGACACCAGCACCTTGCGGTGATTGCCGACCAGTTCCGGCAGGACGTGTTCGTAGGTCTGCGGATCCTTCAGCACGGCGGAGGCATGGATGCCGGTCTTGGTGACGAACGCGCTCTCGCCGACATAGGCTGCATGCCGGTTCGGCACGCGGTTGAGCATGTCGTCAAGCGTGCGCGACACCTTGACCAGAGTTGCGAGCTTCTCCGCCGTGACGCCGATCTCGAAGGCGTCGGCAAACTCGGCCTTCAGCTTCAAGGTCGGGATCAGCGAGCACAGATTGGCGTTGCCGCAGCGCTCGCCGAGGCCGTTCAGCGTGCCCTGGATCTGCCGCGCGCCGGCGCGCACCGCAGCGAGCGAATTCGCCACCGCCTGCTCGGTGTCGTTATGGGCGTGGATACCGAGATGATCGCCGGGGATGTGCTTCGTCACCTCGGCAACGATCGCTTCGATCTCGTTGGGCATGGTGCCGCCGTTGGTGTCGCACAGCACCACCCAGCGCGCGCCGGCGTCATAGGCAGCTTTCGCGCAGGCGAGCGCGAAACCGGAATCCTCCTTGTAACCGTCGAAGAAATGCTCGCAGTCGAGCATCACCTCGCGGCCGGCGGCCTTCGCCGCCGCAACGCTGTCGCGGATCGACGCGAGGTTCTCCTCCTTCGTCGTCTCCAGCGCAACGCGCACCTGATAGGCCGACGACTTCGCCACGAAGCAGATCACGTCGGCTTTTGCCTCAAGCAGCCCGGCCACGCCGGGATCGTTGGAGACCGAGCGCCCCGCCCGACGTGTCATGCCGAACGCAGTGAAGCGCGCATGCGAAAACTTCGGCTTGGTGCCGAAGAACTCGGTGTCGGTCGGATTGGCGCCGGGATAGCCGCCCTCGACATAGTCAATGCCGAGTTCATCGAGCATCTGGGCAATGATTTGCTTGTCGGTCAGCGTGAAATCGACGCCATTGGTCTGCGCACCGTCGCGCAGCGTGGTGTCGAACAGATAGAGACGCTCCTTGCTCATTGCAGCGCTCCCGTCGCGGGTCCACTGCCCAGCGTCTTCTGCATGGTGGTGTTGGCCAGCCACTCGTCGTTGACGGTGATGCTGTTGCGCTGCATGGCGACATAGCCGCGCTTGGCGAAAAAGCCCTGGGCGTTGTCGCTGGCGTCGACCGTCAGCTTGTCGGCGCCGCGGCCGCCCGCAAGCTTTTCCAGCGCATCGACGAGCATCGTCGCCAGGCCCTGCCCGGCCACCGCCGGATGCACATAGAGCATGCGAATATGATCCTTGCCGCGCAGCGAGGCAAAGCCCACCGGTGATCCCTCCAGCGTTGCGATCAGCGTCAGGTCGGAGGCGAGCCCCTTGCCGAACTCTTCGTCCTCCGCCGCCGCCATCCATGCTTGCTGCTGCGCTTCGCTATAGTCGTCGCCGGTCAGCTCTTCGATGCTGGCGGTGAAGATCGCGGCGAGAACCGGCACGTCCTCCGGCAGGAAGGGCCGCAAGCCGGGCTTTGGGAGTGCTTGTGCCATCGTCTTTACCACATCCCATAGAGTTTCAGTGCCAGCGCCACGGCGGCGCCGAGCAGCAGGATTTTCAGCGCGATGTAATAGAACCAGTGCCGCGGAAAAGGCGTGTCGGGCCGCTTCATCGTGCGACCTCCCACGTCGTGCCTTCCTTGGAGTCCTTGATCGCAACGCCCATCGCGGCAAGCAGATCGCGGATACGATCGGATTCCGCAAAGTCTTTGCGCGCACGCGCCGCCGTCCGCTCCGAGATCAGCCGCTCGACTTCCTTGGCATCGACGCCGCTCGCCTGCTGCTTGCGCCCTTCCCACTGTGCGGCGCTCTCGGAGAGAAAGCCGAGCAGCCGCAACGAACCCGCGAGGGCACCAACGTCGCTGCCGCGCAGGCCATGCAGCGCCGCGATGGCCAGCGGCGTGTTGAGGTCGTCGAGCAGCGGCTCGATCACCGACGGGGCGGGCTTGCCGGGTACGACGTCAGCCGCAACCCGATACCAGTCGTCGAGCGTCCTGGCGCTCTCCTCCAGCGACTTCGTCGTCCAGTCGATCGGCGAGCGGTAATGCGTCTTGAGCATATTCAGGCGCAGCACTTCGCCCGGCCATTCCGCGAGCAGCTCGTGAATCGTGACGAAGTTGCCGAGCGACTTCGACATCTTCTCACTCTCGACCTGCAGGAAGCCGTTGTGCATCCAGTAGTTAGCCATGCGCTCGCGGTGGAAGGCGCAGCAGGTCTGCGCGACCTCGTTCTCGTGATGCGGAAACACGAGATCGATGCCGCCGCCATGGATGTCGAAGTGCTCGCCGAGATGCTTCCAGGCCATGGCCGAGCACTCGACGTGCCAGCCCGGCCGCCCCTGCGCGGCGACGCCGGCCGGTGATGGCCATGACGGCTCGCCGGGCTTGGACGGCTTCCACAGCACGAAGTCGGTGTTGCCCTTCTTGTAAGGCGCGACATCGACGCGGGCGCCGGCGACCATCTCGTCCAGCGAACGGTTGGACAGCGCGCCATAGCGCGGCAGCCCGGCATTCGCCGCGTTCATCGCCTGCGGCGAGAACAGGACGTGATCCTCCGCAACATAGGCAAAGCCGCCGGCAACCAGCCGCTCGATGATCTCGCGCATCTCGCCGATGTGCTCGGTCGCGCGCGGCTCGACGCTCGGCCGCAGCGCGCCGAGCGCGTCAACGTCGGCGTGAAACTGTTTGCCGGTCTGCTCCGTGACTTTCCGGATCGCCTCGTTCAGCGGCAGGCCAGGGAAATCCCGCGCCGCGCGGTCGTTGATCTTGTCGTCCACGTCGGTGATGTTGCGGACATATTTGACGTGCGCCTCACCGTAGAGATGGCGCAGCAGCCGGAACAGCACGTCGAACACGATCACCGGCCGGGCGTTGCCGATATGGGCGAAGTCATAGACGGTCGGTCCGCAGACATACATGCGGACGTCCTTGGCATCGAGCGGCACGAAGGTGCGCTTTTCCCGGCTCAGCGTATCGTAAAGGCGCAATTCCATAAGGATACCCGTCGGCTGTTGGCCGGGCGTCCAGTGCTCTCAATGGTTTTGAGAAAAGACGGCTCCAGCCAGCGAATCGCTAGCTCGTAATCTCGCGGCAAATGGCGCAAATGACGAGGAGACCGTTCATGACGGAACATATGGGCTATGAGGCGGCCCCGCGTCAAGAGAGCCGCGAAAATGCCGCTTTATCTCCGCAATGCGCAGCCGCCGCGCATAGATGGTTCATATCCTTAACCATTTGAGCCCATTCTGGAACTGGCAGTTCCTATTTTTTGCCCTCCGGTGTTTTCATGCGATCATTGCTCGCGCTCATTTCTTGCGCCTCCATGCTTGTCGTTTCCAGCGCTCTCGCCGAGACCCGCGTCTTCATCATCCCCAACCAGGCGGACGGCTACGGCGTCGATCAGTGCCTGGCCAAGAGCGACAAATGCGGCGCGCAGGTCGCCAGCACCTACTGCCAGTCACGCGATTTTGCCCAGGCTTCGGCCTATCGCCGGGTCGATCCCGACGAAATTACCGGCTCTGTCCCCAAATCCGGCGCAAACTGCTCCCATGGCCATTGCGATGAATATGTCGCAATCACCTGCCAGCGCTGAATTCGCTCGGAACTGGCGTACCTTAGGCCCAATCGCTGGCCTCTGAAACGACGTGACGATGCCGCAGGAAGCGGCTATGGGAGGGCGCGCTTCGGCCCCCCACATCACGCGTGGCCGTGACCTCGCTAGAATGGCGGATATGCCTGAATTTTTGTCTCTCTCCCGTGCTCGCTCGATCCTTGCCTGCGCCGTGCTCTTGAGCACGGTCGTGCTCGCCAATGGTGCCTCCGCACAGGCCGGCCCGCCGGGACCGCCGCCTCAGCCCGGCCAGAACGGGCTCGGACCCAACCCGATGTGCGCGCGCTTGGAAGGCCAGCTCGCCGGTCTCGATCGTGGCAACGGCGGTGATCCCGCGCGCGAAGACCAGATCCGCCGCTATCAGGAATCGCAGAGCAAGCAGCAGGCCGAGCTCGACCGCGTCACCATGCAGGCCAAGCGCATGGGTTGCGATTCCTCCGGCTTCTTCTCGCTGTTCAGCGGCCAGTCCGCGCAATGCGGTCCGGTCAACACCCAGATCCAGCAGATGCGCGCCAATCTGGACCAGATCACCGGCAATCTCGAACGCCTGCGCGGCGGCGCCGGCGGCTTCAGCCCCGAGCGCGACAACCAGCGCCGCTCGGTGCTGGCAGCACTGGCGCAGAACAATTGCGGCCCGCAATATGCCAACGCCGCGCAGTCGCAAGGCGGCGGCAACTTCCTGAGCAATCTGTTCGGCGGCAACAACCCCAACAATCCGCAAAGTGTGCCGCCGTCCGATCTCGGCCCGCAATCAGGCACCTATCGCACCGTGTGCGTGCGCACCTGCGACGGCGCGTATTTCCCGGTCTCGTTTGCGACCGTGCCGGCGCGCTTCCCCGACGACGAGAAGACCTGCAAGGCGCTGTGCCCGGCCGCCGAAGCCGTGCTCTACACCCATCGCAATCCCGGCGAGGACATGAACTCCGCGGTCTCCACCAGCGGCCAGCCCTACACGGCGCTGCCGACCGCGTTCAAATTCCGCAGCGAGTTCAACCCGTCCTGCTCCTGCAAGGCCGCGGGCCAGACCTGGGCGGACGCGCTCAAATCCGCCGACGACAAGGCGTCGGCCGAGCAGCAGGGTGACATCATCGTCACCGAGGAGAGCGCCAAGAAGATGCAGCAGCGGCAGCTCAACAAGGGCACGCCCGCGAATGCCAAGAAGGGCGCAGCGCCGGCGACGACGACGGCTGGCGCGCCGGCAGCAACGCCGCCGGCGGAAACCGGCACCGCTACGACCTCGTCCGAGAACAAGCCGATCCGTTCGGTCGGGCCAAGCTTCCTGCCGCAACAGCAGAAGTAGGCGGCCACAAATTCAACTGTCATGCCCGCGAAGGCGGGCATCCAGTACTCCGCGGCGGCAGTTGGTTTCGACAACGTCCGCCGCGGCGTACTGGATCATCCGCCTTCGCGGATGATGACAGCGTCGTACGTGACGACACCGTCCATCCCACGACCTTCGGCCAGCCTTACCCCTCGAACGCGTCGATCGAGGCATTGCTCCCACGCGACACCAGCGTCTCGTCCGGGGCGGCGAGCTGCTCGCCTTTGTCGCGAAAGCGGTTGGTGATGGGATAACGGCGGTCGCGGCCAAAATTCCTGGCTGTGACCTTGACGCCGGGCGCGGCTTGGCGGCGCTTGTATTCGGCGACGTTGAGGAGATGATCGATGCGGGTGACCGTCTCGCGATCGAAGCCGGCGGCGATGATTGTGTCGAGCGGCTCTTCGCGCTCGATGAGACGCTCCAGGATTGCGTCGAGCACGTCGTAAGCCGGCAACGAATCCTGGTCGGTCTGGTTCTCGCGCAACTCCGCCGTCGGCGGCCGCGTGATGATGTCGGGCGGGATCACCTCGCCGTCCGGCCCCAGCGCCCCCTCGGGCTTCCACGAATTGCGCAAGCTTGCCAACCGAAACACCTGCGTCTTGTAGATGTCCTTGATCGGATTGAAGCCGCCATTCATGTCGCCGTAGAGCGTGGCGTAGCCGACCGACATCTCCGACTTGTTGCCGGTGGTCACCACCATCAGACCGGTCTTGTTGGAGATCGCCATCAGCAGCGTACCGCGGGTCCGGGCCTGGAGATTCTCCTCGGTGACATCGGGCGGCAGATTCTTGAAGATGCCGGACAGGATGGTCTCGAACCCATTCACCGCTTCCGCGATCGGCAGGACCTCGTAGCGGATACCGAGATGGCCGGCGAGCTCGCCGGCGTCCGCGATCGAGTGTGCCGCGGTGTAGCGATAAGGCAGCATCACGCCGTGCACCTGATCGGCACCGAGTGCATCGACCGCGATCGCCGCGCAGAGGGCAGAGTCGATACCGCCGGAAATGCCGAGTAGCACACCGGGAAAGCCATTCTTGGCGACGTAGTCGCGTAAGCCCAGCACGCAAGCCGCGTAGTCGGCGTGGTCGCCCTCGGGCTGCGCGGCGATCGGACCGGTGCAGCGCCAATCGTCGCCGCTTCTCGTGAAGTGCAGTGTGGTGATGCTCTCCGCGAACGCCGGCAATTGCGCCGCGAGCGAAAGGTCGCCGTTGAGCGCGAAGGAAGCACCGTCGAACACCAGCTCGTCCTGGCCGCAAACCTGGTTGAGATAGACCAGCGGCAGACCGCTCTCGGTGACGCGCGCGACCGCGACCGACAAGCGCACGTCGGCCTTGTCGCGGGCATAAGGCGAGCCGTTCGGCACAAGGATGATCTCCGCGCCGGTCTCGGCCAGCGTCTCGACCACGTTCTCGTAGTTCTCGGACTCCTCCAGCCAGATGTCCTCGCAGATCGGCACACCGATGCGCACGCCGCGCACGGTGACGGGGCCGGCCGCGGGACCGCGCGAAAACAGCCGCTTCTCGTCGAACACGCCGTAGTTCGGCAGATTGCATTTGAAGCGCAAGCCAGCGATACGGCCGCCGTCGAGCAGCGCACAGGCATTGTAGAGCCTGCCCTCCTCGACCCAGGGCGTGCCGATCAGCATCGCCGGCCCGCCATCGGCGGTCTCGCGCGCCAGCGCTTCGATCGCAGCGCGGCAGGCGGCCTGAAACGAAGGCTTCTGCACCAGATCTTCCGGCGGGTAACCGGCGATGAACAATTCCGGAAACAGCACGAGATCGGCGCCGTCGGCGGCTGCCCGCACGCGCGCCGCGCGCGCTTTCGCGGCATTGCCGTCGATGTCGCCCATGGTGGGATTGAGCTGGGCGAGCGTGACCGCGAATGCATTGAGACGTTCGGTCATGGCCACCGCGCTCCGATCAGAGCATGATCCGGAAAAGTGTGAAGCGGTTTTCCGAAAAGATCATGCTCAAAACAACAACCTAAAGCGCGATTAGCGCTTTAGAGGAATCCCAATCGCTCGATGATGGCGATGATCCAGAATGCGCCGGCCATCAGGAGCGCAAGACCGACCGCGGCCGAACCCATGTCCTTGACCCGTCCGATCTGCTTGTCGTGATCCATGGTCAGCCGGTCGGCAAGCTTCTCGATCGCAGTATTGAGCAGCTCGACCACCAGCACGAACGCGACCGCGCAGATCAGCTCGACCGCGCGCATCGCAGTCGCGCCGACGAACCACGCGAGCGGCAGCGACAAGAGGAGCGCAACGATTTCCTCGCGGACCGCCTGCTCCGAGCGGAACGCAAAGGCCAGACCGTTACGGGAATTGATCGTGGCCTTCCAGATCCGCAGCAAGGTCTTAGAGCCCCGCTGCGACCGGGATCGGCCTGACCTTGCCAGCGCGTTCCTGCTTGAGCAGTTCTGCGACCAGGAAAGCCATGTCGATGGATTGCTCGGCGTTGAGCCGGGGATCGCAGACCGTGTGGTAGCGGTCGTTGAGATCCTCGTCGGTGATCGCGCGGGCGCCGCCGAGGCACTCGGTGACGTCCTGGCCGGTCATCTCCAGATGCACGCCGCCGGCATGGGTGCCTTCCGCGGCGTGGATCGCGAAGAACGACTTCACCTCGGAAAGAATGCGGTCGAAGGGCCGCGTCTTGTAGCCTGACGTCGAGGTGATGGTGTTGCCGTGCATGGGATCGCACGACCACACCACCACTTTGCCCTCGCGCTTCACGGCGCGGATCATGTTCGGGAGGTGCTCGCCGATCTTGTCGGAGCCGAACCGCCCGATCAGGGTTAGTCGGCCCGGTTCGTTGTCGGGATTGAGCACGTCGATCAGCTTCAGCAGTTCGTCGGGCTTGAGCGACGGGCCGCATTTGAGCCCGATCGGATTCTTGATGCCGCGGAAATATTCGATATGGCCGTGGTCGAGTTGGCGGGTGCGGTCGCCGATCCAGATCATGTGACCCGAGGTCGCGTACCAGTCGCCGGTAGTGGAATCGACGCGGGTCATGGCCTGCTCGTAGCCGAGCAGCAGGGCCTCGTGGCTGGTGTAGAAATCGGTGGCGCGCAGCTCGGGGTGGGCCTCGAGATCGAGGCCGCAGGCGCGCATGAAGTTGAGCGCATCGGAGATGCGGTCGGCCAATTCCTTGTAGCGGCGGGACTGCGGCGAGTCCTTGAGGAAGCCGAGCATCCACTGATGCACGCTGCCGAGATTGGCGTAGCCGCCGGTCGCGAACGCGCGCAACAGGTTCAGCGTCGCGGCCGACTGGCGATAGGCCATCAGCTGGCGCTGCGGATCAGGGATGCGCGCTTGCTTGGTGAAGGCGATGTCGTTGACGATGTCGCCGCGATAGCTCGGCAGCTCGACACCGTCGATCTTCTCCATCGGCGAGGAGCGCGGTTTTGCGAACTGGCCGGCGACGCGCCCGACCTTCACCACCGGGACGGCGCCGGCATAGGTCAGCACCACCGCCATCTGGAGCAGCACACGAAAGAAGTCGCGGATGTTGTTGGCACCGTGCTCGGCAAAGCTCTCGGCGCAGTCGCCGCCCTGCAGCAGGAAGGCCTCACCGGCCGCGACCCGCGCTAAGGCCTTCTTCAGATTGCGCGCCTCGCCCGCGAATACCAGCGGCGGAAAGGTCGCAAGCTGCGCCTCGACGTCGGCCAGGGCCTTGGCGTCGGGATAATCGGGCACCTGTAGCACCGGCTTGCTGCGCCAGGATTCGGGCGTCCACCGCTCGGACATCGCAATCTCTCCGTGAAGCAAAAAGCACAACCTGATCTGTGGGTTGCGAGGGTCGCCTTATACACAGGCTGGCCACCGGCCGCCAGTTGTAAATCCAATTGGCACTGCAAAGCCTTGCGGGGAAAGCCAAATTCGCATTTGCTGGGAAACGGCGAGGAAACCGGCAGGATACCTTCTGCCCATGGGCGTGGCACTGGACGACGTTTTCATCGACGAGATCAGCTTCCCGGCGACCGACGGGTATGCGCTGGCCGGCACGCTATTTCTGCCGCGCGGCACCAAACGCCATGCCGTGCTGGTGAATTCGGCGACTGCCGTCCCGCGAAAAATCTATCGCGGCTTTGCCTCCTATCTCGCCCATCGCGGCTGCGCGGTCCTGACCTACGACTATCGCGGCATCGGCGACTCCCGGCTGCCGGCGATGGTCGGCTACAACCAGCCGAAATCGCTGGTCGGCTTCAAGGCCTCGATGTCGGACTGGGCCGCGCTCGACGTCACCGCCGCAGTGCACTGGATGCGGGAGCGCTACAACACCCTGCCCTTAGCCTATGTCGGTCACTCCTTTGGCGGCCAGGCGCTCGGGCTGATCGCCAACAACGCGGACATCTCGCGCGCCGCGTTCGTGGCCTCGCAGGCGGCGACCTGGCGGCTGATGACATCGCCGGAAAAATACCGCGTCTTCGCTTTCATGAATCTTGTCGGTGTGCCGCTCGTCCACGCGCTCGGTTACGCGCCGGGCTGGGCCGGCATCGGTGAGGATTTACCCAAGGGCGTCTTCCTGCAATGGGCCGAGTGGGTTTCGAGCCCCCGTTATCTCTTCGATTCAAAGCTGCCGGCGCTGGAGAATTTCGCCAGATTCAAGGGCGAGCTGCGCACACTCTGCTTCTCCGACGATCCCTGGGCAACGCAGCCCGCGGTCGAGTTGCTTGCGAGCGGATTCACCGCGATCAAGCCGGAGGTGCTCAACGTGAAGCCGTCCGACGTCGGCGCCAAGGCGATCGGCCATTTCGGCTTCTTCCGCCCCGACCATCGCGACACGCTGTGGCGTGGCGTCGCGGAATGGATCCAGGGGGAATGAGAATACAGCATGAAAGGCGTGGACCGACACATGCTCCTTCCCTGAGTGAAGCAGACCTGAGCACGATGATCCGGCATTTCGTCTTGTGACCCCGGACGAACGTCGGTGCTAGCCGAAAGCAGCTCTGCGTGCTTTGATGCGCAGGGCCATATATCTTATTTTAGAGGCCATTTTATTAGAGGCCATTTTGACCGGCGAGCGCGTGGAACGACGACTTGCAGCGGTATTGGCTGCCGATGTCGCCGGTTACAGCCGTCTCATGGGCGCTGACGAGGAAGGCACGCTGGCCCGGCTGAAGGCGGCTCGAAGGATCGTTGTCGACCCCACGATCGCTGCGCATCGCGGCCGCATCGTCAAGACCACCGGCGACGGCATGCTGGTCGAGTTTGCGAGTGCGGTGGACGCCGCGCGCAGTGCGGTCGAAGTCCAGCGCAGAATGGCGGCGCAGAACGCCGACGTCTCCGCGGCAATGAGGATCGATTTCCGGATCGGCATCCACATCGGCGACATCATCATCGATGACAACGACATCTTCGGCGATGGCGTCAACATTGCCGCGCGCCTTGAAGGAATAGCCGACCCCGGCGGCATCTGTATCTCCGACGATGCTCGTCGGCAGATTCGCGGCAAGATAGACGTCGTCTATAACGATATGGGTCTGCAAGCACTCAAGAATATCGCCGAACCGATGCATGCATGGCGCCTCCTTGTCGATGCGAATTCCTCTGCAGCATCAACGCCAGCACAAGCGCCCGAAATTGCGCAACCGCTGGCGCTTCCGGACAAGCCGTCCATCGCGGTGCTGCCGTTCCAGAACATGAGTCCCGATCCGGACCAGGAGTTCTTCGCGGACGGAATCGCGGAGGACGTCATCACGGCATTGTCGCGATATTCCTCACTGTTCGTCATCGCCCGCAATTCGTCATTTTCCTTCAAGGGACGCGCGGTAGACGTAAAACAAGTCGGCCGCGAACTGGGCGTTCGCTATGTGCTTGAGGGCGGCCTGCGAAAATCCGGCAACCGCGTCCGAGTCACCGCACAGCTTGTCGAAGCAGAGACAGGCAATCATGTCTGGGCGGAACGCTACGACCGCGATATAGCCGACATCTTCTCCGTACAGGATGACATCGCGCAGTCCACGACCATCGCCATTGCGCCGGTCATTGCCGGCGCCGAGCAACAGCGGGCAATGCGCAAGCCACCCGCAAGTCTTGATGCCTGGGGTGCCTACCAGCGTGGGATGTGGCATCTCGGCAAAGCGAGTACCGAGGATGATGCGCTTGCCGGAGAATTCTTTCAGCGGGCCATCGATCTCGATCCGATGTTCGCGTCCGGATATATCGGGCTCTCCACCGTGCTCAGTCGGTCGAAAGGAACACAAGTCGAAGAAGAAGAATTGGCGCGACGCGCGGTCGCTCTGGATCGCGGCAACGCAGACGCCCACTCACGCCTGGGGCTGGCGCTCAACGCTCGGGGCGATCACGGCGGAGCACGTGCGCAGGCCGAGCGTGCGCTGGCACTCTGCCCGAATCTCGCACCGGCTCACGGAGCGCTGGGCGTCATTCTCGCGTATTCTGGCTGTCCCAAAGAGGGCCTCGTCGCCCTCGAGACGTGCATTCGGCTGGACCCTCGTGACCCATCGCTGGTGAATCGCTTGAACCAGGTCGCGTTGGCTCACTATTTTTGCCGGGACTACACGGCCACAGTCGAGGCGGCGGAGCGCGCGATCCGAACATTTCCCGATTTTCCCTCCCCCTACCGCTGGCTTGCCGCAGCTCTCGGCCAACTCGGTCGAACCGCTGAAGCCGACGATGCGCTGCAGAAAGCAATCGCAATTTCATCGGCATCCTTCGAGTTTCAGGTCCGTCAACGGCCACCGTGGTTTCGGCCAGAAGATCACGCCCTCATGTTGGACGGTCTTCGTAAAGCCGGTTGGGAGGATTGAAGAGGCAGTTGACCGATTTCCATTCACGGCCCGTCGTGTCGGTGATGTAGCGCGGGGTCCGACGCAAGCGGCAAGCCGCCGGCCTGGGCGCGAACCGCCGCGGTTGCAGTCGGAACGACGAGTATGCGTCCTAGCGAATGATTGTCGTCAGCGACGAATAGCGCTTGTTCGGCTTGGCTTCGCCGGGCGCGAATTGCGCAAAGGCGTCGCTGACGCGGACGGCCGGCGGCGTATCGCCGGCGAAACGAAACTCCTTTGGCCGCGGCGCGTAGAAGCTGGCGCTGTAATAAGCATCGTCGAAGCGCGCCTCGCCGATCCCGAACATTGCGTCGCACGCGAACAGAAGTACGTAGACTCCCGCGACCGCGACGACGACCTCCCTGAGAACTGACATTGCTGATGCCCCACGCTGTTGCAGGCAGGATGCACGCCGGTTCCAAAGCCGGGGTTTATGGCCGTATAGTTCTTGTCCGCAGGGTTTGCCGCCGCTGAGCGGAATGCAGACAATTTTACCGATCTCGAAAAAAGAGCCCGCCGGACCGGGTGATCAGGCGGGCTCAAGGCTTGGCCGCTCGGGAGGTATCAAACGGCCAGATTCATCCAGACAGCCTTGGGCTCGGTGAAATTGTCGAGCGCGGCGGTGCCGTGCTCGCGGCCGAGGCCGGAGTCGCGCTCGCCGCCCCAGGGCAGGCGCACGTCGGTGTAGCCATAGGTGTTCATCCAGACCGTGCCCGCGCGCGCCCGCTTGGCGAAGCGCTGCAGCTTGCCGATGTCGCGGCTCCAGACGCCGGCGGCGAGGCTGTAAGCCGTGCCGTTGGCAATCCGCAAAGCGTCGGCCTCGTCCTTGAACTTGATGACGCTGACGACGGGGCCAAAGATCTCTTCCTGCGAGATCCGCATCTCATGCGCGACATTCGCGAACACCGCGGGGCTGATGAAGTAGCCGCGATCGCCTACCTTCTCGCCACCGGTGACGAGGGTCGCGCCCTCCTTCCGGCCGATATCAACATAATCGAGGACCGATTTCATCTGCTTCTCGGATATGACGGGGCCGAGCGTCGTCTTGCGGTCGAGCGGGTCGCCGATCCTGAGCGACTTTGCGCGCGCTGCCAGTCGCTCGACGACTTCGTCATAGGCCTTCTCCTGCACCAGCACGCGGGAGCCGGCCGAGCAGACCTGGCCGGCATTGAAGAAGATGCCGGAAGCCGCAGCTTTCGATGCGGCTTCGAGATCGGCATCGTCGAAAATAACGTTGGCCGACTTGCCGCCCAGCTCGAGCGAGACGCGCTTGAAGTTGCTTGCGGCGCCCTTCATGATTCCCCGCCCGACACCGGGAGAGCCGGTGAAGGTGACCTTGTCGACGTCGGGGTGATTGACCAGCGCGTCGCCGACGACGCGGCCGGGGCCAGTGACGACGTTGAAGACGCCCGCCGGCAGGCCGGCTTCAAGCGCGAGCTCGGCGATGCGTAGCGCCGACAACGAGGTCAGCTCGGCCGGCTTCATCACGATGGTGCAGCCGCAGGCCAGCGCCGGCGCAAGCTTCCACATCCCGATCATCAGCGGGAAATTCCAGGGCACGATCGCCGCGACCACGCCGACCGGCTCGCGCACGGTGTAGGTCAGGGCATCATCGCGCACGGGCACGACGTCGCCGCTGATCTTGTCGGCCCAACCGGCGTAGTAGATCAGCGTGTCGACGGCGGCCGGAAAATCCTGCCGCGATGTCGCGGAGATCGGCTTGCCGGCGTCGATCGATTCGAGTTCGATGATCTCCTCGGCGTGGGCCTTGAGCAGGTCAGCCCAGCGCAGCAGGATCTGGCCGCGTTCGGACGCCCGCATCGTGCGCCAGGAGCCTTCGAAAGCCCGGCGCGCGGCGGCGACCGCATGCTCGACATCGGCCTCGTTGCCTTCGGCGACGACGGCGATGACCTGCCCGGTGGCCGGATTGAGCGACTTGAAGGTGCGACCGGAGCTCGCCGCGACGCGGCGGCCGTCGATCAGCAGATGCTGTGGCCGGGACATGAACTCGGTGGCCGGCAAATGTGCAAAGTCATATGCAACAGACATCATATTTCCTCCAGTTCTGGTATGCCAGACTAGATGTCTGTCGAGCGGAGTAAATATGATATGGTTTGCAAATGGACGCTCCTGATATGAAGTCCAGTTCATAAAGAGGACCAATGCTTCAGATCGAGATCGAGGCCGTATGGCGGTTTCGCCGCGAGGGCAATCCGCGCACAGCCATCATCATGCTCGGCGTCCTCAACGAAATCCGGAGGACCGGGAAGATCACCAGCGCGGCCAAGGACGCGCACCTCTCCTATCGCCATGTCTGGAATCTGATCGAGCAATGGTCGGAGTTCTTCGGGACACCGCTGGTCGAGACCCAGCGCGGCAAGGGCTCAAAGCTCACACCGTTTGGCGAGCGGCTGGTGTGGGCGGGCGAGCGCATGCAGGCCCGGCTCGGACCTCAGCTTGAAAACCTCGCGCAGGAACTGGCGAGCGAGATCAAACCGTTCCTCGAGCAGCGCCCGTCGGTGATCCGCGTACATGCCAGCCACGGTTTTGCGGTCGCAAAACTGCGCGAATTCCTCGACCGCGAGCCCGGCATCGGCGTCGATCTGCGATATGTCAGCAACCAGCATTCGCTGGTCTCGCTGGCGCAGGGCGCCTGCGATCTCTCCGGCCTGCACCTGCCGCACGGCGCGCTGCGCGCCCAGGGCATCAGGGCTGCGCGCGAATGGCTCGATCCGCGCGAGGATCGAATCATCAGCTTCGTCACACGCGAAATGGGATTGATGGTCGCGCGCGGCAATCCGCTGCGCATCGCTTCACTTGATGATCTCACCGGACCAAAAGTCCGCTTCGTCAACCGCGACCACGATTCCGGCACGCGGCTCCTGTTCGACCAACTGCTCGCGGCAAGCGGAATTGACGAGAGCCGCATCAACGGCGCGCAGCAGATCGAGTTCACCCACGCCGCGGTCGCAGCCTATGTCGCCAGCGGCATGGCGGATGCGAGCTTCGGCGTCGAAGCCGCCGCCCGGCATTTCGGCCTCGATTTCATCCGGCTCCTGACCGAGGATTATTTCTTCGTCTGCAAGCGCGCGTTCCTGGACACCGGGCCGATGCAGCGCATCCTGGAGATCATCCGCGGCGCCGATTTTCGCGCGGCCGTCGCCACCCTGCCGGGTTATGTGCCGTCGGACACCGGCACCGTCACCGGCGTGAAGGCGTTTCTGGAGCTGCATGCCGTGCGATGATGCCGAGCGATGCCGTCGCCTTGTCCGCGCCGGTCAGATCGCCGGCTCGTCCTTCAGCGCCGACAGGACCCGCTCGCCCTGCGCGGTCAGCCGGTACGTCACCAGCGGACGGCTCGACGGCGGCTTTCGCGCGAGCTCGACGATGTAGCCGCGCACCATCAGGGCTTCGAAGCTGCCGTAATAGCCGAACATGCTGATCTGGTTCTGCCTGAGCAGCTTGAACTCGCGCAAGAGACGGATCTCGTTGCCCGACAGCAGCGACCGGCGCACGCGCTGAACGAACCGCGCGCGCTGCTCGAACCAATTTTGGTCCGGCAGTTCGTGCAAGGCCGGTGCCGGGGCCCGTTCGCAGGGACGCGCGTCCTGCGCAATCTCGACCGTTACCTGCGGCAGGCACGGCATGCTGCTGCTGACAACCGCGTCCTTCGCGACGTCGAGCAACGCGAGCGGCCAGCGCCGCTTGTTGTCCACCATGACAGGTGCAGGCACGACGCTGTCGCGCACCAGCTGCTCGAAGCGTCCGGCGGTGACGCCGACATAGGCCGCCGCGCGACGGCGATCGACCAGACGCGTATCCGGCGCGACCTCGCAAACAATGTTCTCGTCCACCCCGGATCCCCTGGCGCCTCGTTGCGCATGGCATGACGGTCCGGCGGGACCGGCCAAGCCGGGCGCGAACCTAGGTGGGAGGAGCGTGCTCGAAAAGCACAGAATTTCGTACATATTGATGCCGTTTCGGCAACAGCTATAGTGGGCCGGGGATCCCATGCGCTTTCACTCACCGGCCATCCAGTACTTCCACGCCGTCCGCCGCACCGGTTCGATTCGGGCCGCGGCGCGCCTGCTGAACGTTGCCTCGTCGGCCGTAAGCCGCCAGATTCTCAAGCTCGAACAGGAGGTTGGGTCACCGTTGTTCGAGCGCAATGCGCGCGGCCTGACGCTGACGACGGTCGGCGAGATGTTGGCCCGGCACGTCATGAACGTGCTCCAGGACCTCGACCGCTTCCGCTCGGACGTCGCGTCCCTGTCGGGGACCTGGCACGGCACCGTCAGCATTGCCTGCATCGAGTCGCTCACGGAATCGGTGCTGCCGGACCTGATCGCCTCACATCGCGGCCGCGCCCGGCGCGTCAGCTTCACCACCGAGGTGAAGGGATCGTCGGATGTGCTGGAGGCCCTGAGCCGCGGCGAGGCCGACATCGGCATCGCCATGGCGCTGCGCCATCCGCCGGACCTGCGCCAGGTCGCCTTGAAACGGTTTCGCCTCGGCGCCGTCGTCGCGCGCGAGCATCCACTGGCGCGCCGCAAGACGGTCACCCTAACCCAATGTCTCGCCTTTCCCGTCATCCACGCGCTGCCGGAGCTGTCGATCTATCATCTGCTCCAGCCGCTGATCGCGCAGCTGTCCGAGACGCCGGAGCCTGCCATCCAGGCCAACTCGATCGACCTGATGCGCGAGCTCGCCGCGCGCGGCGTCGGCGTCGCCTTCCAGACCCAGCTCGGCATCGACAGGCTGTCGCGCGACAGCCGGCTCGTCTTCCTGCCACTCGACAATGCCGGCAGTCCGGTGTGGTCAGATCTCGGCATCTACGTTCGCGCCGAGCGCACCCTGCCCGCCCACACGGAATCCTTCCTCCAGGAGCTGGTGCGCGAGCTGGGCGAGCGCGAGCGGCGGGAAAACGCGGCCTATCCGCAGGTTGCGTGATGAAGCGTCGCAGTAGTTTCCCGGGATAGGGCCGACGGTCGACCATCTGATACCGTTTGTATTTTGCGGCTCATCCCTCGCGCCAGGATCCCGAAATGCCGCTAGCTCGGCTGAAGCCTTCGCGAATCCTCGGCATCGAGCGCTTCTCGGATTTCGCCGAGTTTCGCGCCAACGAGGTGCTCGGCCTCGGCATCAGCACGCCGCTCCGCCCGCGCGAATTCTCGCTGTCTCGCGCCATCCTGCCGCTCCAGGATGGGCTGTTCGTGCTCCAGCGCTCCTTTGCACGGCGATTTGAGGCCGAGATCGGCACGGACAATGGTGTCGGCCTCGTTGTCCCCCTCACGTTTCACTCCACCTCCAACGGCCGCGAGGTCGACAATTCAACGATTGCGATCATGCGCGGCAAAACCCCCGTAGACGCGATCGAGCATCATCCCAACACTTACCTGATGCTGCGCTTCAACTCGGACATGCGTCATCGCGGCTGGACGGATTTCGACACGGGCCTCGCATATGTTCGCGCGCAGGACCATCCGATGGCGCGATTGCGCGCCGCTATCCTGGAGATGTTCTCACTCGCCTCGGCGTGCAACGATCCCCGGCAATTCGAGGCGCTCAACCGACCCATCCAGGAGACGCTGCTCGCCTGTCTCGACGATGCCATGGCGCCGGCCGGCGGGCTGACCGCGCGACGCGGATCGTTCGCCAAGCACCGCAAGCTGATCGCGCGCCTCGATGAAATGGTCATGTGGTCCGGCAGCAAGGCACTCTACAGTGACGACCTGGCCTCTGCGCTCGGCGTATCCGTGCGTACGCTCCAGACCGCCGCGCACGCGGTGCACGGCGTGAGCCTGCACCACTATCTGCGTCTCAAGCGGCTGTGGTCCGCCCGCATCCAGCTCATGGTCGGAGGCGGCGGCATGAGCGTCAAGGCCGCAGCGCTCGGCAACGGCTTCTGGCATCTTGGTGAGTTCTCGCGCGGCTACAGATTGGCGTTCGGCGAGACGCCCTCCGAGACGCTGGCGCGGAGCCGACGTCCCTGAGCGCAGCCTTCGGGCTTTGAGCGGCCGTATTGTCACACTCAGCCGTGGCCGGGCCCCTTGCCCTGGCCGCCCTCGCTGAGGCGGTCGACCCAGGCAATGCCGATGGCGGAGATGATGAAGGTCAGGTGGATCAGCACCTGCCACATCACGCCGCTCTCGGTGAAATTGCTCCGCGTCGTGCCGAGATTGCCGGCCTCGATAAAGGTCCTGAGCAGCGAGATCGAGGAGATGCCGATGATCGCCATCGCAAGCTTGATCTTGAGCACGCTGGCGTTGACGTGGCTCAGCCATTCCGGCTCGTCCGGATGACCGCTGAGGTTCAGGCGCGAGACGAAGGTCTCGTAACCGCCGACGATCACCATCACCAGCAGGTTCGAAATCATCACGACGTCGATCAGCCCGAGCACGACCAGCATGATCTGCTGCTCGCTGGCGTCGAACGAGTGCACGACCAGGTGCCAGAGCTCCTTCAGGAACAGCAGCACATAGACGGCCTGCGCGACGATCAGGCCGACATAAAGCGGGACCTGCAGCCAGCGCGAGCCAAAGATGAGTTGGGCAAACGGGCCGATTTGCGGCGCCGACACGGTATCCACCGAAGGTGCTTTGGATTCGGACGTCATTGATCACTCCGGATGATGGACAGGCGCGCTGCCTCAGAGACTCGCGATCACAGGCGCGAGCTCGAGCGAGCCGCGATAGATCATCTCGAAGGCGACGTAAACGATGATGGCGAGGCCGACATAGCCGATCCAGCGCTGCTTCTGGAGCACGCGGCCGAGCAAATCGGCGGCGACGCCCATCAGCGCGACCGACAATAACAGGCCGAAGGCGAGGATGTAGGGATGCTCGCGCGCGGCGCCCGCGACCGCGAGCACGTTGTCGAGCGACATCGAGACGTCGGCGGCGACGATCTGCACGGCCGCCTGCCTGAAGGTCTTTCGGGAGGCAGGAGCAGCGCCGCTGCCACCATGGCTGAACGCGAGCTCGTTCGCATGCGCGGACTGCTCGCGCAGCTCCCGCCACATCTTCCAGCACACCCAGAGCAGCAGCACGCCGCCGGCGAGCAACAGCCCGATCACTTGCAGAAGCTGGGTCGCGACGCCGGCAAAGACGATGCGCAGGGCGGTCGCGGCGATGATGCCGACGACGATGGCGCGCCGGCGCTGCTCGGCCGGCAGGCCGGCTGCGGCAAGGCCGATGACGACGGCGTTGTCGCCGGCGAGCACGAGGTCGATCAGGACGACCTGAAGCAGCGCGGTCAGCGCTTCGGTGGTGATGAATTCAGTCATGATTGGTCATTTTTCGGTGCGGACGGATCGAGCCATTGCGGCTTCTTCCGCTCGACCCAATCCAAAACCTTGCTGCGCGCGGATCGCAGCGCGGGCACGTCTTCCGCGAGCAAAGCGAGGCCGAGCGGGAGCATCCAGACGCCGAGCACCGGCAGGAAGGAGAGCACACCACCGACAATGAGCAGCGCGCCCGAAGGGATTCTCACCCAGCGGCTGGACGGCTTGAGCAGATAGGCGACGCTGTCGCCCATGCGCGGCGGCAGGCGACGGACGAGCTTGTCGAGGCGCCGGTCGCCGCCGGCCATCTGGCCGGTAGCGCCAGCAGTCCCTGTCTTATCCTCGTCCGAAACTGCGCTCATGCTTACTCCTCGGCGGCGATGCGCTGTTCGGCGCGCACTGCACGGGGCGCCACCTGCTTTGCACGAGGCAGCACCAGCGTCAGCAGGCGCAACAGCTTGATCGCCTGCACTTCGTGGGGATGCACGTCCTCGTCCGCGGCCGCGACGCGCTCCGACAGTTCCATGAGGTGAGACGACAGCGGCAGGTCCGAAACCGGACGCAAATTGTCGAACACCACATTGGCGAAATCCGGCTCCTCGAGACGTTCGGCAAGCTCGTCGAACATCGCGTAGAGCCGGTCGTCCGATATGTGCGGTGCCAGCTTGCGATCCCGGATGAACCGGACAACCTCGTCGCGTTCGACCGGCGAAACTTGCCGGTCGGCAACGGCAACCAGCGCGCCGACGATCACAAGCGCCACCGCAGCCTGCTCGTTCAGGCTGGACGGCTCGGTGATTTCGATTTCGATCGGATTGGAATGCTTGGCGTCGGACATCGTTGCTCCCTTATCTTGCGAAATGACCGCACGGAGCTGCGATGGGGACGATTGGGTCGGAGAGGCTCTCAAGAAGGCCCGACGATCGGCCGATCCATCGCATTCGCGCGGGACAGGTCATCCGACATCACGAGGTTTTGCCGACAGCGTCGGCGTCCTCGCCAGAGGGGCCCGGATTCTTGTTCGTTTCACACATAAAGATGGGGCTGTCGGAATCAAGACGACGCGACTGCGACCAGCCGCCGCATCGGGTTCCGTGTTGCGACCGAGCCCGTGTTACCCCACGCGCTCGACAAGATGCGCCCGCGAGGGTGACGGCTCGAACCTGTCGCCGAAATACTGCGTCTCGTGCGCCACGAGGCCGTCGCGGAATTCCATGATGCTCACGACGTAGGACGGCACGCCGTCATAGGTCAGCACGAATTCGCTCACCCAGAGATCGTTACCGCCGACGATGCGCCGAACCGTGAAGCGCTTCTTGTTCGGTTGTACGAACCGGCTCTGCTGGATGTTGCTGCGACCGCGAATCCGCTCGCCGGATTGCGGATAGTCGAGCACCGCGTCCTCGCGGTAGATGTCGTGCTCGGCCTCGAAATCGTTCGCGTCCGAAGCGTCCCAATGGCGCTGGAGCGCGGCCAGCTTACCCTGATCATCCATCGTGATCTCCCGTTTGACTGTGTTCTCGTTATGCCATCTGAGATTGGCCTCAAGGCCGCCGGTGGCAAGGCTTGCTCGCAACGTCTAACAACGACTAACGAGCCAAAAACCCCATCCGAATGCAAGGATGACGGCAGAACCGCGCAGTCAGATCGGGAACACGCAATGGCAAATCTGCTTTCGGTCAATGTCGGCCTGCCGCGCGACGTCGCCTGGCAGGGTCGGACCGTCCACACCGGCATCTGGAAGGCGCAGGTCGCAGGCCCGCGCAGGGTGCGCCGGCTCAACATCGATGGCGACGGCCAGGGCGATACGGCCGGGCATGGCGGCGAACATCGTGCCGTATTCGTCTATCAGGAGGAATCCTACCGGTACTGGCAGGAGCATCTGGGTCGATCGAACCTCGTTCATGGCCAGTTCGGCGAGAACTTTACGGTCGAGGGCCTCGCCGACACCAGCGTGTGCATCGGAGACCGCTACAGGATCGGCTCCGCGCTGTTCGAAGTGACCCAGCCGCGCGTCACCTGCTACCGGCTCGGCATTCGCATGGACGAGCCGGACATGGCCGCACTGCTCGTCAGGCACGGCCGGCCCGGGTTCTATTTTCGCGTGATCGAGGAAGGCGACGTCGAGGCCGGTGACGAGATCACGCAGATCGCCGTGGGACCCGAGCGCATGAGCGTGTCCGAGATCAATGCGCTGCTTTATCTGCCGCCGCATCCGCGCGAACGCCTCGAGCGCGCGCTGCGGATCCCCGCGCTGAGTCGCGGCTGGCACCGTTCCTTCGAGGCGCTGCTCGAGCAGAAGGACAACAAGACCGCGGGAAACGCCGGGCTTGGGCCGGCGGCGAGCCCTCCTCCGGCCTGGCGCGGATTGCGCTCCTTTCGCGTGGCGCGCAAGATCGCCGAAAGCGGCAACGTGACGTCGCTGATCCTCGAACCCGCCGACGGGCATCCCGTGGCGGCCGCCCTGCCCGGTCAATTCGTCGTCATCAGGCTCGAACCTTCCGGTGCGCAGGCGATGACGCGCAGCTATTCGCTCTCGAGCGGCGCCGATGCCGCGTCCTATCGCATCAGCATCAAGCGCGAAGTTCACGGCGCCGCCAGCCGTTACATCGCCGACGAGCTGGTGGACGGCGCTGCCGTGCAGCTCGGTGCACCACGCGGCAGTTTCACGCTACGACCGGGGGCCCGGCCTGTCATCCTGCTGAGCGCCGGTATCGGCGTCACCCCGGTGCTCGCGATGCTCCACGCTCTCGCCGCCGAAGGCACGACGCGGGACGTATGGTGGCTGCACGGCACCCGCAACGGCCGCGAACATGCGTTCGCCGCCGAGACGCGCGAATTGCTAGGTGGGCTCTCTCATCACCATAGCCACGTCTGCTACAGCGCGCCTGACCCGGGCGATCGTCTCAATGTGGCGTTCGATACGGTCGGACATCTCGACGCACGCCTGCTCCAGAGCCTGAGCGTGCCGCGCGACGGCGATTTCTATCTGTGCGGACCGGCAGCTTTCATGAGCGATCTGAAAGCTGGCCTCACCACGTTGGGCATCGCACCGGATCGCATCCACACCGAATTGTTCGGCGCCGGACCATCCTTGACGCCTGGCATAGCGTCCTCCCCGCAGAAGCGAGCGCACTCGCCGGTCGGCGCTCCTGGCCCCGGCCCGATGGTTTCGTTCGCCCGCAGCGGCCTCAACGTGTGCTGGGGACCGGCCTATGCCAGCCTGCTGGAATTGGCCGAAGCTTGCGACGTCCCCGTGCGCTGGTCGTGCCGGACCGGCGTGTGCCACAATTGCGAGAGCGGATTGATCGCGGGGACGGTCGACTATGCGCCGGATCCGCTCGATCCGCCGGCGGACGGCAATGTCCTGATCTGCTGCGCACGGCCCCGAAACGACGTCGTGATTGATCTGTAAAACTGGGAGAGCGTAATGCGACCTGACATCATGCCGGGAGTAACCTTCCCGGATTACGAGCTCAGCGACCACACCGGCAAGCACCGAAAGCTCTCCGAACTGCAGGCGGGCGATCCCATGGTGCTCGTGCTCGGCCGCGGCGGATACTGTCCGAAGGATCGCCGCCAGGCCGAAGGCTTGCTCCAGCTCCATCGCGAGATGGAGGTGGGCTATTGCCGGATGGTCACGATCACGACCGACAACATCACCCAGACCAGCGAATATCGCAGCGGCGTCGGAGCGCACTGGCCCTTCCTCTCGGATTCGCGGCGCCTCGTTCAGAAGGATCTCGACATCGCCGAATACACCGACCCCGTCCACAATCCGATGATTCCGCACGTGATCGTGCTCGAGCCCGGCCTCGTCATTCACAAGATCTACAACGGCTATTGGTTCTTCGGCCGTCCAACCGTCGAAGAGCTCCGCCAGGACCTCAGGGCAGTCGGCATGAAGTGCCGGCCGGATTGGGACATCACGACGCCCGGCCTTAGGGCACTGTGGGACCAGGGCCGCAAGGAGCATTTTCATCCCTACGGCAAGGCTTACGTCGAAACTCTCGGCGAACGGGATTAGAACCACATTCCGACATCGTCCGCTCGGGCGAATGCCGGCTTGGAATGTGGATGACCCAGATGAAGACCAATCCCGCGCCCCGTGCCGACCGCATGGGCGCGCGCCAGATCTACGAGGCCTTGAGAGATCAGATCCTGGCGCGGGTGTACGGGATCGACGGTTTGCTGCCGTCCTCCCGCGCGCTGGCCGGCGAGATGGGCGTGGCACGCTCGACCGTGACGATCGGCTACGAACAGCTCGCCGCCGAAGGCTTCATCGAGACACGCCATGGCGCGCGGCCGCGTGTGGCTCGCGCCGTCGTCGAGCGAGGACACGCGCGCGTAGTGTCGCGACCGTCGGCGCGGAAGGTGCGGCTGTCGGCTTTCGGGGACCGGTTGCTTCAAGACCCGCCGCGCTGGACCGAGCCGCCGCGCGGGCTCGTCGCCAACTTCCGCTATGGCGAGCTTGCGCCGTCGGATTTCCCGGTAGTGGCATGGAAGAAGGCCGTGACTGCTGCGATGGCACGCAAGCCCGAGCGGCTGGCCTATGATGACCCCTGCGGCGCGCTGCGGCTGCGGACCGCGCTCCAAGGCTATCTGTGGCGGTCGCGCAGCGTCCGCTGCGAGGTCGATCAGATCGTCGTCGTCAACGGCTCGCAGCAAGGCCTCGACATCTGCGCGCGCCTGCTGCTCGATGCCGGCGACCGCTTCGTGATGGAGGATCCCGGCTATCAGATGGCGCGGCATACTTTTGCGGCGACGGGCGCCAAGACGATCCCGATTCCCGTCGACGCGGATGGATTGGAGACAGCGCGGCTCGATGGCGTCGAAGCCCGCCTCGCCTATGTCACGCCGTCGCATCAATATCCGCTCGGCGGCGTCATGCCGATCGGACGCCGGCACCAATTGCTCGCCTGGGCCCGGACAAACGACGCCTACGTGATCGAGGACGATTACGACAGCGAGTATCGCTACGACACCAAGCCGATCCCGCCGCTGCATGCGCTGGAAGGCGGCGGCAACGTGATCTATCTCGGCACCGTCTCCAAGACGCTGTCGCCGACCTTGCGGATTGGATATCTGGTGGTGCCCAGCGCCCTGCGATCCCTGTTCGCCGCCGCCAAGCAGATCATGGACCGGCACACGCCGCTGATCGAACAGGACGCACTCGCGTCGATGCTGGAAAGCGGCGCCTATGACGGCCACATCAGACGCGTGCGCCGGCGCAACGCCGAACGCCAGCGCACGCTGCTCGACGCGCTTCGCCGCCGGTTCGGGGATCGCGTCCGGATCGAGGGCACGGCCGCCGGCCTGCACATCGTGGCGTGGTTCGACAACCTGCCACAGAAGCGAGAGGACGCGTTGATCAAGGCGGCCCATGCAAAGGGCGTCGGCATCTATCCCGTCTCGGCACTGTTCGTCGGACCTCGCCGACCGCGGAAGACAGTCGGCCTCGTCATGGGCTATTCGGCACTGGAGGTGTCACAGATCGAGCGCGGCTGCAGGCTTCTCGCACAGGCCGTCGCCGAACTGGACTGATTAAATAGGCGATAACTGGCAGTTTATTATAGGCCAGATTCCGGCTATCTCCAGACCAACACCGGAGATAGACCATGTACATCCCTCCCGCCTTCAAGGACGATATCGAGAGCATCCGGGCGACCATTCGCGGCGCCCGCCTCGCCAGTCTGGTCACGGCCACCACCGAAGGCCCGGTCGCCACACCGCTGCCGCTCTTTCTCGATGAGAGCGAAGGCGAGCATGGCGTGCTGTACGGACATGTGGCGAAAGCCAATCCGCAATGGAAACTGCCGCCGATCGGAGATGCGCTGGCGATCTTCAGCGGTCCCGACGCCTATGTGACGCCGTCCTGGTACGCGACCAAGCAGGAGACCGAAAAGGTCGTGCCGACCTGGAACTACGTCGCGGTGCATGCCTACGGCCCGGTCGAATTCTTCCAGGAGCCCGAGCGCCTGCTCGACGTCGTGACGCGGCTCACGAACAGGCACGAAGGATCGCGTGCAAAGCCGTGGGCCGTGACGGATGCCCCTGCGGATTTCATCGCCGCGCAATTGCGTGGAATTGTCGGCGTGCGCATTCCCGTCGTGCGGTTCGAAGGCAAGCGCAAGATGAGCCAGAACCGTCCCGAGGCCGACCGGGTCGGCGTCGCGCAAGGTCTCGCATTGAGCGAGAGCGCAGGTGATCGCGAGGTTGCTCCATTGATTCCGGTGCCGGTGTAGTGACCACTTGGTTCCCGACACTCGCTGTCGGGAACCATCCTCCTGTCAGGTTCGTTGATACATTTCAGCAAGCATCTCCTGACAGGATTCCCATGTGTCGCTGGATCGCATACCGTGGCGAGACCACGTCTTTCGAGCCCTATGTCACCGAGCCCGAGCATTCGCTGATCGCGCAAAGCATCCGCTCGCTCCAGTCGACGGCCGGCTCGAATGGCGACGGTTTTGGTCTCGGCTGGTACGGCGAGCATCCGGAGCCTGGGCTTTATCGTGAAACACGCCCGGCCTGGTCGGACGAGAATCTCCGCTATCTCTGCCGACATCTGCGCTCGCACCTCTTCTTCGCCCACGTGCGCGCCGCCACCGGCACGGCGGTGACACGGCAGAACTGTCATCCCTTTGCCTGCGGCCACTGGATGTTCATGCATAACGGTTTCGTCGGCAGCTGGAATCGCCTGCGGCGCAAGGTCGAGGCGCTGATCCCCGACGCCTACTATCCTTCGCGGACAGGCACGACCGATTCGGAAGCCGTATTTCTCGCCATGATGGGCGCGGGTCTCGACGCCGATCCGCTCGGCGCAACGCATCGCGTGCTGCGATCCCTTGTCGGCCTCGTCAACGAAGGCGAGCTTCGGGAGCGGCTACGCTTCACCAGCGCCATCGCCAACGGCCGGGATCTCTATGCCTTCCGGGTTGCGGTCAACGATGCCGCCAACACACTGTATTTTCGTGAGGCTGGCGGCCAGGTCATCGTCGTGTCCGAGCCTTTCGACAAGGAAACGGACTGGACGGAAGTGCCCGCGAATCACGCACTGATCGCACGTGCGTCCGAAAGCGCGAAAATTGTTCCGTTCGATCTTGCAATTTCCAGTGAGGCCGACGCGGAACCCGCTCCTGCCAGAAGGATTATCGCCCGCGGGTAAATACCTTGGTCGGGTGGCACGATGACATTGGCGTCAGACGTCTTGAAACTGCTGCGACTCGATTCCTCGGAAGGCAAGCAGCACCTCGTCATTCGCTCGGCCGGCGGACGCGGCAAGGCTGCGGAATATTCGTTCGGTATTGAGGAGGAATACTTCCTCGCCGATCGCCGCAGCCTGGAGGTCGCGATCCAGACCCCCAATGAGCTATTCGAATCTGCGAATTGGTCGACAGGCGGCCAGGCGATGCGGGAGATGTTGCAGTCGCAACTCGAGGTCGCCACCAACGTTCATGTCGACGTCGCCGACGCGCGCGAAGAACTTCGCTTCCTGCGTCGCGAAGTCGCAAACGTCGCAGCACAATACGGCTTCGTGATCATGGCCTGCGGCACGCATCCGACCGCGGTCTGGCGCATGTCGCAGCCGAGCCCGAAGCCGCGCTACGAGGAGATGATCGAGGATCTGCGCAGCATCGGTCACCGCAACCTGATGTGCGGTATGCACGTGCACGTCCAGTTGCCCGATCCCGAGAAGCGCATGGCGGTGATGCGAGCGACGCTGCCGCATCTGCCCTTGTTCATCGCCCTGTCGGCCTCCTCCCCATTCTGGAATTCACACAAGACCGGGCTGAAGGGCTATCGGCTCGCCGCCTATTCCGAGCTGCCGCGCACCGGCCTGCCCGAATTATTCGAGAGCCGCCAGGAATACGACGAATATGTCGGCGCGTTGCAGCGCTCCGGCGTGATCCCCGATGAAAGCCACATCTGGTGGGCCATGCGCCCCTCGATGAAGCACCCCACCCTCGAGCTGCGTGCGCCCGACACCTGCACCTTCGTCGACGACGCCGTTGCCATTGCCTCGCTCTATCGCTGCCTCACCCGCTATCTGTACCTCCGACCTCATCTCTCGAAAGAGGTCACCGCGGTCGAACGCGCGATTGCGGTGGAGAACAAATGGCGCGCCCAGCGCTACGGCACCGATTGCATCTTTGCGTCCAAGGACGGGCCGGTCGAGATCTCCGAGCTGCTCTCCCGCGTGATCGAGGACATCGCCGGGGACGCGGCCGCGCTGAACTGCGCCACCGAGGTCGAACACTGTCGCACCATCGTCGAACGCGGCAGCTCGGCGGAATTTCAGCTTCGCGCCTTCCGCGACAATGCGGACATCGCCGCGGTGGCGCGCTGGATTGCAAACGCGACGATCTCGGGCACGAGCGTCTCGACCGCAGGCGTTGCTGCTCCCTCATAGCGCCCGCGCAAGCTTCGGGAGCAACAATGTCGCTCCTGAATTCGGAAGGTGGCGGAGAGAACCATGAATCGCATCAAATGTTGCGCTGGCTGCGGCCATGGACTCATTCCGATGCTCTCAGCCAAAGGGCGCGCGGAGCTCAGCTGCCTGTGGTGCGAGCTCATCGAGGCGCGTGCGGCGGACATGGCGAAGTGGGCCGACAGCCCGTACGGCAAGCCCGAGCGGACCGTCCGTCGATCTTTCGAATGAACGGCTTCGGACACCGGGCCGCCGACTTCTCCTGATCGGCGCAGCTGCACGTCCGCGCCAGAATGCCGACAAAATAGACAAGACACCTCTCATCGCCGGGCTGGCAGACTTCGCGAACACGGCCATGCAGGCTGGTCAAGCGTGTCATCTAACCTCAGGTGCAACCTCGATTTTTCTTCGCGTGGCGGCTCGTTGCGAAGCCTTCGTGCCGCCTGGCTCCTCGACTGGCCCAAAATTCGCAAGGCAGCATCAGGCCTGATCCCCTGCTCTCCTGATTGCAGCAGCAAGATGCGTGCGCCGAGAGAGACCGGGTGAGCGGCCTAGAATCGGAGACTGCCATGAACGTGCATGCCGCCGGCGATCTCAAAATCACCGGCCTGACCCGCCCGGACGGCGCCCCCCTTCGCCTCAACGACCGGGATTTCGTGGCGATCGACCGCGACCGGAATGCGAAGTTCGAGGCGACGTACCGGCCGCAGGCCCTCTACAATCGCGCCAACGAGGGCTTTCACGCCAACAACGAAACTTTCCTGCTGCACGAGGTCGCGACCAACCTGCCGATCTATCTGCCCGACACCGGTCCGACAGATTTCCATCTTCATCTGCCACCGGGCGGCTTTCAGCTCGTACTGGTCACCTCGGGCGCGTTCACCTTCGACTATGACGGGCGCTTCTACAATGTCGGCCCCGGCGCGGTGATGCTGCAAAGCGCGATCGTGCACCGCCAGCTGTTCTACACTTGGTCGGGACTGTCGACCGAAGAGAATTTGAAGACGCCACAAACGGTGGCGCCGGATCCAATTTCCATGGGCTATTCCGGCAAATTCCTCGAAGCCTTCATCACCGATCCGACGACCTTTCCAAACCCGACCATTGTCGGCCCGGATCAGATCAACGAAGACGAGACGCCACGGGTGGCGTGGAGCCACTCTCTGCATGATCGCCCTGCGGACGCAGGCTTTTGGCTCCAGGACCCGCTGGCGCTCGATGCGCTGTTCAAGCCGCTCACCGACAGCCCGGTCAAATCATCCATGCCGGTCTATGTGCGCGACATCGGCATCGAAGTGCCGAGCGGTCATCTCGTCGCCGGCCACATCATCGCAACCGACCCGCGCGGCCAATCGCTGTTGCCCAAGAGCACGTCGGCAGCGGCGGACACCACCTGTTTCGCCAAGGGCGAGGTCGTGATCTACCGCGTGATCCGCGGCACGGCCGAATTCAGGAACAAGACTGGCGAGACCTTTGAGCTCACGGCCGGCGACGTGGTGACGGCAGGCAAGAACGCCACAAGCCTCGTCGGTATCGGTGAGAACACGCAGGTCCTTCGGCTCGGCCTTCTCAAAGGCATGAACGACCTCCGCAGCTGGACGCCGACGCAAAGACACGAGATCGACGGCCTCGCCGGTCAGATCATCACGCAGAAGGACATCCGTCCTCTGCGCACCGAGGGCAAGCCGGTCGGGTACCTCTACGGCTGAGCGCCGGGGTTACTCCGCCGCCTGGCGGACGTGGCGGGCGGTCGGGGTGCGCATGGTGACGAGCTCTTCGGCCGCGGTCGGATGCAGCGCAATCGTCGCATCGAAATCGGCCTTGGTCGCCTTCATCTTCACCGCAATCGCGACCGCCTGAGTGATCTCGGCCGCGGCATCGCCGACGATGTGACAGCCTAGCACGCGGTCGGAGGCGCCGTCGACGACGAGCTTCATCAGCACGCGGGTATCGCGGCCCGACATCGTCGCCTTGATGGGCCGGAACGTGGTCTTGTAAATGTCGACGTGGCTGAATTGCGCGCGGGCCTCGGTCTCGGTGAGGCCGACGGTGCCGACCTCCGGCTGCGAGAACACGGCCGTCGGGATGTTGGCGTGATCCACCTGCACCTCGCGCTTGCCGAACACGGTGTCGGCGAACGCATGGCCCTCGCGGATCGCGACCGGCGTCAGGTTGAAGCGATGGGTGACGTCGCCGATCGCATAGATGCTGTCGACCGAGCTCTTGGAGAAATGGTCGACGGCGATGCCGCCGTTCCGCGGATTGATGGCGACGCCGGCCTTCTCCAGGCCGAGATTGGCCACCGCCGGATGGCGGCCGATCGCGAACATCACCTGGTCGGAGGCAAGGCTCGATCCGTTCGACAGATGCGTGGTGAATTCCTCGCCGTGCCGATCGACCTTCGTCACCGTGCAGCCGGTGAGGATGGTGATGCCCTGCTTCTCCATCTCGGCGCGGACGTGAGCGCGAACATCCTCGTCAAACCCGCGAAGAATGTTGTCGCCGCGATAGATGACTGTGACGTCGGAGCCGAAGCCGGCGAAGATACCGGCGAACTCCAGCGCGATGTAGCCGCCGCCCTGGATCACGATCCGCTTCGGCAGCCTGGTCAGGTGAAACGCCTCGTTGGAGGAGATCACGTGCTCGATGCCGGGAATCGGAGCACCGTGATTGGGCGCGCCGCCGGTGGCGATCAAAATGTATTTTGCGGTGATCTTCCGGTCGTTCTCGAGCAGGCGGACCGTGTGTTTGTCCTCGATCACCGCCCGGCTCTTGACGATCTGCGCGCCTGACTTCTCGACATTGGCGGTGTAAGCCGCCTCCAGACGCGCGATCTCCTTGTCCTTGTTGGCAATCAGCGTCGGCCAGTCGAAGGTCGCAGGCGGAACGGTCCAGCCAAAGCCGGCGGCGTCCTCGATCTCGTGACGGAAATGCGAGCCGATGACGAACAGCTTCTTCGGTACGCAGCCGCGGATCACGCAGGTCCCGCCCATGCGGTACTCTTCCGCGATCATGACGCGGGCGCCGTAGCCGGCCGCGATGCGGGCGGCACGCACGCCGCCCGAACCGCCACCGATGACAAAGAGGTCGACGTCGAATTCAGCCATTGTCCACTCCGACCTCTTTCAGAACATGATCCGGATTCTGATCAGATAGGAACTGTCAGATCTCCTTGCCACGCTTGCGCATCTCGGCGCGGAAGTTGCCCATCACGGTCTCGGAGAAGTTCTGGGCCCAGGAGTTCATGAAGGCCATGCTCAGCCCGATCGCGCGCGGCTCGGCCTCGATCAGCTTCTTGCCCAGCGGCGACTTGTAGAAGGTGACGAGATCCTTCAACTCCTGCTCGGTGAACTCGCTGGCATAGACCTGCGCCATGCCATCGCCGATTTCGCTCTCGCGGCCTTTGAGCTGCTGGGCGACGATCTGGGCGACCTCGGTGAGGTCCTTCTGGTAGTTCAGGTTCTGCTGGATCAGCGCGATCTTGGTCTTCTCGACCAGGCCGGGCACCGCGTTGGCGTACATCGCACTGGCGTTCTTGATCGCCAGGATCTCCTTGGCGGCCGCGACGGCGGCCGGCGACGATTTCGGCGCCGCGGCCTGCTGGGCCCCGGCCGGGGTGACCGAGAGGGCCAGTCCCACAGCGAGAGTCGCGACCGGCAACAATTTCAAAACGCTCTTCATTCCTAGTCTCCTTTCGGCTTTCGCCGTTCAATCACGCGAATTCCTTCGCCACCCGCCAAAACAGCCGAGCTGGCCAAGCCGATGAACAAACCATGCTCGACGACGCCGGGGATCGCGCTCAACGCCGTGGCAAGGCGGGCGGGATCCTCAATCTTTTCGAGCTGGGCATCGACGATCCAGTGGCCGCCATCGGTGACGAAAACGTGGCCGTCCTTGCCGTTGCGGACCGCCATCTGCCCGGAAACGCCGCATTCCGCAAACGCCTTCTCGATCGCGCGCCGCGTTGCGCCGAGCCCGAACGGGATGACTTCGACCGGCAGCGGAAAGCGGCCAAGTGTCGGGACCCATTTGGTGTCGTCGGCAATCACGATCATGCGATCCGAGGCGGCCGCCACGATTTTCTCGCGCAACAGCGCGCCGCCGCCGCCCTTGATCAGATTGAGTTCGGGATCGATCTCGTCGGCGCCGTCGACGGTGATGTCGAGATGGTCGATCTCGTCCAGCGTGGTCAGCGGCACGCCGCAGCGGATTGCATCGAGGCGCGTCGCCTCGGAGGTCGGCACGCCGATCACTTTGAGTCCAGCGCGGACCCGCTCGCCGAGCAGCTCGACGAAATGTTTTGCGGTCGAGCCGGTGCCGAGCCCGAGCTGCATGCCGTCACGGACGTCCTCGAGGGCGCGCGCCGCAGCCTGCCGCTTCAACTGGTCCATATTCACGTTTGCGCCGTCCCTGAATTACGAGTGTCGTGCCTTATAGGCTCGCGGCGGCCTGTGTAGCCTCGTTTTCCCTCGGAGAACAGGGTCTGGGGAACAGGCCTCCCGCCCCACCTTATAAGGTGATCTTATGGCTTCCGCCCTTGCGCGGGCGGGGCCGGGCCGGTAGCGCTGGACCATGACCTCCCCCCACACCATCGTCTTCGATCTCGACGGCACGCTTGTGGATACGGCGCCCGACCTGATCACCGCGCTCAATTACGTGCTCGACCGCGAAGGGCTGCCGCCCGTGCCGATGGCCTCGGCCCGCAACATGATCGGCGCCGGCGCCCGCAAGCTGATCGAGCGGGGGCTGGAGGCCGAGGGCCGCAGCGTCACGGTTGCCGACATGGACCGGATGACGGCCGATTTCATCGCTTATTACGCTGACAATATCGCCGTCGAATCCCGGCCCTTCGAGGGACTGGAGGCCGCACTCGACCATTTTGCGGCCCAGGGCCATCGTCTCGCGGTCTGCACCAACAAGCTGGAATGGCTGTCGAAGCGCCTGCTGGACCAGCTCGACCTGAGCCGACGCTTCGCCGCGATCTGCGGCGCCGACACTTTTGGCGTCCAAAAGCCCGATCCGACCATTTTCCGCGAAACGGTGGCGCGGGCCGGCGGCGAGGTCAAAGCCAGCATCATGGTCGGCGACGCCGGACCCGATGTCGGCGTGGCCCGGCGCGCCGGAGTTCCCGTGATCGGGGTCAGCTTCGGCTATACGGACGTCCCGATCGCCGAGCTGAAGCCGGACCGGCTGATCCATCACATGCGCGACCTGCCGGCAGCCGCCAGCAGCCTGATGACTGCGCAGGCAGATCTCAAATAGCTGAGATAGCTTGATTATTCCGCAGAAATCCCGCGTTAACCATCTATTAACTATGCGAGGCCCGCCGGTTGCTCGCTCGGAACGACACTCCTAAGTTTGTCCGGGGTGTGGCGGTTCGCCGCACTAGGTGAATGTCATGCGTCGTGTCATCTCGTTTGCATTAGCTGGAGTGAGCGTCCTCGGGGCAACGAGCCTTGCCGGCTGCTCCTCGATGTCTTCAACTTCCTGGAACATGTTCAAATCGGCCCCGCCGACCGTCCAGGTCCGGCTCGAATCCAATCCTGCGGGTGCTGACGCCACGACCTCGCTCGGACAGGGCTGCAAGACCCCCTGCTCCGTATCGGTTCCCGCCCCCGACGTCCCCTTCACGGTCGCTTTCGCGCTGCCGAAATACCAGCCGGTAAGCGTGCCGGTGAACGTCATCAAGAACCCCGGCGACTTCACGACGCCCGCCTCGGTCACCACCGACCCCAACCCGGTTTTCGCGGAGCTCCAGCCGGCCGTTCCGCCGAAACCGGTCCGCAAGCCGCACCGGCCGAAGAAGCCGAAACCGGCGGCGCCCGCCACCGCCCCGGCTGCTGCTGCCGCACCGGCTGCGGGCTCGCCGTTCCCCGATCCGAACACGGGCAAGCGCTGACCTCCGCTAACGCCCCAATTGTCTCTGACGCGTTCGATGCTTAGATTGCTTCCAGGACACCGCTGAAGCAAAACTGCTCGCGTTGCCGCAAGTGACAAGGCATTTGGTATGAACGGACTTTCCGCGAGCCCCCGCGCCGCGCTGTCGAGCGCGATGACCGATCCGTTCGGACGGACCATTTCGTATTTGCGCGTCTCCGTCACCGACCGCTGCGACCTGCGCTGCTTCTACTGCATGTCGGAAGACATGACGTTCCTGCCCAAGGCGGACCTGCTGACGCTGGAGGAACTCGACCGGCTCTGCTCGGCCTTCATTGCCAAGGGCGTGAAGAAGCTGCGGCTCACCGGCGGCGAACCGCTGGTCCGCCGCAACGTGATGACATTGGTGCGCTCGCTGTCGCGGCATCTCGAGAGCGGTGCGCTGGGCGAGCTGACGCTGACCACCAACGGCACCCAGCTTGCGAAATACGCGAGCGAACTCGCCGATTGCGGCGTCCGCCGCATCAACGTCTCGCTCGACACGCTCGACCCACAAAAGTTTCGCGAGATCACCCGGTGGGGCGAGATCGACAAAGTGCTGGAAGGTATCGAGGCGGCACGCGCTGCGGGCCTCGCGGTCAAGATCAATGCCGTTGCGCTGAAGAACCTCAACGAGGACGAGCTTCCCGACCTGATGCGCTGGGCCCACGGCAAGGGCATGGGGCTGACGCTGATCGAGGTCATGCCGATGGGCGAGATCGGATCCGGACGAATCGACCAATACCTGCCGCTGTCGCTGGTGCGCGCGCGCCTCGCCCAGCAGTTCACGCTGACCGATCTGGCCGAGAGCACCGGCGGGCCGGCGCGCTATGTCAGCGTCGCCGAGACCGGCGGCAAGCTCGGCTTCATCACCCCGATGACTCATAATTTCTGCGAATCCTGCAACCGCGTGCGCGTCACCTGCACGGGAACGTTGCACACCTGCCTCGGCCACGAGGATGCCTCCGATTTGCGCAAACCTCTGCGTGCATCGGACGACGATTCGCTGCTTGCGGATGCGATCGACCGCGCCATTGGGCTGAAGCCCAAGGGCCACGATTTCATCATCGACCGCCGCCACGACCGCCCCAGCGTCTCCAGGCACATGAGCGTCACCGGCGGCTAGCATCGGCGGGCCGGCCGCGGCTTATTCCCCTTAACTATCAACAAACTTCCGATTGACTGGCGGCAAACTCGCTGGTTTGGTGCGGCTGCCTCATGCCTGCGCGGCGAGACAAGCCAACGCGCCACTCGGCGCAGTCAAGACGGCCGGGGCAAATCGGGGAGGACCAATCTTGCAAGCGCTCCTGAAGCTGAGCAATGGAATTGACGCGTTCACACGTTGGACGGGCAAGCGTCTGGCTTGGCTGATCCTGCTCGCCGTCGTCATCTCGGCGCTGAATGCGATCATTCGGAAGACGTTGGACACGTCCTCCAACTCGTGGCTCGAGCTGCAATGGGTGCTTTTCAGCATCGTATTCCTGCTGTGCTCGTCGTGGACGCTGCTCGATAACGAGCACATCCGGATCGACATCTTCAACAGCATGATGCCGAAGCGGGTTCGCAACATCATCGACATCATCGGCCACATCTTCTTCCTGATCCCGCTGACCATTGTCATGATCGTCACCGGGGTACCGTTCTTCCTGCGCTCGCTCCAGATCAACGAGCAATCCGGCAATGCGGGCGGCCTGCCGCAATGGCCGGCAAAAGCGCTGATCATGATCGGCTTCGCCCTCCTGCTCGTTCAAGGCATTTCCGAACTGATCAAGCGAATTGCGATCATGCGCGGCATGATCCCGGACCCACACGAGTCGCAGGTGTCCGCACTGGAGGCCGAGGTCGAGCACCTCGTCGAAGCGATCGAAAAAAAGTAGCCGTTGGCGACGGTTTAGGGGGAAGTCATGACCGCGTTTATTATCGCCAATCTGGCGCCTATCATGTTCGCGACGCTCGTCGTCGTGCTGCTGCTCGGCTACCCGGCGGCATTTTCGCTCGGCGCCGTCGGCCTGTTCTTCGCCATCATCGGCGTTCAACTCGGGCAATTCCACCCGGACTTTCTCCAGGCGCTGCCGGAGCGCGTCTACGGGGTCATGAACAACGACACGCTGCTCGCCATTCCCTTCTTCACCTTCATGGGACTGGTGCTCGAGCGCTCCGGCATGGCCGAGGATCTGCTCGACACCATCGGTCAGTTGTTCGGCACCATCCGCGGCGGCCTCGCCTACGCGGTGGTGTTCGTCGGCGCGCTGCTTGCGGCGACCACCGGCGTCGTGGCGGCGTCGGTGATCTCGATGGGCCTGATCTCGCTGCCGATCATGCTGCGTTACGGCTACGACCGCCGCGTGGCGACCGGCATCATCGCGGCCTCCGGCACGCTGGCGCAGATCATTCCGCCCTCGCTCGTCCTGATCGTGATGGCCGACCAGCTCGGCAAGTCGGTCGGCGACATGTATGAGGGCGCGTTCATTCCGGGCCTGGTGCTCGCCGGCCTCTATGCGGGTTACGCGTTCCTCGTCACCATGATTTTCCCGAAGGCGGCGCCGGGTCTTCCCAAAGAAGCGATCGGCTTCCGCGAGGAGAGCGGCGACCGCGGCCTGAAGTCGCTCGGCGTGCTGTTCCTGGCGAGCTGTGTGTTCGGCTGGTTCATGATGCGGAATTCGGAGACACACGGCGCCGACTTCGTCGTGCTCAGCATGTTCTTCGGCATCCTCTTCGCGTTCTTCGTCGCCATCGCGAACTGGGCCATCGACAAGCTGACGGGCTTCCGTTTCCTCTCGAAGATGGCGCAACAGACCACCTTCGTCATGGTGCCGCCGCTGTTCCTGATCTTCCTGGTGCTGGGCACGATCTTCATCGGTGTCGCGACGCCCACCGAAGGCGGCGCCATGGGTGCAGCCGGCGCCCTCATTCTCGGAGCCGCGAAGCGGCGACTGACATGGGACCTGATCCGTCAGGCCACCGAATCGACGGCGAAGCTGTCCGCGTTCGTCGTCTTCATCCTGGTCGGCGCGCGCGTGTTCTCGCTCACTTTCTACGGCGTCAGCGGTCACGTCTGGGTCGAGCACCTGCTGACCTCCCTGCCCGGCGGCCAGATCGGGTTCCTGATCTTCGTCAACGCCTTCGTGTTCGTGCTGGCGTTCTTCCTCGATTTCTTCGAGCTTGCCTTCATCGTGATCCCGCTGCTCGGGCCCGCGGCCGAGCATCTCGGCATCGACCTGATCTGGTTCGGCGTCATCCTCGGCGTCAACATGCAGACGTCGTTCATGCATCCGCCGTTCGGATTTGCGCTGTTCTATTTGCGCTCGGTCGCGCCGAAGGAACGTTATACCGATCGCGTGACCGGCAAGCGCATGGAGCCGGTCACGACGGGACAGATCTATTGGGGTGCGGTGCCGTTCGTCGTCATCCAGATGATCATGGTGCTTCTGGTGATCATGTTCCCGTCGATGGTGATGCACTACAAGGGCGTGCAGTCCACCGTCGATCCCAACAGCATCAAGATCGAGATTCCCCAGATCGATCTGCCGCCGCTCGACTTCGGCCAGCCGAAGCAATAGCGCCCGGCCCACCCGCAAAAAAGAACCCGGAGCTTGCGCTCCGGGTTTTTTGTCTGGGCCGATCGTGCGCTCTGCGATCAGCTCTGCGAGTTGCGCGCCATGAAGTTGTCATAGCCGACTTCGGCAACCTGGAACCACTGATATCCGTTGTTCGAGAACGCGGTCAGCGATTCGTAAACCTTCTTGAAGTCCGCGTTGCTGGCCGAGACTTCGGTGTGCAGCTCCTTTGCCGCCTTGAAGCAGGCTTGCATGACCTCCGGCGAGAACGGATGCAGCTTGGCGCCGGCCGCGAGCAAGCGTCGCAACGCCGGCGGATTGGACTGGTCATACTTCGCCATCATCCAGTTGTTGGCGTAGTGTCCCGCCTGCTCGAGGATGCTCTGATAGTGCTTCGGCAGCGCGTTCCATTTGTCCTGGTTGACGAAGGCGAGCAGCATGGGCCCGCCTTCCCACCAGCCCGGGAAGTAATAATGCGGCGCGACCTTGACGAAGCCGAGCTTCTCGTCGTCATAGGGGCCGACCCATTCGGCGGCGTCGATGGTGCCCTTCTCCAGCGCAGGATAAATGTCGCCACCGGCGATCTGCTGTGGCACCGCGCCGAGCTTGGCCATCACTTTTCCGGCGAAGCCGCCGATGCGGAATTTCAACCCGTTGAAGTCCTGAGGCGTCTTGACCTCCTTACGAAACCAGCCGCCCATCTGACAGCCGGTGTTGCCAGCAAGCAGCGAGACGACGTTGTACTTCTTGTAGAACTCGTTGAGGATGTCCCTGCCGCCGCCCAGCATGTACCAGGCCTGGTTGATGCGCATGTTCGGTCCGAACGGCACAGCCGAGCCGAAAGTAAAGGTCGGGTCCTTACCGAAATAATAGTAGGACGCGGTGTGGCCGATTTCGCAGGTGCCGTTCTGCACGGCATCGAGCACCTGAAGGCCCGGCACGATCTCGCCGCCGGCAAATGTCTGAATCTGAAATTTGTTGTCGGTCGCTTCCGCGACCATCTTGGCCATCATCTCGGCGCCGCCATAGAGCGTATCGAGTGATTTCGGCCAGCTCGTCGGCATGCGCCATTTGATCTCGGGCGTCGTCTGCGCGATCGCTGGAGCGGCGAGCGTGGCGACACCCGCCGCACCAAGCCCGGTGACCTTGATAAAATCTCGTCTTTTCATGATTTCCTACCCTGATGGATTGTGACGGTGGGCCTTCTTGCCGAGGCTTGGGGGCCAGCATGGAACAAGTGTCGTCCGATTTCCATCCCTCACGATGTGAGGGACAAAAATGCTCAGCTCCCACGCCATCCGATCCTACGACTTTAGGCTTAGGCGGCCGGCGCCCTGGCCCTTCCCATCACGTCCGCCTCGGCCGGGCATGCCGGGTGCCCCGGGCGCGTGACAAGCGCCGGAAACACGGGCATACCGCGCCATCCCCCCAACCTAGGGCCGCCACGAATGTCTCGATCCCACCCTGCTCCATCGCTCGTTGCTCCGTTGATCGCGTCGCTCTGGCTGGCATGTGCGGCAATGCCGGCGCATGCGGAGCCCAGTGCGAATGTCGTGGCCGACGTCCATGCGCTGGCGCAAAAGGAGCAGCAGCCGCTGCTCGACACGCTGCGCGATCTCGTCAGCATCGAATCCGGCAGCAAGGATGTCGAAGGCTTGAATCAGATCGCCGAGCGCGTTGCCGGCCAGCTCAAGCAGCTCGGCGGCACGGTGGAGATCCTGCAGCCCACCGACGTCTATCGCCTCGACGACACACCCGAGAAGATCGGCCCGGCCGTACACGCCGTATTCAAGGGCACAGGCAGCAAGAAGATCATGCTGATCGCCCACATGGACACCGTGTACCTGAAGGGCATGCTGAAGGATCAACCGTTCCGCATCGACGGCGACAAGGCCTACGGCCTCGGCATTGCCGACGACAAGCAGGGCGTCGCGCTCATTCTTCACACCGTAGCGTTGCTGCAGAAGCTGAGCTTCCGGGATTACGGCACGCTGACGGTGCTCACCAATGGCGACGAGGAGATCTCATCGCCCGGTTGGCGCAGCACCATCACCAGCTTCGCCGCGGATCAGGATGTGGTGTTCTCGTTTGAAGGCGGCGGCACCGACGGCACGCTGCGGCTGGCCACCAGCGGCATCGGCTCGGCCTATCTCACGGTGCAGGGCAAGTCGTCGCATGCAGGCTCGCGGCCCGAGGGCGGCGTCAATGCGCTGTACGAACTCTCGCACCAGCTGCTGCAGATGAAGGACCTGTCCAAACCGGAGCAGGGCCTGAAACTAAACTGGACGGTCTCCAAGGCCGGTACCAACCGCAACGTCATCCCCGCGGAGGCCACGGCCCAGGCCGATGCGCGCGCACTCAAGGTTGCCGATTTCGGCGAGCTGGAGAAAACACTTCAGGAGAAGATCAAAAATCACCTGCTGCCCGACTCCAAGGTCGCGCTCAAATTCGAGGTGCGTCGCCCGCCGCTGGAGGCCAACGACGCCTCGCGCCGCGTCGCGGCCCACGGCAAGACCATCTATGGGGAGATCGGACTGCCCCTCAAGGTCGACGAGAAGGCGACCGGCGGCGGCACCGATGCCGCGTTTGCCGCGCTGAAGACCAGCGGAGCCGTGGTCGAAGGCATGGGCCTGTCGGGTTTCGGCGCGCATTCCAACGACGCCGAATATGTCAAACTCGACAGCATCGTGCCGCGCCTTTATCTGACCACGCGCATGATCATGGATCTGTCCACCGGCAAGCTGAAATAGCGCTCTCTTCCTTCTCCCCTTGTGGGAGAAGGTGGCGCGAAGCGCCGGATGAGGGGTTGCCTCCGCGCATTCAACTCGCAGTCGGACTCGCGGAGAGAGACCCCTCACCCGGCTCGCCGCTGTCGCGGCGAGCCACCCTCTCCCACAAGGGGCGAGGGTGCAGCGTCAGTGCCGCACTGCGTTCAAATCAACGTCGCCCCGCTTCTCCGCCAGCCTGAACCGCAGCGTGAACTGCGCGCCGCCGCCCGGAAGATTCTCCACCGCGACCGTCGCCGCGTGATCATCCGCCACCGCGCGCACGATCGAGAGCCCGAGGCCGGCGCCGTCGCTGCGCTGGCGGTCGGCGCGCCAGAAGCGGTGGAAGATCAATTCACGCTCGGCTTCCGCAATTCCCGGTCCGCAATCGCGCACGCGCACCGCACCGTTCTCGCTCACATCGACATCGACCGACGTATCCTTTGCCGTGAACTTGATGGCGTTTTCGGCAAGGTTGAAGATCGCGCGCTGGAGCATCACCGAATTGCCGTGGATCAGCACCGGCGCCTCGCTGCCCCTAAGCGCGATATCCTTGTGCTGCGCGATCGCGAGCGGCGCGATCGAACCGACCACCTCGGCGCAGACCGCGCGCAAATCCGCGGTCTCGCCGGGATCGAGCACCAGCGTGTCGAGCTCGGCGATCTCCAGCAGCTGCGCGACGATGCGGCTCATGCCCTCGATGTCGGCATGCAGCGCCTGCCTTGCGGCGCCGTCGCCGAGCGTCTCGATGCGCGTGCGCAATATCGCGAGCGGCGTACGCAATTGGTGCGCGGCGTCGGCGGTGAACTGCCGCTGCACCCGAAAGCCGTCCTCGAGGCGGTCGAGCGCCTGGTTGACGGCGGTGACGAGCGGCATGATCTCGCGCGGAATCTGCTCCGTCGGCAGGCGGATGTCGGTGCGCGCCGGGCCGATATTGCTTGCCTCCTCGGAGGCCTTCCACAGCGGCGCGACGGCGCGGCGAAAGATGATGATGTCGATGGCGAGCAGGACCAGCAGGATTGGAATCGTGATCCACCCGACCCGCCGGAAGAAGTTCGAGACAATGTCATCGATGATGACGTCGCGGTGCGCGAGGTCCTCCGCGACGCGAATGCGCATCACCTTGCCGTCGATGATGCGAGTGACGCCGGCGCCGGAAATCGTTTCGGAGAGCGGCGGAGGCGCGGCCGTGGCAGTGCCGGTCTTGCGCCGCGACGAGAACAGGAGATTCCCCTCGGCATCGCGAATGTCGTACTGGTAGCGGCCATAGGCTTCCGAATAAAGGCCCTTGAGACTGTCCGGCAGGTTGAACGTCAACAGCCCGTCGGGCTGGGCGACGATGCGCTCGGCCAACACCTCGGCCTGCGCGCGCATGGCATCGCGATGCAACTGGTCGATCTCGGAATTGAGCAGCCAGAACAGCACCAGCGGCAGGAAGATCGCGACCACCGCGACCGCCACGATGTGCAGGAACACGATGCGCCAGATCAGCGATTTGAACGTTGGCGACCTCGCATGGATTCCGGCCCGGAATCCGGCGTGAGATCCGATCCGGGCCACGCTATTTCTCCTCGGCCATGAGATAGCCGACGCCACGGATGGTGTGGATCACGACCTTGGCGCCGTGCTCGGCGAGCTGCTTGCGCAACCGCGAGACGTAGACCTCGACCGCATTGGAGGCGACTTCGCCGTCGAGACCGAAGATGTGGTCCTCGACGTTCTTCTTCGGCACCACCCTGCCCTGCCGGCGCAGCAGGATCTCAAGCACCGAGGTCTCGCGCGCGGAGATGATGCGCGGCTGGTCGTCGACGAAGATCTGACGGCTTTCGGTGTCATAGACGAGGTTGGCGAGGCGCAGCGAGCGGCCGAGCAACTGGCCCGGACGGCGCAGGATCGCCTCCAGCCGCGCCACCAGTTCCTCCATCGCGAACGGTTTGGCGAGATAGTCGTCGGCGCCGCTGCGCAGTCCGCTGACGCGGTCCTGCAAGCCGCCGCGCGCGGTCAGCACCAGCACCGGCAAGGGCTCCATCTGCCGGCGCAGCTCGCGCAGCACCGACAGGCCATCGCCGTCGGGTAGTCCGAGGTCCAGGATCATCGCGGCATAGCTGACACTGCTCACGGCTTCGCGCGCCTCGGCGGCGCTGCCGACGATGTCGCTCTCATAGCCGGCCGTCGACAGCCCGCCGGCAACGAGCCGTGACAGCTCGGCATTGTCCTCGACGATCAGAAGGCGCATCGCATTTTCCCGCGGGATGTTCCGGTATCACCGCACGGCTCGCGCCGCATCTTCGCTGTCTTCCACCATCCGGGGCATCTCGGCCAGCGAAAAAGCACTTCCCGGCGGGGCGCCGCTCCCTTCCGTCAGGTTCCTGTAAGCCAATCAGGGCACCTGCGGATGAGGTCGCGGATGGCGCGGACGTTTGCCCCCTTGGGCCCCGCCGCCGGCGCCGCATCGATCCTGCCAAGGAACGAACACCCCGGCGAACCGTTCAACTCAGCTGCAACATTTCTCATTTGATGGGGCGTCGTGCAGACCACCTAAGGTAATGCACATGCGCCTTGCACGACGAACACGTTCCAGCTCCCTTCTATCCGATTGCTTGACCGCCATCACGCGACGTCCGGGCGTCGCCGCGTTTGCTGCCGCAGGTACCCTCATTGCGGCTACCGCAATCGTAAATCGGCGGCTCGCGAACAAAGCGCAACGCGATAATCCTCCGCAGGGTCGGTTCATCGATGTCGAGGGGGTTCGCCTGCACTATTTGGAACGCGGCAGGGGCAAGCCGCTGGTTTTGTTTCACGGCAATGGCAGCCTGGTCCAGGATTTCGACTCGAGTGGATTGATCGATCTCGCAGCCGAGAACTACAGGGTTATGGTGTTCGATCGCCCCGGTTTTGGGCATAGCTCGCGGCCGAGGCACGTCGTCTGGACTCCGGATGCCCAGGCGGACCTGTTCAAGAAGGCGCTCGATCAGCTCGGCGTCTCTCAAGCGATCGTCCTTGGCCATTCGTGGGGAGCGTCGGTTGCGGTTGCGGTTGCGCTGGCGACAAGACATCCTTCGTTCGTGCAGGCTCTCGTGCTGGCCTCGGGCTATTATTTCCCGACTCCCCGCTCGGACAGCGCCGCGTCAGTGCTGTCCGCCCTACCGGTGCTCGGGGACCTCATCAGCTCCACGATTTCGCCGCTAGCCGGTCGGATGATGTGGCCCGCGACGTTGCGCAAGTTGTTTGGGCCCCGGCCGGTCCCGAACAAGTTCACGGGCTTTCCGAAAGAAATGGCGCTCCGCCCATCACAGATGCGGGCCACAGCCGCTGAAGCGACGATGTTGATCCCTGCCGCATTCTCGGGTTCGAAGACTTATGCAGAACTCAAGATGCCCACGATCATTATCGCGGGCCAGGGCGATCGTATGATCGATATCAAGCAGTCGGTCAGGCTGCATGGCGAGATCAAGCAGAGCAAATTGCGCCGGATCGACGGCGCGGGACACATGATTCATCATTCCGCAACCGCTCAGGTAATGGCGGCCATCGACGAAGCTGCTGCCGAGGCCGTGTTGACCCATGGGAGTGAAGGTCCGGGCGTACAGCAGTCGCGAGAGACTTCCGGCGCCTGACGAGCGCGAGGAAAGTCGAATGTCACCTATTTGGCCCTGACCTGCTTCGTACGATGCTCCTGAAAAGCGGTCCTTCGGCGATGCTAGGACGTTGGCGTCAGCCGACATGCGCCAGCGGCCCGCTTTTTAAAGCATCCGCTGTTGATCAGAACGTCGTTGCGTGACGAAACGGCTGATTGTTACCCCGGCGTCATACCTTTGCCCTTGATCACCGATACGGCGTCCGGCGTTTTCAGGTAATCGAGGAGCGCCTTCGCGGCTGCCGCTTCCTTTGTGCCCGCACCGAGCGCGGCCGTGAATACGACATCCTGCTGCAAGTCAGCGGGGAAAGGTCCAACCACATCCAAACCCGGTGCCGTCAAGACGTTCATCAGGAATAGCGCTAGTTCAGCCTCTCCGTTGGCGACTACAGCGACGACCTGTGCGGGGGTCGGCTGCGCTTTCATCTTGGCTTTCATCGGCTCGGTGATGTCGAGACGCTCGAATACCTTCGCGATTGAATAGCCGGTTGCGCTTTCCGGAATCGAGGCGACCGATTCCGCGTTAAGCAAGGCAGCTTTAAACGCGTCGGGCGTGGAGATGTTGGGCTTCGGCGCACCGTCGCGAACCGCGACACCGAGGCCAACGCGAGCTATGTCCAGCGTCGGCCCGGCTGCGAAGTGTGATCGCGCGGCGGCGTCCCTCATTACCTCGACCGGCACGACGCCGACATCGAACGGCTTGCCGGACGTCGCTTCCTTGATCAGGTTCGGTGTGGTGCCGAAGAAGACGTCAAGCTTGTGGCCTGAAGTTTGCTCGAAGTTCGGCTTTAGAACCGACCACACCGCTGTCATGGCACCGCCGGCCAGCACCCTCAACTCAGCTGCGTTCGCGGCCGACGACAGCATCATACCTGCCAGGATACCTACTGCCGCGAAAGAACGCGTCCTCATATGACCCTCCAAGAGCTTAAGCTCAACTGAGCGCTTTGATCGCAGGTGGGCGCTACGTTGTTTCAGGTCCACCCCCTAATGTCCGCTTTGCGTTGGCAAGCCGACGTTTATGAAGACACACCCTAGTCCGAGTGCGGACAGTGCACCCGGAAAGCGGCCCTAAGTTCCGCCAACTGATCGTGTGCTGCACCCAGCTCTGCGTCGGCCCGATCCGTCAGCACGTCCATGTAGGCGATCGGCCGATCGAACTGGCTCGCCGTGAAGTCGTACCTCTCGCCTCCGATCCGATTGTAGAAATGGTCGCCGGCCGGCAGCGGCGTCTTCAGCAGCTTGCCGCCGAACAGTTCGTGAATCAGTAACGCGGTGACGTTGCATTGCCCTGCGGCTGGATTGTCTACCGTCCATTGGCTTGATGTCGACGACGACCAGGCCTTGCGCAGCGCGCTTTGAACCTCATCGGGATCGAAGCTCATCGTCAACCCAGGCCAGCCGCCGAGGCGCTCATTTCGGATTTTGCGATAATGCCTTTATGCCACTGTTTTGCCCGACGAGTCAAACGGTCTCGCTGAAGCACGCGCTTGGTGCGCCTCCCGCTTTCGCTCCCAAAATGCAAAGTTGCCATCGACCGCGCGATGCTCGGGCCTGCCTCCCAATTAGCTCCATCGCATCAAGCTGTTGGCTGCACTCGCAACGCCTTGTCCTCTCAACCCTCGTCTACTGTGCATGGGGTTGTTTTTCAGATTTTTTGTTGGAGGCGCCGCCCGTCCCCCGGCGACACCGCCGCTCGGCGGCATCGGCCTCGCCTATTCCGACCGCGTCGCCCCAAAGAAAAGCCCGGCCTCGCGAACGAGACCGGGCGTGTCGTCTTGCGACTTGTTCGAAGATCAGCCGCGGGTGCGCGAGCGGATCATGAAGCTGTCGTAGGTGTATTCGGCGACCTGCCACCACAGATATTCGTCGGAGCGGTAGGCCTGCATGGCGTCGATCGACTTCTTGAAGTCGGGATTCTTGGCCGAGATCTCGCCCCACAATTCGTTGGTGGCCTTGAGACAGGCTTCCAGAACTTCATTGGTGAACGGGCGAAGCTGCGTTCCGCCGGCGACCAGACGCTTCAGGGCGCCGGGGTTCACCATGTCGTAGCGCGCGGCCATCCAGGTGTTGGTGTTGACGGTCGCGTTGGTGAGGATCGCCTGGTAGTTCTTCGGCAGCTCGTTCCACTTGTCGATGTTGGCGAAGGCGTGAACGGTCGGACCACCTTCCCAGAAACCCGGGTAGTAGTAGTACTTGGCGACCTTGGCGAAGCCGAGCTTCTCGTCATCGTAGGGACCGACCCACTCGGCCGCGTCGATGGTGCCCTTCTCCAGCGACGGATAGATGTCGCCGCCGGCGAGCTGCTGCGGTACCACGCCGACTTTCTGGAGCACCTGGCCGGCAATGCCGCCGATGCGCATCTTGAGGCCCGAGAGGTCGGCAACGGTCTTGATTTCCTTGCGGAACCAGCCGCCCATCTGGGTGCCGGTGTTGCCGCAGGGGAAACCCATCACGTTCGACTTCTTGAAGAACTCGTTGGCGAGCTCGTTGCCGCCGCCCTGGTAGAGCCAGGAATTCTGCTGGCGTGCGTTCAGACCGAATGGCACCGACGCGAAGATCGCGAAGGTCGGGTCCTTGCCGACGTAGTAATACGACACCGTGTGGCACATCTCGACGGTGCCCTTCTGGGTCGCATCCAGCGCCTGCAGGCCCGGGACGATTTCACCCGCCTGGAAGACCTGGATCTGAAACTTGTTGTCAGTCATCTCGGCGACGTACTTCGCCATCTGCTCGGCACCGCCATAGATGGTGTCGAGCGACTTCGGGAAGCTCGATGTCAGGCGCCACTTGATCTCGGGCGAGGACTGCGCGATTGCCGGCGAGGCCACCGCGGCGGTCGCCGCCGCGCCGGCTGCCGACACTTTCAGAAAATCACGACGCTTCATCTTCAGTCTCTCCTTGTTGGGGCGTTTCCCCTAACTTCCTCTTTGCTGCCGCTCATTCCGGCGACGCGTTCTTGGGCCGCGTCGAACCGAAGGGGCTTGACTGCCGTGGGCCTTTAACACGGAAGCCCTGCTTTCGAAACGCGACATTGGCATGACAGGGCTCTACGAAAGTCGCATGTCCCCAGGGTATTGGTTTGAAGGGATTGACTGGGTCCGCTCAGGCGGCGGCGATGACGCCCTTGAGCTGGTCCCGAACCTGTCCCGCGATGGCGCGGTAGATCGCCGCATGAGGACCGTCCGGCTCGCTGTCGACCACGGGCGTGCCCGCATCCGAGGTGGCGCGAATCGCCATGTGCAGGGGGATCTCGCCCAGGAACGGTACCCCGAGCTTCTCGGCCTCGTGACGCGCGCCGCCATGGCCGAAAATGTCGGATTTGGTGCCGCATTGCGGGCACTGGAAATAGCTCATGTTCTCGACGATGCCGAGTACGGGCACGTTGACCTTCTTGAACATCGCAAGCCCCCGCCTTGCGTCGATCAGCGACAGGTCCTGCGGGGTCGAAACGATCACGGCGCCTTTCAAAGGGACGTTCTGCGCCAGCGTGAGCTGGGCATCGCCGGTCCCTGGCGGCATGTCGACGACGAGAACGTCGAGCTGGCCCCATGCGACGTCGCGCAACATCTGCGTCACCGCCGACATCACCATCGGCCCGCGCCAGATCATCGCCGTCTCTTCCTCCACCAGGAAGCCGATCGACATGATGGCCAGGCCAAAGCGCCTGAGCGGAATCATCTTGCGGTCGCCATCCAGCTCCGGCTTCTCATGCAGGCCCGTCAGCCGCGGCACCGAGGGGCCGTAGATGTCGGCATCGAGCAGCCCGACCTTGAGGCCCAGATCGCGCAGGCCCAGCGCAAGATTGAGAGCAGTGGTGGACTTGCCGACGCCGCCCTTGCCCGAGGCAACCGCGATCACGGCCGCGACGCCCGGAATCTCGGACTGCCGCGCCATCGGCGATTGGGCGCCGCCCTGCGGCGGCGGCTTGTGGGCATGGACCGGCTGCACGCCCGGCGCGCCGCGGCTGGGAGTTGGCGGCGGTGGTGGTGCCGCGCCGGCCTTGCGCTCGGCGGTCAACGCCACCATGACGGTGGTGACGCCGGGAATGGCGCGCACAGCGGCCTCGGCCTCGGCTCGGACGGATTCCCAGGCGCGCGCCTCGGCGGCATCGACATTGATCGAGAAGAACACCTTGCCGTCGGCCGCGCTGATCGCGCTCAGCACATTGGCATTGGTGAGCGCAACCCCGCGGGGCGACTTGATCCTGGCGAGGCTGTCGAGAACCTGTTGCTGCGTCACGCTCAAAGCGCATCTCCTAGAATTCAAGATGCCCCATTAGAGCGGAAACGCCCAAAAGGCTACTGCCTGCCGATATCGTCAGCCATCTCGGCGGGCGCGGCGCCCTGCTCCAGGGCCGCTTCGTAGTTCAGCTCGATCATGACCCCGTTCGGGTCATGGACGAAGATCTGCCAGAGTTCGCCGCCGGGCACCTGGCGGGAGTCGAACTTCATCCCCTTTGAGGCCAGCCGCTGTTTCATGCCGTCAAAGCCGCGGCTGGCGAAGGCGACGTGGTGGACAACGCCGGAATCCGGCTTTTGTGGCTCGGCAGTCGGAGAAATATCGACCAGGTGCACCACCGGTTTACCCTCGCTGTACATCCAGGCGCCGGGGAAGGCGAAATTCGGCCGGGGGCCTTTTTCCAGGCCCAGCACGTCCTCGTAGAAGCGGACGGTCTCGGCCAGATTCCGGGTCCGGATGTTGAAATGATCGAGCACGCCCACGCTTACGCCGCCCATGCCTTCGCTCCAATTTTTTGAAGTCCTTAAGTCCGCCATCCTAGCACAGGCAGGGGCCAAACGAAGCCGTTGCCCTCCGGCCTCAAGGGTTTATGGTGCGGCCGATCTGCCGCAATGGCGGAACCGGGCGCCCCTCGCCCGGCAAGAACCGTAAAACCCAAACTACGGACAAGGTACCACAGATGGCTAAAGTCGCTTTCCTCGGTCTCGGCGTGATGGGCTTCCCCATGGCCGGACACCTCGTGAAAAAAGGGGGCCATGAGGTCACCGTCTATAACCGCACCGCGGCCAAGGCGAAGGAGTGGGCGGACAAGATCGGCGGCAAGACCGCGGCGACCCCGAAGGCCGCGGCCGAGGGCCAGGATTTCGTGATGTGCTGCGTCGGCAACGACAACGATCTGCGCGCGGTCACGATCGGTGCCCACGGCGCGTTTGCCGGCATGAAGAAGGGTGCGACCTTCGTCGACCACACCACCGCTTCCGCCGAGGTCGCGCGTGAGCTTGATGCTGCCGCGACCAAGGCCGGCTTCAAGTTCATCGACGCACCCGTGTCCGGCGGCCAGGCCGGCGCCGAGAACGGCGTGCTGACGGTGATGTGCGGCGGCACGCAGGACGCCTATGCGGGTGCCGAGCCGATCATCACGGGCGCCTATGCGCGGATGTGCAAATTGCTGGGGCCCGCCGGCTCCGGCCAGCTGACCAAAATGGTCAACCAGATCTGCATCGCCGGCCTCGTCCAGGGCCTCTCCGAGGGTATTCACTTCGCCAAGAAGAGTGGCCTCGACGTCGCCGCCGTGATCGAAACCATCTCAAAGGGCGCCGCGCAGTCCTGGCAGATGGAGAACCGCTACAAGACCATGAACGAGGACAAGTACGATTTCGGCTTCGCGGTCGAATGGATGCGCAAGGATCTCTCGATCTCACTGGCTGAAGCCCGCCGCAACGGCGCCAACCTGCCCGTGACCGCGCTGGTCGACCAGTTCTACGCCGAGGTCGAGAAGATGGGCGGCAAGCGCTGGGATACGTCGAGCCTGCTCGCGCGCCTTAATCGCTGACACCTGACGAAGTGATCCTGCCTTGCTGATCGCACTCGCCGCAATCTTCGTCCTCGCCTATGCGGCGATCGCGCTTGAGCATCCGATCGGGGTGAACAAGAGCGCGTCTGCGCTACTCGGCGCGGGCGTGCTCTGGACAATCTACGCGCTCGCGACCGGCGACCACACGCTGGTCGGCCGTCAGCTTGACGAGTCCGTCGCCGCCACCGCGCAGATCGTGTTCTTCCTGGTTGGCGCGATGACCATCGTCGAGGTCATCGACGCCCATGACGGTTTCGAGGTCATCACCTCCCGCATCAGCACGACCAGTCAGGTCCGTCTGATATGGCTGATTGGCTTCGTGACCTTCTTCCTCAGCGCAATCCTCGACAATCTGACCACCACCATCGTCATGGTCTCGCTGATCCAGCGGTTGATCGCCAAGCGCGACGACCGCTTGCTGTTCGCCTCACTCATCGTCATCGCCGCAAATGCCGGTGGTGCATGGACCGTGATCGGCGACGTCACCACGACCATGCTGTGGATCGGCGGACAGATTTCGCCCCTAAAAATCATGGGCGGGGTGTTCCTGCCCTCGCTGCTGAACCTGCTGGTGCCGCTCGCATTCATCAGCTTTTCGCTCAAGGGCAAGACCATCGCACCGCCGCCGAAAGAGGACGGATTGCAGGGCGTCGATCCGTTCGAGCGGAACGTGATGTTCTATCTCGGACTCGGCGTGCTGATTGCGGTGCCCGCCTTCAAGACGGTCACGCACCTGCCGCCGTTCATGGGCGTCCTGCTCGGGCTTGGCATCGTGTGGTTGGTCGGCGAGATCGTTCATCGCAATAAGGATGAGCACGTCCGCGGTCCGCTCACGCTGGCGAATGCGCTGACGCGGATCGACATGGGCTCGATCGTGTTCTTCCTCGGCATCTTGCTCGCGGTCGCCTGCCTCGAACATGCCGGCCTGCTCTCCATGCTGGCCAAATGGCTGGACACCGCGATCGGCCGACAGGACATCATCGTGATCGTGCTCGGGCTGCTCAGCGCAGTCATCGACAACGTGCCGCTGGTCGCCGCGACGATGGGAATGTACGACCTGGCGCATTATCCACCCGACAGCTTCCTCTGGGAGTTCATCGCCTATTGCGCCGGCACCGGCGGTTCGATCCTGATCATCGGCTCGGCCGCGGGCGTCGCCGCCATGGGGCTCGAGCGCATCGAGTTCCTCTGGTACGCCCGTCGCATCGCCCTCCCGGCGCTCGCCGGCTATCTGGCGGGAGCAGTGGTGTACATCGCACAGCACGCCGCGCTGCATTGAGCGGCTGACGCCGGATCCAAAATTAACGCCGGGTTAACGTAATTCTTTAGCTCCTTAAGTCACCTCTTAAGGATTTCTTGCCAGAGATAGACAATGCAGAAGGCCCGTCCCGCGCGGGCAGGAATTGTTGTTGTGCGATGAGTAAACCCGCTGAAAAGCCCGAGGTTGTGCAGCTTCCGGCCGAGCCGGTGAGCGTGCCGTCGGCGAGCCATCGCCGGGCTGCGGCACAGCGGGTGCGCGAGGCGCGCGACAAGTTAACGTCGACCAGTGGAACCCGGCCGGCTTTCGACGCCGAGATGCTGCGCCATTACGCCCAGACCCGGCTGTCGGCCTCCTATGTCGTGATGCTGCTTGTGGTCGCGACGGGCGTGCTGTTTGGGCTGTGGATGCAGCCGATCCCGGCCGCGGCCTGGACCGCCGGCATGCTTTGCATCCATGCCGCGATGATCCGCAGCTGCCATCGCTTCCTGGCCGAGCCCGCCTCGCCCGCGGGAACGCGCGCATGGCAGACACGCTTCGTCGTCCTCGACCTGCTCTATGGCCTTTGCTGGATGGCGATCCTGATCCATCCCGTGCTCGACATGATCACGGAATCGCTGATGATGTTCCTGATGCTGCTGGTGATCGCAGTATCGAGCATGCTGGCCGCCAATCTGCCGATCGCCGCCCTCGCCGCCACCGCACCGGTCGCGGTCGCGATGGCGCTGAGCTTCGTGATGACCGGCTCGCTGGACAATTACATCTTGGCCGCGCTCGCCCTCGCCGCTGAAGGCTATTTCGTGCTGCTGGCCCACCGTCTGCACTCTTCGACCTTCGCCACGCTCGAGGCGCGCGCCGAGAAGGACGCGCTGATCGGCGAGCTCGAACAGGCCAAGGCGATCTCGGACGAGGCGCGCCACCGCGCCGAATCCGCCAATGTCGCCAAGTCGCGCTTTCTGGCGCAGATGAGCCACGAACTGCGGACGCCGCTCAATGCGATCCTCGGCTTCTCCGAGGTGATGAAGAGCGAGATTTTCGGCGCGCATGCCGTGCCGGTCTACAAGGAGTACTCGGCCGACATCCACAATTCCGGCGTCCACCTGCTCAACCTCATCAACGAGATCCTCGATCTGTCGCGGATCGAGGCTGGCCGCTACGAGCTCAACGAGGAAGCGGTCTCGCTGGTCGGCATCGTCGCCGACTGCCATCATTTGATGAAGCTGCGCGCCTCGAGCCGTGGCATCACCATCCACGAGGTGTTCGAGCAGGCAATGCCGCGGCTCTGGGCCGACGAGCGCGCGATCCGCCAGGTCGTGCTCAACCTGCTCTCCAACTCGATCAAATTCACTCCGCAAGGCGGCGAGATCTGGCTCAAAGCGGGCTGGACGGCCTCAGGCGGACAATATCTCTCGGTGAAGGATACCGGCTCCGGAATCCCCGAGGACGAGATCCCGGTCGTGCTGGCCTCGTTCGGCCAAGGCTCCAATTCGATCAAGTCGGCCGAACAGGGCGCCGGCCTCGGCCTGCCGATCGCCAAGAATCTGATCGACCTGCATGGCGGTACGTTCACGCTGAAGTCGAAGCTGCGCATCGGCACCGAAGTGATCGTCACCTTGCCGCCCGAGCGCGTGATGAGCGCGCTGGCACCGATGTCGGATGATTCTCCGCCGCTCCAGCCCGAGAGTTCTGCGGTAGCGGACGAGAAGCGCCGGCCCCGTCGCAAGCCGATCATGAGCGCAGGTACGGGCTCGTAACGAGATGCTTGCAGACATGCCCGACCATCCGCCACTATCTCCGAATGAGCAACGAAACGCCGTGCGTCGCCGTCTGCATGATCGATCCCAAGACCAGGCTGTGCTTCGGCTGCGGACGCACATTGCCGGAGATCGCGCGCTGGCACGCCATGGAGAGCGCGGAACGGCTCGCGCTCATGGCGCTGTTGCCGGCGCGCATGAATCAGGCTGGACTTGCGCCCATCGCGGGATCGCCGAAACGCAGCTGACCGGCCTGAGCGCATCGGGAGATGCGCAATGATCCGGTTCCTGCTCGTTCTCATCATGCTCGCCTGCACGGCCGGTGCCGTCGTCGCCTATGGCGATTCCGACCAAATCGCGCGCGCGAGCAGCAAGGTCTCGCATATCTTTCGCACGCAGACCGCAGCGCCCGCCCCCGCCGTGCAGATTCAGCGCGGCCAGGGCGGCGAATTCGCGCTGCGCGCCAAGATCAACGGCGTGGCCGCACCGATGGTCATCGACACCGGCGCGACCTCGGTGGTGCTGACCTGGGAAACCGCGAAAGCGATCGGGCTGCCGCTCGAGATGCTCGAATACGACGTCGATCTCGAAACCGCGGGCGGTCACACCAAGGCGGCCCGCCTCACGATCGACCGTCTCTCCGTCGGCCACCTCGTCGAGAAATCGGTGCCGGCCCTCGTCGTGCAGCGCGGACAGATGAAGACCAACCTGCTCGGCATGAGCTTCCTCGATCGCCTGGAGAGCTGGGGCGTGCGCGCCGACAAGCTGATGCTCACCGGTTATCCGGAGCTCCAGACCAGTCACCGCCGCTCGCGCCTGGCAGTCGACTAGACTTTTGCAATCCGGCTCGTCATGCGACTACGGCTAGGCCGCCGCCTCTGCCGGCGCGCGGGCACCGACACGTGCAATCGCATCGCGCAGCACCTCGAGGCCGGCGCCCGGCTTCACCCCCTGCTCGGCAAGATGGCGGCGGAAGGCGCGCGCGCCGGGCACGGCATGGAATGCGCCGACGAAATGCCTCGTCATGGAGTGCAGCCGCGTGCCGCGCGCGAGCTGTTGTTCGATGTAGGGCATCATCGCTTCGAGCGCATCCTGCATCGAGGCATGCGGCGCCTCCTCGCCGAAAATGTCGGTATCGACGGAGAGCAGCCGCCATGGCTCCTGATAGGCGGCCCGTCCGAGCATCGCGCCGTCAACGTGATCGAGATGTGCTTTGGCCTCGTCGACACCGGGGATGCCGCCGTTGATGATGACAGGCACATTGGGCATCGCGCGCTTGAGGCGATAGACGCGATCATAGTCGAGCGGCGGGATGTCGCGATTCTCCTTCGGTGACAAACCGTTGAGCCATGCTTTCCGGGCATGCACGATAAGCGCATCGCAGCCGGAGGCGACGACCGCGCGCGCAAGCTTGTCGAGTGCGACCTCCGGATCCTGGTCGTCGATACCGATGCGGCACTTCACGGTCACGGGCACGGCCACCGCACCCTTCATCGCCTCGACACACCTGGCCACGAGATCAGGCTCTGCCATGAGGCAAGCGCCGAAACGGCCGTCCTTTACGCGGTCGGAGGGGCAGCCGACGTTGAGGTTGATCTCGTCATAACCGAACTCCTCGCCGATCCGCGCCGCCAGCGCCAGCTTGCGCGGATCCGACCCGCCAAGCTGAAGCGCGACCGGGTGCTCGACCATGTCGAACCCAAGCAGCCGCTCCCGGTCACCATGAATGATGGCACCAGTGGTCAGCATCTCCGTATAGAGCAGCGCCCGCCGCGTCAGGTGACGGTGGAACACCCGGCAATGCCGGTCGGTCCAATCCATCATGGGCGCCACAGAAAAGCGATAGTGTTGCGATTTCAATGATTTACCTTGTGCTTTCAATAGGATGAAGCATGAACGTGTGCACTCCAAACTAGCCGAATTTGCACACGTTTGTACCTGTTTTGACCTCTCAGTGCACACGTAGCGCACACGAATTGGGGAGTGCACACGGCCGTCGCCAGCTTCACGCAATTGTCTTCCGGGAACTGGCGCGTCCAGGTCCGCCGCAAGAACCGCTACGTGTCAGAGACTTTCCGTCGGCGCAAGGACGGCGAGGACTGGGCGCTCGATATGGAGCGCAACATCGACCGCGGTGGATCACCAAAACCGAAGGCTGCTGTGCAGGCTCGAACGTTCGGCGACATCATCGACCTTCACGTCGAGGATACCCTTGCAGCCATCCGCGACCTGCTCACTTCAACACTTGATGCAGCAGGACCTGAAGACACGGTCATTCTGAGTTTCGCAGGCCATGGTACCCATGACCATCGCCTAGTCACTCATGACACGCAATTTTCTGACCTAGCCGCCACGACTCTCCCAATGGATGAGCTAGCCCGTCGATTCAAGGTCTCACGCGCAAAGGCCGTCATTTGTTTCCTCGATTGTTGCTTTAGTGGTGGCGCCCCGGCGCGCGTTCTCGAAGGTAGCCCAATTCCTCGCGACGCTGGGTCAGCCTTTGTGGAGATTACCGGTAATGGGCGCGTTCTATTCGCTGCGTGCGGTGTGACCGAAGAGGCGCTTGAGGATCCGATTTCTCAACATGGGCATTTTACCCAAGCAATCATCGCGCTCCTTCAGGAGGGCGATATCGCAAACAGTGTTGTAAAGCTGGTTCATGACACTACCGTACGAGTGCGCGCGGATGCTGCGCTATTTGGATACGTGCAAACCCCAGTTATGTTTGGTCACGTTGAAGGGGAAATAGCGGTTCCGGTATTGCGGCCTGGCACCGAATACAATGCATTATTCCCGGACGCTTCGTCTGTTCAGGTAGGGATACTGTTGAAGAAGTAGCCGTTGAGGAAGCTCACATGCCTCGCGCGAATGATGGCAGCACGGCTCACCTACAACCCAAAACTGCGACTAATCTGCCGCACAAGCCTGCGCGCAGCGTCAGTATTTCGACCATAGGAAGAGCGCCTGATCGAGCTGCGAAAGAATGGTCAGCCCAAATAGCGCGATAGCAAAACCTCTAAACATGGTGGTGGACTGGGTTGCCCCGGCTCCGAGGGATTGGGGGAGCTGGGGCACGACTGCATTGCCCACTTTGGGGCCGTGTGCCGGGAACATTCGGTAATCGGCGAAGCGTTCCAACGCGGCACCGTCGCTAGCGGCCTCTGCCAGAGCCTCGGACGAGGTCAAGGGGAGGCTAAAGTTCGCGTGCCACAACTTCAAAGAGATGAACGGACTGGGGAAACTGGAAAACGCGTATGCCGCGATGGCGCTCGCGAACGGGACGGAGCGGTTTCGACAGTGATCAGTACGCTCCGCTCCGCTTCGAGCACGCGGGCCCGAAGACACTCCAGTTCGGACAATTGAGACGTAAGCTGTTCTAGACGCTCATGCAGCCGCACAATGGCGTCAGCCGCTGGACCGGGATATTCACGCATGTCGTGTAACCCCCAACCAAGCCTTCTAACAAGCTTGGATCATGGCCCGCCGGTGGACCAATCGGGAAAATGATGCAACGGAGACTGAAATCCGCCGACGTTGTTCCAGCATCCACATATGTGAATCGTATGTTGCTGTTGGAAGTTAATTCGGCGGAGTGCATCAGGCGCCGCGCGAAGGCGCAGCCGAACCGTCCGGTGGTGAGCGCCATTCCGAGGCGATGCAGGGCTTTACGTGGTCGACCTGTCCCGGCTCAGCGACCCGGCTCTTCTCGCCAGTGGTCCGAACAAGAGACGCGGCGCTGGCTGGGATTTCGTCCATTCCCGCGTCGCCTTCTCCGCGCCCGGACGAACTCGAAGACGAAGAGCCGCTAGTGTATGAAGAGCTCCTAGGCGAAGTGCGTCTCGAGGAAGACCGTCCTGTGCGAGTTGATCCCGATAAACGACCGGCTTCTTCGCTGGTGGTGAAATCGCTCAGCTCGTAAAGGGGAACGATCTTGCCGCAGGATTCGCAATGTCCTGTGGCGTACTCGGCCTCGTCCGACTCTGCTTCATCGGCATCGCCTAGCTGTTCTTCCAAATCTTCGAATGTTTGAAAAGCTGGGTCTGGTTCGTACTCGATAAATCTCGCGCCGCCCCTCTTAGGCGTGTGGTAGCCGTATCCTCTGGCGCGAGGCACCTCTTCGAGCATGTCAGCGTAGGGTTTGTTCCACCAGAACATCATCGGCTCCTCCTTTGAGGAACGTCCGACTTTGAACACCGCAGCTTCGCTCAGGTAGACGCCCTTGTCTTGATTAGCTCCGCTAAGCTTTTCCGCCTCACGCATTGCTTCATCGAAATCATCGAAGGTGCCAGCGTCCGTGTATTCCGCGTCTCCCGATAAGGGTGCGAGCGTTAAAATGAAGTAGCCCCGATTGGATGACCCGGCAGACATCAGTTCCTCAATTTCATTTTCTTGAGCGAATTACGTCCTTATGCCAAGATTCTGAGGTGACTGCAAAGACTGCCCGCGCCGGTGGCGGAACGCTTCAAGGCGCTGTATCCAGAACCGGACAGATAAGAAAGACTTTCCGACAGTGGCACAGGAAAAAGTTGCGGAAGCGCTTAAATCAATCTTCCACGGCATTACATTACTGAAGCAGAATTTCTCAAACAGGCAATTTACGATAGATGGCCTAAACTATGCGCGCTTCCTCGAAATTGGCGTGGCGGGCCAACCCGACGACTACATTCTTTGGACAGGCGCGGACCTTCCCAACGCCTTTGCAGATCCCGCTTCGCAGCAGTTGGACGAACGCAACGACTTCCTCGTTGCCATCGACAGATCGTCCCACCACGGCCGATTGCACGACCTGATCGTGCGCATTCAGAACCGCCTCGACCTCGGCGGGGTAGACGTTGAACCCGGAGCGAATGATGAGTTCTTTGGTGCGGCCGGCGATGTAGAGATGGCCCTCACCGTTCACCCGGGCGAGATCCCCTGTGTTGAACCGGCCCTGGCTGTCGATCGCCGCCGCCGTCAGCTCCGGAGCACGATAGTAGCCCAGCATCACGTTGGGGCCGCGAACGTGCAGCTCGCCCACTTCGCCGATCGCAACCGTCCTGCCTTGCCCGTCCACGATCCGGTGCTCGATACCGGGAAGAAAGGGGCCAACCGACTCGTCTGGAACAGGTCTGAGCGGACACCGGAGAGACCCGGTGAACATTCGGTAATGCCATAATTGTTCAGGAGCGGAATACAAAACTCGTCCTCGATCTGGATGCCCTTGACCGCCTTGTATTCGAGCAAGCGCTGATACGTGGCCGGCACGCCGAACAGGCTGGTAATCCCTTCCTCGGCGATGGCATGAGCGAGCGCAGCCGGATCGGCCTTGGCGATGACGTGCAAGGTGCTGCCGTGCATCAGCGTCGAAATCAGCAGAATGGAACAGCCGACGATGTGAGACATCGGCAGCACGCCGTAGATGCGGTCGGATGGACGATTTTGGCGAAGCAGTCCGGAAACTCGCCCGGCCACCAGCAGGTTGCAAGTGACCCGATCGTATTCTTCGATTATCGGTACGCCTACCGGCGCCCGGCCTAGATGAATGCACCGCGCGGTCGGGACGTTTCGCCTGAACTTCGATGGTATCCGGTCGTGACCATGCTGCAGATCGCCGTTGACATGGCGGTCGCAACCGGCACGCCCTTCGGTTATGGCCATGTCTACGCGCCAGAACACTATCCCGATGCATGGGTTGCTGTGGCCAATCTCCGAAATTGGCCGGCCGAGGCACTTGGAAGACTTAAGAGTCATCTCGGAAGGGCTGCGAACGTCTCTGCCGGCGTCTGCGGCGACAATCCCTAATTCGACAGGGAAAGATAATGGCCGCTCGCGTTGCGCTCAATGCCTCGGCACTGAGAATTAATCACTCGGCCATCTGCACCGCTTTTCACTTCGACAAGATCAAGTTGACCTCAGCTTTGTCAACGATATCGGCGAGTGCGAGGAATTCTTCGCTGATCGTTCAAGCTGTGGTGCTGGCGGGTTGGGTTTGCTGCTCCATCACACCTTCGATCTGCATCGCCCGCCAGCCATTCTGCAGTGGCGCACACATCCGCTTCTCTTTCGCCTGCCTCCGCCGCCTTTAGAGAGATTTTGTTTGATGTCCCGGTGCACACGACGCCAACTAACAAATGCTCTGAATTCTGAATGATGGTGGACATTAACAACGGATTGCTACCATAGAGTGGGATGAAGGCGACCGGAATCAAAGGCGGTGCGCTTCCGCTTTATGAGCCAATCAGCTCGTGGGCCGCACCGCATAGCAATCCGGTGCCCAGACCACACCTGAGCCGCAGAAGCCGTTCGCATTCGAGCCGGTCCGGACGGCCAGCAGAAGTTGTGGCGACGCATCGGGCAGCATATTTCGAGTTCGATACGCAGCTGAATTCGCCCGCCGGCTCGCGCGCGAACACGGTTGGTGTCCGGCTAGCGGCGCTTCGGCTTTCTCGCCGTCATCTGCCTGGCGCCGCAGCTTACGCTGGGCAGAAGCCCGCTTTTATGGCAGTGTCGATGTAGCCACAGAGCGCAACACAGTACCTCCTCGCCCGATATTGGTCACGCGGAGGCTTCGGGGTTGAACCCAGCGTTTTGGGTTGATGCGCATGGATAGCCGGTTCCAAGTGCTATGGGAGGACGATGACCGCATCTTTTGCCGGCCATTGCGTCCGGCTTCCGATGGCGCCTGCAGAACTGTATTGGCCGTACTTCCCAAGGCGAAACACGCTTCGTCCGGCCTCCTCGATCGTCTTGATCACGAGTTTGCGCTGAAAGACCAATTAGATGAGACTTGGGCAATGCGGCCGCTCGGGCTGGAGTGCGATGGTGACCGTCCAGTGCTGGTGCTCGAGGATCCTGGTGGCCAGCCGCTCGAACAGTTGCTTGGTGCGCCCATGGCCATCGGACGCTTTCTGCAGCTCGCGATCGGCATCGCCGCAGCCCTGAACAAGGTGCACCAACGCGGCCTCGTCCACAAGGACGTGAAGCCGGCGCATATTATGGTGAACTGCGAGGACGGACGGGTCCGGTTCACCGGGTTCGGTATCGCCTCGCGCCTCGCCCGCGAGCGACGCGCCCCTGGGCCGCCGGAATTCATCGTGGGCACGCTGCCCTATATGGCTCCCGAACAGACCGGATGGATGAACCGGTCGATCGATTTCCGGAGTGACCTCTATTCACTTGGCGTTACGCTCTATCAGATGCTGACCGGCTCGTTGCCGTTCTCAGCGGCACATTCCATGGAGTGGGTGCATTGCCACATTGCGCGAAAGCCAGTGGCGCCCGGCGAGCGGGTAAGCACTGTACCGGCTGCAATCTCGACCATAGTCCTCAAGCTGCTCGCCAAATCCGCCGAGCAACGCTACCAGAGCGCTTCAGGCCTCGAACATGATCTACGCCGCTGCCTGATTGAATGGGAAACCGGAGGCCGCGTCGAAGAGTTCGCGCTCGCACAATACGACACGCCCGACCGACTGCGGATCCCTGAGAAGCTCTACGGACGAGACCGCGAGATTGAAGCCATGCTGGCCGCCTTTGACCGGATGATCAAGAGCGGCGCGCCGGAATTGATGCTGGTTACCGGCTATTCCGGCGTTGGTAAATCCTCGGTAGTCAATGAGCTCCATCGTCGCCTTGTTCCGTCCCACGGGCTGTTCGCATCAGGCAAGTTCGACCAGTACAAACGCGATATTCCCTATTCAACGGTAGTGGAGGCTTTTCAGAGTCTCGTGCGGTTCCTTCTGAGCAACAACGAAGCCGAGCTGACGCACTGGCGCCAAGCGCTTCGTGGTGCGCTGGGCGCCAATGGACGACTTGTTACCGATCTGATCCCTGAATTGCGGTTGATCATCGGAGAGCAGCCACCCCTCCCTGAGCTCCCTCCGCAGCAAGCACAGAACCGCTTCCGTCTCGTGCTCCGGCGCTTCATAGGGGTATTCGCACAGTCCGAGCATCCATTGGCGTTGTTCCTCGACGATCTCCAGTGGGTCGATGCCGCCACGCTCGATCTGATTGAGGACCTTTTAACCCGCTCCGAACTGCAATACCTGATGCTGATCGGCGCCTTTCGCGACAACGAGGTCACCGTCGCTCATCCATTGTGGTACAGGCTTGAGGCCATAAAGAGTGCTGGCGCTAACGTGCAGCAGATCATTCTAGCGCCGCTTGCCAGCTCACACATTTCGCGTTTGATTTCCGATGCTCTTCGCTGCGATTCGACGCGTGCCGCGCCACTCGCGAAGTTGATTCACGATAAGACGGCTGGCAACCCATTCTTTGTGATTCAATTCCTTCAGGCGCTTGCCGAAGAGGGATTGGTCCGCTTCGATCACGACGCACGGTGCTGGTGCTGGGATCTCGCTCGCATTCACGTCAAGGGCCACACCGACAATGTCGTGGATCTGATGATCGCAAAGCTGACCCGCCTGCCTGCCGAGACGCAGATCACGCTGCAGCGGCTGGCCTGTCTCGGCAACATCGCCGACACGAGGACAATTTCGATCGTCCTCGGTCGCTCCGAGCAGCGGGTACACGCGGATCTGTGGGAGGCCATTCGCCAGGAATTGGTCGAGCACCAGCCAGGAGTGTATCGGTTTGTCCACGATCGAGTGCACGAAGCCGCCTACTCGCTGATTGCGGATGATCAACGCGCGGCGCTGCATTTGCGAATCGGTCGGGAGCTGCTGGCGCAGACCCCCCGGGAGAAGTGGGAGAGGGCTATTTTCGAGATCGTCAACCAGCTCAACCGTGGCGAGCCCTTGATCACCTCGCGAGACGAACGCGAGCAACTCGCAGAGCTTAATCTGACAGCCAGCCTGCGCGCGTGGGGGGCGGCGGCCTACGCGGCATCGCTCAACTATGCCGCTGCCGGTGCCGCGTTGTTACCAGACGACTGCTGGGAGCAACGCCAGCAGCTTGCCTTTGCGTTCGAGTTGCATCGCGCCGAATGCGAGTTCGTGACTGGCTCGGTCCTGGAGGCAGAACAGCGCTTGCAGGAGCTGACGACGCGAACCGCGACCGCCGCCGACCTTGCTGTCGTCGCGCGCCGCCGGGTGGATCTGTACACGGCGCTCAGTGAGCCGGACCGCGCGGTTAGCGCCGGTCTCAGCTATCTGGAACAACTCGGGATTCGATGGGTAGTCCACCCAAGCGATGATGACGTCCGACGCGAATACGAGCACGTCCGATCTCGGCTCGGGAATCGGTCGGTCGAGGAGCTATTGGATCTGCCGTTGATGAGTGATGCACTCGCACTAGCGACCATAGATCTTTTGACGGCGCTCATGCCGCCGGCGTTTTTCACTGATGCGAACCTTCGCTCGCTGGTGGCCCTAAAAGCGGTGGAGATCAGCCTCGAGTGGGGGAACAACGATGCTTCATGCGTTCCTTACGTCATGTTCGGCGCCATTGCCGGCGCGCGCTTCGGCGACTATCAGGCGGGCCTTCGATTCAGCCGTATCGGCACTGAGCTGGTCGAGCGGCGCGGATTTTCGCGCGTGCACGCCAGGACCTACCTGAACTATGGCAACCTTGTCCTTTCATGGACCAAGCACCTCCAGCATGCCCGAGACGCCTTTCAGCGCGCATTTGAGGCCGCGAGCAGCAGTGGCGACGTCACGTTCGCGGCCTTCAGTTGCGCCAGCTTGAATACGAATTTCCTTGCGGCGGGCGATGCGCTTGCAGAAGCGCAGCGCGAAGCCGAGCACGGGTTGCAGTTGAGCAAGAAGGCGAAGTTTGCGTTGGTGGCCGACATCATAATGCCGCAGCTTGGGCTAATCCGTATGCTGCGCGGCCTGACGCGGCGTTTCGGCGCTCTGCACGACGACCCGTCCGACGAGCTTCGGTTCGAACGGAGTTTGGCCGCCGATCCGGCATTCGCGCTGCCCGAGAGCTGGTATTGGATCCGCAAGCTGCAAGCGTGCTTCTTTGCCGGCGACTATTCGCCGGCCGTCGACGCCGCATCGAAGGCGCGGAGACTGCCGTGGTCACCACCGCAGCTACTCGAGACGGTGGAATACGAGTTCTATGCAGCGCTATCGCACGCTGCATGCTGGAATTCGGCACACCCCGAACAACGTCAAGGGCACCTTGAGGCCTTGACTGGGCACCACACGCAGCTCGATTTGTGGGCACAGAATTGCCCGGAGAATTTCGCGGACCGCGCTATTCTAACGGGCGCCGAGATCGCCCGTCTCCAAGGCAGAGAACTGGACGCGGAGCGTCTCTATGAACAAGCCATCCGCTCCGCTCGCGACAACGGCTTCGTCCACCACGAGGCGATCGCTTATGAATTGGCCGCGCGGTTTTACGGCGCGCGTGGTTTCGAAGAATTTGCTGGCATCTATTTGCGGAGAGCGCGCGACTGCTATGTTCGTTGGGGGGCAGACGGCAAAGTGCGGCAACTTGAGGATATGCACCCGCACCTCAGGGAGGCGAGATCAGAGCCAGGCCCGATGAGCACGATTGGAGCGCCGATCGAGCATCTCGACCTCGCCACTGTCATCAAGGTGTCGGAAGCGGTGTCAGGTGAGATGGTGCTGGAGACGCTTATCGAGACGCTCATGCGCACTGCCATCGAACAAGCAGGGGCTGAACGCGGTCTGCTGATCCTGTCGCACGACACCGAGCCGCGCATTGAAGCGGAAGCCACGACAACCGGCGATAAAGTTACTGTTGAACTGCGCAATACAGCGGTGGCCGCGGATCTCCTTCCCGAATCCGTTCTCCATTACGTACTGCGAACTAGAGAGTGCGCGGTTCTCGGGGATGCCACGGTCCAGCCTCCCTTTGCCACGGACCCCTACGTTAATCAGCGCAACGCTCGTTCCATTCTCTGCATGCCCCTGATCAACCGTGCGAAAGTTATCGGCGTGCTTTACCTCGAGAATACACTGACGCCCTACGTTGTTGCACCGGCGCGAATTGCGGTGCTGAAGCTGCTCGCCTCACAGGCAGCAATCGCGCTGGAAAATGCGGCTTTGTACCGCGATCTCGGAGAACGGGAAGCGAAAATCCGACGCCTTGTCGATGCCAACATCATCGGAATCATCATCTGGGAGCTTGAAGGTTCGATTCTGGAGGCCAACGATGCGTTTCTCAGCATCGTGGGATACGACCGTGAGGATCTCGTCTCGGGCCGCCTGCGCTGGACTGACCTGACGCCGCCTGAATGGCTCGACCGCCACGAGCGATGGTGGATCCCGGAACTAAAAAAGATGGGTAGCGTGCAGCCGTTCGAGAAAGAGTATTTCCGCAAGGACGGAAGCCGCGTGTCGGTGTTGATCGGCATGGCTGCGTTCGACGAACAACGAGACCAGGGCGTCTCCTTTGTCGTTGACCTGACGGAGCGCAAACGATCGGAAGTGGCTCTGCAGGAGAGCGAGGAGCGTTTCCGGACTCTCGTACAGTTCTCTTTCGACGTGTACTGGGAATCCGATGCGCGGCATCGTTTCATTCGCCAGGAATTCGCCGAAGGCATGGTCGACGCACCCGCGTCGGGCTCTGAACTTGGTAAGACGCGCTGGGAAGTGCCCTACTTGGAGCCCGACGAGGAGGCTTGGCGCAAGCATCGGGAGACGCTCGATGCCCACCTTCCGTTCCGCGATTTCGAGCTCGCGCGCCCTACGCCCGATGGCGGCAAGCGCTACGTGTCCGTCTCCGGGCTGCCGGTGCTCGACAAGTCCGGGCACTTCATCGGTTATCGCGGCGTTGGACGGCACATCACCGAACAGAAGCGGGCCGCAGAGGCGCTGCGCGAGATACAGAAGGAGCTTGCGCACGCTAACCGCCTCGCCACCATGGGCGAACTCACGGCCTCGATCGCGCATGAAGTGAGCCAGCCGATTGCCGCGGCATCCATGAATGCTGGTGCGGCCGCGCGATTCCTGGAGAGAAATCCGCCGGATCTTGAGAGGGTCAGGGAATCACTGGACTGGCTTATGAACGATACCGCTCGGGCCAGCGACATCATCCAACGAATTCGCGATCTCGTCAAAAAAGCACCGCCCCGGAAGGATCGCTTGGACATCAATGAGGCGATCAGGGACGTTATTGAGCTTACCCGCGGCGAAGCGATGAAGAACGGCATCTCGGTGCAGACGGAATTTGCAGACAGCTTGCCGCTTGTCGAGGGCGACCGCGTCCAATTGCAACAAGTGGTTCTCAACCTGATTGTCAACGCTGTCCAGGCAATCGGCACGGTCGCGAATGGAGCCAACAAAGTGCTGATCACCACCGCGCAGGCTGCACCGAACGGTGTTCTCGTCGAGGTAAAGGACTCGGGACCGGGGATGAGCTCTGAAACCTTCGAGCACGCCTTCGCGCCCTTCTACACGACGAAGCCCAGCGGTTTGGGGGTGGGACTGTCGATCTGTCGTTCGATTATCGAAGCGCATGCCGGACGCTTGTGGGTGACGCGCAACCAGCCCCACGGCGCAATTTTTCACTTCACCGTACCGGCCCACCCTGCCGACGCTTCTTGATTGTGGCCGGATTGCCGGTTCCAACTTCGAGCACGCACCTCGCGCTTTGCGGTCGAGAAGATCAAGTCGATCACAGCCCTGCCGATCCCGGCTGCCGCGGCGGGGATTAAATCACCAAGCTGTCGCAGAACGGTCGAGGGATCACGAGGCGACTGGGCAAAACAGGTTGTCCGTTTTGCCCGCCCTAGTATCCTATTCTACGACGAGCGCGTAGTCGGCCTGTACCGTTGAATCTGCACACCGTATCGCATTGCGCGAAGATGCAGAAATAAAGAAAAAGCATAAGTCGCACTGCTATCCGGGGCACGATCGCAAAAAACGTCGCACGAGATCCGCCTTTTTCTCGTCGACCCCATCCGTCTTGGCGCACCAGGGCTCGAACCTGGGACCCGCCGATTAAGAGGCGTATGATTTGCTTGGAAGATCAATGCCCATTCCGACAACTTCACCGCCAGACCTACATTGGACCTACCGTGGGTTTTCTCTTCGTCGGAATGACGGGTCTCAGTTTAACCAGAGCGCGGCGGAACACGGATCTTGACTCGTCGGGGGCTCAAGTCGGGAAACCGCTATCGCTTTTCCCCAACATGACTCAAATCTGCGATATTTCCTGCGATCGTCCGCCCAAACTCAGAAGCATGTCGAACGGTAAGTTCAATGGTGCAAGCGCAACCGGAGACCGACTATTGCTGATGATGGCCATTTGAACCGCGATTGGCGCGCACGGGGCCTGAGAGGCTAGCTCTCCAAAATTGCGACCGCTCGCGTCCATCCTGCAGAGGCTCGCTCAATTTTGACGGGGAAGCATGACACCTTGAAGCCGGTCGACGGCAGCAATTCGAGATTGTGCAGCTTCTCGAGATGGCAATAGCCGATATGGCGGCCGGCCTTGTGACCTTCCCAGATCAGCCTGGCGTCCCTGGTTTCGGCGTATTTCTTCGCGGTATGAACGAACGGCGCGTCCCAGCTCCAGCCGTCGATACCGGTCAGGCGCACACCGCGCTCGAGCAGGTACATGGTTGCTTCATAGCCCATCCCGCAGCCCGACGTGACGTAGTCCTGCCGGCCATATTTGGCACCGGCGCTGGTGTTGACCACGACGATCTCCAATGGCTTCAGCTCATGGCCGATGCGCTTGAGCTCGGCCTCGACGTCTTTGGCCGTTGCGACATAGCCGTCGGGCAGGTGCCGGAAGTCGAGCTTCACGCCGGGCTGGAAGCACCATTCCAGCGGCACTTCGTCGATGGTCCAGGAACGCTCGCCGCGATTCATGGTCGGGTGAAAATGCCAGGGTGCGTCGAGATGCGTGCCGTTGTGGGTCGAGAGACTGACCTGTTCCACCGCCCAACCCTGCCCGTCGGGCAGATCCTCGGCCTTCAACCCGTCGAAGAACTGCAGCATGCGCGGCAGACCCTGCTGGTGGTCGATATACTGGATCGTCGGATGATTGCCGGGCGGGTCCGCCGGCACGTCGTTCTGGAGGGGGACGGAAATGTCGATCAGCTTGCTCGTCATGGCGCTTCCTCGTTGATTGTTCTCGTTGGGACCGTCAGGCGTCCCTTCAGACTTCTTGCCGCTCGACGCGGTTCTTCAAAATACCGATCTTCTCGACCTCGAGCTCGATCGTATCGCCATGCTCGAGAAACCAGCCGAGCTCGAGGCCGCAGCCATTGCCGACCGTGCCGGAGCCGATGAATTCGCCGGGCATCAGCGTCTCGTCCTGCGTGACATGGGCGATGATCTCCTCGAAGGAAAACAGCATGCCCTCGCTCACGCCTTTCGAGCGGGTCTCGCCATTGACGCGCGCTTCCATCTTCAAATGATAGGGATCACCGATCTCGACCGGTGTCACGATCCAGGGACCCATCACGTTGCCGCCGTCGAAGCTCTTGCCCTTGGCCGGGCCGAGCCGTCCCTCCATCTCGATGCGCTGTGCGTCACGCGCTGAGAAATCGTTGAAGATGGTGTAGCCGAAGATGTGATCCTTCGCCTTCGCGGCGGAGATATTCGCGCCCTTGTTCTTGGTGATGATCCCGAATTCGAGCTCGTAGTCCATGACCTTGCTGTAGCGCGGCCATTTCACCGTGGTGTTGGTGCCGCGGACGCTGAAGCGGTTGGTGATGTAGAAGATCGGCTGCTTGCGATAGACCTCGGGCAGCTCGCCGAGCGGCTCGGCGTCGATGCGGGCCAGTTCGGCCATGTCGCCCCTGGCGCGGGCGGCGAGCTTCCGCTGCCCGCGTGGCGCTTGCAGGATGTGCAGGGGAAACGACATGCCGTCGCGCATCTGCCGCGGCTCCGGCACCGGCGCGAGGATGTCGACGGCACTGACTGCCGCCGACAGCGTCGCGTCCGGGCCGTGCTTGTCGAGCAGGGCCCTGGCCCGATCGAGCGCGCGGGGCCCGGCGTCGATCAGCGCCAGCATCGAGCCGAAGGCCGGATCGGCCTGGCCGCCCCGCGCGGCGGCGGCGGCGAAGTCGAACAGCTGGCTGTCATTGTCGTGGACGGCTCCGATCTTCTCCTGACCGGCAGATCTGAATGTTGCGAGCTTCATCTTGGGTACCCCTTGCTATCGTTTGAAATATATGATCAGATAAAATATCGATAAACAAGCCTGAAAAATACAAATTGGGGAGAGCGCGGTGAGGCGAACGCAGATCAAGGCGATGTTGGGTCTCGCGCTTGGAGTTGCAGGGTCCGTTGCCTGGACGGCACCCGCGCTGGCGCAGGCCAAGATCCAGATCGGCTGCACTGCGACCTCCGACTGCGCCTCGGCCATGGTGGCTGTCGACGAAGGCATTTTCAAAAAGCACGGGCTGGATGTCGAGATGACGCCGATTGCGATCAACTCCAACATCCCGGCGGCAATCCTGTCGAACTCGATTCAGGTCGGCGGCCCCACCTCCACCGTCTTCCTCCAGGCCGTCGACGGCGGCCTCGACCTTGTCGCGATCGCCGGCGCCTCGGTCATGAACCCGACCTCGAACACCGCGATCGCCGCCTTCGTCCGCAACGGCATCACCATCAAGGAGCCGAAGGATTTCATCGGCAAGAAGGTCGGCGCGCCCGGCCTCAACGCCTTTCTCCACGTGCTGTTCGTGAAATGGCTCGTGGAGAAAGGCGTCCCGCCCAGAAGCGTCAATTTCGTCGAAGTCACCTTCCCGACCATGGCTGACATCATCAAGTCAGGCGGCGTCGATGCGGTGCTCACTGCCGAGCCGTTCGTCACGCGCATGACCAATGCGGGGATCGGTTCGGTCGGCGCGCGGTACGGCGCCGAGCTCGGCCGCACCGACCCGATCATTTTCTATGCCGCGGGGCGCGACTGGGCCGAGAAGAATGTGGCGACGGTGAAGAAGTTCCGCGAAGCCATCGCGGAGGCCGCCGCAATCGTCAATAGCGATCGCGAGAAGGCCTCCGCCTCGATCGCCAAGTTCACCAAGCAGCCACTCGAGCTCGTCAAGGCGACACCGCCGAACCAGTCCGAGCCGAATCTCAAGCCGGAAAACCTCGCCTGGTGGATCGATGTGATGTCGTCGCAGAAGATGCTGCAGTCGAAACCCGACACCTCCAAACTGGTGCTGAACTGAGGACATTGGCGATGCCTGCCCCCGAGCGCACTCTCGAACGTCCTCCGGCCGAGGCCGGCACCTTGAGCGAGCGCGCCGCAAACCTCATCGAGCAGGACATCCTTTCCGGGGATCTTGCACCGGGATCGCGGCTCGGCATCGTCGATCTCGTGCAGCGCTACGATATCGGCGCCACCCCCCTGCGCGAAGGCCTGTCTCGGCTGATGTCACGCGGCCTGATCGTCGGCATCGGACAGCGCGGTTTTCGTGTCGCCGAGGTCAGCCATGACGATCTCGCCGACATCACCTGCATGCGGACGGCGGTCGAAATCGAGGCCGTCAGGCTCGCCATCCTCCACGGCGATGTCGCCTGGGAGGCCGGCATCGTTAGCGCGCTGCATCAGATGCGAAGGCATATCGAGCGCACCGGCAATGAATTCCGCGAGGGTGCGGTCGATTTCGATCGGCTGCACAAGGGCTTTCACACCGCCCTGCTCGCGGCCTGCGGCTCGCGGCGCATGCTGGCCGCCCATTCCGATCTCTACGATCAGGCCTATCGCTACCGCCGCATGATGATGCGTGCCATCGACAGCGGGGAGGAATTCATACAGAGCCACCAGATGCTCGCCGACCGCGTGCTCGCCCGCGATCTTGCCGCCGCGCAAGCGATGCTGGCCGCGCATCTCCACTCGACCATCAATTTCGTCTATCCGGCGACAAGCGGGGAGCAATCATGAGTGTCGTTGCCAGGCTCGACGAGGCGCGCGCGGCGCGACGGCAAAAAGCGCTGATCGCGTTCAGCGCCGCGACGCTGCAGCTCGGCGGCAAGACCATCATCGAGAATCTTGATCTGGAGGTGCGGCCGGGCGAATTCCTCTGCATTGTCGGCGCCTCCGGCTGCGGCAAAACCACAGCGCTGCGGCTCGCCGCGGGCCTCTACAGCCCTACGAGCGGCGTCGTGATCTTCGACGGCGAGCCGATCACCGGGCCGCGCCGCGAGGTCGCGATCGTATTCCAGGATTACGGCAAGGCGCTGCTGCCGTGGCGGACCGCGGCCGGCAACATTTCGTTGGCGCTCGAAGCCTCCGGCGTGCCGGCACGCGAGCGCAGCTCGCGCATCGAGGCGCTGCTGCGCAAGGTCGGCTTGCCCGGCCACGCTGACAAATATCCGACCGAAATGTCGGGTGGCATGCAGCAGCGCCTGCAGATCGCGCGCTGCCTTGCGCAGGAGCCGACGACGCTGCTGATGGACGAACCGTTCGGCGCGCTGGATGCGATGACGCGCCAGGGGCTGCAGGACGAGGTCCTGTCGCTGACGCAAATGAGCCAAACGACCGTGATCTTCGTGACCCACGATCTCGAGGAGGCGATCTACCTCGGCGACCGCGTCATCGGCCTCCTGCCGTATCCGGGCCGGATCGGCATCGAGCTCGACATCGACCTGCCGCGCCCTCGCGACCAGTTGGCCACGCGTGAGCATCCGGAATTCCTGCGGCTGCGCCGGCAATTGTTCGACTTCATCAAGGCGACCGAACATTGAACCTCGACCGCGCCAGACCCTTGCTGTTGCCGCTGACGCTGATGCTTGCGTTCGAGCTCTGGGCGCGCTTCACCCACCTGCAGAGCGACAGCCTCGCCCCGCCCAGCGCGATCCTCGCGGCGCTGGCCGCAGCGCTTACCGATCTCTCGATTCCGACCGCGACCCGCGACACACTGTTCGCCGCCTTTTCCGGACTGGCGATCGGCAGTGTCATTGGGCTTTCACTCGGTATTGCCTTCGGCATCTCGCGACCCCTCGACCGCCTGATGGAGGTAACGGTCGAGGCGATCCGCCCAATTCCCTCGATCGCGCTGCTGCCGATCACGCTGATCGCCCTGGGCTTCGGCTACCGGATGGAGATCGTGATCGTGGCGTTCGCCTGCATCTGGCCGATGCTGATCATGACGCGCAGCGCCGTGCGCGGCATTGAGCCGCGATTGATGGAAGTGTCACGGGCCCTGCGGCTGAGCGCGGCGCAGCGGATCGCGAAGATCGTGATTCCGGCCGCACTGCCGCGGATCTTTGTCGCCTTTCGTCTGTCGGCCGGTATCGCCCTGATCGTCGCTGTCACCGTCGAGATCGCCATCAATCCGATCGGCCTGGGCGCCGGCATCATGCTGGCGCAGCAGGCGCTACGCGCCGACCTGATGCTCGCCTATCTGCTTTGGATCGGCGTAATCGGCTACGCGCTGAACGTCCTTTTGATTGCGGCCCAGCGCCGGCTGTTCGGCCGTGCCGCGTTCGCCGGAGACAATCCATGAACCGCGCTGCGATTCTCTGGCGTATCGCGAGCATCCTCGTCGCGGCCGGCTTTATCGCGGCGTGGCAGCTCATCGCCGATCTGCGGCTGGTCTCACCGGTGTTCCTGCCGGGTCCGGACCGAGCCTGGGCTGCCCTGATGCGCGGCTTTTCGAGCGGCGATCTCGCAAGCAAGCTCATCGGCACGCTCGAACACATGGCCTATGGCTGGCTCGCCGCCTCGATCGCCGGCGTTGCGCTCGGCGCGCTGATCGGATCGTCAAGGATGATGCGCGCCTATGTGGCGCCCTCCCTGGAATTTTTGCGGCCCCTGCCGGTCTCCGCGATCGTCCCGGTCGCGATCGCGATGCTCGGGCTGACGCAAGGCATGGCGTTGTTCGTCATCGCCTTCGGCGCGATCTGGCCTATCATGCTCGCAACCATCCACGGCTTTGCCGCGGTCGAGCCGCGGCTCTACGACGTCGCCCTCTCGCTGCAGATGTCGCGCGGCGCCGTCATCGGCAAGATCGCCCTGCCCTCGGCATTGCCCGACATCCTTGCGGGCATGCGGCTCAGCCTGACGGTCGCGCTGATCCTTTCGGTGGTCTGCGAGATCCTGGCCGGACTAGACGGCCTTGGCCAGTGGGTCTTGCTCTCGGCACGTGCGTTCCGATCCGCCGACCTGTTCGCCGGCGTCATTCTGCTCGGTGCGACCGGATATTTGACCTCAATTGCGGTGTCGCTCGTCGAGCAGCGAATGCTCGCTTGGCAGAGTACAGCCCGATAGCGTGGCGATCCATCGCCAGACAAAAATGGCCCGCGCGATGCGGGCCATTCCAACAATTGAGCCGCGAGGGCTACATTGAACTTTCGATGGATTTTTCTCTTGGGTGGGAACGACGAGGCTTAGTTTCGCGGGAGCGGAGTCGATAAGTCATTGTTTGTGATCAAAACCAAGCCGCGAGCTGAGATCAGACGCCCCACCGCAGAGCTGCCGTCTGCACCGGGGCATCCCATAATTTCGTCGACTTACTATCGAGCACAGATACGGTGATCGAGACACCAGCCATGTCGAGGGATGTGACGTAGGAACCGGTCAGGTAGCGCGCCACTGCCACCCCCGCGCTGTCCAGAATCCGCTTTGCGGCATTGACCATCAGATAGAGTTCGATCAGAGGCGTCGCGCCAAACCCGTTGACGAGAAGCAGCACTTCACTCCCCTTGCCGGGCGCAAGATCGTTCAGGATCGCATCGAGCAGCTCGGCGGCAATCGCATCGGCGGACGCCAGCGTCACCCTGCGCCGGCCGGGCTCACCATGAATGCCGACGCCCATTTCCATTTCATTGTCGGCCAATGCGAAGTTTGGCCGCCCTACGGCCGGCACGGTGCATGGCAACAGCGCCACCCCCATCGAGCGCGTGCGCCGGTTGACCTCTTCGCCGAGCGCCGTGAGAGCGGCAAGCGGCATTCCGGTCTCGGCCGCAGCGCCGACCATTTTTTCCACGATCAATGTCCCCGCGACGCCGCGACGACCGGTCGTATAGGTCGATTTCTCCACAGCCACGTCGTCGTTAGTCACCACGCTCGCAACTTCCCGCGCGGCCATCTCGGCTGCCATGGTGAAATTCATCACGTCACCTTCGTAGTTCTTGACGATGAAGAGCACGCCTGCGCCCGTGTCGACGGCCTCCGCGGCCTCGATCATCTGGTCTGGCGTCGGCGAGGTGAAGACTTGACCGGGGCAAGCGGCATCGAGCATGCCGAGGCCGACAAAGCCCGCATGCAGCGGCTCATGTCCCGCGCCGCCACCCGAAATCAGCGCGACCTTGCCTGGCTTCAACGTGCGGCGCCGGACGAATTTGCGCTCGGCACCAAGAAGCAGGATACCCGCATGAGCTGCCGCGAAACCGTCCAGACTTTCTTCGAGTATCGTATCGGTGCTGTTGATCAGCTTTTTCATGAACGTCCTCCCATCTCGTCTAAAGTTCAAATCAATGGCTCAACCCACACTTTCGGCATAGCGCGCGAGTTGCGCGGCGAAATCCACAATCAGCTGTTCGAGCGCACGGTTCTTCTTGTCGTCGCCGAGGTCGGGTACGGTCACCGAGACAATGCGGGTGCGCGCCTCGCGATGGGGTGCGCGCAGCCGGCCGGGATGCGCGCGTCCATAGGCTTTGAGGAACGCCGCACGCTCAGTGCCGGACAGATGGCAGACTTCGAAGATGATCGCGACATGCTTCGCCGGAATAGGAACCAGATAGGCCGGATTGGTGATCTGGGTCACGAAGGAGCGATTCTTGCCCAACGCCGCCGCCAGCTTCAGCCGCGTCCCCGAGGGCCTATTGTCGAGCACCCGTCGCAGGATGGCCTTGTAATCCGCCACATTGCTGTCACCAGGCGCGCGGGTATCCTCGCCTGCTTCATCCGTCATGAACGCACCTTTGCGATTGCGGCCTTGAGCCGCGCGACGGCAATCGGCGACACCGAGAGAATTGTCAACCCGGTGGCGATCAGCGCCGCGGTCAGGCGCGTATCGGCCGCGGCGTCACCACAGAGTGAGACCTCCACGCCACGCTTTCGTCCGGCCTCGACAGTCCGAGAGATCAGCGCCAGCACCGCCGGATTGCCGGTATCGTTGAGGTCCGCGACGGCACCGACGTCGCGCGCCGCCGCCATCGTGTACTGGGTCAGGTCGTTCGAGCCGATGGAATAGAACGCCGCGCCGAAATCCTCGGCGCGGAGCGCCGCCGCCGGGACCTCGACCATGATGCCGAGCGGCGGGTGGGCGCAGGCGATCCCTTCGGCCCTGAGCGCCGTGAACTCTGCATCCAGCAGGGCATTCGCACGGTCGAGCTCCGAAGGAACCGCGATCATCGGCAGCATCACCTTCAGCGCCCCGTGCACAGCCGCGCGGCACAGTGCCCGCAGTTGCACCCGAAACACTTCCGGCCGCGCGAGCGAGAGACGGATGCCGCGCAGACCGAGGAACGGATTGCGCTCGTTATCGATCGTCAAGCCGGCGATTGGCTTGTCGCCGCCCGCATCGAGGGTGCGGATTGTCACCGGCCTTCCGTCGGCCCACTCGAGAATGCGCCGATAGACTGCATATTGCGCATCCTCATCCGGCAGGCCTTGGGCCGCCTCGAACAGAAATTCCGTACGCACGAGGCCGATGCCGTCGCAGATTGCAGGATCGAGGCCGGCGAGGTCCTCGGGCGCGGCGATATTGAGAAGGACCGCGATCCGCCGGCCGTCGGCCGTGCGTGCGGACTCAAGGCAGGCGGCATCGGCGGCGGCTTGGGCGGCATTCGCAACCGCCATGCGCTGTTCGAACAGGCGGCGCGTTTCCGGCTCGGGATCAAAGATCACGGTGCCGGCATCGCCGTCGACGAGCGCCAGCGCAGGTGGCTGTCCGTTCCACGACAGTGGGCCGAGCCCAACGACCATGGGCGCCCCGCGCGCCCGCGCCAACATCGCAACATGCGAGGAAGGTGAGCCCGCAGCCAGCGCGATGGCGCCGCCGTGCGACCAGTCGGCAGCAAGAAAAGCGGAAGGGGTGATGTCGTCAGCCGCCACGATCGAGCCGCTGGTAATCCTGGCGACCGTGTCCACGCCGCTCAGATGCGCAAGCACGCGGTCGCGGATGTCGACGATATCGGCCGCACGGGCACGGAAATATTCATCTTCAGCAGCGCGATAGCCAGCTATCTCCACGTCGAGTGCCAAGCGCCAGGCGTGGTCGGCAGTGATCCCGTCCGAGATGACCCCATATGCCGGCTCCGCCAGCGCATCATCCTCAAGCATGGCGACCTGGAATTCAAGAACGTCGGCTACATCGCCCCGGATCGTCTTGATCTGGTTGGCGATCTCCGCCCTCGCGCCCTCAATCGCCGCCCGCAGTGCCGCCGCCTCTTGCGCGGGATCGTCGCTCGCTGTCCGCCTGGCCACAGCCGCAGTCAGCATGGTGACCGGTCCGATCGCGAGACCCGGCGAGGCAGCACGGCCGGTGAGATGGATCTCTGCCACTGCGATCAGGCCTCACCGAAACCGTCATGCACAAGCGCCAGTACAGCAGCAAGTGCTGCCTTGCCATCGGAACCGGTAACGCGGAAATGCAGTGTTGCGCCCTGCGGCGCCTTCACACGCATGACCTTTACCGGGCTCTTGGCGTCCGTCCAGGGCCCGTCCGCCGAGAGGGCGAGCTCTATCTTCGCGGTAAAACCCTTTGCGCACTGCGTGAGCTTGACCGACGGTCGCGCATGAAGTCCGACTTTGTTGACGAGAACCGCCGAGGCTGTCAGCGGCACCGCCGTTTCGCCCGGCCGGCTGGCGTGAGCATCATGCATAGAATTCCTCCGCGCTACGCTTGACAGCGGCAAGCGGCGAGCCACCCGAAGACTCGGTTGCCGCAATCACGGCTCCCTCGACCACCGGAGCATTGCAGACGACGACGCGCGCGCGTCGATCTTCAGGCAGCATTTCCACCGCCATCTCGGAATTTGTCTCCGCCCCGCCGAGATCAACCAGCACCGCCACGCCTGCGGGCGACCACGCCGCTTCAATCGCGTCGAGGATCCCGGCAACATTGGTGCCGAGCCCTCCATCGATGTCGCCGCCTGTCCAGGCGAGCGGCACGGCGCTGCCTACCATCTGGCGCACCATATCCGCCGCGCCTTCCGCGATCTTGCGCGAATGTGAAACGATAACGATCCCGACATTGCAGGAATTTGAACTGTTCATGAACTTGCCTCGAATTCCAGTACCTTGACTGCCGCGCCAATCAAAAGGGACGCCGAACGCGAACCGGGATCCATATGACCGATGGAACGTTCGCCGAGAAAGGACGCACGGCCGCGGATCGCAAGCATGGGCGTGGTGCGAGCGGCCGCTTGCGCCGCTTCCGCTGCAATCGCCTCGGCATCGCCACCGCCCGCCAACACGACCTGCACCGGCACCAGGACATCCAGCAACGTTTTCTGCCCCGCCTCAGAACGCCCGCGCGCCTTGACGGCGTCGATCGCCTTCTCGGTCGCTGCGACGAGATCAGCGCGGCTCGGCTGCTCCGGAAGTGCCTTGCCCAGCTCCATGAAGAAAGTTCCGACCAGCGGCCCCGAAGCACCGCCGACCTTCATGACTAAAGTCGTTCCGATCGCCTTCAGCATGTCCGGGAGCGCCTTGTCGGCAAGGCCCGGCAATGCCGCCAGCACTGCCTCGAAACCACGCTTCATATTCAGTCCGTGATCCCCATCGCCAATCGCCTGGTCGAGGCTCGTCAATTCGTCGGCGTGCTCGATCATCGACCCCGCCAGCGCTCGCACCAGTCTTTCCCTGGCTACCCGATCAAGGCTCATGCCGCTACCCTCCAGCCCATCGCATCGAAGAACAGAGGTTTGTTCAGACAGAGCGACACCACATCACCGGCGCCGAAGTCCGCCTCGGGATCCGCCAGCGTCACCACCGGCCGGCCGGCGAGGTCGAGATGGAGATGGCTCTGATCGCCGAGATGTTCAACCCGTTTGACGGTCGCCGACACATCGCCACCGCCGCGCGCAATCGTCAGGTGCTCGGTCCGCGCACCGATCGTCTCGGCGCCATCAGGCGCGCCGCCGAACAGGGCCGCCGGCAGCAGGTTGATCGTCGGCTGGCCCAACCTTGCCGCGACATGCGCGTTGATCGGGTTCTCGTAGATTTCGCGCGGCGAGCCGACCTGCATCAGCCGCCCGCCTTCGATTACACCGATGCGCGACGCCATGGTCATCGCCTCGGTCTGATCGTGGGTGACATAGAGGATCGTGGCGCCGAGATCGACCTGGATCCGCTTGAGCTCGAGCCGCAGTTCGCCGCGCAGCTTCGCGTCCAGCGAGGAGAGCGGCTCGTCCATCAGGTAGATCGAGGGCGAACGGACCAGAGCCCGCCCGATCGCGACGCGCTGCATCTGCCCGCCCGACAGCTGCGTCGCCTTGTTGTCCAGCTTGGTCTCGATATGAAGAAGACGTGCGACCTCCTGCACCTTCGCGCGAATATCGGCTTCCGGCACGCGCCGGGTCGGCGCGCGCAACGCGAAGGCCATGTTCTCGAACACCGTCAGGTGCGGATACAGCGAATATTGCTGGAAGACAAAGGCGACGTCACGGTCCGCCGGTGCATCGCAGGTCACGTCGCGCCCGTCGATGCGGATCGAACCGCTGTCCGGCTGCTCCAATCCCGCGATCAAGCGCAAAGCCGTGCTCTTGCCGGCACCAGTCGGCCCAAGCAACGCGACGAACTCGCCATCGCCAATTGTCAGCGACAGATCGTTCACAGCTTGCGTCTTGCCGAAGGCCTTGGAAATGGCGTTGATCTCGACCTCAGCCATGCGCGCCTCCCTCATGCAACGCGGTACGAATGGCCCGGCCCGACACCTTGTCGAAGACTGACAGCGTATCGGGCCGGAAATCGAGCCCGACAGTCTCGCCGGTCCGGAAGGATCTGCTGCTGGGTGAGCGGGCCTTCAGTGCGCCGTAGTGCGTCGTCACGGTCACGATCTGCGTCGTGCCGAGATATTCCGTGCCATAGACCACCCCGCGGACCATGCCGCGATCGGTGAAGCGCACATGCTCGGGCCGCACCCCCAGCACGAACTCGCTTTCCGCCATCGCCTCGCGCAAGGGAGGAATTGCAACGTCGCGCTCACCGAGCCGGATCGCCTCCGCGCCCGTCTGCAGGTGACCACGGAACGGCAGAAGGTTCATCGGCGGCGAGCCGATGAAATCCGCGACGAAGAGCGAAGCAGGCCGGTCGTAGATGTCGCGCGGGCTCGCAACCTGCTCGACGACGCCATTGTTCATTACCGCGATCCTGTCGGCCATCGCCATGGCCTCGAGCTGGTCATGCGTGACATAGACGGTGGTTGCTCCCAGGCGGTCATGCAGGGCGCGTAGTTCATGAATCATGGCCTCGCGCATCTCGGTATCGAGCGCGCCGAGCGGTTCGTCCATCAGAAAACACTTCGGCTTGCGCACGATCGCTCGCCCCAGCGCGACGCGCTGACGGTCGCCGCCGGAAAGGCCCGACACCGATCGGTCGAGCAGATGGGAGATCCGCAGGATGCGCGCGGCCTCTACGACCCGCCGATCGCGCTCGGCCGCACTGATCCCTTCGCATTTCAGGGGAAAGCCGATGTTGCGCCGGACATCCATGTGCGGATCGAGCGCGAAGAGTTGGAACACGAAGGCGATGTCGCGCGCCGATGCGCGGTTCATCGTCACGTCCTCGCCATCGAGCCGGATGGTGCCGGATGTCGGCAGCTCCAGGCCCGCAATCATGCGGAGCGTCGTGGTCTTGCCGCACCCGGACGGTCCAAGCAGGCAGAGGAACTGGCCGTCCTCGACCGTGAAGCTGGCGGACTTGACCGCATGGAACGTCCCGAAGGACTTGTCGAGTGCCTCGACCCTGATCTGTGCCATCGCGCCCTACTCCCGAACCTTCGACACGATGGTGAACATCACCGTGCCGAACAGGGTCGTCGCAAACGACCAGGAATACAGCGTCAGGGAGAACGGCTGCATCAGCATCACGACGCCGGCGGCGATGATCGCGGTCGCGGCGGCTTCGAGCGGACCACGGCGCAGAACGCGATCGGCAACACCGCGACGCGCGACGGATCGGGTGGCATCGATACTCATTTGCGGACGGCTCCAAAGGTGATGCCCCGCAGCAGATGCTTGCGCAGCAGCACCGTGAACACCACGATCGGCACCAGGAACAGCGTCGTGCCCGCCGCCACCGCGGGCCAGTCCTGTCCGCCCTCGCCGATAATGATCGGAATGAAGGGCGGCGCGGTCTGCGCATTGCCCGAGGTGAGAAGCACCGCGAAGGCGTATTCGTTCCAGGCGAAGATCAGGCAGAAGATCGCCGTCGCCGCAATTCCCGTCGTGGCCTGCGGCAGCACCACCTTCACGAAGGCCTGAAAGCGGGTGTATCCGTCGATCATGGCCGCCTCCTCGTACTCGCGCGGGATTTCGTCGATGAAGCCCTTGAGCAGCCAGACCGCAAGCGAGACGTTGACCGAGGTGTACAGCAGGATCATGCCGAGCCTGGTGTCGGACAATCCGATGCTGCGGTACATCAGATAGATCGGGATCGCGACCGCGATCGGCGGCATCATCCTGGTCGACAGGATGAAGAACATCAGGTCGTCCTTCAGGGGCACGCGGAACCGCGAGAAGCCGTAGGCCGACAAGGTGCCGAGCGCGACGGCGAGCACGGTCGAGCCGAACGCGATGATCAGCGAATTGACGAAGCGCGGCACATAGTTCGAGGGACCGGCGACCACCATGTTACGGCTGCGCGCGAGGCTGTCGCAAAGCCCCTGCGGCGCCCCCAGCGAACGGATGAACTCCGGGGTCTGGCGCGAGCGGGTCGTGAAGACGTTACAGAAGCCTTCGAGCGATGGCTTGAACATCATCTTGGGCGGATAGGAGATTGCATCGTCCGGCGACTTGAACGCGGTGAGCATGATCCACACCAGCGGGATCATGGTGATGATGGCATAGAGCACGACGAGCGAGCCGGCAAAACGCCGCGTCGTGGTCGACGGCTCGACGACGGAATGGGCTGTGGTGGCTGAGATCATCGGCTTTTCACCCTGTTCAGCGCCTTCACATAGATGTTGGCGAGGCCGAAGACCGTCACGAACAGGATGATCGCGAAGGCCGAGGAATAGCCGGTGCGCCAGCTCTCGAACGCCGCACGCTTGAGCGTGATCGACGCAACTTCCGTGGTCGACCCCGGCCCACCGCCGGTCAGCAGGTTGACCATGTCGAACATCTTGAAGTTCTCGATACCGCGGAAGAGCACCGCCAGCATGATGAACGGCAGCGCCATTGGCAGCGTGATCGACCAGAACTGCCGCCATTTCGACGCGCGGTCGACCTCCGCCGCTTCATAGATGTAACCAGGGATCGAGCGCAGGCCCGCGAGACAAATCAGCATCACATAGGGCGTCCACATCCAGGCATCGACGATGACGATGGCCCAGGGGCTCAGCGTGACGTCGCCCAGCATCTGGAACGACGAGGCCGCGCGTCCGGTGAAGAAGGCGACGACGTAGTTGAACAATCCGATCTGCGGCTGATAGAGGAACGTCCAGAAATTGCCGACGACGGCAGGTGACAGCATCATCGGCAGCAGGATGATCGTGGTCCACATCCCGTGGCCGCGGAACTTCTTATCGATGAGGTAGGCAAGGCCAAATCCGAGCACGGTCTCGATCACCACCGTCCAGATCACGAAATGCGCCGTCACCTGCATCGCCGCCCAGATATCCGGATCGGTCAGTATCGACTGGTACCAGTCGGTGCCCAGCCATATCGTCGGCGCGTTCGCCCGATTGGCGCGGTAGTTGGTGAACGAGAGATAGATCGTCCACACCAGCGGGAAGATGTTGATCGCCAGCAGCAGCACGATCGTCGGCGTGATAAAGAGCCAGGCGAGCGCCTGGTCCGACAAACCCCGGATACGACGCGCCACGGCTGGCCGGGCCGGGACGGCCCGATAGGTGATCTGGGACGAAGCACTCAAATCGTTCATGGCTTTGGTCGATCCTCGCGCCGGGACCATCAGCTATGCGACAGCTGCCGAGATTGCCGAAGAGTGCCTGGAGCGCGCTCGCGTGCGCCCCAGGCGGTTGCCTTAGAACTTCTTGCCTTCTTCCTTGAAGATGGCCTTCCAGTCCTTCACCAGACCGTCGAGCGCTTCCTGCGCGGTGCCCTTGTCCGCCACCACGTAGTCATGCACGCGCTTCTGTTCGGCCTGCAGGAGTTGCGCATAGGAGGGCTCGGCCCAGAAGTCGACGACCATTCCCATCGACTTCAGAAACTCCCCGGCGAACGGCGCGCTGTTCGGGAAGCTCGGATCGTTCAACACGGATTTGGCGCAGGAATAACCGCCCAGCGCCCACCACTTCTTCTGCACATCCCCGCCGGAGAACCATCTGATGTATTGCAGCGCTTCGCCCTGGTTCTTCGAATAGGAAACAACCGAGATACCCTGTCCGCCGAGCTGCGTCGCCTGTGTCGCGGGGCCCGCGGGATTGCTGAAGAAGCCGATCTTGTCGCCGCCAACGTTCGGATCCTTGTAGAGGCCTGGGAAGAAGGCGAAGAAGTTCATCTGCAGCGCGACCTGGCCTGACTTGAACGCATCAAGTCCTTCGGACATGTAGGAGTTGGAGGCGCCGGGTGGCGTACAGCACTTGTAGAGCTCCTTGTAGGCCTCAAGCCCCTTGACGGCGCCGGGCGCGTTGACGAAGCCGTCCATCGCATAGGGCTTCTTGGGTTTCTGATATTGGAAGCCGTAATCGTAGAGATAGTTCGACACGCCCATGGTGATGCCTTCCGAGCCGCGCTCGGTATAGATCGAAGCGCCATAGACCTTCTTGCCGTCGATCTCACGGCCCTGGAAGAATTTCGAGATGTCTCGCAGTTCGTCGAGCGTCTTCGGCGCAGCGAGATCGCGGCCGTACTTGGCCCTGAAGTCGTTCTGGATCTCTGGCCGCGCAAACCAGTCCTTGCGATAGGTCCAGCCAACCGCGTCACCCATGGCGGGCAGCGCCCAATAGTTTGGCGTATTCTTCGGCCACTCCGAATAGCCGACCACGGTGGCCGGCATGTAGTCGTCCATGCTGATTCCTTCCTTCTTGAAGAAATCGTTGAGCTTGACGTACTGGCCGTTCTCCGCGGCGCCGCCGATCCACTGAGAATCTCCGATGATGAGATCGCACAACGAGCCGTGCGAGTTAAGCTCGTTCAGGAAGCGATCGGCATAGTTGGTCCACGGCACGAACTCGAACTTCATACCGATGCCGGTCTTAGCGGTGAAGTCCTTCGACAGTTCGACTAGCGCGTTGGCAGGGTCCCAGGCGGCCCAGCACAGCGTGATGGTCTTCGCCTGCGCGTGCGCAGGGGTAGTCCCCACTCCGGCACTGAGCGCGGATGCGAGAACTCCGAAACTAGTAAGAAGCGCCTTTACTGTCTGTTTCATAAAGCTTTCCCTCCCAGTGGGGCCGGCCATCGACATGGCGCGACTCTCCAACCCGCTCGAATGCTTCGAGCAGAGCGATACAGTCCTTCACGGGCTGAACGACTAACGGACGTTTCCTCGTGCCTGCCTGGATTCTTAGGGATTCAGCCAAGCTCGATTTGTTTAGTGAACCACGATATACTAAACATTGCAAGCAGGCTGTTCGGGCATGGAGTTCAAACACTCATATCGGCGGCCCCACGAGCCCGCGCTCTCTTGTCGGTCAGCGGCAATGACATTTTTGGGACGAGCAGAGAAGATTTCCGCCGCGATAGCGCGACGCCCGTTCAAGACCTTGGACTCTCCCTCCAAGCCATCATGGGCAAGTATGAGCTAGCTCCGACAACAGATGTCCAATTGAGTGCAATCGGGGACAGTGTACTCTCACAGACGACAAAACAAGGACCGCTCTTTCCTCCTTGCTTCTCGACCCATGATCCTGCCGCAGCTCAAAACCGTGGAGACGCAGCCACCGATACTGGCATTCAGTTCGGCTTGCGATCTAACCGACGGTGCTCCCCTTTCGAGGGCGATCGGCGCCGTCGTCGGTGCGTTCATGCTGCCCTGGATGAAGGCGACCTTCGGACCCGACAGCGCTGAAGCGCTTGTCAACATTCTTCCGATTACGTTGCCAACTTGAGCTCTACGTTGCGTCGACGCCATTGGCCTCGTGCAACGCGCAAAGATTCGTAAGCGACTTAGGTGGTCAGCACCGGCCAAACGATGATCCATCCTTAGAGCCACGAACCGGGCAGCCGCACCAGTTTCGCCTCAGAAACGGCGTGAACGAACCGCAACGAACGCGATCGAGCTCGAACGAAACTGCAGCGAAATCAGCGAACCCGATCGATAGTCTGCCGCTCATAACGGTCTGGTTGCAGGTTCGAGGCCTGCCGGGCCCGCCAGCCTTCGCTCGCTTCGCGAGCTGGGGCTCGGCAAAGCCGGTGCCGCAAAAGGCATGGGATCATAGTGACAGTGCACTCAATGGCTCCGGTCCCTTTTGCGAGTTCGAATGCTCACAGCTAAGTGCACCGTCACGCAATTCCTACAGTTTCGTGTCGTTCCATCAAACCTAGCTCGCCATTCGCTGTTTCAGGCTCTGGTAGAATGCCGTCTCGAAATTCATGAAGCCGATGAACGATGCCGGGTCCCCGAAGGGAAGAATCTGGGTGGCCCAGAAGCCACCGACCCCATTCTGCCGATCGATCCAATAGAACAGATTGGCAAGGCCAGCCCAGCCCAGAGCACCGGCGGGACGCCCCGTAGGGGCTTGCTCATCATTGATCATGAAGCTCAGCGCCCAGGATTTTGACTGGCCCGGGAAAAACTCCGCGTCGTTGCACAGCGACGGGATGACGCCGGTAATCGGCGTCACCTTCTTGTCGCCCAGATGGTTCTTTTCAGCCATGCGCACGGTCTCCGCCTTCAGCACGCGGCCGTGCTCGCCCGCGCCGTCGTTTAACCACATCCGGATAAAGCACATGTAGTCGCCGACCGTGCCGTAAAGGCCATGGCCGCCCATATGCACTTCGGGCTTGGCCGGCAGCTCGAAATCCATCGGGGTGAGCGAGCCATCGGCACCTCTCGCATGGATCCCGGCCAGCCGTCCGCGCATCGCATCGGTCAGCTCGAACGTCATGTCCTTGATGCCGAGTGGTTCAAAGATGCGCGTCTTGAAGACGTCACCAAGCCTTCGGCCGGTGATGGCCTCGACGATCTGGCCGCACCAATCGAGATTGGTGCCATAATCCCACCGCTCGCCCGGATCGAACAGCAGCGGGGTCATCAGGCAGGCCTTGGTCGCCGTGATCACGCTCGGCTGATCCTTTTCCTGCGCCAGCCGATTGTAGGTGTGATTGATGAAATCATAGCTCAGGCCTGCGGTGTGCGTCATCAGCATGCGCGTGGTGATGTCGCGCTTCGGAGCGCGCAGGATCGGGTCGCCCTTGTCATCGAAGCCCTCGATCACCTGGAGCTTGCCGATCTCGGGCGCGTATCGCTTGGCCGGCTCATCGAGATCGAGCTTGCCTTCCTCGACAAGCTGCAGGATGGCCGTGGCGGTGATCGCCTTGGTCGTTGAGAATATCCCGAAGATGCTGTCGGTCGTCATATCGGCCGCCTGGTCGAGACGACGCTTGCCGGCTGCACCTACGTAGACGTTACGATGGCGGTTCGTCACCATCGCGACGACGCCGGGTACGCGTGGCGTCGATGTAACGACACCGTCGAGAACGGTATCTGCCACCGCATCAAAATTCATGGTCATGATTGTGCTCCAGCCTGAATTGGATTGATTGGGTCGACACGTCCCTTGGCAGCCCTCAATGCATGTCGAAACCCGGGTAGCCGCTCGCCGCGACTTCATCGCATTTCTGGCGATAGGCGCCGACACCGCCGCAATAGGACAGCACCCGGCGCGGCTTGCCTTCGACGTTCGAGCCCAGGTACCAGGAATTAGTCTTCGCGATCAGCGTCGCGTTGGCGATCTCATCGTGATGCGCCACCCATCCGTCTTCCGCATCCTTCGTCGGCTCGACGACCTTCAGATTCTTGCCGCGCATATGCCTGATGCAATCATCGATCCATTCGACCTGCTGTTGCAGGCACGTGGTCATGTTGCAGAGCGCCGCTGAAGGGGCGAGCGGCACGGCCGTCGTGAAGAGATTCGGATAGCCGTGAACCTGAAGGCCCATTGTGGTGCGGATGTCCCGGCTCCAATCCTCCTTCAGCGAGCGGCCGCCGCGACCTCTGACATCGATGCGCGTCAAGGCTCCGGTTCCGGCGTCGAATCCGGTGGCCAGAATGATGATGTCGAGCTCGTGGATGGCGCCGTCGGCGGTCTGGATTCCCGTCGGTGTCACCCGTTCGATTGGATTTTCCTTGACGCTGACGATCTCGACATTCGGGCGATGGAAGGCCTCGAGAAATTTCTGCTCGAGCGGCACCCGGTGTGTCCCGAAGCCATAATCGGCTGGGATCAACGCGTCACACAGCTTTGGATCTTTGAGCCGTTCGCGCATCTTCTCGCGCACGAATTCGGATATCTCGGCGTTGACCTCCGCGTCGAAGAACAGCTCGCCGAACGAGGATATCCACAGCTTCAGGGAGCCGTCATTCCAACAATCCTCGATCACCTCACGGCGCCGCCCTGGCGACAGTTCGGCCCAGGCGTGCTCGAAGTCATACTCGAATCCGGTGAAGGTGTGCGGGAGGCGCTCCGTGAACGACTTGAATTTCGACTTGTAGGCATCGACATCCGCCGCGCCGTATTTGGGATTCTTCATCGGGATAATGTATTGCGGCGTGCGAATGAAGACCTTGAGGTGACCGACCTCGCTGGCGATCGTCTGGATGACCTGGATTCCGGTCGCGCCGTTACCAATGACGCCGACGCGCTTGCCGGCCAGATCGACCGGCTGCTTCGGCCAGCGCGCCGTGTGGAACAACTGCCCTTTGAAGGTCTCCTGCCCCGGAAAGGACACGTGCGGGGCCGAAAGCATGCCGCAGCAGGTGATCAGGAACTGGGTATCGATCACGTCGCCCTTGTCGGTCGTGACCAGCCAGCGCTGGGCGGCTTCGTTGAAATGAGCGCTCTTGACCGTCGTACCGAACTGGATGTCCTTGCGCAGATCGAGGCGATCGGCGATGTAGTTCAGCCAGCGTTCGATTTCGGGTTGGCCAGGGAATTTCTCGCTCCAGCTCCATCCCTTGTAGAGCTCTTCGGAGAACAGGTACTGGTAAATATAGGCTTCGGAGTCGAAGCGCGCGCCAGGATAGCGATTCCAGTACCAGGTGCCGCCGACGCCGGATCCAGCATCGATCACCCTGACGTTCAATCCCTGTTCACGCAGGCGATAGAGCTGATAGAGTCCGGCGACGCCGGCTCCAACCACCACGGCGTCGAATTTCGCCGTCACATGCGCGCCGTTGCTTCCGTTGAACTCGGTCACGGGTTCTGCCATTTTCCCCTCCTAGGGTGTAAGAGCGCGTGGCCTCCCCATCCGTGCTGTGACCGGATGATGGTGCATCGCGTCATTGTTGATCCCGACGGCTCGATCGGATGGGGCTTGTTCTGCTTGCGACGCTCGTGCCGTTCGCTTTCCACTCGGCAAGGGACTGCGGCAAGCTACGAGATTGCCTGCGCCTGGGGCTTGAACAAAACCGACAATCCTTTGAACGAGGCCACTGGTGCCGCGGTCTCAAGGAGCTGATCCGGACGCAGTTCGCTTGGCAAAAGCCAAAAGCGGCTTATGCTGCTGCGCAGCTGTTCGGCTCAAGAGAAGAAGAAGCGGTCAACCGCGCCTTAGAGGGAGGGAGTTCGCGCGATGGGCCGGTTGATTACGGTCGACGAGCTGCCACGGTACGCGCCTGGCAAGTTGATGTTGGACAGTTCGGCGGTAGGAAAGGCCGACTTTCGGCTGCGGGTGTTCCGCTATGCGCCATCCGACATCTGGGTCCCCCCGTCCGAGAACTATCTGATCGTCATCTACCGCGAAGGCTCGACTGCGATGAACCGCCGCGTCACCGGCGCGTGGAAGCAAGATCACGTCGGCCGAGGTGTCACGACGCTGCTCACGCGCGCGGAAGCTTCGAATTGGCGATGGAGCCATGATCTCGAAGTCAGCCATTTCTACATTTCACCGACCTTGATGGCAAAGACTGCGGGCGAGGCCTTCGATCGCGACGCGGAGGCGGTCGAACTGCACGACCTCCTCAAGATCGAAGATCCGGTCCTGACCTGGATCGGCGACCAGATGGTGCAAGAGGTTTCCGCCGGAGGACCGGGTGGCCGCCTCTGCTACGATGCGCTGGCTCTTCAGGCCAGCGTGCACATCCTGCGAAGATATGCCTCCGTGCGGTTCAAGATGCCCTGCTCGCAGGGACGCTTCAGACCTGCCCATGCGCGGCTGATCGAAGACTATATCGAACAGAGCATCTCCAGGAACATCACGCTGGAGGAATTGGCCAACATCTGCAACTGCACGCCCGTGCAGTTCGCGCGCAAATTCCATGTGCATTACGGAATGCGTCCCCACGCCTATGTGCTGAGCCGCAAGGTGGAACACGCCTGCCAGCATCTCCGCAAGGACCGCTTGCCGCTGAAGGAGATCGCGCTGCTCAGCGGGTTTTCGGATCAAAGCCACCTCAACCGAGTCTTTCGCCGACACATGAACCTCACGCCTGCGGAATATCGCAAGCAATCGGCATGAGGCAGACCTGAGCGAGAGGGAAATCGCAGCGAAGCAAATACCTGGGCGGCTTTCGCCGATTTCTAACGCCCTGTTTCGCACAAAAGCGACCTCATCAAATCAAAATCAACGCGCTCGCTCGTGACGAAAACCCGGAAAAACTCGCGGCCTCCTCGATATTCAGCCGCATAACGGTCTGGTTGCACGTTAGCGCCCGCTGACGGAGCAGCGGAATCTACGGTTGCTGACGATCTGCGACATCACTGGGCATTCATACCGAAGCGCGCAGACCATCGTGAAGCACTACCGCGCCCGCAATGCGGCTCGCGCCGATTCTGGTATCGACAGGCTTGAACTGTAGGTGCGGAAGGAAGTCATGACGAGCTGAACGCAGACCGGTGGGTCTCGTGCTACGGTGGTGGATGGGCTCGGTCCTAATTATCCGGCTCGTCGCACGGCGTGCGACCATTAAAAGCGTTACACGAGACCCGGTTTGTTCTCCCTAAGAATTTAAACAAGCCCAACTTACCGGTCGCACCCTTAACCAGCTGAGATTGGGCATTCGTCGCGCGATCATGGTGCCTCATTGCACTGTCTACGGTCCGCGTGGTCGGAACGTGCATTCGCGGGGCGAACCTTGGCATCTGTTGGTGCCCTATCTCCTGAAGCTATCCTCAGAACGGCTCACGGCGCGGCCTGGCGCCTTTTTCGTTCCGATTGATCGAATCCTCGGGTACCCTATTCTATCCGCGTCGGCGGAACTGGTGAAGTTGATAGATGGCTCCACGGAGAATGGAGATGGGCCGGCTCGATAAGCAGATGGATCCCTTCCACCCTGCCGCTCATGTGACTACGGAGGATCGCGTCCCCGAGGATCTAGAGCTTGAGCAAGTCGACACGGCGTCGTTAGTTGATCCGGCCCGAGAGGACGCCGCCTCGTCGCCCGCGCATTTTGGGTCAGGCCGGCCGGCGGCAAGCGTAACGGGCTCTACAGACTGGATGGATCGAGCACGCCGCATCTGGCGGAGCCATCTCCAGCGCGAACAACTCCCCCGGACGGCCGGACGGTCGATGGGAAACTTTGAGCGGTGGTTGATCGCATTGCTGAGCGTCGGCTTTGTCGTGAGCTGCGTTTGCGCGATCATCGTCTTCATGCAGGTCAACTCGCGCAAATTGGAGATCGCAACGCTGCAACGTGACATCATCGCGCTCAAGCTACGCGTAGCCAGGCTCGATCAGATCGCAAGCACGAATGAGATACGTGAAAAAGCAAACAGTGAAACATCCAAGCCGCCGTCGGAGGCCCGTCCTGACCAGGCTCCGCTCATCCTATCACGTGAAGAGATTCAACTTATCCGAGACTATATCAAGCCTGCACCAGTTGCAGGCTCCGCAACTGAGACGATCAAGGTCGGCGATCCCGTCGGAGGAGAAGCCGTGCCCTTTCCTTTTCCGATCACGGAGAAGGTGCGGAAACTGCTCGGCGCGCGATTTACCGTTCGCAATGGCATCATTGTCATCATCCGCAGCGGCAGCCGTCACGCTGATGCTGTGATTGGGCAAAATTGACCCGCAGCAGCCAATACCGTCCCGCAGGAGTTGCGCCATTGAACGTTTTTTGGGCCCGAAAGCATCTTTCCCTGCAAACAGGGAAATTTACAGTTAAAACACGCCTCCACCGCAGGAGCAATCTCATCCCAAATTGCGGCAATATCCTAGAATCGCAGGGAAATCCCACCCCTCGCGGCGCGCTGCGCCCAACTCGGAACAGGGAATTTGCGCCCGGCGAACAGGGAATGGGGTCGCCCTGAGCAGGGAGCGATATCCGGTGCGTTAAGCGTCCATTTCTCACACACGTGTTTCGCGGCGCGTGGACGCGATCTGTTCTCCTCCTCGATGTGCAGATGAAAGGAGAACCAGGATGGGCGAACGAGAGCCAGCTGCGTGTTCGATATGGCGAGGCGTTTTGGCGTGTCCGGCTCGGCAGCACTGGTCGTGAGTTCGGTGCGGGCGTTGCCTATGCCAATCGCGTCTAGTTGGAAGAGCACTCAACGCTGGGGAAAGTTGAGCCCGGTCTTACATCGGAAGCCTGGGTTGCCTCCGAACCTCATGGAATTAGTGTTCGATGCTCACGCTCCGGTTGGCTGCTGCCGCCATCAAGGCATTCGGAGAACGCCTCGACCAAACCAGTCGCGGTCCCGCCTGTTCACGCTGGCGGGGCGCCATCAATATGCGAAACACCGACGTTTTCGCAGATTGAGACGAACGCCCTCTTCGCCTCAGCGTCCTCAAAGCAAAATCGTGTGCCTTGGATGCCGCGCTCGATCCACCAGTCGATTTTGTTTGCCCGCGAAATGCGGGATGCCTCTCCGCGCAACTGATCCAATTGCCTTCCATAGGCCCGAACGATCACACAATTTGTCATTCTCTTATCCCCCAAAAAAGCGGCGTGCTAACTAGCCCTGAACGCAAGAGTCCTTCCGACCGCTCATCGCGCACGCGCGATGAGCGATCCCTTCAAAACGCCAGAAAGTCACAGAGTCAGTCGCTCCGCAGCGATCGCACGTCAATCGCTCCTGGCCGAGCATGTAGCGCCCGCGGATCGCGGAAGCGGCATTTTTGCAAGATGGACAAATCAACAAAAAATTGCGCATACGCCAGCGCATCACCAGACCAACCCAACACCTTCGACGCCCCCTTCGTGAATCAGGTATCTCGCTGAGGAGAAGCTTAGCGAAACTTTGCACGCCTGAATGTTCGATCGCGAACACAGGAACCGCCCTGCGCTTGCCCAGGGCGTGGTGGTATCCTTTCCGAAAGCTGCTAGGCTACGCTCAACTGCGAGAGAGCGATGAGCGATGACGCGAAAAATGCAGGCCTTGCGGCGCTAATCCGTGGCATTTTTGCTCCGTCCGCGTCGCCCGCTCCGGCGCCGGAGATGCCGCCAACGCTCCAAGAGGAGCCCGTGACCGCGGCAGCGCCACCTGCGAAGCCAGTCGCTCCCTTGTCCGCCGGCGGCCCCGATGAAAAACGAGCGCGACTGCCCGCTGTGGCGATCGCCGACCTCGTCCTTGGTGAGCTTCGCAAAGTTGATGGCTTTGCGAAATCCGGAGTCTCGATCACCGTCTACGGAAGTCGACCTTGGAATGCCATGATCAGGTTCGCACCGTTCTCGACCACGTCCCAAGACGCTGAACGCCTGCGACACGCTTTGCCGGATATCGTCTTCAGGCTTCGTCGGTACGTCGAGCTCGAACAGTAGGTTCTGCCGATCACGTTCCACTCGGCGCTCCTACCCCTGCGCTCGGCGTGACTTCCGATCATTAGACTAGCCGTCCCCACCCTTCAGGGCCGGGTCGGAACCGCGCCTCGGACCTGCGCCGCGCTTGCCGCAGCCCCTGTTCAAAACCGACCAGAACCGGCTGCCCATTTTTCCTCGGCGCGGGATACTGCGCCCGGCCGATCGAAGCCAACGCGCGCAGATCGAAACGGCCCCAGCACAACCCCAAATGCCGGGCCGCAGAAGGTGCTCGGCGGTATTTTGTACGATGGCGAGATCCAAGGCTGGCCTTGTCCGCGGGCGGCAGTCGCCCTGAGCCGCCCATTTTGGACTCCGAAAACCGTGAGGCCCGAGCGGCAGATTGCCGCTCTCAGCCACACCGAGAAAACCATACAGCCAGCGTGCGAAAGCGAACAGACCTGATGGCCCAATTTGACTAGTCTCGGGGTGGTCCCAATCGCAGGCCATCTGTTCTAATGGACGCTCGTGCGCGACTGGATGGTTGTCATTTCGCTCTGCGCCAACATTTTGAGGCACTCGCCTCTCAAGTCTCCGACCCTTCGAGACCGAGTAGCCAAGGCCGAGCGCAGAATCGTCGGTGCGGCACGCGAAACTAGAGCTAGGAAGGCGGTTTATGACGGCAGCGCGGTCGGCCCGGCCAGCAACGCGACCATCTGACTCGGCGTAAGAGTCCGGGCTTTGACGACTGACTTTGCTGCGACCCGCCCCAACCGGGGGCTGGACTTTGGACATTCGTGATTACCGACCGCAATTTGAGCAGATGTCCGTCGACGAGTTGTGGGCTCTCTACACGGTTGTCGATCAGATTCTCGCCGCGAGGATCGTTGCCAAAAAGCAAGAACTCGACAGGCGACTCGAACAGCTCCACCATACCGACGGACCGGGCGGTTCATCAGAGCTCAGTGTCCGCGCGTCATCATCGGGTCGCGACCGGCTCTGAGAAGGGCGTCGCGCTTGCCGCAAACCTTGCGGGCGAGCGAGGCTCCTCAGGTAAGGTGATGGGGCCATCGCTCAATGCTTGCCGGCGGTCGCTTCGCTTGTGGCTGCACGTATCGTCCTGGCAAGCAAAGAGACCGCGGCCGCGGAACCAGCTGATGTCCACAACCGGGAGCAATGGCGATGCAACACCACAGCATCGCTGACGTCAGCTGCGTTATTCTTCAATGCTTGGATACCTATCAAGTCGCTAACGTTGAGCCGCTCGTGTTGAAGTGTTTCCCGGATATCGACCGGCACACGCTTTGGCAGGCATACAACGTCGCCTTGGTGGCATACACGTCCGGCACAGGCCTTAAACAACAACAGAAGGAAGCAGCAGCCGCTGCAATAAGTGAGTTTGGAACATGAACGGGTTGATCGATCGTCTTTAATAAATTCCGTTCGGAGACCAAGCTCGGCACGTCGATCGACGCCAACACCGGCGCGATTGCTGGTACAACCGAAGCGACCGGCGGCCGCTCAGCCGTATTGCAAAATGTCGCTGTTGCTATCGCCGATCGTTGAAACTCGCTCCATTCCCGTTTCGCGAATCGATTGTCAATCGAAGGACATTACGATGACCAGCGCATCGCGAGATATCGTAATTGTGGGCGGAGGCATTGGCGACGGTGCCTTGGCCACCGTGTCGCTCGAACCTAAGCTCCCGCTTTGTCTCTTGACCACCTGCTCAAGCGCAAGAGCCGCTATGGCGATCTGATCTGCCAAGCGTCCCAACAGTTCACGCTTTTCTGGGTCGCTTGCCCGCGTGCGCATCAGGGCGAAATCTGCGGTCGCCCACGAGTGTGGAATGACGCTCGCGTTTCACGCGTACTCGAGGGCTCCATCTCGAATTTGGGATTGGCTAACGGAGCCGCGCCGTGAACGGCCGCGGCTGCTCGAGCCGGCTCGACGAGTTCTTTCCCTGGAACTGGCGCCCAGCAACCGTCGTCAATTGATCCCCCTGCAGCGCTGAAAGCCGGTGAACGCCTGACCTCTTCGGCATCCGGAAATCTACGGGCGCCTGGCGCCCGATGCCGATGCAGCCGGCTGCGCCGCGGTGGCCCGTGCTCGCCCGGTCTTGCGTGAACGACATTTCGTGACGAATTTGTCTGCTGCGAATCTAAGAACTTCACCTGGGATGCGGGGCGGAGCCGATGCCTAAGCGCGTCAACCCGAAATGGGGCTGGACCGGAATGGTCCGACTGGAGGGTTACGCCAGCCCCGATGACGCGCTCGGCGAGCTCGATAGCCACTCCGAACCTGCCGGAGATCAGCGCCAGGCTCTGCATCGTCCACTGGCCGGCGCCCAATGTGACGACCTCATCAAAGATCTCGATCTGCCGTTGCTCGACGGCCACCGGACCGAGTGCCATGATTGGCTGAATTGGATTCGCGAGGACGCTCTCAGAGAGTGTCTTCGGCGATCACAGCAACCAACACGGGCTGAGATTCACGAAGCGCTGGACCAGACCGGCCAGCTCCTTCGCCATTTCGTCGACGCCTCGGAGCAACGTCACGCCGACTGGATCGTCCAGGAGTCGCCGATCTTGGCCCCGGGCCCCCTCACCGTCTTTTGGTTGTTTCCTCGACGGCTAAGAACGCTTGCCGACTATGCCAAGAAGAAGGCTCGGCACGCTGACATCGCTGAGCTCGTGGTTTTGGCGAACGCCGCCGATCGCCTCGCGGACGTCCTGATGCTGTTAGATTGGGCGTCATCGGACAAGATTTCTCGGGAATTGCCTGAGGCGTACGACTATGAGGTGCGTCATCTGGTCGATGCCGTCCGTATCGCGCAGCGGCTCGAACACGCCACCCGGACCGCGCTCGAAACGAGCAAGAAACGGGGCGGCCCGCTTCCGCAGCCGACGATGGTGCAGGTCGTGATTTGGCTCGCCGAACTGGTCGAGCGCTACGGCGGAACATTCACCCACAACCCCTACGTGGGAACGGCGTATGACGGCTCCCCTCAGACCCCAGCCGGTCTGTTCGTGCTGAACTTCATGTGGACATGCAAGCCGCCGCTGTCCGCCAGCCCGCAAACCGTCAGCAACTGGATGGCCGCGGCCATCAAATGGCGAAATCGCGCCCGCGCTCCCAACTCGGAAATCAGGGAGAGGTCCTTCTAAGTGCATCCCGCGGGCCTTCCGCCAATATGCCGATAGGCATATCGAACACGGAGGCCCTCTTGAAGAAACAACTGACCAATGGCGCCGCACTCCGCCACAACTTGAATCCCGTTCTCGTTCCGATCGGCGAGCTCAGGCCGCTTGGCCATCAAACCCGCCGCCATCCCCAATCCCAAATCGAGAAGCTGGCGGCGAGCTTGCGCGAGTTCGGGTTCGTTCTGCCGATCATCGTCGACGCCACGCGCCGGGTGGTAGCGGGCTGGGCAATGGTCCTCGCGGCCAAGCTCCTCGGTCTGGACGTCGTGCCCGCCGTGACCATTGTCGATCTCGGCGAGGCGCAGCTGCGTGTGCTGAAGCTTACGCTCAACCGACTGGTCGAGGACGCCAGCTGGGATGTCCAGGCCTTGCGCCTCGAATTAACCGAGCTTCTGACCCTCGACCCTCAAATCGACCTGCAATTGACGGGCTTTTCGACCGGAGAACTCGATGTTGCCGTTTCGGATCCAGACGATTTGGAAGACGACTTGCCGCCACCGGAATCTGGCCCCGCGATCACCCAGCCTGGGGACCTCTGGATCTTGGGTGAGCATTATCTCCGCTGCGGTGATGCGCGGCAGGCAGAGAGCTATGGTCGGCTCCTGGAACACGCGCAGGCGCGCATGATTTTCGCCGATCCACCCTACAACGTGCCGATCGATGGCCATGCCTCGGGCTTGGGCAGGATTAAGCACCCTGACTTTGTCATGGGTTCGGGAGAATTATCCGCTGCAGAATTCGAGGCGTTGCTGACCGAGGTGTTTGCGCATGTCTCCCAGCACGCCAGCGACGGTTCAATTCACTATATTTGCTCGGATTGGCGGGCGATGCAGGCGCTCCTCAATGCCACGCGTCCCCTTTACAGCGAGCTGAAGAACCTCTGTATCTGGAATAAGTCGAACGGGGGGATGGGATCGCTGTACCGCTCCAAACATGAGCTCGTCTTCGTCTTCAAAAAGGGCCGCGCACCCCACGTTAACAACGTTCACCTCGGCCGGCATGGTCGCAACCGTTCAAACGTGTGGGACTATCCCAGCCAAAATACCCGGACAAATTCGTCAAAGTCAAAGCTCTCTCTTCACCCTACGGTCAAGCCGGTCGCGCTGGTCGCCGACGCGATCCGAGATTGCACCAACGAGCACGACATCGTGCTCGACCCGTTCGGCGGCGCCGGAACCACCTTGATAGCCGCGGAGCGGACCCGCCGCCGGGCCCGGCTGATCGAAATCGACCCCGCCTACGTCGATGTCACGATCCAGCGCTGACAGCATCTAACCGGCAAAACGGCGGTGCACGCCGAGACGGGCGAGCCGTTCGGCCAACGAAGCACCGCGAGCCTGGAGCGCGCCCGTGGCTAAAAAATCCGATCAGGGCGTTGGCTACGCCAGACCCCCGCGTCACAGCCGTTTCAAACCGGGTCAATCCGGTAATCCGCGCGGGCGCCCGAAGGGCAGCTTGAATTTTACCACCGACCTGAAAAACACCCTGCTGGCCCCAGTCGCTTTAAATGACGGCGGCAAGCCACGGCGCGTCACCACGCAGAAAGCGGCATTGCTTCGCCTCCGGGAAAAAGCCCTGAAAGGCGACGTCAGGGCGCTGGATAAATTCCTCTCCCTCGCGATGGCCATGAGCGACAACACCGCGCCGGACGCCGCGAAAACCCCATCTGTCGACGATCAGGCCATTCTGGATGCATTCCGGCAGCAGATCTTGGCCGATGCGACCGCTGCGGCTCCGACCCAGCGCGATGGGGAGGACGGCACATGATGCCAATAGTGGCGGCGCTGCTCCGAACCGACTTGCGTTATTTCATCCAAAGGGTGTTCTCGACCGTCTTCCCCGGCAGCGAGTATCTATCGAACTGGCATATCGACGCTATCGTCTACCAGCTCATGCGCCTCCACGATGGCGAATGCCGGCGGCTTCTCATCAACCAGCCACCGCGTTCGCTCAAATCGCTCTCGGTCTCGGTCGCTTTCGTGGCCTGGCTGCTGGGTCACGACCCGAGCCGCCGCATCATCGTGGTCAGCTACGCCAGCGAACTTTCCGCCGAGCTGCACCGCCAATTCAGAATGGTGATCGAGTCGGGTTGGTATCAAGAGCTGTTTCCGGCCATGCGTCCAGCCAAGGATACCGGCACCGAACTCGTGACCACGGCAGGGGGCAGCCGATACGCGACCACGGTCGGGGGCACGCTGACAGGTCGGGGAGCGGACCTCATCATCATCGATGATCCGCTCAAGGCGGAGGACGCGATGTCGGAGCCCGGGCGCAACCGCGTCACCGAGTGGTTTGGCGGCACGCTGGTGTCGCGGTTGAACGACAAGGCAACCGGCCGCATCACCGTGGTGATGCAGCGCCTGCATCAAGACGATCTCGCAGGTCATCTGTTGCAGGCGGGCGGTTGGCATCATCTGGATCTGCCGGCCATCGCCGTCGAAGATAGCATCATCGCTGTCGGCAAAAATCGGGTGTTTCGCCGCCGCACCGGCGACCTTTTGCATCCGCGGCGCGAAGGTAAGCTGGTGCTGGAGCGGATCAAGGCTGAAATCGGCAGCCTGCAATTCTCGGCGCAATACCAGCAGCGGCCGGTGCCGCTCGAAGGCAATCTGATCAAGCGCGACTGGTTTCGCTGGTACGATCAGCTGCCGGCGGCTGGCGCATCTGATTATGTCGTGCAGAGCTGGGACACCGCCATGATGACCGGAAAGGCCAACGATTACTCGGTCTGCACCACCTGGCGCGTGATCAAGAATGACTATTACCTCGTGGATCTCTACCGCGGCCGACACCAATATCCCGACCTGCGGCGCGCCCTGGCCGCGCTGGCGACAACACATAAAGCGGACGCGGTTTTGATCGAGGACGCCGGTCCCGGTACAGCGATGTTGCAGGACCTGCAACGCGATACGCCGAACGGCATGCCGCGCCCGATTGGCATCAAGCCCGAAGGCAGCAAGGCGGATCGCATGGCGGCACAATCCTTCCGGATCGAGGCCGGACAAGTGCATCTGCCCGCAGATGCCCCCTGGCTCGACGACTATTTGCTGGAACTGCTGGCATTTCCATACGGCAAGCACGACGACCAGGTCGACAGCACCTCGCAATTTTTGAAATGGGCGGGCAACCACGCAATGTTCGATGACATCGAACTTGACATCATTTCGGTCGGCCGAGAGGGGTATGATTATAACTTCCCATAACCCATCCCCGTCAGGTGGAAAGTCGAAATTTTCTCCAGAACGAAGCCAATCATTTTTGGCAACCTTAGCTCGCTCTATCTGAGCGATCGAAGCGCGCGCTTCTGTGCGGCCAGTGCGCTGCGCTCGTAGCGCTCAAGCTTGTTTAGGCGCCGCGCGATGTCTACGACCGGGCAATCCCATAGATCAGCCAACATCGCCTGGCGGACCAGTCGCACGCGCCATAGGTCGCACTTGGCGTGCGCAACGGCGGCTGCGGTTTCCAATCCAATCTCACATGCCAGGCCCGAGCGAATGGCGACCATCAGCCTCGCGAACTCCGGGTTATCCCGTTTGCAACCCCTGGCGAGTCCATGGCGCAAAGCGTTGCCGCTGGACTTTGCTTTTCCGGGCACCGTTTTCGGCCCCGTGCTGCGCTTGGCATTGGTGCGATTGGCTTCGATTTGTTGGTTTGACGCCATCTCCAGGACCCGCGCTTTCGGTCCGTTAAAACGTCGCTCCAAAGCGCCGAACCATCAAGGATTTGGGCCTAAAAAGAGCAAGAATCTTGCTGCAGAAAGCACTGGCATTCCCGTGCAAACGGAGCGTTACTGAGTCGGACCGGGCACACCAGCCCCGGAATCTCACCTCGCAATGGCGGGGCTTTAGGCGGTGCGGCGCCAAGCCGCGTCAGACCTAAGGAGATACCGGGTGGCCACGATCTCAGCCAATGGCGCCGAGGCGCCACATCATGTCATCAAGTTCGACCCCATTGACCGGCGGGCCTTCATCGGCGGCTCGGATGCCCGCATCATCATGGGCAATGATCAGGAGGATCTTACGCGTCTGTGGCGCGAAAAGCGCGGCGAGATCGCGCCGCAAGATCTTGCGCACAACCTGATCGTGCAGCTCGGCACCGTCACCGAAGACCTCAACCGGACCTGGTATCAGCGCGCGTCGGGTCAGACCGTCACCGACATTCAGAAGCGGATCCGACATCCCGTCCACCGCTGGATGGCGGCGACGCTCGATGGCATCGTCCTAGAAACTGGCGCGGTGTTCGAGGCCAAGTTCATGCTGCCCTGGGCCTTCACCGAGGACGCCGCGGCCGACAAGCACATGGCGCAACTGCAGCACAACATGTGGGTGGTCGCCGCCCGTTCCGCGGTGCTGTCGATAATCACCGGCGGCGGCAAATGGGTCGAGCTCACTCTGCATGCCGACCCGCTCTACCAGCACCTGCTGCTTACGGCAGAAAAGAAGTTCTGGCGCTGCGTGCAGTCCGGCGAGCCGCCGCTCCTGTTCGGGATCGAGCCGCCGCGGCCGCGATTAGCCGCCGTCAAGGTCGTCGACATGACCGCGTCCAATCTATGGGCGGAGTGCGCGGCGACCTATCTGCGCACCCGCGCCGCCCATGGCGAGCACGAACTGGCCAAGGCCGAGCTGAAGAAGCTGCTGCCCGAGGACGCCAAGGAAGCGTTTGGCCACGGCCTTCGTGCCAAACGCTCCAAAGCCGGCGCGATCAGCTTTGATCCGGTGGAGATGGGGGGCATCCATGCACCAGGCCAGTGAGCAAATCGGAACGATCGCCGCCGCGCTTGCCCGCGCGCAGGCGGAACTGACCAACCCGGAGAAGACCCTGACGGCTCAGATCCGCTCGCCATTTCTGCGCGATGACGATCGGACGTTTCGCTACGCCTCTCTGGCGTCCGGCCTCGATATCGTGCGCAAGACCTTAAGCCAGCAGGAGATCGCCACCATCCAGACCACCCGGGTCGAGACGGCCACCGCCACCATTCACCTCACCACCCTGCTCGCCCATGCCTCCGGCGAGTGGATCTCCTCGGACTGGCCGGTCTGCGCACTCAAGGACGTCGAGGCGCCGCACCGCATGGGCGCGGCGCTGACCTACGCAAGGCGCTATGCCCTGTTCGCGCTGGTCGGGATTACCGGCGAGGATGATCTCGACGCCCCCGATGTGGTCGCCGGCCCGCCCGCCGCGGTGCCGCACGCAGCCTCTGGCGCGAAAGCCAAGCTCGCCAAGGACGTTCTCAACCGCGCACCGGTGCTGGGGCCGCCAGAGTCCGCGGAGCTCCGGGAGCGGCTGTTGCGCCAGCTCGCCGCCCTGCACGAGGGTGAGGGCCTGCTTGCCTGGGCGAAGGCCAGCCTCCCGCTCAAGAACACTCTTCTGGAACCTGACGCCCGTCTGGTGGAGACCGCCTATCAGAGCAAGCTTCAGGACCCGATCCGTCCTGCAGCAAGCACGGCCGGCCAAGCGCCTGTCTTAGATCGAGCGCAAGGCGCGCCGCCAGAACCGCTCCCGGAGGCCGCCGCCGAGGCCGCGCTGCAGCCGGCTCTGCCGGCGGCGCAGGAAGCTGGACTGGCCCATCCCAAGGAGCCGCCGCGCAAGCGCAGCAAGGCGCATCTGTTGTTTGTCCGCGACCAGCCCTGCCTCGTTTGCCAGCAAACCCCGTGCGACGCCCACCATCTGAAATTCGCCCAACCGCGGACCCTGAGCCGCAAGGTCAGCGACGAGTTCACGGTCCCCTTGTGCCGCGTCCATCACCACGAGCTGCACCGCTACGGCGACGAGCGGGCTTGGTGGGCGAACCTGCAGATCGCGCCGTTGCCGGCGGCGCATGGCTTGTGGGCGGCTAGCCCGGTCCACGATGCAACCAAAGCCACGATCCGGAGCGCAGCCTTACCCGCAAACCTTGGCTCGGAGGCCGCACCACGATGAACGGGTCCTTCCAAACGGCGGACCAACTGACCGCGACGGCGCTGCCGGCAGAGTTTGAGGTGTTGGCGCCGCCTCCCTTGCTGCTGCCGGGCGAAACTCTTGCGCATTACCAGGCGCTGCGGCAGGCGATCTTCGCCGACCTTGCGCCACGATCCGCCGTTGAATGGCTGCTCGCGGTGGATCTCGCCGAACTCTCCTGGGAGATCCAGCGCTACCGAGTGCTGCGCCACAAGGTTCTGGAGACCTATCGTCAAAACGCAATCGAAGCTGCGCTTCGCAGCATCGACATGGTCGGGATCGTCCCAGGGTTCGAAGATGAGGCCGAGTACTACACGTTACAAAACGCGCTGAGCTGGCGGATCGATGCAGCGGCTGCAACCGAGATCGACACGCGTCTCGCTAATCACGGCTTCGATCAACACGTCATCACCACGGAAGTCTACGTGCAGGCGCGCGAGATTTTCGTGATGTTCGAGGGGCTGCTCAATGCCGCCCAAACCAAACGCATACTGCTCCTCCGCGAGATCCGGAATCAGCGCCTCGCGGATGGTGCGATGCGCCAGCGGCGCTGAGGCGACTCAACGAAAGGCACAGATCTGCGTGCAGCCAGTGCAGCGGCGATGCCGCAACTGAGTAGCACTTCGCCTGACGTAGCACGCTCCCGTCTTGACGTTCGAGCGTGATCATAGTCGCTTGCTCGTCTCGGCTAGGCGAACCAGTTGACTGCTGCTCACGCGCACAATTCGTTAGCTTCGCGATTTACCGCGGTTCTGTTGCGCGGAGTTTCATCGAGGGTCGCCGAACCCGTTTGAAGGAGTTGGGCGCACGCTTCCGCCCAGTACGTCTCGATCAAATACACCGAGCGCCTGGCTGAAGGAGGCGTGGAGCCCTCCGTCGCCAGTCTCGGACAATCCTATGACAATGCTCTCGCCGAAACCATTAACGTCACCGGATCTCATCGTACTCGACGCGTTCTCCTCCGATGCGATGTGCACCTTCTGACGCGCGAGGCGTTCGCCGGATATCTATCGCGCCTGACCGCACGTGGCACGTGGCGTGATCGTGTCGCACATCTCCAGCCGGCACATAGCGCTATGGCGGCCAGCGGCTGCAATCGGCAGTGCGGAGGGCCTCGTTGGCTATGGCAAAGGATCCGCTTCCGACGTAAGCATCCGGTGAAGACCGCGCGCGGGTCATTTTCGGCTCAGGCGGCTTGATCAACGTTCCGGATGGCAGAGCGCCAATTCCATGGCAGCAGT
>NZ_JBEPRY010000008.1:0-267771 GCF_040548605.1 Bradyrhizobium sp. JR4.1
AAATGGAAACCGCCGACACGCCGTACCAAAAAAACCGCCGAAACTCCAAAGCCAAGCTCGCCCCCAAGTCAGAAACGAGTTTTGCAACACAATCCACTGAAAAGCGGACATCACCGGATCGGCCCTTCAGTTTCTTCGGTCGCCGGATATAGGGTCACCAGCGGCTCCACCGCACCGAAAACGTCATGATCACCGCCTGCCCTGGCCACCGCCCGGCTCTCGTGCGGCTCGGTGCTCATCGCGCGGGGCAAGCACGGCTTTCCTCGATCTGCGCCATCCGCCTCGCCATCTTGGCATGCGTGAAGTTGCGGTCGCGCTTGTTCACCGCCTTAAACTTGCTGCCGTCGATTGCGACGCTTGGGGTCTGCAACAGGCCCATTTGCCGGCATAGGGCAACGAACTTCGCGCAAACTTTCCGGATCGCCGCGCCATTGTCGTTCCGAAAGTCCGCGATTGTCTTGTGATCGGGAGCCAGGCGCCCGATCAGCCACATCACCTCGATATCGCGGCAAGCCTCACGTTCCAGGCGGCGACTGGATTGCACCCGATTGAGATAACCGTAGATGTAAAGCCTCAGAAGGACTGCCGGATGATGGGAGGGCCGACCCGTCTTCTTGGCGATCACACGCTCAAACCCCAGTCCATGCGGGTCGAGCGCCTCGACGAACGCATCAATCACATGGACCGCGTGGTCCTCGCTTACCCAATCCTCCAGGGAATCCGAAGAGCGTCAGCTGGATCTGTCCGCGCCTCCAACGAAGCGTCCCATCCGTATCCTCCAATCAGGAAGCGGAGGAATAGTAGCCGACTCGTGGCTTTTCACAGCCAGGGTCAATAGCAGCCATACATTTGATAAGGCTCGCGAACAAGCGATTTCGCGACTTCCCGCGTACAGTTGATGAACGCTTCGACCGGCGGGCTGAGCGTTCGATTTTTCAGGAATACGATCTCGGCCGAAATCCGGGGACCAGCGGTTTTTAGCGGCAGAACTTTTAACGCGGCCCGATGCGCGCTCAGTGCCGCTACCGATGCGGGAAGAATTCCGACGAATTGTCCGCTTGCAATCAGCGATACCGTGAGCTGAATGGCGATAGTTTTGACCCGTGGCTTCGGTGGTGAAAAACCATTAGCTCGAAATACCTCGCCGACGATCGCGCCTGGCGCGCTGTCATAAGGCGGCAACACCCAATTGCCCATGATGATGTCCGTGAGGGAGATTCGGCGCTTTCGCGCCAATTCACCGTGGGCCCCCACAACAAAGACAAGGGGCTCATCGAACAAAACTTCGGAATGGAAATCGTCCTTCAGTACCGTGGCTCTCGTAATCAGCAAATCGATCCTTCGCTCACGTAGCTCCAGGATCTGATGTTCGCCCGGATTGGTCAATTTCACATCGAGCTGGACCCCGGGATGTTTCGTCGAAAATTCCCGCACGATCGACGGCACCAGGCTATGCAGGATGATGTCGGTGCACCCCAATCTCACCTCGCCGGAGTTTGGATCGGACAAATGCTCAAGCGAGCGAAGCCCTTGCTGCATCTCGTCGAAGACATTGATGCCGCAGCGAAGCAACACCTCGCCATGGGACGTGAGCTCGGCGCCCTGCGAACCGCGATCGAACAACCGGACGCCGAGCGCGCCTTCGATTTCGGAGATCGCCTTGGAGACAGCGGGATGGGAGATTCCCAGCCTGGCGGCTGCCTTCGCCATGCTGCCGGTATCGGCGATCGCCATCAGGATATGGAGGTCGCGCAACTTGATGCGCTGGCCAATTCGATCCGACCAGTCCATGGCGAGCCTTAACCTTGGGGTTACAGGGATGCCGCAATTTTCGGTCTACCAGATAACACCCCGGTGGACCAGAGTGACAGCGGTTTGATGAGGGCCGGGGCCGGAGACGAGGACGATCCCATGATCACGAAGCGAAGACTCATAGCGCTGGCGTGCACCGGCGGCCTCGCCGCCATTTTCCCCGACGCAATCCGCAGCGCGTCCGCCGAGAGCGCGTCGCGCATGCTGGTGGGCTTCGGCGCCGGCGGCGCGATCGACGTGATTGCCCGAATGCTGGTCGATGGAATGAAGGGATACTCATCTTCTTTCATCGTCGACAATCGCCCCGGTGCCGGCGGCCGGCTTGCACTCGGCGCGCTGAAAACCAGTTCGGCTGATGGCACGGTGATAATCCTGACGCCCGCCTCCAGCGTCGCCGTATTCCCCCATGTTTACAAGTCGCTTGGCTATGACGCGTTCAAGGATTTCGCTCCGGTCACGACCGTCTGCTCCTTTCCATTTCTGATCACCGTCGGCCCGATGGTGCCGGCCGAAGTCAGGACGCTGGCTGACTTCGTGACATGGTGCGCGGCCAATCCCAGGCTGGCGACCTACGGCACGGCGGCGGCCGGATCGATGTTGCATTTCACCGGCGTGAGCCTGGCCAAGGCCGGCCGGTTCGCTTTCGTGCACCTGCCTTATGGCGGCCCGGGCGGCATCCAGGACTTGATCGGCGGTCGCATTGCCGCGACGATCTATCCGATCGGCACCGCGTTGCCACACGTGCAGTCCGGCGCCATCCGGGCACTGGCTACAACCGGGCCGCAGCGATCGCCACAGCTTGCCGATGTGCCGACGGTCCGTGAGGCTGGATATCCTGCGCTGGAGGCCAATGAGTGGATTGGCGTCTTCGTCCCGGCAAACACGCCTGCCGCAACGGTGAGCCGCCTCAATGAGGCGATCCGCACGGTGGTGAACACCGAGGCCTTTAAGATGGCCTTGGCCAAGCTTGCCATGGATCCCGCCGGCGAAACGCCGAAGGAATTTGCGCAGCTGATCAAATCCGATTTCGACCGTTGGGGACCGATCGTGCAGGCCTCCGGCTTTACGCCAGAAGATTGAGGCGCGTCATGGACAACTCGACCGGCATGCGCCGGCACCGGACGCCGGATCAGTTTCTCGGTCCCTACTTCCCAACGGGACATACGCCGGTGATGCAAGCCGACCTGACCTCGGTCAAGGGTGTCGAAGAGCACGCCCAGGGAGAGATCATCGAGGTCACCGGAAGAGTGCTCAATCTCGACGGCGAACCCGTTCGCAGTATCCCCATCACCGTGTGGCAGGCCAACACCTTCGGTCGTTACGCACACGGCAACGACCCCAATCCCGCGCCGCTGGATTCCGGCTTTGTCGGTTGCGTTGGCATTCGATCAGATGACGACGGGGTTTATCGGATCAAGACCGTCAAGCCCGGCGCGTATCCCGCAGGACCGGACTGGATGCGCCCGCCGCACATTCACTTCGAGATTCACGGACGGTTCGAGCGGCTGATCACCCAAATGTATTTTCCTGACGAGCCGCTCAATGCCTGCGACAGACTGCTCAACGCCGTGCTACGCCCGGATTTGCTAATCGCAAAGCCCGTTCCATCGGAAGATGGATGCGATTACCGCGTGCTAAATTTCGATATCGTGCTGTCAAGGGGCTAGAGGCTGCTAAACACTAATACTTCGAAGCTTCACGAGTTTAGGGGAGGACCGGATCTCCGCATCGGGTCATTGGCGTCGATTTGCTCGCTTCTTGCCAATGTCCGGTCTGGCTTCGACTGTCGGCGTGCCGGACACGATGGCGATCTTGGCCTTCGGCGCCACAACCAGACTTCAGGCGACGCGTCAACCTGCTGGCAACCGACGCGAACCAAGCTATAAAGACTGGCATGGATTGCCACTTCGTCTAGCGCTAAGTCTCACTCGGGCTACGGAAAGCGCAACAATAACGCCCGCAGATTATATTTTGGGTCTGGCTCTCGCGCTCGGCCGTGTACCTATAGACCCGGCGGCATCATGCGACTGGTGACTACGTCCGCTTTGCTCCTATAGCGACCAAATTCGTGCGGCAGCGCAGTATGTCGTGATGGGCCATGAGCTGAATTGCGCGGTCTGACAGGTTTGCCGCTGCGGACGTGTTGTTGCGCTATTGCGGAACTCGTGACGTGGTGTGCAACACCATGAACCAACGTCCATCCCGCTTTTCGTACATGTTGGTCGTGAAGGCCGTGAAGCTCACGGCATCCCCGTTCTTGAACTTCCCTTCAGCACTCTCAATTCCGACAATCCATGCCATGTTCTGGGCCACATTAATTTGCGGCTCTTTCATCGACACTGAAATTTCGGCGAAGCGAGCAAAAGTGCCCTCCCAGCTCTTGCGAACCGCATCCCATCCGACAATCAAGACTTTGCTGGATGGATGCACGGCGATGACGTAGGTCTCAGCCGCCCAAACCCTTTCCATCGCATTGATGTCGCGAGCTGAAAGGGCCGTATCGAAGGCAAGATTGGCCGCAGTGACAGCTTCGATGTCGGAGTTCTGCTCTGCGTGGAGATTGACCGTTCCGAAAATGAAAATGAGGCCGGTGGCGATCACCAATTGCCGTAAGGAAAAGCTCCAGATCATTACTTTCTCCTGAAAACGATGCAGTTAGGCCCGGGGGTTCTGCGATCTATCATGCCTGCCCCCGTTGTGCCGTGACAGGTCAAGCTGATACCAATCGATGGTCAAAAATGGACAGGCGTGTGCGCCGTGAAAGGTTTGTCGGAACAGTCGGTATTCGGAGTCGATTACGACAATCCCAAGTTTCCGACGCTTGGCATTGAATCATTGCGCTTGTCTGAGCTTTTAGGACGCGTACCGCCAGCCCACTTTGCCTCGCCACAGCGGCCCAGTTTCCATCTGTTGATGCTATTTACTGCCGGCAGGGGAAATCACTTCCTCGATTTTCGTCGTGTGAGGTGCAAGGCGGGTACGCTTGTCCATGCTCGCCCCGGTCAGGTTCAGCAGTTTGTCCTTGGACAAACACTAGAGGCGGATATCCTGCTGTTCACCTCAGAATTCATCTTTCCCGCGTCTTCAGCGGCGGACGGAGCGGCTTTTGGAACCTTGATCGATGATATCGTTCCTGAAGACGTTACGGACCTACGGCCTGATGCGTTGGAGAGCGTCGTCAGCGTCATGTCGGCCATAAAGCGGGCATATCATAAAGCAGATGGCTCGAAGCTATCGGCCGCTATCCTCGAGCACCTCCTCTACGCAATGCTCCTGACGATCGCAGGCTATTACGGCAAGAGCGACGCGCCCTCCATGACGGATAGTCATCGCAGGACGTTCCGGAGATTCCGTCGAGCTGTGGACGCGAAGTTCGCACAAACGCGGACCGTTGAAGATTACGCGGAAGCTATTGGATGCTCAGCGAAGTCACTCCGCCGAGCTTGCATGATGGCGTGTGGTTCCTCACCGAAAGCTCTGCTAGAGCAACGCCTGATCTTGGAAGCAAAACGATTGCTTGCACACACCGGCCTCTCGGTTGAAGCAATTGCCACCGAGGTAGGGTTCAGTGAGCCAACAAACTTCGTGAAGTTTTTCAGACGGCACGGAGGGATGCGACCGCTTGACTTTCGAGCAAAGTTCCCGGGCGCTCATTCAGGCTGACACCGTCTTTACTGCTCAACGGCTTAGAGGTCCGTTCTGAACCAAAAGCCGCCCTCAGCGCGCTCTGCGACTTCGCACCGAACTGACAATTTCCGATGCAGCGTCCTGAAGTTCTTCGAGATGTCGGGCGGCGAAGACCTCCACCGAAAAGGCGGTCCTGAGCCAGACAATGTTGATCGAGCCCAGAACGCGCGCGCCATCGCGCAGGGGAACAGCAATTGAGATCAAGCCGTCAGCATGCGGCGGCTTGCCATACCAGCCGCCGACATGGGTAGGGTCGCGCGTTGCGTAGCCGCGTGCTCGCACCCCCGCGAAAATCGTGTTCAGACGCGCGGGCTCTCGCGCCAGACGATCTTCGGCCTTGTTCGAAGTCCGCAGCATCTCGATGATCTCCTGCCGCTCCTTGGCCGGACAATAGGCCAGATAGGCTCGTCCAACACCGGTCAGCAACCAGTTCACCTGCAGACCAACCCTCTCCTCTTGCAACAGGATCGGGCTGCGCGCACGGGTGGTCTCTCGGATTTCCATGTGGTCTCCTGCCGGCACCATAAGATCCGACGGCCACGAAACGCGCCGACACAGCCGCTCGAGCACCGGAGCGGCGGCTTCCGCGATCCGATCGCGACGCTCCCGGCGTGACGGCGCGCGCGAAAGCGTCGCGCCGATGCGATAGCGTCCATCCGCAAGCCGCCGGGTGACCACGCCGGACCGCGCCAGCGTGTGAAGAATGCGGAGCAGGCTTGGCTTGGAGATACCAGTGAAGACGTAAAGCTGCTGCAGCGAGGAATCGGGCTGCATCTGCAGAGCCTGCAGGACACGAAGGCCCCGCTCCAGGCTCTTGATGATTTTCGGACCCGCCACCCGCCATTCCCCATTCCACACTGTGGAACACATCGTTCCACAGTGTGGAACATACGTCGATTTTTGTGGCAAATCCAGATAGCGCGTCAGAAGGTGGCGTGCCTGCAGGTTGCACTTTGGAATTGGCATCGAAAATTTCAGCGTTTGATGGAGACTTCCATGAGACCCCACCTGTTCTTCCGCAGCGCCTCATTGTCCGTCGCGACCCTGGCCCTGCTCGCACTCTCAGGATCACAAGTATCAGCGCAGACCTCGTTCCCCACGGGGACGATTCGTTTCGTGGCGCCGTTCTCGGCCAGTACGCCGCCCGACATCATCAGCCGCATCGTCTCCAAGGAGCTGACGGAAGCCGAAGGCTGGCGCGTCATCGTCGAGAACCGGCCCGGCGGCGTGACCACCATCGCGGCGACCGATGTCTTGACCCAGCCGGCGGACGGCAACAGCCTCTATGCGATGTCGGTGCCGTCGGTTGCAGCACCCTCGCTGGTCCCGAACATCTCGTTTAATCTGGACAAGGATTTCGACCCGGTCATCAAGGCGACAGTCTCTTACAACGTGCTGGTGGTGAACCCCTCGGTGCAGGCCAAGACGGTCGCGGACCTGGTGGCATTGCTGAAGAGCCAGCCCGACAAGCTGACGTTCTCGTCCGGCGGCTTCGGCACGCCCGCCCACCTGATCGGCGAGCAATTCAAGCAGCAGACCGGCGCGCGTGCCCAGCACGTTCCCTATGCGCAATTCCCGCAAGCGATCGGCGACCTGCTCAACGGCACCAACGCCTTCATGTTCATCACCATGTTGCCGGTCGTCGACCTGATCAAGACCGGTAAGCTGCGGGCCCTTGCGGTGACCGGACCGAAGCGTGTGCCACTTCTCCCTGATGTGCCGACCATCGTCGAAGCCGGCTATCCTTCACTGGTGGTCGAGGACTGGACCGGCTTCGCGGTCAAGCATGGCACGCCGAAGGAAACCGTCGAGCGACTCAACGCTGCCATCAACAAGGTGCTGGAGAAGCCGTCGGCGCGCGAGGCCCTTGCAAAGATCGGCGCCGAACCGGCGGGCGGCACGCCCGAGCAATTTGGCCGGCTGGTCGGCGATCAGGTTTCGCACTGGCACAAAGTCGTCGCCGACGCCGGCATCAAGGTCCAGTAACGGTGACATCGGATTTTCGCGTGACACTCCTAGGGACGGGGACGCCAATCCCCCGTCCTGATCGTTTTGGCCCGAGCACGCTGATCGAAGCGGGCAGTCACACTGTGCTGATCGATGCCGGCCGAGGCGCGGCCATGCGATTGTTTCAGCTCGGCGTTCCGATCGGCCGGATCGATGCGCTGTTGCTCACGCATTTTCATTCCGATCACACGGTCGGCATTCCAGATCTCTGGCTGACGGGCTGGCTAAGCTCGCATTTTGGCAACCGTCGGCGACCATTCAACGTGATCGGCCCGGTCGGCACAGCGAGGCTCATGCATCATCTGGAAGCAGCCTATGCGCACGATATCGAGATTCGTGTCGAGGACGAAAAGCTCGCCCGCGAGCATGTCGCAGTCACAGTAAAAGAATTTGGTGAGGACGGGGTCGTCTATCAAGCCGGCGACCTGCGCGTCATCGCCTTCACCGTCGACCATGGCGACGCGATCAAGCCGGCCTATGGCTTTCGCATCGAATATGAAGGCCGGGTCGCGGTGATCTCCGGCGACACTCGCTACAATATGAACTTGCTCCGCTACGGCGCGGGCGCCGATCTGCTGGTACACGAGGTTGCGATGGCTCCGGCGGAACTGCTGGGCCAAGCCGACATCCAGCGCATCCTCAATCATCACACCTCGCCGCAGGAAGCCGGATACGTGTTTGCGCAGACACGGCCGAAGCTCGCCGCCTTCACCCACCTCGTCATGCTCGCCAGTCAGACTGTAATTGCCCCGAGCATCGAAGCGCTGATCGCGGCAACGCGTGAAATCTATGAGGGGCCGCTGGAGGTCGGCGAGGACTTGATGAGCTTCGAGATCGGCGAGAGCGTTACGGTTCGAAAACCTGCAATCTAGACTCTGATCGGCTGGCCGATGTCCGCTTCTTCCCCCGAGAAAATGACTATCTAATTCAGCACCGTGCACATACTGCGTGCATATTCGAAGCCGGGTCGACATCTCCCAGCGCGGTCACGCGCGCGGCACGAACGAAGAAACCCGCTGAGGATGGTCGCAGGTTTCAATTCTTGGCGCTGGCATCATGAGTGATTTCTAGCGTGATTTGACGCCTGTCCTCAAGGTAGTGTTTGACGCTATTTTTTCGGCGCGGAGCCGTCCTTTAGAGAAGCATTGTAGTCGGCCTGCGAACTGTTGGTGCTTGATTGGCCACTGGATGTACTGCTTCCGGTGGTAGTTCCTACTGTGCTGGTTGTTTCCCCTAGCGCGTGAGAAGCCGCGCCAGGCTTGTCCTGATTGGCAACATAGCCAGACTCGCCGGAATTGCGGTTTTGATGCCTTTATCGGCTTCAGTTTGCACCTTTTGGTCCACACCAGCCTGGGACGTTGCGCCCGTTTGCTGGGCGGCAGCGGGTATCGAGATGAGTGGAAACACGGCAAGAAACGCCAAAGAAAGCGGTCGCATGGCTGTCCTCCATCTAAACCCTGCCACTGCATCAACGTTCGCACCTCCGAACATTTCCGCGAAGCTGCTGAAAACTTCTGACTGCAACGTTGACATGTTTTAGACAGGAGACGGCATATCGCGTTAGCACACGGTACTCTTTGGGCGCTGGGAATCCCTCAATTTTCACCATGTCCCCGCGCGGGCTCCAGGCAGACAGTCAGAAAGTTCTGCTTGGCACCCTGATGTCAGCGCACTCCCGGTCTGCCATGATAACCAGACGTACTCGGTTTCGGCAGCTCCTTCGTGAAAGATTAAATCCGGTCGCCTCCCGACCTCACTCAATCAGTTCATCGGCCTCTATGAGAATGGATGGTGGTACTGTGAGGCTGAATGCTTTCGCAGTTCGCATGTTGATGACCAGCTCGAACTTCGTCGGCCGCAGGACTGGAAGATCGACCGGTTTAGCTCCGCGTAGGATCTTGCCCGCATACACGCCCACCTGCCGGTAGGCGTCGGCGAGGCTGGCACCATAACTCACTAGCCCTCCGTCAGCCGGAAACTCCCGAATGTGGAAGATGCCGGGCAATCGTTGACGAGACGATAGAGCAATGATCTTGCTCCGCCGAGAGTCGAAGAATGGATCGTTCTGCACCATCAGCGCCCCGGCACCAGCTTATTCAGGGCCGCGAAACCGGACTCGATCTCAGCATCCGATCTTGCGCTCTGCACGATCACCTCGCGGCCGAGCGACTGAGCTGCGCTGACCACCGACCCTCGGAACTCCTCGAAGGCTTCCATTCCGAAGGCCGGGTTGAGCAAAAGCCCCACAACACGAGCCGAAGGGACTAATGTGCAGAGAAACTCCAACCGTTTGGCGCCCAGATCGCCCGTAAAGAAGTTTACACCAGTGGCCGTGCCTGGCCGACTCATACTTGCGACCAGACCGGCGCGCACCGGATCCTGGCCGACGACAAAGACAAGCGGCACGGCGACGCCCGCCGCCTTAGCTGCGAGTGCGGCCGGATCGCCGGTGGCAATGATGATCGAAAGCGGTCGGCTCCGCAGATCGGCGACAAGGGGTCCCAACTGACTGTAATCGCCGTTAGCCCAGCGATACTCGATAGCGACGCTACGCCCTTCAGCATGCCATTTCTTCGAGCCCGCGGCGGAAGGCTTCCATGTGAATCGTCGCTTCTTCAGGAGAGCGCGTACTAAGGAATCCGATCAACGGCTGCGAAGGTACTTGCTGCGCGCGCGCAGCAACCGGCAACGTTGCCGACAGAGCCGCAATTCCTCCAATGAAATCTCGCCGTCGCATTTGTCGCTCCTAGATACGCCCGAGCAATAGGGCAGCGAGCATAATATCAGGACCCGGTTCGAAGGTGAATTCGCGCTGAAGTTTGCAAGCTGTGCATGTCACATGCGGCTCGATCGCCTCGCCCCTGAGCTCGTGATATCCGAGCTACTGCTGCGGTGCCCTGCCCCAATTGACGGGAGCTAATAATAATGGAAGTGGCTGCCCTTCCTCGTAATGCTGGCGAGCACTCGGAATGGCCGCAGTGACTCCTCCGGCAGTTCGGCGTAATAAGGGTCGCAGAAGGTCAGCTTGGGCAAAAAGAGCCCTGCCTAGCTTGCAGGGCCTCCCTTGGGCTCACCTAACGGAAGCAGCCGCTGCTGTATTCTGAGCTAAGTCGGCCCCGGGCAAATCCGGATTAAAGCGCAGCAGACTGGTTTAATCACGTTTAGCTCGGGTCAAGGCTTGGCAACTCTTTGGACCTCAACCTTCTCGCCAGCGCGGACATGCTGTGCCCCTCCAGAAGCGGTCTATTCGATCACTTCATTGGCGCGCGCGAGCAGTGACATCGGAACGCTTATACCGAGCGTGGCGGCAGTTTTGAGGTTGACGATCAGCTGAACTGCCGTGGATTGTATTACCGGCAGATCTGCCGGCTTGTCACCCTTCAGGATCCGCCCCGTGTAAGTGCCCGCCAGACGATAGACATCTTCAACATTTCCCCCATAGCTCACCAGCCCTCCGGCCTCGGCATACTCACGCCTGTCGAAAATCGTGGAAATTGCGTAGCGTTTTGCCAGATCGACGAGTTGGGCGCGCCGGCTGAATAGAAACGCATCCGTGTCGACGAGAAGAGCGCTTCTCCCTCGTTCCCCGAGTTCGGCAAGAGCTACATCGATCTCGCTTTCAGTTGTTGCATTCACCGTCTCGAGTTGCAGCCCGATGCTGCGAGCCGCCGCTTCCAAGGCCCTGGACTGCGTTTTCGCGTTTGGATTCACCGGGTTAACCAGCGCGGCAACAACGCTTGCGTTCGGGAGCAGTTCATGAAGCAGCTCCAGCCGCTTCGAAACCACCTCGACATTCAACGTGACCGCGCCGGTCACGTTGCCTCCGGGTCGGTCCAGGCTGGCAACAAGGCCTAACTCAACAGGGTCACTGCTGGTCGTAAAGACGATGGGAATTTGCGCGGTTGCCTTCTTTGCCACCAGGTTCGCAGGGGTGCTTGTCGCGACGATAACGGCGACGCGCCGGCCAACCAGATCAGCCGCCAGCGCCGGCAGCCGATCGTAGTGGCCTTCCGCCCACCGGTACTCGATCGCGACGTTCTGCCCCTCAACGTAGCCGGTTTCGGCAAGCCCACGGCGAAATGCCGCGACGAAGTGGCCATATCCCTGCGGCGATGTGCCATTGATGAATCCAATGACTGGCATCATCGGCTTCTGCGCCCACGCTGCAAGCGGCCAAACGGCAGCAGCGCTGCCGAGTAACGAGACGAACTCGCGCCGCTTCATGTGATCATCCTGTTGGGATTGCCGGTGACGCAGCACCTTGCGCTTAAAAAGCGGAAAATGGAACAGCTTATAAGGAAAGCCGCGGTTGCGCGGTCCCAAGAAGACGCTTCGGGCCAAACTGCGGAGGGAGTTGGCGGAGCAACTATAGTCCGCCCTCGCCTTCCTAAGCTGACCTCAACGAGGTGCGCGGCTGCTGCGCTGATGGGCCAGAAGCGGTTATCGCGAGACTACGGAAACAGGAAGGTGGACGCGGCTGCGATCGAGATCTTACCATGGCGCCAAATAATTGTTGAAGCGTGGACAATCTTTGAGCGCGGTGCGGGACTTCTACTCAAACTGAATGCGGGCGCCCTTGGCACCGTTGAGTAACCGCTTGAGATGAAATCCGGCCAGCGCGTCGTCGGCATGTAGGCCGACCAGTGCAGCAAAGGCTGGCATCGCCGTTGCATCAACGGCCTCCAGTTTGGCGAAGGCCTCGACATATTGCGCGGTGGAAGGCGCCCTGAATGCCACGTCCTGAAGCGGCTCAAAAGCGCGAAGCGGCTCGCTGCGCCCGCGCAGCATAATCTCACCGATTGGTCGTCCCCGAAAATTCCCCGCGGCTGCGGCAGCCGCTGCGCTGACGCAAATGCGGGTGCCGAGATACTTATTGGCGGCCTCGAGCCGGGCTGCAATATTGATGGTATCGCCATAGGCGGTGTAGTCGAAGAACCGACCGCCGCCAAAGTTGCCGACCAGCGCAGCCCCCGCATGGACACCGATGCGCGTGGCACCAAAATCGACCCCCATCTTTTTCCAGCGTTCTCGGAACATTTGGGCCCAGATGTCGAGGTCATGAGCGCAGCCAATAGCTCGTCGTGCATAATCGGGCTGTTCGCCTGGCGCATTGAACAGCACCTGGATCGCGTCGCCTATGACCTTGGCGACTGTGCCCTCATGAGCGAACACGACGTCGGTCATACCGCCCACATATTCGTTGAGCAGTGCGCCCAGCACTTCCGGGGCTACGGTCTCCACCAGCGAGGTGAAGTTGGTGATATCGGTGAAGATAGTCGCAATCTCCCGCCAGTGCACTTCCATACCGTCGCTGTCGCCTATAGCCGCGAGACGGCTCGCGATCTGTGGCGAAAAATAACGTGATAGCGATGCGTGAGCGCGTTCCGCTTCGAGCTGGCGGCGGCGCGCATCACGCATGGTCTGGACATGACTGAGGGTCTTGTTGATCGTCATTTCAAGGTCGCCGAAATCGATCGGCTTCGTCAAAAAGTCGAACGCACCGCGGTTCATGGCCGTCCGAATGTTGCTCATGTCGCCGTAAGCAGAGACGATGATGGTCGATTTCTTGTCCTCGTGCTCCTGCAGCTTGGCCAGCAGCGACAGCCCGTCCATCCTGGGCATATTGATGTCGGATACCACCATGTCGACATGCGGATGCTGCTCGATCGATGCTAACGCTTCGATGCCGTCATGCGCGAATACGAACGCCATTCCTCCTTCACGGATCTGGCGACGAAATTTCTGCAGCACCAGCGTCTCGAGATCAGGCTCATCATCGACGACCAGGATAGTCGCGGTCATGCAGCTTGACCCAGTCGATTATCGATTTCGATCCGGAGCAGCGCGAAGTCGATCGGCTTGGTCAGCAGGCCGACCGCGCCGTTCTCGATGGCCTTGCGGCGCGTTTCAGCATCGCCGTAGGCGGTGATCATGATCACGGGCACATCAGGGCGCTGGGCACGGACTTTTGGCAACATCTCGAGTCCGCTCATGCCAGGCATGTTTATGTCGGAGAGGATCAGGATCAGCGAGGGGTCTCTGACCTCGGCGGCACGCGCCAGCGCTGTGGCCGCCGACGGGGCAAATTCCATTGCGAAGCGGCCAGATTTCAGATCGCGGCGGAACTGCTGACGGAACATGGGCTCGACGTCGGGCTCGTCGTCCACGACCAGTATGTAAACGCTCAATTTTTTCCTCCGCTAGCCGTCGGTCCGGTCCTGCTTCTGGGCAGCGTAATAACGAATTCGGTAAATGCGCCGGGCTCGGTGGCGACGTCGATTGTACCGCCGTGCTGCTTCACGATGATGTCGTGGCTCATTGACAGTCCCAGGCCGGTGCCTTCGCCCGCCGGCTTGGTTGTGAAGAAAGGATTGAAGATCTTCTTTCTCACCTCGGGAGGAATGCCGGTGCCGTTGTCGCGGAACCGTATCTCTACCTTGTTGCCCAAGCTCCTGGTCACGGCGCTTAAGATGGGCTCGAAGTTTTCGTCACACGTCTCCTTGCGCTTGGCGGCGGCATAGAACCCGTTCGAGATCAGGTTGAGGAAGACCCGAGTAATCTCCTGCGCATAGACGTCGATCTGGCCCGCGGCGGGATCGAGGTCGCGTTCGAGCGTGATGTTGAAGCCCGCCTTCTCGGCGCGTGCGCCGTGGAAGGCGAGATTGAGGCTTTCCTCTACGATCGCGTTGATGTCGGTGGGCCGGTGCTCACCCGAGCCTTCGCGGGAATGCAGCAGCATGTTCTTGACGATCGAATCGGCTCGCCTGCCGTGCTGCACCACCTTTTCCAGGTTGCCCTTCAGCATAAGGGTGAGTTCATCGACTCCCTCGCGGGTCTCGCCATCGAGCGCCGCCGGCTGCAGAAGGTCGTTCAGCTCCCCAATCAATTCCCCCGACAAAGCAGCGAAATTGTTGACGAAATTGAGCGGGTTCTTGATCTCATGGGCGATGCCAGCGGTCAGCTGGCCGAGCGAAGCGAGCTTTTCGGTCTGCACCAGCCGGTCCTGCGCAGTGCGCAACTCCTCGAGCGACCGTGCGAGTTCTTTGGTCCGCGCCTGAACCTCGTCGAACAGCCGGACGTTTTGAATGGCGATAACGGCCTGGTCCGCGAAGGTGGTGATGAGCTCGATCTGCTTTTCGCTGAAGGGGCGCTTCTCCCGCCGCGTCAGGACGAACACGCCTATCGGCACGCCCTCACGTAGTAACGGAACAGCAATCCTGGATTGCGCTGGATCCGGATCTCCTCGCAGTGGCGAAAGACCATCGTTGAGTACTGTCGTTTTAGCTTCGGACAAAGCGCGTCCAACTGCGGTTGCTCCGCCCGGCGTGAAACGATAGCCTTCCAGAAACTTCCGTTTTTTAACGCTAAGCCCGCAACTTGCCGCCAGTCCGAAGGCACCGTCTCTGGGTTGCAGAATGAGCCCTTCATCTGCCTCGCACAGTCGTGCTGCCGACTGCACAAGCGTATCGAGCACCGTTTGTAAATCGAATGTCGAGCGGCTGATGACCTTGAGAACGTCGGCCGTTGCGGTCTGCTGTTGCAGTGCCTCGCTCAATTCCGAAGTGCGCTGCTCGACCTTGTTCTCAAGGTCCGCATAGGATTCCTGAAGCCGCGTACCCATCTTGTTGAATTGATTCGCAAGACTTTCGAGTTCATCGCCGGTCGTGATCGAGATACGCTGAGCGAAATCGCCATCGCCAATTCGTTCCGCGCCAGCGCTTAATGCCCTGATCGGACCAACCATACGGCGGGCCAGAAAAACTCCGGCTAGAATGGCAAAGATCAATGCGCCGGCGAGTACGATGGAAAGGCGCTGCAGCGCCAGATACAGCGACGAATAGGCTTCATTGACCGGTAGCTCTACAAACATGGTCCAGCCCAGCGGCACGATCGGCGCGGACGCTGTCAGCACCTCTTGGCCCTGAATATTCAGCGAGCCCTGCAGCGCATCGGCGTCGTTTGCACTGCCGGCCTGGGCAGCCTGCACCTGCACCAGCTTCGACATGTCGGTGTTACGCAGCACCAAACTGATGTCTGGGTGCGCAATCAGCCGTCCTTCCGAACCCACCACATAGGCATGCCCGCGTTCGCCGACCTTGATTTGCGAGACCACTTCCCAGATGAGCTTCAGATTGACTTCGGCGATGCTGACGCCGGTGTCCTTGCGCGTGCCGGCCAGCGACAGAGTCATGTAGGGCTCCGAGTCCCGGCGGAAGTAGACCGGGCCGTAATAGACCTTGTTGGCAACCGCTTCGGTGAACTTCGGATCCTTGGACAGGTCGAGGCCGGAGTCCACGACATCCATGGCGAGGCGCGAGACCCGCAAACGCTCCTTGCCCGTCGAGTCGATTTGCGACAGTTCGGTAACGGCCGGCACCTGCCGCAGCAGCCTAAGGGCATCAAAACGCCGGTCCTGCAGCGAGCCCGCCGACCACGGTAGCTGCGTGGTCCAGCCGAGCTGGCTTTCGATTTCCTTGATAAATTGGCCGATCTTGGCCGCGGCGGCCTCGGCCTGCTCGTGCTGAATCCGGATCAGGGCCGCCTTGTGCTCGCGGTAATAGAAGAAAACTTCGAAAATCCCGTTCGAAAGCAGCGCGACTCCCACCACCACCACGAACAGCGCGACGTATTTGGCGAACAGGCGGGCACGGACTTTCGGCGGCGCTGACTGCACAGCAGGTGCGTCCGGCCGGGCGGAAGCCGCCAGCGTTGGTCCTTCCGACGTGTCCGGTTGGAGGGAAATGCTCATCCCAGCCACGTTATCAAGAGGAATTGGGATTGTCGTCCGCGGGCCCCACGAAAACGCCTAAGCCGCGACGAACCGACCTGGCCGTTCACCAATAGCTTGGCGGCTCCCACCAACCCGGGAACAATTGCTTTCACTCGAGTACCCCGTCGGCGCGAGCGAGCAGCGCGGCAGGAATTTCGATGTCAAATGTCTTTGCAGTTTTGAGGTTGATGAAAAGTTCAAACTTGGTGGGTTGTTCGACCGGCAAGTCAGCAGGCTTTGCGCCTTTAAGTATCCTATCCACGTAGGCGACGCAGCGCCGGTTGGAGTCGATAATGTCCGCTCCATATGACATCAACCCGCCGAGTTGTACAAACTCTTTTCCCATGGCCATTATAGGAAGCCGATGCTCTGTCGCGAGGTCGACAATGCGCTTTCGTTGATTGAAAAGCATCGGGCTCGGAAATATGAGAAGGGCATCGGCACGCTCTCCGGCAACCGCTGAAAACGAGCGATCCAAATCGTCGGGGACGTGCACAGCAACAAGTCGAAGGTGCACTGCCAAGGTGAGTGCCGCCTCGTTTGCTTCGTTCATCATGTCGTTCATCGTGCGCTCGCCGTAGGCGCCGGGATGCCATAATGCCGCGACTTGCGAAGCCGTGGGTAGCGCTTCCTTGAGCAGGGCTAGGCGCTTAGGGACAAGCTGCGGTCCAAGGAAAGTTAACCCAGTGATGTTCCCTCCCGGTCGAGCGAGACTAGCAACGAGCCCGTCTCCAACAGGATCGCCCATAACCGGAACGACAATGGGAGTATTGCTGGTTGCTTGCTGCACGGCACGCGCGGCCAGCGAATTTGATGCGACGATGAGATCCACATTAAGGCGTATCAGTTCACTTGCGAGAACCGGAAACCGATCGACGTTCAAGTCCGCCGCTCGGACCTCTACGATCACGTTCTGACCAGCGATATAGCCGTATTCGCGCAGTCCCTGATCGAAGGCTTTCAGGATTGCGCGCGCCTCGAGAGATTCAAGCGAACCCGTCACCAGGAAGCCAATTCGCGGTACGTTTTTGGGCTGCTGCGCCCAAACCACGAGCGGCCACGCTGCTGCTCCGCCAATAACACCAAAAACGTCCCGCCGCTTCATGGGCTCCCTCATCGTCGGGAAGCAGCATCGTATCGGCTAAAACGAGTACATTGATAGGCGGAACCCAGCTTCGCTATCCCAAATTGGGACCGCTCACGTCTGGTCAAATGGACGCGTTCACCCGTCGGGAGTGGATCGTTACCGGTGCAGCAACCCGAGCCGGTCCAAAAAATGTTTCGGGGGCGACGCTGCAAACCTGGCATTTGGTCTCGTCCAGCCACTCCCTCTTCATGTCGCTCTGCTTAAGGTCTTCCTTGGACAGGGCGAGATGGTTCGGAACTTCCCGGGCCAGCTCTTGTCATGGTGGCCGATGTGGCGGCCCCCAGAGGGGTAGGTCAGGCTTCTGGCGCGGTCACCCCCGCAGACCGCCGCTGAACTTGCACACGCGACGCCGCGGATTTCGCAACTTTTTTTGCCCGTGACACTTTTTGGAAACTTGCGGCCTAAACTCTATGACTGAGCGGCCGGTCTCCGGCGCGAAATTTCTAGTAAGTTGCCTATACCCCTACCCTCTGTTGCAAATCGGCCCCGTGGCCAACGCAATCAAGCGCTTACGCGCTAAAACAGGCGCGAAGGAAATCAGTGGAAGGCAAGTGGGACAGGCCGCCAAAAGTTGGCGGGCAGTCTCTCGGATGGCCGGAAGATGCTTGCGCCAGTGCTCTAGTTCTAACGTACCTACACTGGCGCACAGCACCAGCTGTGCCAGTCCCCCTAAGGGTGGTACTGGCGCACTGGCGCAAGTGCAAAAAGGGAAATTACTGGCGCACTGGCGCAGGTACTGGCGCAAAGTTATCCTGGCCCAGGGCGGACCACATTTTTCGGGTGACGGCGGTGGTCTTCTTCCTCCCTGACCACCAGCGCTCCATTGGCAATCAGGCCGCCGAGTATCTTCGCGGCATGATCGCGGTCCCCCTTACTCTCGCGGTTCAGCCCGAGGGCGTCCATCACATGGAAGCCAGCCCAACTACTGGAGTTTCGAGCGACTAAGGAGGTCTGGTTTTTTAGCCTAACCAGAATATTTTCCATCTGGTTCGGCGCCACATCGCCGACAGCCTTCTCTGCGGTCTCGGCTCTTGAGGGCCAGTTCCATGGCGTCACAACACCAACATGGTCCTGAGGCTTCTGCAGGCCATCACTATTGCCAAGTCCAACGCTCTCCAGCTTGCGCCAGGTGCGGCGATTGTCTTGCTTCGTCATGTTCGCTTTGCCGCTGATGACATAGAAGTGGCTGGAGGTATCTTGCGGAGGAACGCCCGCCTCCTTCGCCTGCTCCGGCGACATTCGGTTTAGCAGCCTCACAGAACGGGCGGCGCCGATAAGCGCCACAGCTCCTCGGGCATCATCGATCGTGGCTTCTTTATTCTCGTTTAACTTGCGTAGGTGGTGGACAAGCTCAATCGAACAATTCGTGCGATCGGCAATCTGTCCCCACAGCTTCGCGACCCTATCAATCGCGCCGTTGTCGTTTTCATTCACCCTGTGCGATGACACAAACGGGTCGACAATCATGGCATCGATCTTGTTCGCCATGATGTGTTCAACCACCGCCTCCACGATGGGCTGGCAAGGATCGACGCCCCTTCTGGTTTCTTCCATAAGGACAAGCTCCTGCTCCCGGCCGACGTCCAGGAATAGACCAACAATGTCATCCGGTTTCAGTTTGTAATGAAGGCGAGTAGCCTCGATACGCCGCTCCATCTCGTCGCGCGGATCTTCGCCATTGAACAGTGCGACACGCAGCCGTTCTGACAGCCCACCATCGCCATCATACGCCAGAAGCGGCTTGCCGGACACCATCGCCAGCGCCTCAACGATGCTGTTGGATGTCTTGCCCAGCCCGCCGGGCGAGACGGTCACCGAGACATATTTACGGATGTAATGCTGCGCGAACAGCCAATCGCGGCGCGGGAGTTTGGTGGGGTCCCGCGGCACGTATGGGGTTAGGGCGAAGGCAGGCTTGCTGGTGCCGCCGCTGTTGTTGTCGTTGGCGGGATCGGTGGCCGGAGTGGCCTCGGCCTCGACAATATCGCGCGCGGCAATTGCCTGCCTGACAATCTTGAATATCTCGGGATCGATCTCTTCAAATGTGGGATCATCGGCCGTCATGCCGATCGGCTCAAGTGTCGCCGGATCCTTCCACTCAAACGGCGTGATGAGTCTAGCTTGCGAGGCGGGCATTGTGCGATGGTCCATTCACGGTCATGTACTTAATTGTTGCGTCGGCGATTGCCTCGACTGCGTCACGGTCGAAGGCGCATGTACGGCCGTGGTCGTTGCTGAGTCCAAAAACCCGGAATGAGCCATCCACGGCGCGCGATACGCGTAGACCGTAGAGTCTGATGCCGGGTGATGTCTCGACGTCGATATGTCCGACTATTGGTGCTCGCCCGGGTCGGGCAGACAGTATCCTCAAATGTACCTCTCCTCTGTGTATCGGTGCGCACGGCCGCAGATCACTCGCTCGCCGTCAACAGCGTAGAACGCGTACTCCTCCCGGACGACAACACGATCCGGCTCGCGCTCACGTGGCGGGAACATGCGGTAGTAGTCGGCAATCACCTGCTGTCCTGCGGTCATGCACTTCACCTCCGTTGGCTGCGTTCAAGAACTAGTGCGGATCCAGCGGCAAAACACTAAAAGCCGCCCCTTAGCTATTTGGTGGCCGGCGCGGCAAAGCTGCGGGTGCTCTCGGCTAGGGCCGATCGTGCAGTAGGAATAAATACGGCCGGCGAGGAAAATACTCAGGGTGCCCTCAAAAAAGAGGGTCGGGACAAGACCGGCGGCGCCCCTAGACGCGTCGCGCGCGCCAAGGACGGCGATACTTTTCGTCGATAGGAAATTTACGGATGCCCGCGCCTTGAGGCGCGCCAGTAACCGACCAGCGCGCGCCACTCAAACACCACGACTATGATGCCAATCAACGTCGTCCCGAGGCCGGACATTATCAAAATCGTTTCGAGCATCGAATCACCCCGCAATGGGCGAGGTTCCTAAATACAATAGATCGTTGTTCCGAGCATTATCTCGGTGCTTGCAACCCCGGCGAGGTCAGCCACTGGGTCATGTGTGAGCCAGTCTCCGCCTGTCGCGCTCTACGAAGCGCGGCTTCGCGCAGTGGGCCATGGGGGAGTAATTCGGCCTCTTCACGGAGGCGCCTGGCTTCTTCGGCAAGCCGTTCTTCAAGTGAGCTGGTCTGCTTCACTTTGCGGCGCTCTGTCATGGGGCGCTCCTTGAGCCATTAAAACCAACTCCATAACGGCACCATCTACAATCAGTTCCATTAGCGAAACTGCGCGGTGCACCGAGGCCGTCCTCGTTTCGTTCCGCTCAAGTCGTGCCTCGGTTTGAAATTTGACGGCTTCTAAGAAAGTTCGCGGCGGCTTCCGATTGCCTTAGAATCTGCTGGCTTTGCTCTATGATTTGCCGGGTCTGTTTCACCGTTTCAGAGATTTGCTGCGCGGATTGCCGGACATCGAGGACAAGCCTTCGGATCTGTATCGCTTGCCGGTCTTCCTGATCAGCCATAATGAGTTCTCGTCGAGCAACTCGCTAATCCTGCACAGTTTGAGCCGTTCCTATAGGGGGCACGATGAGGCACCCGAACGCATGCGGAACGCCTCGAACGATTCCGGGACTTTTTCCGGGACTCTACGTCTTCAATCCCGGACTTTTGCCCAGTTTTGAGCGGCTTTTGTCCACAGCGTCTCCAATGACCACGCCAAAAAAACCAAGCGATTCAATGGCTTTACGGGTGGAAACACGGCTCACGCGTTTGGTGCGTTCAATCTCTGGAAGCTCGGATGCACCAGCGCTTCCGGCGCGACCGCGAGCACGATCAGCGCGGCGACAGCAAGCGTGCGGAAGGTGATGGCGCGGCGATCGACCATCACCGCGATCAGCACTACCGCGGTCATGAAGAACGACCTTTGCGTCGCGACCTCCGCGCCTGACAGCAGCAGGTAGAACGCAGCGGCGACCAGCGCGGCGGCGGCCGACCATTTCTTGATGGCGAAGCCGGCCGCCAGTCCGGGGATCAGAGCGAGCAGCGCGCGCACCGCGAAGAACACGACACCGGCCACCACGGCCATGTGATAACCGGATATCGAGAGCACGTGGCCGAGCCCGGAGATGAACATCGCATCGTTGACGGGCGTGGTGATCGCATCGCGCCGCTCGGTGAGCAGCGCGGTCGCGATCGCCCGGTTGTCGCCGTCGAGCGTCGCGCGGATGCGGGCATCGATCGCATCGCGCAGGCCTTGCATGAAGGCCGCGTAACGCAGCCGCAAGCCGCCGGTCTCAGGCGGCGGCGCCACCGTGATGGCGCCCATCGCGAAGCCGGAGGCGCCGATGCCCTGGAAGAACATGTCACGCGAAAAGTCGTAGCTGCCGGGCCGCACCGGCGCGAGTGGCGGCATCAGCCGCGCCTTCAGCTGAACGAAGCTGCCGACCTCCGGCGCCGTGCCCTTGCGGACCGACAGGCGCACGCGCTCGAGCCTGACGTCGCTGCGCTGCGCCTCCATCGCGGTGACGCGCAGCACGAACCTGTCGGTACGCTCGCGGATGTCGCGGGCTTCGACGAAGCCCGACAACGATACCGAATAGAGCGACTTTGCCAGCACCGGGTGAGCGATGCGCGCCGTCTTCCAGGTCGCGACGGCAAAGCCGGCCGCGACCGCCGCGATCATGATGGCCGGGGCGAACAGCCGGCTCCGCCGCAACAGAGCCGCGCCAAGCAGGAGCGCGATGGCGGTCGCAGCGACGACCCACAGCACCGGCTCATGATCGGCGGAGAAATAAAGCGCGATGCCGCAGCCAAACGCTACGGGCACCCACGGCAACAGCCGCCCGGCGCCGGCCTCGGCGCGTAGCCACGCGCGGAGGGTCTCGGCCAGCGATGTCCAGAGGTCGAGGCCTGCAGGCGCGAGGCCGCCCGCGGACGCGGCGCGGCCCGCGGGCCACGTCCCCGCAATCCCCTGCGACCGTACTGGCCGGCCCGGCTCCGCCATTCCCTGCACTCGATGATACGCAACGAAGGCCGAAGCTACCGGAACGTGCAGGCGGGCGGATAGCGGTACGGATCAGGAACGAAAGGGCGCGCCCCCTACTTTTCCTCTTCCATCGTCACCGCGACATCCGCCTTGGCCGACAGCCGGACCTTGTTGCCCTCGATGTCGGCGACGAGGCCCTTGTCGATGAAGTGATGATGCCCCTTGTGGCTGCCCTCGCCGCTGTCCTTCTTGGTCAGCTTGATGCGATTGCCTTCGACCTTGTCGACCGTGCCGATGTGGACGCCGTCGGCGCCGATGACTTCCATGTGTTCTGCGATGTTCTGCATGGTGGGTTCCTTGTTGGGCCCACCCCAACGCGCGAGGTGCACATTCGTTCTCTCACGAGAATGACGAAGCCGTGTGCCCCGCTGGTCAGATCAGCGGCGTCTGCGACGAAGCATGGTGATTGACGATCTTCCAGTCGCCGTCCTCGCGCATGATGACCCAGCTCATCTTGACCGAGAAATCGGGGCGTTCGCCGGCGAGATTGAACGAGATGGTTGCGGCCATATTGATGAGATCAGGAGCTGCCTGCGCCGCATACACCTCGGAGAAGACCGCGCTCGGCTGGCGCCAGCGCGGCAGGCCGTTGAATAGTCTGCGACGCCATCCCTGCCCCGATAGAGCTTTGGGTTGGAGCCGAAGAAGAAGGCGTTCTTCGAATACAGAGACGAGAGCGCCGCGGCGTCGAGCCTTGCGAAGCCGGCGCGCCATTTCGCGATGATGGCGGAAACGGTGGCGTCGGCTTCGTCGCTCATTGTGGTCTCGCAGCCCTTTTCAGCCCTTCGCGACTTCCTTCGCGAACGTGTCGCGCAGACCAATGGTCCTGGAAAATACCGGCTTGCCGGGCGTCGAGTCTTTGTCGCGCACGAAATAGCCCTGACGCTCGAACTGCATCGGCTCGGTCGAATTGCTCTCGGCGACCGATGCTTCGACGCGGGCATCAGCTAGAATTTCCAGCGACTGCGGATTGAGATCGGCGGCGAAGTTCGAGGCGTCCGGGCTCGGGTTGGCAAACAGCTGGTTGTAGATGCGGATTTCCGCGGGCACGGATGTCGCCGCCGACAGCCAGTGCATGGTGGCCTTGACCTTGCGGCCATCGGGCGCGTTACCGCCTTTGGTCGCGGGATCGTAGGTGCAGCGCAGCTCCACCACCTCGCCGGCATCGTTCTTGATCACGCCGGTGCATTTGACGAAATAGGCGTAGCGCAGCCGCACCTCGTTGCCTGGCGACAGACGGAAGAACTTCTTCGGCGGGTTCTCCATGAAGTCGTCCTGCTCGATGTAGAGCTCACGGCCGAACGTGACCTTCCGGGTGCCGGCAGAGGGATCGTCCGGATGGTTGATCGCCTCGAGCTCCTCGGTCTGCCCTTCCGGATAATTCTCGATCACGACTTTTAGCGGCTTCAGCACCGCCATCCGCCGCTGTGACGTCCGGTTCAGCTCCTCGCGAATGCAGAACTCGAGCATGCCGACGTCGACGACGCTGTTGGCTTTCGCCACGCCAATGCGCTTGACGAATTCGCGAAGGGCGGCCGGCGGCACGCCGCGGCGGCGCATGCCCGCCATCGTCGGCATGCGCGGATCGTCCCAGCCCGCGACATGGCCCTCGCGGACGAGCTGGGTCAGTACGCGCTTGGACAGCAGCGTGTAGGTCAGGTTCAGCCGCGCGAATTCGTACTGGTGCGGCTTCGATGGCACCGGCAGCTTGTCGATGAACCAGTCGTAGAGCGGCCGATGGTCCTCGAACTCCAGCGTGCAGATCGAGTGCGTGATACCCTCGATCGCGTCCGACTGGCCGTGCGCATAGTCGTAGCTCGGATAGATGCTCCACTTGGTCCCGGTGCGCGGATGGTGCGCATGCAGGATACGGTACAGCACGGGGTCGCGCAGATTGATGTTGCCCGCACCCATGTCAATCTTGGCCCGCAGCACGCGCGCCCCATTCGGGAATTCGCCCGCCTTCATGCGGCGGAACAGGTCGAGGTTTTCATCCACGGTGCGATCGCGGAAGGGCGAGTTCTTGCCGGGCTCGGTCAGCGTGCCGCGCGCAAGACGAATCTCCTCCTGGGTCTGGTCGTCGACATAGGCGAGCCCGTCGCGGATCAGCTGCTCCGCCCATTCGTAGAGGCGGTCGAAATAGTCCGAGGCGAAGAACAGGTTCTTGCCCCAGTCGAAGCCGAGCCAGCGCACGTCTGCCTGGATGGAATCGATATATTCCTGCTCTTCCTTGACCGGGTTGGTGTCGTCGAAGCGCAGATGGCAGCGGCCCGGAAACTCCTGGGCGATGCCGAAATTGAGCGCGATCGACTTGGCGTGGCCGATATGGAGATAGCCGTTCGGCTCCGGCGGGAACCGGGTCACGATCTCCTTGTATTTGGCCTGATCGAGGTCGGCCTGGATGATGTCACGAATGAAATCGCGCCCAACCTCGTTCGCCACCGGTTCTGTCATTACGAAAATCCTGTAGGGAAATCAGCGGCCCTTCTGCCAAATTCGAGCCCCTAGGCCAAGCCCCATGCCCACCGTCCGGTCAAACTTCGGCGATTTTGGCACGCACGCGCTCGATGAAGGCAGCCCGGGATGCCAAGGTGGAGCGATCCATATCGTAGTGCGCCAAATAGAACGACCGAACGCCGGATCCACACATCGGTTTCAGTGCCCTAAGCAACACCTTGCGGCCGGGGTCTTGCATGACGATCCGGCTCAACCACCACGGTGAGCCGTAGCTCGTCACAACGCCGAACAGGCGGATGTTGGTCAGCAGCGGCTTGATGCGCCCACCCTTCAGATCGTGGGCGAACGCCGTACCCGGCGCCCAGACCCGGTCGAAATAGCCCTTGAGCATGGCAGGCATCGAAAACCACCAATGCGGAAAGCAGAAGATAATGCCGTCGACGCGCCGTACGTGCTCGATGAGGCTCGCCACCGCGTCCTCTGCATAGGGGCCGTGATAGTAGCTGCGCCGCTCCGCCTCGGTCATCTCCGGGGAAAACCCCTCGCGGTAAAGGTCAGTCGCGATCACTTCGTGTCGAGTTTTCAGCGTCTCGACGATGGTATGGAACAGTGCATGGTTGTAACTGTCCGCGAGCGGATGGCTATGAACGACCTGGATTAGCATTGGCACAATCTCCCGCGCCTATGATACACGGTCGCCAATCAGCCACCTCCCTTATCCCGCGCGGTCAATGAACACCTCTCCCGTCGTCACCCGCTTTGCTCCCTCGCCGACCGGCTTCCTCCATATCGGGGGCGCGCGCACGGCCCTGTTCAACTGGCTCTATGCGAAGAAGCACGGCGGCAAGATGCTGCTCCGGATCGAGGATACCGACCGGGAGCGCTCCACGGAGGCGGCGATCGGCGCCATCCTCGACGGGCTGAAATGGCTGGAGCTCGGCTGGGATGGCGATGTCATCTACCAGTTCAGCCGCGCCGCCCGCCACCGCGAAGTCGCCGAGCAGCTGCTCGCCGAGGGCAAGGCCTATCGCTGCTACGCCACCGCCGAGGAGCTCACCGCGATGCGCGAGAAGGCGCGCGCAGAGGGGCGCACCCGCCTCTATGACGGCCTGTGGCGCGACCGCGATCCGGCGACGGCCCCAACCGACGTGAAGCCCACCATCCGGCTCCGCGCGCCCCAGACCGGCGAAACCGTGATCGAAGACCAGGTCCAGGGTCGCGTGGTCTGGCAGAACGAAAACCTCGACGATCTCGTCCTGCTGCGCGGCGATGGCAACCCGACCTACATGCTCGCAGTGGTGGTCGACGACCACGATATGGGCGTCACCCATGTCATCCGCGGCGACGACCATTTGATCAACGCGGCCCGCCAAAAGCAGATCTACGACGCGATGGGCTGGACGCTGCCGAGCATGTCTCACATCCCCCTGATCCATGGCCCGGACGGTTCGAAGCTCTCCAAAAGGCACGGCGCGCTTGGCGTCGATGCCTACCGCGCCATGGGATACCTCCCGGCCGCGCTCCGCAACTATCTCGTCCGGCTCGGCTGGAGCCATGGCGACCAGGAAATCTTCTCGACCGAGGAGATGATCGCAGCCTTCGACCTCGCCAGCGTCGGCCGCGCAGCAGCGCGCTTCGATTTCGCCAAGCTGGAAAACCTCAACGGCCACTACATCCGCAATGCCGACGATCAATCACTCGTGAAGATGTTCGAGGACGTGCTCGACCACGTCGTGCCCAGCCGCGACGAGATTAAGGCCAAGTTAAACGACGCCACGCGCGCGCAGCTCCTGAAGGCCATGCCGGCCCTGAAGGAGCGCGCCAAGACGCTGATCGAGCTGATCGACAGCGCCTATTTCATCTTCGCCGACCGGCCGCTGGAGCTTGATCCAAAGGCGGCAGCGCTGCTGACGCCCGAGAACCGCAAGCTGATCGGCCAGCTTCATTCCGCGCTGGAGAAAGTCGAGACTTGGAGCGGCGCCGCCACGGAAGCCGCGCTGCGCGCCTTTGCCGAGGAAAACAGTCTCAAGCTCGGCGCGGTCGCCCAGCCGCTGCGGGCGGCGCTGACCGGACGGACGACGTCGCCCGGCATATTCGAGGTTTTGGACGTCCTGGGACGCCAGGAAAGCCTGGGCCGGCTTAAAGATCAGGCCACGGAATAGGCCGAGGACCGCGCTAAGGACCGGGGCCAAGAACCAGGCTACGACGTAAGTCGACCATGCGTGGCGCCATCTTGCAGCGCACACAGCAATAATATACCCATCTCAGCCGTACCTTCTGGAACATCCGGCCTGCCCCGCGATATCTCATCGGGGCCTCCGGGTCCGGCCCGTTTCACCATACATCGGGGACCTCTGATGGACGCAAAACCAAGCAATAAGACCGCCACACTGACGGTCGGAAACAAGAATTTCGATCTTCCGATCCACAGCGGCAGCGTCGGGCCCGACGTCATCGATATCGGCAAGCTCTACGGCCAGTCCGGCCTGTTCACCTACGACCCGGGCTTCACCTCGACCGCGAGCTGCCAGTCCAAGATCACCTATATCGACGGTGACGCGGGCGTGCTGGAATACCGCGGCTATCCGATCGAGCAGCTCGCCGAGAACGGCGACTTCCTCGAGACCTGCTATCTGCTGCTGTTCGGGGAGCTTCCCACCGCCGCGCAGAAGAAGGATTTCGACGATCGCGTGATCCATCACACGATGGTGCACGAGCAGATGGCCCGCTTCTTCCAAGGCTTCCGCCGCGACGCCCATCCGATGGCGATCATGGTGGCGGCTGTCGGCGCGCTCGCCGCGTTCTATCACGACTCAACCGACATCAACGATCCGAAGCAACGCATGATCGCCTCCATGCGCATGATCGCCAAGATCCCGACGCTGGCTGCGATGGCCTACAAGTACACAGTCGGCCAGCCCTTCGTGTATCCGAAAAACTCGCTGAAGTTCGCCGAGAACTTCCTGCACATGTGCTTCGCCGTGCCGTGCGAGGAGTACAAGATCAACCCGGTGCTGGCTGACGCGCTGGACAAAATCTTCATCCTGCACGCCGACCACGAGCAGAACGCCTCGACCTCGACGGTGCGTATCGCCGGCTCCTCCGGCGCCAACCCGTTCGCCTGCATCGCCGCCGGCATCGCCTGCCTGTGGGGCCCGGCGCATGGCGGCGCCAACGAAGCAGCGCTGGCAATGCTCGCCGAGATCGGCTCGGTCGACAAGATCCCCGAATTCATCGCCAAGGTGAAGGACAAGAACTCTGAAGTCCGCCTGATGGGCTTCGGTCACCGCGTCTACAAGAACTATGATCCGCGCGCCAAGATCATGCAGAAGATGTGTCACGCCGTGCTCAAGGAGACCGGCCATGGCGACGATCCGATGCTGAAGGTGGCGCTCGAGCTCGAGAAGATCGCGCTCAGCGACCAGTACTTCATCGACCGCAAGCTCTATCCGAACGTCGACTTCTATTCGGGCATCACGCTGAAGGCGATGGGCTTCCCGGTCTCGATGTTCACCGTGCTGTTCGCGGTCGCCCGCACCGTCGGCTGGATCAGCCAGTGGAGCGAGATGATCGAGGATCCGCAGCAGAAGATCGGCCGTCCGCGCCAGCTCTACACCGGTGTCACCAAGCGCGACTACGTCGCGATCAACAACCGCAAGTAAGGTCGAGCCCATCACGGCTTTCGAAGCGGCGCCATCTCCGGATGGCGCCGTTTTTGTTTTGCGCCGACACAATCTTGCTGCCGCGCACAACAACAAGTCGGCGCAATGCGTCGGCGATCGCTTGACAGCCGAAATGCTCCGCGCGCATTCTTACACTAAGTAAGAATGCCGACAGGGATGGAAATGCCGGAGCAGCCGAGAAGTCGGCGGCAGACGCGTGCTGCCATTTTGACTCATCTGCTTCAGTCAGGCGGGTCGTTTCGCCCGCCGCTGGCCAAGACCGTGCGCCTGTCGGAAGCGAGCCTGTCGCGCATCCTGTTCGACCTGAAGGCCGAAGGCCTGATCGAAGAAGTCCGGCGCCCTGCCCCTTACGTCGGTGGCCCGACCGGCCTCGTGTCGCTCGATAAAGCGGTGGCGCTCGCGGCGTTTGAGCTGACCACCCAGCGGCTCAGCGTCGGCGTCGGGGGCCTGTCGGATGAGCTGCGCTATACCGGGCATGTGCCGCTGCCGAAGACGCCGACCGTCGCGGCCGTAGGCCAGGCGTTTCGCGAGGCGATGACATTGCTGCGCGAGTGGACGCGGCGCCGACGCATCCCCCTCGCACAGATCGGTGTCTCCATTCCGGGTCTCAGCCGGCTGGGCGCGCCAAGCAATCCGATCATTCCCTGCGACATCGGGCGTATCAACGAGATGTTCGGCGAGGCGTTTGCCGGGGTGCCGGTCGAGTTCACCAATTCGGTCGTCGCGCACGCCATCTTTCACCGCTGCCGCACGGAGAATTATCCCTTCAGCGGCGCACATCTCTTCGTCTTCGTCGGCCAGGGCGTTGCGGGCACCTGGATGGATGATCCGGTCGAGGACGATGCCCTCCAGCCGGTCGAGCTCGGCCACATGGTGTTCGAAGCCGACGGACCAATTTGCCGCTGTGGTCATCATGGCTGCGTCGAGGCCTATACGTCGCTTCCCGCCCTGGCCGAGCTTCTTGGCGTCGCGGAAGCCGAGTTGCTTCAACTCGGCAGCGAATGGGTGACCGCGATACCGCTCTCGTCGCGCGTGCGGCAGGAATTGCGCCAGCGGCTGTTCCGGCTTGGACTTGCGATCGGCAACACGCTGAACGTGAAGCCATGCAAGGGCGTCGCGATCAGCGGCTGGCCGTCGCTCCTCGCCGAGGACGATCGCAGCGCGCTCGTCGAGGGGATCGACGCCTGTCTGTTGGGCGGCCGCAATCACGCGCAAGTGTCGCTCGCTTTCGTACCGCCGTCGAATGGCAACGATCCGCGGGCGGCGCTGGCATTCGCGGCTTTCTGCCTCGCTTGCCGCGGCGGCATGCCGGGCGCATCGATCGAGGCCGCCTGAGACACCTGATGCCGCGCGGCTCTCGCGCGAAAGAGTTCACACCGGGAGGAACTTGCCATGCCGATCACCACAACAAGGCGCCAACTGCTCGCCGGATCCGCTGCTGCCCTTGCGCTGCCGGCATTTGCCCGCGCGCAAGGCGCGATCAAGCCGCGTCTGACTGCGATCTCGCAATGGTCCGCAGGCAGCGATGGGGCCGCCATCACGGCGCTCGGCAAGAAGTTCGAAGAGAAAGGCGGGGTTTGGCAGCACTCGCCCGTCCCCGGCTTCACCACCGAGATGATGAACAAGCTGCGTGCCCAGATCATGGCCGGCGACCCACCGGCCTGCTCGCAGCTCAAGGGCCCCGAGATCGCGGCCTGGTCGAAGATTGCCCCAACCGTCGATCTCGATGCCGTCGTCGCTGCCGCCGGCTACGAAAAGGTTGTCGCGCCTGACCTTGCAAAATTGCACAAACCGGGAGGCAAGTGGATTGCACTGCCGTTGCAGATCTACAGCACCAACATGCTGTTTCTTTCCAAACGCGCGATGGACAAGGCCAAGGCTGACAAGGTCCCCGTCACATGGGCTGAGTTCAACGACCTCGCTGAGAAGATGAAAGCAGGCGGAGTCCCCTATCCCATCGCCAACGGTGGCACCCGCCCGGACGACGGCCAGAAATTCGAGGCCGCTTTGGCAGGCATCAGTCCCGCCGCATACCGCGCAGCCATCATGAATCTCGACAAGAAGGCCCTGGAGGGCCCCGAGATAAAGGCTGCCTTCGTCCAGGTCCGCAAGATTGCCGACTGGATGGACCCCAACGTCGGCGCCCAGCACTTTTCGACCAACCTGAAGCGCTTTGTCGAGGGCGACATGGGCATGATGATCATGGGCGGGTGGGCCCAGGGCGTCTTGCGCAACGCCGGCTTCAAGTTCGAGGACTTCATGATCGCTCCCGGCCCGAGCGACAACAGCAAGCCGGTCTTCCTGTTGAATGCCGATGCCTTCATATTCTGGCAGCGGAAGGAGCCCGACCTGCAGGCCGGCCAGACGCTGATGGCCCAGCTCGTCATGGATCCTGCGATCCAGACCATGTATTCGCAGATCACGGGATCGATCCCCGTGCGCACCGATGTCGATCTGTCGGGCGAAGGCTGGTCGGACGGTCAACGGCGGACCGCAGCAGCCCTCAAAGACGCGATCGCCAGCAATCAGGCCGTCCTCAGTCTTGCGCACAACATGGCGCAGGAAAACGGCATGACCGCAGCGATGATCGACGTGATCACGGAGTACGTGAAGAACAAGACGATCAAGCCGGAGCAAGCGGCCATACGCCTCGCCGAGGCCGTCGAGAGCTCACGTTGACCATCGCCGTCTCGACAACACCGCGCCGGCCGGCGGCCCCTGACTGGGTACGCCGGCTGCCCGAATATTTGACGATCTGGGTGCCGCTGCTGCTGTCCGCCGCGCATCTCATTGCGTTTACGCTGTGGACGATCTGGATATCGTTCACGCCGTCCACTCTGGTCCCGGTCTCGGGCTGGGTCGGTTTGCGTAACTATTCTTCGGTTGCAGCATCGCGGAACTGGCAGATTGCCTTGGACAATCTGCTGCTGTTTGGCAGCGCCTTCGTATTACTGAGCCTGGCGACCGGTCTCATTCTTGCGATCCTGCTCGATCAGCGTATTCGCGGCGAGAACCTGCTGCGGTCGATCTTCCTCTATCCTCTGGCGGTGTCATTCGTGGTCACCGGCACGGTCTGGAGTTGGTTGCTCAATCCCGGCCTCGGGATCCAGAAGCTGGTTCGCGACCTAGGTTGGACCACCTTCCGGTTCGACTGGCTGATCGACCGCGACATGGCCATTTGGACCATTGTCATCGCCGCGATCTGGCAATCTTCCGGTTTTGCCATGGCGCTGTTCCTGGCCGGCCTCCGCTCCGTCGACGCCGACCTGATCAAGGCCGCGCAAATCGACGGCGCCGGACCGATCCGAATGTACCGGCGGGTCATCCTGCCGACCCTTTGGCCGATCACCATCACCGTCATCGTCATCCAGCTGCAGTTCGCGATTTCGACCTTCGACCTCGTCCGCGCGCTCACCAACGGCGGTCCCGGGATCGCCACCCAGCTGCCGGCCCTCGTCGTCTACGACCTCATGTTCCAGCGGAGCCTGCTCGGACGGGGAGCGGCGGCGGCGGTGCTCATGTTGCTCATTCTTCTCGCGGTTCTGCTGCCCTATGCAGCGTGGCGTTATGTCCAGCGGCGGCGGGCGATCCATGCGTGAGCGAACCATCGCGCCAGGCCGGATTCTGATCTATTTCGTGGTGTCGCTGATCGCTGCGGCATGGCTCGCGCCATTGGCCGTTGTCGTGCTGAACTCGCTCCGCACCAACGAGGAGATCGCGCAGGCCTCGATGATCGGCTGGCCGAAGCAATGGGCATGGAGCAACTACGCCGCGGCCTGGAGCGGTTTCTGCGTCGCCGAGACCTGCGCCGGCATCCGGCCGTACATGCTGAACTCCGCGCTGGTCACGATTCCCGCGACGATCTTCTCCACCCTGCTCGGTGCTGTCGCCGGTTACGCCATTTCGCTCTGGCGTTTTCGCGGCGATAGCTGGATCTACGGCATCGTGACTCTTGGCCTCTTCCTTCCCCAGCAGATGCGCTTGCTTCCCTGGACCATCGTGTTGCGCGATACGGGCCTGATGAACACGCTCACGGGCCTGGTCGTGATCCACACGATCCAGGGACTCTCCTTTACCGTCTTGTTCTGCCGAAACTACTACACTGCCATCCCGCAGGATTTGATAAGAGCTGCGCGCATCGATGGCGCTGGGTTCTTTCGCATTTTCTGGCGCATCATCCTGCCGCTCTCGCCGCCTATTCTGGTCGTCACCGTGATCTGGCAGTTCACGCATATCTGGAACGAGTTTCTCTACGGCGTGACATTCACGACCGGTCAGCAGCAGCCGGTCACCGCCGCACTGATCGCGCTATCGGCCGCCGTTGCCGACATCCCGCAGCATGGCGTGCAAAGCGCGGCGGTGATGATCGCCGCCCTGCCAACCCTGCTGATCTATCTGATCGGCGGCAAGTATTTCGTGCGCGGCCTCACCGCCGGCGCCGTGAAATGATCGGATCGTCATGGCAGCCCTAAGCATTCGCGCCCTGTCCAAGCGTTACGCCAATCTGGAGGTGCTGAAGGGCATCGATCTCGACATCGAGAGCGGTGAATTCACCGTGCTCGTCGGCCCATCCGGCTGCGGCAAGTCTACGCTGCTCAACATCATCGCCGGGCTCGACCTCCCGAGCTCAGGCACCGTGGAAATCGGCGGACGTGTCGTCAACGACATTCCGCCGAAGGACCGCGACATCGCCATGGTGTTCCAGTCCTACGCGCTCTATCCGTCGATGACGGTGCGCCAGAACATCACCTTCGGCATGGAATGCCGCCACGTAGCGAAGGCGGAGCAGGAAAAGGCGCTGGCGAATGTGGCAAGGCTGCTCCAGATCGAGCCGCTACTCGGCCGCAAGCCGTCGCAGCTCTCCGGCGGCCAGCGCCAGCGTGTGGCGATGGGCCGGGCGCTGGTGCGCGATCCCCTGCTCTTCCTGTTCGACGAGCCGCTCTCCAACCTCGACGCCAAGCTGCGTGTCGAGATGCGAATGGAAATCAAGCGTCTGCACCAGCGCATCGGCGCCACCATCGTCTATGTCACCCACGACCAGATCGAGGCGATGACGATGGCGACGCGCATCGCCGTGATGCATCGAGGCGTGGTGCAGCAGTTTGCCGATCCGGACACCGTGTATCGCTATCCCGCCAATCTGTTCGTGGCCCGTTTCATGGGTTCGCCGCCGATGAACACGATGCCGGCACGGCTGGAGGCTGACGCCAGCGGGCCGGTGGTCGTGATCGGCGCGGGACGGCCGGACGAGGTCCGCCTCCGCCTTGGCCAATATGATGCGGCGGCCCCCTTTGTCGGCCGAGACGTGGTGGTCGGGATCAGGCCGGAATGCATCGCCGAGGGCAGCCGCGTATTTTCCGCCGATCCGCCCGTCGTCGTCAACGCGCCGGTGGAGATGGTCGAGCCGACGGGAGCCGAAACGATCGTGCTGCTGCGGCTTGGCGGCGAGCCTGCGCTGGCGCGCATCACGCCGGATATCCGCCCCACACCGGGCGCCGCCGCCCCGTTCGCGCTCGACACCCGCCGCATCTGCCTGTTCGACCCCGAGACGGAGCGACTGATCGCATGACAAGAACGAGCTATGCCGGTCTTAGGGATCGCGTGGTGTTGATCACCGGTGGCGCCAGCGGCATCGGTGCCGCCTTCGTGCGGGCGTTCGCGGCGCAAGGAGCGCGCGTCGCGTTCCTGGATCTCGATGAAGCAGCCGGCCGTGCGCTGGTCGCGGAAGTGAAGGCCGCGGCCGGGACCGTACCCTTGTTCGTGCCGTGCGACCTCCTCGACATCGACGCCTTGCGCGGCGCCATGGCGCAGGTGCACGGATCGCTTGGCGATGCCGCGGTCCTCGTCAACAACGCCGCCAATGATCAGCGTCAGGTGCTGGGCGAGGTCACCCCGGCCGAGTTCGACTGGATGATCGGCGTCAACCTCAAGCACGTATTCTTTGCCGCGCAAGCGGTGGTGCCACAGATGCAGGCCCGAGGCGGCGGTTCGATCATCAACATGTCGTCGATTGCCTGGATGCGCGGCGCGCCAGGGCTGCCGGTCTACGCCGCGGCAAAGGCCGCGATCGTCGGCTTCACCAACTCCCTGGCCCGGTCGCTCGGGCCCGACCGCATCCGGGTCAACGCGATAGCGCCGGGGATGGTGATCACGGAGCGTCAGCGCCGGCTGTGGTATCCGGACGACCAGGCGATCGCCGAACTGCGCACCCGCCAGGCCATTCCCGACGCGGTAACGCCCGACGACATCGCCAACATGGCGCTGTTCCTCGCCTCCGATGAGAGCCAGCGCATCACGCGCCAATGTTTTCAGGTCGACGCTGGTCTCGGCTAGAGCGTGTACTGACACACCCGAGCTCCCTCATAGAGGTCCGCTCCGTATCCGATAGCAGTCGGGTTGGCGTATCTCACCTTGGGTCCGAGTTGGGCCACAGGAAGACTAATGCAAGACAACATGATGGCTTGAGCGGAAATCTGGCCTATACTCGCTAGAGCCGCCGAGTTGGCGACGTCGCGGCGGCCCCGGAAGGCTTTGCGCGTCAGGGATATGGGCCCAGACGAGTGGTGGAAGGCATTGGGGATTACCGCAAAACAGATGGTGGCTCGCCGCCCGCTCGCAAGCGGCGCAGACGTTCTTTTGACATTCGCAGTGGCACTCGCCTATTTTCTCACCGCGCGGCTGAGCCTTGCATTGCTGGACCCGGCCGATGGTGTTGCCCTATTCTGGCCAGCGGGGGGGGTGGCTTCGGGGATTTTGATCGCGCTTGGTCCTGCGGCACAGCTGCCTGTCGTGCTCGGAGTGGTCGCTGCAACGATTGCGGCTAACCTGCTAGGCGATCGCAACATCTGGAGTTCGTTGTTCTTTGCTGTCACGAACTCCGGTGAAGTCGTCATCATCGCGGGCCTGATCCACCGCTTTTGTGGATCTCCATTCGAGTTGAATGAACTGCGCAGCGTACTTGCGCTATTTGCCGCGACCGGTATTGCAGCGAGCCTTTCCGGCCTTGGTGGTACGGCAGTATTTGCGCTGTTTCACGGGTCGGCTGCGTCCCCGGCGGTGATCTGGCTTCACTGGGTTTCATCTGCCGCAACAGGGACGATTGCGGTGACGCCGCTCGCAATTGGCCTGGCGTCGCTAGCGCGCGCTCCCCCGCCGCGGGGGGAAGTTGCGGAGGGCGTTCTTGCGCTCGGCGTGGTGTCTCTCATATGCGCGCTGCTGGCTTTCTTGCGCAATGAGCCCTGGACTGCGGTGCTGGCGGTCAGCGCACTTTGTCCACTTCTGCTCTGGATCGCGGCTCGCCTTCGTTCAGCGTTCACGGCGATTGCCACGTTCTTATGCTCGACTACGGTCGTCTGGACGACAATCTTCACCATCGGCATTTTCGGGGACGCACGTCTGTCGATCGAAGATCGCGTGCTGACTGCTCAAGCTACCATTCTGGCGATCACATTAGGTGCTCTTGTTCTTGCTGCCCTGTTTAGCGAGCGGAGGCTTCACCATCACGCCATTCTGGAAAGGGAGTCCCGATTGCAGGGCGCTTTAGAAGCGGCAGAATTAGCCGATCGCGCCAAATCGAGCTTTCTTGCTGCGGCAAGCCATGACATGCGCCAGCCATTGCAGACCCTGAAGCTTCTGCAGGCAGCGCTTGAATCGCTCCATTCAAGCGGTGAAGCGCACAATCTTGTCGCTGACATTCGGAAATCGCTGGATACCATGACCAGCATCCTCTCCAGCCTGCTCGATGTGAACAAGCTGGAATCCGGAAAACTGCGTCCATCCGTGAGTGAATTTTCTCTAGTTGAAATTTTCGAGCCGCTCGCTAGAGACTTCGCCGCGTCTGTGCAGGAAAGAGGACTCCGACTGCGCGTTGCACGTTCCGGGCTCATCGTCCGCAGCGACAGCCGAATGCTTGCGGAGATGATCCGCAACCTCTTATCAAATGCAGTCCGATACACTGACCGGGGACAAATTTTGCTTGGATGCCGACGAGTCGGTGACAAGGTTCGCATCGAAGTGTGGGACAGCGGAATCGGTATCACCGAAGATCAACTTCCGCACATATTCGATGAGTACTATCAGGGGACTGATGGCGCGGAACGGGGCGGATTTGGGCTGGGCCTCGCGATCGTAAGGCGGCTTGGAGAAATGCTGGATCACAAGGTCGAGGTGCGTTCTATCGCAGGGAGGGGCACACGGTTTTTCATCGAGGTTCCGCGCGCTCGATCCGGCGCCAATGCGCCAGAAGCGGCGTCGCTGGTGCCCCCTTGCAGTGGTGCCTTCCTGGGCAGCGTTCTCGCGATAGAGGACGAGGCGTCCCTGCGATCGGCGCTGCAGAGATCGTTGAAGGCAAGAGGGATTGACGCCACCGTTATCGCAACGGCGAGCGAAGCCTTGACCCTGATCAAAGAGCAGGGTCTGCGCCCGGATGTACTGCTGTGTGACTACAACCTTCGTGGCTCATCGGATGGCATCGAGACCATTAAGAGCCTGCGTGTCGCCCTTGGCTTGAACCTACCGGCCGTCGTGATGACGGGCGACATCAGGTCGCAAACGATGAAATTGATCTCCGCGCAAGGTCTCACTGTCCTGATCAAGCCCTTCTCGGCCGACGAACTGCTGGACGCTCTGAGAGGCCAGGAGAAGCTATTAACCACTGCGAGGACATCATCCCATTCAGTTGCTGGGCTACCGCAGCGCCATTGATATTAAGAATTTGGATATCCGCGATGTCCGTTCAGGGGCACGAGTCCTCGACCGGCTGCGCGAGGCAGGTCAGCCCTGGCGCCACAAGGAGACACCGACCTCAATTCTAATGTGGCTTCAAGCTCGGATTAACGCCTCTTTGCCAAATCGGATAGCGAGGGTTTGAATGCTGGAATGGCTGGATCCAAGCGGACTAGGGCCGCTTGTGAGTACACGTCCTAGCTAGCCCGCCTGCCCTTTCGCATCGTCGCCAGCACGATGTCGGCGGCGAGCACGCTCGGCGATTTGTTGCCGGTCGACATGATCGTATCGAGCTGGGCGAACGCTTCCACCTGCTGCCGGCGCAGTGGTGAATCGGTCAGAAGCTCCGAGAGCGCGGGCGCCAGCTTCTCCGGCGTGCAGTCTTCCTGCAGGAACTCCGGGATGACATCCTTGCCGATCACGAGATTGGCGAGGATCACCGAAGAGACGCGGATCGCGCGGCGCAGGATGAAGGCTTCGATCGCGCCGACGCGATAGGCCGTCACCATCGGGATGCCCGACAGCGCGAGCTCCAGCGTCACCGTGCCGGATTTTGCCAGGGCCGCGCGCGCGATGCGGAAGGCGGCGCGCTTCTCGTTCTCGCCGACCACGATCTGAGGCTTGACCGGCCAGTTCGCGATGCCTTCGCGAATACTGGCTTCGAGATGCGGCATGGTCGGCAGCATCAGTTCGAACGCGCGGCCGTCCGTCTGCAATCGGCCGAGCGTCGCGCCGAACACGTCGAGATGGTGCCTGATCTCGCTGCGGCGGCTGCCGGGCAATACCAGCAACACCGGCGGCTCGCCGTCGCGGCGCGCCCGCTCGTCGGCGTTCGGCCGCAACGAGGGCAATTGCTCGATCAGGGGATGGCCGACATAGCTGCATGGCGGACCGCCGAGCTTGCGATATTCCTCCGGCTCGAACGGCAACAGGCCGAGCACATGGTCGACATAGCCGAGCATGGTCCGCGCCCGCCCCGGCCGCCAGGCCCAGAGCTGCGGCGAGACGTAGTCGACGATCGGGATCGCCGGATTGCGCGCCCGCACGCGGCGGGCGACACGGTGGGTGAAGTCGGGGCTGTCGATGATGACGAGCGCGTCCGGCGCGGCTTCGGTCACGGCCTCCGCGGTCTCGCGGATCAGCCGCAGGATCTTCGGCAGTTGCTGCACGACCGCGGCGAAGCCCACGATCGAGAGCTGCTCGATCGGAAACAGCGTCTCCAGCCCCTGGCGCGCCATGGTGTGGCCGCCGACGCCCACGAACTGCACGCCGTCGCCGAGGCGCTGGCGCAGCACCTTCATCAAGGCGCTGCCGAGCCGGTCGCCGGATTCCTCCGTGGCGATCAGGAAGATCTTGCGCTTGGGATCGCGGCCTTGCATCACGCCGGCAGGCCGATGACGAAGAGATATTTGGCGTCGGCGAGCGCGATCATCGCCTCCGGCTCGGCGGCGATGGTGTTGCCGGCAACGACGGCGATCCCGGCCAGCCCTGCGGCGGCGACGCCCTCGAGGGTGCGCGGGCCGATCGTCGGCAGGTCGAAGCGCAGATCCTGCCCGCTCTTTGGGACCTTCACCAGCACGCCCCGCCCGGTGGCGGCGCGGATGCGGCCCTCTTCGCGCAGGCGCGCCACGCGCGCGAGCAGCGCATCGGTGCCCTCGATGTCCTCGACCGCCACCACATGGCCGTCGATCACGACCGCGGCCTGGCCGATGTCGAACGGACCGAGCGCGGTCAGCACCGCGCGCCCGCGCTCGATGTCGGTCTTGCCGGTGTCGCTCGGCCAGGCGCGGCTGATGCAGCCCTCGGGCATCAAGAGATCGGGCGCGACATCCTTGATGCCGACCATGCGAAAGCCGCCCTGCTCGAGAATGCGCCCGACGCCGGACAACAAATGATCGTCGCCGCCGCGGAAAGCGCGGATGACATTGCCGAGCAGCCGGAGCGTCGTGAAGTCGACCCGGACCTCCGAGAGCGAAGGCCGTACCAGCGTGCCGATGAAGATCAGGTCGCGGCAGCCCTCCTCGCGAAACAGCCGCATGGCGCGGCCGAGCTGGCCGACCGAGATCCAGCGATGACGGAATTTCTCCACCCGTGCCGGGTCACAGGCGCCACGAAGAGGAAACAGCACCGGCGTGATGCCGCGGGCGGCGAGCGATTCGGCAACAGCGAACGGCATTGCGCCGCCGCCAGCGACGACGCCGACCGTCGATGAAATTTCCGAAGCCGCCGATGTCATGCCCGGGGCCATCCCATCATCACTTCGCGATGGCGGGAAGACAGAGCGGGCGCTTGCCCTTGCCGATGAAGTCGAGGATTTCACCGATCGCCGGATCTTCACCGGCGAGCGGCCGCGCCGCCTCCAGGCGTTCGGCAAAGGTAGCGGGGCCATGGAAGAGCTTCTGATAGAACGCGCGCACGGTCGCAAGCCGCTGCTTGGTGAACTTGCGCCGCTTCATGCCGATCAGGTTGAGGCTCTCAAGCACCGCATATTGGCCGTTGACCAGCCCGTACGGGATGACGTCGTCGCGCACGCCGCAGACACCGCCAACCATCACATAGGGGCCGATGCGGGTGAACTGATGCACTGCGGACAGGCCGCCGATATAGACGGCGTCACCGATCTCGCAATGGCCGCCGAGCGTCGCCGAGGTTGCGAAGATCACGTTGTTGCCGACCATGCAGTCATGCCCGACATGACTGTTGTTCATGAAATAGCCGTCGTTGCCGACGCGCGTCAGGCCACCGCCCTTGATGGTGCCGACATTCATGGTCGCGCCTTCGCGGATGGTGCAGCCCGAGCCGATCTCAAGCTTCGTGGGCTCGCCCTTGTAGCTGAGATCCTGGGGCGCGCCGCCCAGCACCGCGAACGGCGAGATCACGCAGCCATCTCCGATCGAGGTGTGGCCGATGACGGTGACCTGTCCGATCAGCTTGCAGTTACTGCCGATCACGACATGCGCACCGATGATGCAATAGGGTCCGATCTCGGTGCCCTCGCCGATCACGGCGCCGTCCGCGATCCGTGCGGTGGGATCAATCTTACTCATCAAGCAATCTGACTCATCAAGAAGGTCTGATTAGGTGTTGAAGTCGCTCGGTTTTCCGCTGGTTAGCGCGACTATGCCCGATCTGTCCAGTGACGTATGATCTCTCCCTGTTTCAAGTGCCGGATGAGGCAGCCTTCCCAGTTCGTCATCAAGTTCACGCGGAGCTTCAGGTATCGTGGTCGGGGCCCTGGCACTTCTATTCGCACAGCTCGCCGTCGCGCCGATCGTGCCCGAGACGATCGAGACCGGCGAACACCGCCTCGTCGATCTCAAGACATTCGAATGCCGCGACATTACCCGCAGCACGGTGCTCCATCGGGTCTGTTACGACCGGGCGCAGCAGGCCCTCGTCGTGGCAGTGCACGGCGCTCATGACCGCTATTGCGGCGTGCCGGTCGACACGGTTGAGCGCCTGCTGGGCGCACCGTCCATGGGCCAGTTCTTCAACCAGAACATCAAGCGCGAGGTCAGCGGCGGCCGCTACGCGTGTCCTGCACGCCAGCGCATCCAGAGGAGTTGATCCCGCTCAGTCGGTCAGCATGGCGCCGACATCGGCCTCCGCAACCACCTGGCCGTTGACCTTGGCGTCGCCGTGAAACCACCACATGGCCTTGCGGCGGCCGATCGAGCGCATGTGGTATTCGATGGTATCGCCGGGCAGCACCGGCTTGCGGAACTTGCACTTGTCGATGGTCAGGAAATACACCGCGCGCGGCTTGTCGGTGCCCTCGACCGACTTGATGCCGATCACACCGGCAGTCTGCGCCATCGCTTCGATCATCATGACGCCGGGGTAGACCGGGCGATCAGGAAAGTGGCCCTGGAACGGCGGTTCGTTGAAGGTGACGTTCTTGATGCCGATGCCGCTGTAATCGGTGCGGATGTTGATCACGCGATCGATCAGCAGCATCGGAAAACGGTGCGGGAGCGTTTGCAGGATCATGTTGATGTCCACAAGCTCGAACCTGATCGGTGCTTCGTCCGTCACTCCCGTTCCTCCTGCTTCGGATCGGCCTTGCTGTCGCGCGCCAGGCGCTCGACCGCCAAAATTTCCTTGAACCACTGCCTGGTCGGCTTGGCAAAAAAACCACCCCAACGTCCGTTGGGAGGGACGTCGTCCTTGACGCCGCTCATGGCAGTCACCTGAGCTCCATCCCCGATCTTGACGTGATTGTTGATGCCCACCTTCGCTCCCAGCGCCACGTTGTCGCCGAGGGTGAGGCTGCCGGCAAGGCCGATCTGGGCTGCCAGCAGGCAGTGCCGGCCAATGGTCACATTGTGGCCGATCTGGACCTGATTGTCGATTTTGGTCCCCTCGCCGATCACGGTGTCGCGCAAGGAGCCCCGATCAATGGTGGTGCCGGCGCCGACCTCCACGTTGTTCTGAATCAGCACGCGGCCGGTCTGGGGCACTTTCAGGTGGCCCTCGGGGCCGAAGAAGATGAAGCCGTAGCCGTCCTGGCCGATCGAGCAGCCGGGGTGGATCAGTACGTCGTTGCCGATCAGCGCGCACTGGATGGCGGTGCGTGCGCCGACATTGCAGTCCCGGCCGATCTTGACGCCGGGGCCGATCACGGCCCCCACACCGATCACCGTGCCACTGCCGATCTCCACGTCAGGACCGATCACGGCCAGGGGATCGACGATCACGCCGTCCTCAAGCCTGGCGGTGGGGTCGATGATGGCCGACGTCGCGATGCCGTCGTTGCCGGTCCAGGATTGCGGCCGGAGCGCATCGCCATGCCACTCCCGCGCGATCCTGACGAAGGCGCGGAACGGCTGTGGCGCCCGCAGCACGGTGACATGCGCGGGCACCCGGGCCTCGAAGCGTGGGCTCACCAGGCAAGCACCGGCCTTGGTCGCCTTGAGCTCATCGGCATATTTGAGATTGTCGAAGAACGTCAGGTGCATCGGGCCGGCTTCGTCGAGCGAAGCAAGGCCCCTGATGATTTGGCCGCCCCTGGCGGGATCGACCAGCTCCGCCTTGGTCAGCGTGGCTATGTCGGCCAGCGCTGAGGCGGGCGGCTGTGTGAAGAAGGTCGGCTGCGCCATTCCACCCCGTCGCGGTCCGGCTTCGGCATGAAGCGGCCAAGCTGCATCATGCCTCATCTCCTGGATTGGCACGATCCCTTTCGGAAACCGGCTCCGGTGGTCCGGATCGTGCCGTGCTGTTCGAATTAGAACGAGGTGCCGCCGCCGAACCGGAACTCCTGCGTACGGTCGTACTTGCCCTTGGTCAGCGGCACGGCGTAGTCGAAGCGCAGCGGACCGAACGGCGAGGCCCAGATCAAGCCGACGCCGACCGACGACCGGACCGCATTGCCGTTGTCATACACCAGGCCGGTGCAGGTTCCAGCCGAAGCTGGATTGACGGTCGACGGCGTGCAGCTCGAGTTCTTGGTCGTGGTCATTTCGTTGGTCACCGACCACGTCGTCGGGCCCTGATAGTCGAACAATCCGCCGGCATCAGCGTAGACGGCGCCCTTCAGACCCACTTCCTTGGGCAGGAACCAGAACGGCATCTGCAATTCGAGCGAAGCACCCCAATATTTGGTGCCGCCAAGCGCGTCCTGCGTACCGAAGGGGTTCAAATCGCGCGGTCCGATGCCGTTCGGGGCAAAGCCGCGGACGAGGTTCGGGCCCATCTGGAAGTGATCGAGCATGCGCAGATCGCTGCCCATCTTGTTCAGCATGCCCCCCTGGATGCGAGCGAGGCCGACGATATCGGACACCAGCGGAGTGTAGTACTTCGCGTCCACCACAGTCTTCAGGTAGGAGACGTCGCCGCCGACACCGGCGAAGTCCTGCCGGAAATCGACCAGCAGACCGTCGGTGGGGTTCTTGTTGTTGTCGAGCGTGTTGTAGCTCAGCGTATAGCCAAGCGCCGAGGTCAGGGTCTTGCCGTTGGCAAGTTCCTTGCGCACCGGCAGCGAGGCTTCACCGTCGCTGTAGCAGCCGAGGCCGTTGGTGGAGCTCAGGTCGATGCCGTTTGCATTGGCGAAGGCCGGGCTCGGATTGAAAGCCGCCGAACCCACATTGTTGTTACAGTTCGCCAGGTAGGACGGCAGCGTGATTTCCTGCCGGTAGATCGAGTAGCGCACCTGCAGCGACAGATCTTCACGCAGCGAGAAACCGAGGCGCGGCGAGAAGCCGAGCGTCTTGGTGCCGTACGAGATGTAGCTGTTGGACTTCTGCTCGCGCTGATAGAGGTCGAGACCCAGCGCGACCCGGTAGTCGAGCAGATAGGGTTCGACGAACGACAGCGAGTAGCCGCGGGCATACTGGCCGTAGGTCACCGCCGCCTTGGCGAACAGGCCGCGGCCGAGCAAATTGCGTTCGGACACCGAGACTTCGGCCAGCGCGCCGTCGGTGGTGGAATAACCACCCGAGACCGAGAAGTCGCCGGTCGATTTCTCTTCCATGTCCACGAGCAGGATCACGCGGTCGCTCGACGAGCCGGGCTCCGTCGTGATCTTCACGCTCTTGAAATAGTCGAGGTTCTTCAAGCGGCGCTCGGCACGGTCGACCAGCGCGCGGTTGTAGGCATCGCCCTCGGAGACGTCGAACTCGCGACGAATCACGTAGTCACGCGTGCGGGTGTTGCCGCGCAGGTTGATGCGCTCGATATAGGTGCGCGGGCCCTCGTCGATGTTGAACACGACCGACACGGTGTGCGCCTCGAAGTTGCGGTCGCCGCCGGGACGGACCACGGCAAAGGCATAACCGCGCCGCGAGGCTTCGATCTGCATCTCCTCGACCGATTTCTCGACCGATTCGACGTTGTAGAGCGAACCGACATTGACGCGCGAATAGTTGCGCATCGAGGTGGGATCGAAGTTGGGAATGCTGGAGCGGAAGTCGATCGAGCCGACCCGGTATTGCGAGCCTTCCTCGATCTTGAAGGTAACGTTGAAGCCCTTCTTCTCCGGATCGTATTCGGTGAGCGCGGCCACGACCTGGACGTCGGCGAAACCGTTCTTGAGATAGAAGCGGCGGATCAGGTCGCGGTCGGCCTCGACCCGATCGGGATCGTAGATGTCGCTGCTGGCGAGGAAGCTCAGCAGGTTCGATTCGTGCGTCTTGATGACGTCGCGCAGGCGGTACGACGAGTACGCGTTGTTGCCGACGAACTCGATCGACTTGACGCCGGTCTTGGCGCCCTCCTCGACCGTGAAGACGAGATCGACGCGGTTGTTCGGCTGCTCGATGACTTCAGGCGTGACGCGGACGTCGTAGCGGCCGGAACGGCGATAGATTTCGGCGATTCGCAGCGTGTCGGACTGCACCATGGCGCGGGAGAAGGTGCCGCGCGCCTTGGACTGGACTTCACCAGTGAGCTGCTCGTCCTTGATCTTCTTGTTGCCCTCGAAGGCAATGCGGCCGATCACCGGGTTTTCCACCACGGAGACGACGATCTGGCCACCGGCACCGCGGTTGATCCTGACGTCCTGGAACAGGCCGGTCTCGATCAACGCCTTGAGGCCGTCGTCGATAGCGCCTTGATCGAGGCGACCGCCGGGACCCGGCTTGAAATAGGAGCGGATCGTCTCCACCTCGACCCTGCGATTTCCTTCAACGGAAATCGACTGCACGGTCTGAGCAAGCGCAGACGAAGACACAAAGGCAGCCCCAACCGGGGCAAGCACCGGCGCGCCGAACATGATCAGGGTTGCGAGCAAGCCCCCCCGGAGTCGCAGTCCAAACTTCATTGCGCAACGCGCCCTTATCATTCCGTACCAGACCCAACCCCGGTCTGGAGATTCCCCAAGTTCAAGCCGCTTGTAGACAATTTCACCGACGCCGCAAACGGTCGAGCGCGCCGTAATTTCATTTTCATTCCAAGACGTTGCCCAAGAGCAACGCCCGACAACGCCACAAAAAAGCCCCTATCAGGATGAGGCCATCCGGAGGATGTCGTTATAGGTCGCAAACACCATCAACATCAGCACCAAGCCGAGCCCGATTCGGAACCCCATCTCCTGAGTCCGCTCGGACAGGGGCCGACCACGGGCGACCTCCGCCGCATAGAACATAAGGTGACCGCCATCGAGCAGCGGGATCGGGAACAGATTCAACAGACCGATCGACACCGACAGCACCGCGCAGAGGTTGATCACGAACTGGAACCCGGCGCTGGCCGCCTGCCCCGACATCTTGGCAATGCCGAGCACGCCGCTGACCTCGTTCGGATTGCCGTTCCCCACGAACAACGAGCCCAGGAATTTGAAGGTGCTGGTGATGATGAACCAGACCTGTTCAACCCCGATCTTGAGCGCTTCGCCGACGCCGACCGGCGAAGTCGAGACTTCACCGGCCTGAGACTTGTGCTCGATGCCGAGCACGCCGAGACGGTGGCTGTTGCCGAAGGGATCCTTGCGCTCGAGCAGCGCCGGCGTCGCGGTCAGCGACACGATGGTGCCGTCCCTCTTGACCTGGAAGGCAAGCGGCGAACCGGCATTCATCGCAACCATGCGCTGCATATCGGCAAAGCTTTCGATCGGCTTGCCATCGATCTGGACGACGACGTCGCCAATCTTGAAGCCGGCTGCCGCCGCAGCGCCGTCGGCGACGACACCGTCGACGCGCGCGATCGTGCTCGGCTTGCCGTAATACAGCGCCATGCCGGCGAAGATCAGCGCGCCCAGGATGAAATTGGCGATCGGTCCGGCGGCAACGATGGCGGCGCGCGGGCCGACCTTCTTATGATGGAAGCTGCCGGCGCGCTCCTCGGCCGTCATGGCCGCAAGCTTCTCCGGCGAGGGCGTCGAAGCCTCGCTCTCGTCGCCGAAGAACTTGACGTAGCCGCCGAGCGGGATCGCCGAGATCTTCCACCGGGTGCCATGACGGTCGTTGAAGCCGACCAGCTCAGGTCCGAAACCGAGCGAAAAAGTTAACACGCGAACGCCTGCCCAGCGCGCGACCAGGAAATGGCCGAGCTCATGGAAGAACACGACGATAGTCAGGACGAACAGGAAGGGAACCGCGTAGCCGAGGAGCCCATGGCTCAACGTATTGAAACTATGGACGAAAAAGTCAATCATCGAATTCCCTCATCCAGCGCCGCAAGGCCCTGGCCCCGAACCATCTAGGATGCCTTTAAGGCAATTTGAGGCAATAGGGCGGCAGCCCTATTTCGCGCAACATGGTCAACAGCGATTGCATCGTCCGCTGACGTCAGCGGGGCTTGATTCCCGCCACGAACCCAGTCGTCCAGCGTCGCCTCCACCAGCCGGGCAATCGCGCCGAACCGGATCTTGCCCGCGATGAAGGCGGCGACCGCGACCTCGTTGGCGGCGTTGTAGACGGTGGTCGCCCCCTTCCCGGTCCGGAGCGAATCGAAGGCCAGGCGCAGGCCGGGGAAGCGCTCGAAATCCGGCGCCTCGAAGGTCAATTGGCCGATCTTGGCCAGATCGAGCTTGGCGGCCGGCCCCTTGATGCGGTCGGGCCAGCCGAGGCAATGCGCGATCGGCGTGCGCATGTCGGGTGCGCCGAGCTGGGCCACGACCGAGCGATCGGAGAACTCGACCATGCCGTGAATGATTGACTGCGGATGAACGAGGACGTCGATCTCGTCGGGCGAGAGCGCGAACAGATAGGAAGCCTCGATCACCTCGAGCCCTTTGTTCATCATCGAGGCGGAATCGATCGTGATCTTCTGGCCCATGCTCCAGTTCGGATGCTTCAGGGCTTGCTCGAGTGTCGCCTGCTCGATGTCGGCAGGCTTCCAGGTCCGGAACGGGCCGCCGGAGGCCGTGATGATGACACGGACGAGCTCGTCGCGATTGCCCGAGGCGAGCGCCTGGAACAGCGCATTGTGCTCGGAATCCGCAGGCAGGATGCAGGCGCCCGCTTTCGCCGCGCGCTGCATGAAGAAATCGCCGGCGCAGACGAGACATTCCTTGTTCGCAAGCGCGACATGCGCGCCGCGGTCGACCGCCGCCAGTGCCGGCTTCAGCCCGGCCGCGCCACTCACGGCGGCCATCACCCAATCGGCCGGACGCGCGCCGGCCTCGATCACTGCGCTTTCACCGGCGCCGCATTCGGTGCCGGTGCCCGCGAGCGCGGCCTTGAGCTCGGCAAATTTTGAGGTGTCGGCGATCGCGACGAAGCGCGCCGAAAACTCCTTGGCGAGCTTTGCCAGCGCTTCGACATTGCTGTTCGCCGTCAGCGCCTCGACACGGTAGCGCTCGGGAGAGGCGCGCAGCAGATCCATCGTGCTGTCGCCGATCGAGCCGGTGGCGCCGAGAACCGTGACGCTGCGGACGGTCGATGCCGCAGCCTTGTTGTTACGCAATGGAACCGCGCTCATATGTTCACCAAACCATAAGACCGCTTCCGGCGCTATGCACACCATGGCGAAGGAAGCCGATAATCCATGCCACCAGGATGGCAGCGACAAAACCGTCCAGACGGTCCAATAGCCCGCCGTGGCCAGGAATTAAATGACTGGAATCCTTGACATCGAAGCGCCGCTTGACCGCGGATTCGAACAGATCGCCGCAGGCCGACACGACCGACAGAGCCGCGGCGACGAGCAGCAATGGAGCCATCTTTCCGATCCCGCAAGCGGCAAAGCCGGCCGCGACCAAAAGGCTTGCGGCAAAGCCGCCGAGCGCCCCTGCCCAGGTCTTCTTCGGGCTGACGCGCGGCCACAGCTTCGGTCCGCCAATGCCGCGGCCGGCGAAATAGCCGCCGATATCGGTCGCCCACACCACGAGCAGCACGAACATCAGCGCGGCGAAGCCGTTCACGAGATCCTTCCGCAGCAGGATCGAGGCCAGTAGCGCCGCCGACGCATAGGCGAATCCGGAGGCCGCCCAGACGAACTTGCCCCGCGCGATCACCGTCACGATCGCCCCGCCAATCAAGCCGGTGATGATTGCGGTCTTCAGCGCGCCGAAGGCAACGCACAAGCCCATCGTGGCGATGACGATCGTTCCCGCCCCGGTCAGCGCGGTCGAGCCTGCGCCCACCACCATCAGCCATTCCGCGAACAGTCCGATCGACACCAGGGTGACGAGAAGCGCCCACAGCCAGCCGCCGGCATAAGCGAGCGCAATGGCGAGCGGCGCCAGCACCAGCGCTGCGAGGATTCGCATCACGAGATTGCTCGGGGCAGGCTGAGAGCCGGCCGGTGCGGAGTCGGGTTCGCTCACGAGGCGGTTTTCGCGACCAGGCCGCCGAAACGGCGCTCGCGCCTGGCGAATTCGGCGATTGCGCCTTCCAGCGCCGCCTTGTCGAAATCGGGCCAGTGAATCGGCACGAAGACGAGCTCGCTATAGGCGGCCTGCCACATCAGGAAGTTCGACAGCCGCTGCTCGCCACTGGTGCGGATGATGAGATCGGGGTCGGGAATGTCGGGCGCGTCGAGATGCGCCCCCAATGTCTCGGCATCGATCGTGTCGGGATTGCGCCGGCCCTCGGCGACTTCGCGCGCGAGCTTCTGCGCCGCCTTCGCGATCTCGTGCCGCGAGCCGTAATTGAAGGCGACGACGAGCGTGAGGCGCGTGTTATCGCGCGTCAGCTCCTCCGCCTCGTTGAGAAGCGCGCAGATGTCGCCCTCCAGCCCGTCCCGCTCGCCGATGATACGTACCCTGACGCCGTCGCGATGCAGGCTCGCCAGATCATTGCGGATGAAGCGGCGCAACAGGCCGAACAGATCGCCGATCTCGCTCGCCGGGCGCGACCAGTTTTCCGAGCTGAAGGAGAAGATGGTGAGATAGCGGATGCCAAGCTCATGCGACGCGCGAACCACGCGGCGCAGGGCCTCCACGCCGCGGCGATGGCCTTCCGCCCGTGGCAAGCCGCGCGCGGCCGCCCAACGTCCGTTGCCATCCATGATGATGGCGACATGCGCAGGCGCATCGGACCGATCGGGTCCTTCCGTTGCGGGCGCGGCGGCGTTGGACATGAGGCTGCCTTAAAGCATGATCCGGAAGAGTGCGACGCGGTTTTCCGAAAAGATCATGCGCGAACAATAACCTAAAGCGCGATCCATCGCGTTTAGACGGTGAGGATTTCTTTTTCCTTGGCGGCCAGCAACTGGTCGATCTCGGAGATCGTGCCGTCGGTCGCCTTCTGCACCTCGTCGGCGTGACGCTTCTGATCGTCCTCGGACATCTCGTGATTCTTCTCGAGCTTCTTGAGAACGTCGAGACCGTCGCGACGGACATGGCGCGCGGCGACTTTGGCGGCTTCCGCATATTTGTGCGCGACCTTGACGAGCTCCTTGCGACGCTCCTCGTTGAGCTCGGGGATGCGCAGGCGCAGCACCTGGCCTTCGGTCGCCGGCGACAGGCCGAGATTGGAATCGACGATCGCCTTTTCCACCGCCTTGACCATCGACTTGTCCCAGACCTGCACCGAGATCAGGCGCGGCTCCGGCACGCTGACGGTGGCGAGCTGGTTCAGCGGCATGTGGCTGCCATAGGCGTCGACCTGCACCGGATCGAGCATCGAGGCGGAGGCGCGACCGGTGCGCAGGCCGCCAAGTTCGTGCTTGAGCGACTGGATCGCCCCCTGCATGCGGCGCTTCACTTCGTTGAGATCGAAATTATCCGTGGCCATCACGTTTCTCCTTCAAAATCCCGGCGACCTCTCCGCACCCCTTCTCTTAGGGTGCAACGACAAGCCGTCAGCCGGCGACAATGGTTCCGTGGCCGCCGCCACGCAGTACAGCGCCGATCGAACCCGGCTCCGCAATCGAGAACACGATGATAGGCAGCGACGTCTCGCGGGCAAGTGCGAAGGCGGTCGCATCCATCACCTTGTAGCCACCCTCGATCGCCTGCGAATGCGTCAAACGGTCGAATCGCGTCGCCGTCGGGTCCTTCTTCGGGTCGGCCGAGTAGACGCCGTCGACATTGGTCGCCTTCAGCACCGCCTGGGCGCCGATCTCGGCCGCACGCAGCACCGCGGTCGTGTCGGTGGTGAAGAACGGATTACCGGTTCCGCCACCCAGCAACACGATCCGGCCCTCGGCGAGGTATTTGTGTGCCGCGGTGCGGGTGAACAGTTCGGAAATCTCGGGCATGACGAAGGCCGACAGCGTGCGCGCAGGCGTGCCCTTGCGCTCGATCGTGGCCTCCAGCGCGAGGCAGTTCATCATCGTCGCGAGCATGCCCATGGTGTCGCCGGTCGGGCGCGACACGCCGCGCGAGGAGACCTCGACGCCGCGAAAGAGATTGCCGCCGCCGATCACGACGGCGACTTCGGTACCGAGATGGCGGGCTGCGATCAGATCGTCGGCGACCCGGTCAATGGTCGGCTGATCGATGCCAAAACCCTGCGATCCGGCGAGATATTCGCCGGACAGCTTGATCACGACGCGACGATAGACCGGATCAGTCATGAGCACTTTCCTTGTCCGGCCGCTGCTTCCGGCGGCACGCCGGGAGGAACGTTCCGGCGCTTACTTCTTTCCGCTGGCCGCCGCGACCTCGGCCGCGAAGTCGCTTTCCTGCTTCTCGATTCCCTCACCGAGAGCATAGCGCACAAAGCCCGCGATCTTCACCGCGCCGCCGACCTTGCCTTCGGCTTCCTTCACCGCCTGCGCCACCGACTTGCCGGTGTCGTGGATGAAGGCCTGCTCGAGCAGGCAGACTTCCTTGTAGTAGGTCTTCAGGCCGGACTCGACGATCTTCTCGATCACGTTCTCGGGCTTACCCTGCTGGCGATATTTGTCGGCGAGCACGTCCTTCTCGCGCTTGACGACCGCCGGATCAAGACCGGACGGATCGAGCGCCAGCGGGTTGGCGGCCGCGACATGCATCGCGATCTGGCGGCCAAGCGTTGCGAGCTCGTCGGCCTTGCCCGGCGATTCCAGCGCCACGATCACGCCCATCTTGCCGGCGCCCTCGACGACCGCGCCGTGGACGTAGCTCGACACCACGCCCTGGCTGACTTCGAGCGAAGCTGCGCGCCGCAGCGTCATGTTCTCGCCGATGGTGGCGATCGCGTCATTGATCGCGGTTTCGATCGTGACGTCGCCGACCTTGGCGGCCTTGATCTTGTCGACATCGGCGCCGACGTTGAACGCGACCTGGGCGATCATCTTGACGAGGCCCTGAAACTGGCCGTTGCGCGCGACGAAATCGGTCTCGGAATTGACCTCGACCACGACGCCCTTGTTGCCCTTGGTGAGCGCGCCGATCAGACCCTCGGCGGCGACGCGGCCCGACTTCTTGGCGGCCTTCGACAGGCCTTTCTTGCGCAGCCAATCCTGCGCCGCTTCCATGTTGCCGTCGTTTTCGGTCAGCGCGGCCTTGCAGTCCATCATGCCTGCGCCGGTCGACTCGCGCAGGTCCTTGACCATCGCAGCTGTGATCGTTGCCATCGTTCAAAATCCTTTTTGCCTGCCGGTTTGCCGCGGCGCGGCCAGATCGCCTCGCCGCGGTCCATCTCAGGAATTCGCGTCAACTGAAATGGTGGCCGGAACTTGTCCGGCCAACCCATCGCTCTTTTTGACTATTCCGCTTCCGCGGTCAGGGCCTTGGCCTTGGCCACCCAGGCGTCCGCGCGGCTCGGCAAGCCGACTTCTTCGCCGATCTTGTGCGCGGTGTCGTGATCGAGCTCGGCCAGCTGCCAGAAGTGGAAGATGCCGAGGTCGTTGAACTTCTTCTCGATCGCGCCCGACACGCCCGGGAGCTTCTTGAGATCGTCGGAGGTGCCACGCGGGCCGGCGAGGCCCTGGAAGCCGCTCGTGGCGGGCAGCTCTTCTGCGACCGGCCGAACCGAAGCACCGACGTCGATGCCGGAATCGCCCTGGGCGCGCGAAATGCCGTCAATCGCAGCGCGTGCGATCAGATCGCAATAGAGCGCGATCGCGCGGCCGGCGTCGTCATTTCCCGGCACCACATAGGTGATGCCCTTCGGATCCGAATTGGTGTCGACGATCGCCGCGACCGGGATGTTGAGCCGCTGGGCTTCCTGGATCGCGATGTCTTCCTTGTTGGTGTCGATCACGAAGATCAGGTCGGGCAGACCGCCCATGTCCTTGATGCCGCCGAGCGAGCGATCGAGCTTGTCGCGCTCGCGCTGAAGCGTCAGGCGCTCCTTCTTGGTGTAGGAGGAGGCATCGCCGCCGGCGAGGACGTCGTCGAGATGACGCAGGCGCTTGATCGAGCCCGAGATCGTCTTCCAGTTGGTCAGCGTGCCGCCGAGCCAGCGCGAATTGACGAAATACTGAGCGCAGCGCTTGGCCGCGTCGGCAACGCCGTCCTGCGCCTGGCGCTTGGTGCCGACGAACAGAATGCGGCCGCCCTTGGCGACAGTGTCGCTGACCGCCTGCAAGGCGTTATGCAGCAACGGCACGGTCTGCGCGAGGTCGACGATGTGGATGTTGTTGCGAGCGCCGAAAATGAACGGCGCCATTTTCGGATTCCAGCGGTGAGACTGGTGACCAAAGTGCACGCCGGCTTCGAGGAGCTGACGCATAGTGAAATCGGGTAGTGCCATCGTTCTAATTCTCCGGTTGGTTCCTCCGGAAGCGTGTGAGCAGAACGGAGCGTTGTCGCCCCGGCTGCCACCGGACGGCCTTGTGAGCCATGCTTCCGTGTGAGATGGCGCGGTGTATAGCGCGATTTCGACCAGAAGCAAGGAAATAAGGGCCTTTCGGGGCGGCTTTCGCCCGCGAAAGGCCCTCTTCCGTAAAGATCACGCTGCGCCCGCGGACCCCACTAGCATTTGGGCTGGTTCGGCGGGCACTTCTTTGCCGCCGGCGGCGGAGCCGGAGGACGCGGTGGGGGCGCTGCTGGGCGCGGCGGCGGCGGTGGCGCGACGGCCATCCGAGGCGGCGGAGGTGGCGCCGGCCGGGCGACCGGCGGCGGCGGCGCGGGACGCGCCATTGGCGGCGGCGCCGGCCGAGCGACCGCGGCCGGCGGAGCCACCCGTGGCGGTGGCGGCGGTGCAATACGCGGTGGAGGCGGAGGCGTCGGGCGCGCCACGGCCTGAGGCCGCGGTGGTGGTGGTGCCGGCGGCCGGGCAGCCTGGGCGGGAGCAGCGGTCGGCTGATGCTGCGGCCGGATCGGCTCCCGCACCGCCGAGGGCGGCGGCGTGACCGGTCGTCCAACTGGGCCAGGAGGCGGAGGCGTGCGGGCAGCCGGCGGCGAGCCAGCCGGCTCCCGGGTCGCGGACTTGCCATGGTCCCCAGGCCCGGTCCCGGGCGGGGCCTGGGCAACCGGCGGCTTCGGCAGTTGGCCGGGCACAGCGGCCGGGCTTGTCGCCGTGGGCGCAGTCGCCGGCGCGCCGGTCGGTGCACCGGGATGGGCTGGCGGCGTGGTGCCGGGAGCAGCAGTCGTCGGCGCTCCCGCAGGCGCTCCCGCAGGCGCTCCCGCAGGCACTCCCGCAGGCACTCCCGCAGGCACTCCCGAATGGGTCGGCAGCGGCGCGCCGGGAGCAGTGGCTGTCGACTGCCCGGGTCTGCCGCCCGGCAGTGGCTCGGCTCCCGCTGACGGTACAGGTGGACCGCCATGGGTGCCGGGAACCGGCAGCGTGTTGGCTTGGGGCAGCTTGGCCGGTGGCGTGGCAGATGGACTGGCAGGCGGAGCGGCAGGTGGCGTACCGGTCGGCGCGGCATTGGCGGGCGTCGCCGGAGGCGTTCCTGGCCTCGCCGTCGGCCGCATCGTCGCGCTCGGCGGCATCGGCGCCTTGCCCTGCTGAATCAGGGCGGCACGCTGCAGGACCGCCTGCGGCATGGCTGGACCAGCCGGATTGGTGCGCCCGGCAATGGCCGGTGTGAGATTACCCGGTCCCGCTCCGGTACCCGCACCCGCACCCACACCCACCGGCGGTGCCGGCGGCTGGTTGATCACTGTGTTGATGACCGTCGTATTATGGATGTTCTGATAGATGATGTTGTTCGGCGGCGGTGCGACATAGACCGGCGGCCTGACGAACACGGGAATCGGCACGAACATCGGCTGCGGCAGCACGAACAGGCCGATCACCGGCATCGGCGGCGACAGCACGACGAAATCCGGCGGCGGCGGCGGCAGATAGTAGACCGGCGGCGGCGGTGGCGGCGCGAAGCCAAAATCCGGATCGCTGAAATACAGTACGGGACGATCGACATAGACCACCTCCTCCGGCGGCGGTGGCGGCACGTCGTAGTCGATCATCGCGAAGCTCGGCGGCGGCTCGGGCGGCGCGGTGAGAATCGCCAGGCGCCGGCGCGCATCCGCCGCATGCGGACCGCGCGGATAGCGACGCAGATACGACCAATAGGCTTCCGGCGTGTCGGTACGATAGGTCCGCCGCCAGGTGATGGCCTCGCGGCGCGCCGCGACGATCACCAACACGCGCTTCGACAGCGGGTCGCCGGGATAGGCGGAGAGAAACTCTTCGTAGGCCGGCAGCGTGTCGCGCGTGAGCGCGGCGGCATAGGCATCCTGCACGCCGAGATCGCGGATCGGCTTGTTGCGGATCGCAGCGACTTGGTCGGGCGCGGCCTCCGGCGGCGGCGCGTCGGGCCCGCGCTCGAAGAACGAGAATTGCGCCGATATCTTCTGCTCGTTCCAGGGCACCTGCGCGCCCTTGCTGGCCTCGTTGACGCGCAGGCGAACGCGGTCGAACACTTCAGGCAGCGGCAGGCCGCCGGTGCGGATCATCTCCGCTAGCGACTGCGCATAGATGCCGTAAGGTCCGGGCTCCTCGGGCGCCACCGTGCCGGGCGCGGCGTTGAACGCGATCAGCATGTTGGCGTCGGGCTCGACCAGCGCAAGTCCGCTCGCGATCTGCTGGCCGCCCTCCACGAAGGGCTGCGCCCGCGCGGCGTCGAGCACGACGATGTTGGCCTTGAGCGGAACGGAGGCGAGCTGGCGGAGATAGTCGCCGATGCGCAAGCCTTCGGTCGGAATGTCGGTGTCGCGGGTGATGTTGGAGTCGACCGGGATGAAATAGTTCTCACCCGCAAGCTGCACGCCATAGCCGGCGAGATACACCATCGCGACGGTGCCCGGTCCGGAGGCCTGCGCCTTCTGGATGAAATCGCGAAAGCTCTTGCGCAGCGTGTCGCCGTCGAGATCGCGGGCGCCGACGACGTCGAAGCCCGCCGCCTGCAGCGTCTGCGCGATCAGGCCGGCATCGTTTGCCGTCGTCGCCAGCGGCGACTTGGCATAAGCGCCGTTGCCGACCACGAGCGCGATACGCTTTTCCTGCTGCTGCGCACGGGCCGGCTCCGGCGCGCCCGCGGCAAGGACCGCGATCGGCAGGAGAAGGCAAATGAAGGCTCTGAGCGTCCCACGCATGGCTTGCTTGCCCGTTTTGTTGTTGAGGTGCCGCCACGCATCAGACGCGCGGCCAGCTGAATGGCACTTGAACGAAAGGCTTCCAAATAGCGAAGGCTTGGATTGAGGCGGCGGCATGGCCACCCCGCTCCGGCGTCAGCTCCGCGTAAGTGACGCGGCGACGCACCGGCGTGAGGCGAAGTCAGCCGGTTCAGCCCTGCGCGATCAGGTCGACCGTTCCCGTCGTGAGCCGATAGATGCCGCCGACGATTTTCAGCTTGCCCTGCTCCACGGCCGCGTTGAGGATCGGCGCCGCCGATTTCAGCTTCGCGACGTTGTCGATGACGTTCTGCCGGATCGCCTTGTCGAGGACGTCCCCGCCCTGCTGCATCGCAGCCTTGGCGGCGGGCGTGATCGCATCGACCAGCGAGGGAATATGGCCCGGCGGCGGCTTGTTGTCCTTGATCGCCTTCAGCGTCGCATCGACCGCGCCGCAAGCGTCATGGCCGAGCACGAGGATCAGCGGCGTATTCAGTACGGCCACCGCGTATTCCATGCTGGCGATGGTTTCGGTGCCGGCAAAATTTCCGGCGACGCGGCAGACGAACAGGTCGCCGCGGCCGGTGTCGAAGGCATATTCCGGCGCGATGCGCGAATCGGCACAGCTCAGCACGGCGGCAAACGGGTTCTGTCCGCCGACCAACGCCTCGCGCTCGTGCTTGAAATCATGCCGCCGCGACACGCCGTCGACGTAGCGCGCGTTGCCTTCCACCAGGCGTTTCAACGACCCATCGGGTGACAGCACGTTCTGCGGCTTTGGCGGCGTCTTGGTCTCTTTGGCGAAGGCATTGCCGGCGAAGGCAAGGCCGAACGCCGCGGCGCCAAACAGCATTGCGGACCGCCGCGACGGCCCGGTATTTCGCTGCAGAGCTTCAGAGCATTTGTCGCACATGTCGCGTTTCCTCCCGGCGAGGTGGACGATGGCATCGCCGTGATCATAGCCGCAATGACGTGACGAAACCACAACATCCGCCGGGAGCACGCAGGACGTTCAGCGCCGATCAGAGCTGCTGCACGTCCACCACGCCGGCGACCGCCTTGATGGCGCCGGCGATCTGCGGCGAGACCTTGAAGCGGCCGGGCAGCTTCATCTCGACCTCGGTCTCGACGTCGAGCATCATGACCAGCGAGACCTCGCCGTCGCCGTTGGAGCGGGGCGCGGTGCCCGGACTGCCGACCTTCGGCGCGGCGCCGTTCGAACCGGCCATGTCGGGACCGGCGAGACGCTTGGCGATCGATTCCAGCGGCTTGGTGTCGCGCACGAAGATGCGCAGGCCCTTCTGGGTCTTGGCCGCGGCCTCGTCCAGCGGTTCGGCGTGGAGCACGCGGGCGCGGACGTCCTCGCCCTGAAGCTCGGCGCCGAGCTGGAGCAGCACCGCGGCGCCCGGCTCCAGCACGTCGCGATATTGCGCGAGGCCTTCGGAGAACAGCACCGCCTCAAAGTGACCCGTGGGATCAGAGAGCCCCATGATGCCCATCTTGTTGCCGGTCTTGGTCCGCCGCTCCATGCGCGACACCACCGTGGCGGCGACCTTGCCTGCCGTGGCGCCGGTCTTCACCGCGCGCGAGAACTCGGCCCAGGACTGCACGCGCAGCCGCTTCAGCACGGTGGCGTAATCGTCGAGCGGATGCCCCGACAGGAAGAAGCCGATCGCGTCATATTCGCGGCGCAGCCGCTCGGCCGGCAACCAGGGCTCGATCTGCGGCAGCATGATCGTCGGCGCGTCGGCCGAGCTGCCGAACATGTCGTTCTGGCCGATGGTTGCAGCTTCGTTCGCCCGCTGGCATGCGGCGAGAATCGAGTCGGCGCCGGCGAAGACCCGCGCCCGGTTCGGCTCCAGGGTGTCGAAGGCGCCCGCAGCAGCGAGGCTTTCGATGATGCGCTTGTTGATCGCGCGCGGCGACACTCGCGCGGCGAAGTCGGCGAGCGAGGTGAACAAGCCGTTTTTGGTCCGCTCCGCGATGATCTGCTCGACGGCCGCAATGCCGACGCCCTTCAGCGCCGCGAGCGCGTAGTAGATGGTCTTGTCGCCGACCTCGAAAGTCGCGCCGGAGCGATTGACGTTGGGCGGCTCGACCTTGATGCCGAGGCGCTGCGCCTCGGCGCGGAATTCGGACAGCTTGTCGGTATTGTTGAGATCGAGCGTCATCGACGCCGCGATGAACTCCACCGGGTAATGCGCCTTCATGTAGGCGGTGTGGTAGGACACCAGCGCATAGGCCGCCGCGTGGCTCTTGTTGAAGCCGTAGTCGGCGAATTTCGCCAGCAGCTCGAAGATGGTATCGGCCTGCCCCTTCGGCACGCCGTTCTTCACTGCGCCTGCGACGAAGATCTCGCGCTGCTTCTCCATCTCGGCGCGGATCTTCTTGCCCATGGCGCGGCGCAGCAGGTCGGCGTCGCCGAGCGAATAGCCCGACATCACCTGCGCGATCTGCATCACCTGTTCCTGGTAGATGATGACGCCGAAGGTCTCTTTGAGAATCGGCTCCAGCACGGGGTGGAGATATTCCGGCTCCTCGTCGCCGTGCTTGCGCGCGCAATAGGTCGGGATGTTCGCCATCGGACCCGGTCGATAGAGCGCGACCAGCGCGATGATGTCCTCGAAACGGTCGGGGCGCATGTCGACCAGCGCGCGCCGCATGCCCTGGCTTTCAACCTGGAACACGCCGACCACCTCGCCACGCGCCAGCATCTGGTAGCTTTCGGCATCGTCGATCGGCAGCGTCGCGAGATCGACATGGATGTCGCGCGGCTTGAGCAGTTTGCACGCGACGTCGAGCACGGTCAGCGTCTTCAGACCGAGAAAGTCGAACTTCACGAGGCCCGCGGGCTCGACCCATTTCATGTTGAACTGGGTCACCGGCATGTCGGATTTGGGATCGCGATACATCGGCACGAGTTCGCTCAAGGGGCGATCGCCGATCACGATGCCGGCCGCATGCGTCGAGGCGTGACGGGTCAGGCCTTCGAGGCGCTGCGCGATGTCGAAGGCGCGCGCCACCACCGGGTCCTCGTCGCGGAACGCCTGGAGCTTCGGCTCGCTCTCGATCGCGGCGGCCAGCGTCACCGGCGCGGCCGGATTCTGCGGCACGAGCTTGGTGAGCTTGTCGACCTGGCCATAGGGCATCTGCAGCACGCGGCCGACGTCGCGCAGCACGCCGCGCGCCTGCAGCGTACCGAAGGTGATGATCTGCGCGACCTGGTCGCGACCGTAGCGCTCCTGGACGTATCTGATCACCTCCCCCCGGCGGTCCTGGCAGAAGTCGATGTCGAAATCCGGCATCGAGACGCGTTCCGGATTGAGGAAGCGCTCGAACAGCAGACCAAACTTGATCGGGTCGAGGTCGGTGATGGTCAGCGCCCACGCAACCAGCGAGCCCGCGCCGGAGCCACGGCCTGGCCCGACCGGAATGCCCTGGCCCTTTGCCCATTTGATGAAGTCGGAGACGATCAGGAAGTAGCCCGCGTACTTCATGCGCATGATGACGTCGAGCTCGAACGCAAGCCGCGCGTTGTAGTCTTCTTCCGTCGTGCCCTGCGACAGCCCGTGCACGCGCAGGCGGTTGGCGAGCCCCTCCTCCGCCTGCCGCTTCAATTCGGCCGCCTCGACCGCGGCGGCATCGGAGCTTGCGGCAGCGCCGACCGTGAAGAACGGCAGGATCGGCTTGCGCGTCATCGGCCGGAACGAGCAGCGCTCGGCGATCTCGACCGTCGAGGCCAGCGCCTCCGGAATGTCGGCGAACAGCACCGCCATCTCGGCGCGGGTCTTGAAGCGGTGATCGGGCGTAAGCTGCTCGCGCTCGGTCTCCGCGATCAGCCGCCCGCCGGCGATGCAGAGCAGCGCGTCATGGGCTTCGTAATCGTCGGTCGCGGCGAAATACGGCTCGTTGGTCGCGACCAGCGGCAGGCCCTTGGTAAAGGCGATGTCGATCAGGCTGCTTTCGACCCGCCGCTCCTTCTCGATGTTGTGGCGCTGCAATTCGACGTAGAGGCGGTCCCCGAACAGGCTGGCCAGACGCTCGCAGCGCGCCGCCGCGAGCTCGCTATAACCGCCGGCAAGCGCCAGCGAGATCGGCCCGTCCGGACCGCCCGTCAGCGCGATCAGGCCTTCGGTCTCGCCTTCGAGCCAGTCGAACTTGATGTGGGGAGCATGAGTGTCGGGCGTCTCCATGAAGGCGCGCGAGTTCAGCCGCATCAGACTGCGATAGCCGCGCTCCTGCGCGGCCAGCAGCACCACGCGCGAGGGCAGCAGCACGTTACGCGCAGTGGGATCCTGGTCGCCGAACTCGATCGCGATCTCGCAGCCCACGATCGGCTGGATACCGGAGCCCGCCATCTTGTCGGAGAACTCCAGCGCACCGAACATGTTGTCGGTGTCGGTCAACGCCAGCGCCGGCTGATGGTCTTTCTTGGCAAGCTCCGCGAGCTTGGCGATCTTGATCGAGCCCTTGAGCAGCGAATAGGCCGAGTGAACGTGAAGGTGGACAAATCCGGCGCTCGGCATGGTCGCGTGACGGCCTCTTGCAGATGAGATGGAGCGGTCACCGGCACGGGAGGCATCCTGCACTCGCCCGGCCGACTCGCCTCATAATGGTGGGGCGTCACGCTGCCAGAGTCCACGCCAGAGCGGCCAATCGGCCGCGTCGTCCTGCTTTTCCCCAACCTGGCCAGCGCCTAGAGCTGCGGGAGCACCTGGGCCCAGATCGCGATCATCCCGACAAACAGCGCGATCGAGGCTAGCGCGGCGGCTTCTTCGACGAAAATCCTGAACATGGCTTACTCCATGGTGAGAACGTATGAAGAACATTGTTCTCATTTCGTTCTCAGGAGTCAAGCCATCTCGACCGTCTCGAAACGGAATGGTTAACCCGCTGAAGTCCAACAACAAAAAAGCCCCGGCCGATGGCCGGGGCTTTCGCCGACCGCTCGAAGTCGAGCGATCGATATCAGGCATCTACTCAGTAACGGCCGAGGCTCGGGCCGCCGAACTTGTAGTTCAGGCGGACGAGGCCCATGTCGACGTCCTGACGGATGCGATCGGTCGAGGGCACCAGCGCGAAGGTGACGTTCTTGTCCTGCAGGAAGATGTGGTTGTACTCGACGCCAACCGACCAGTTCGGGGCGAAACCGTACTCGAGGCCGGCACCGATCGTGCCACCCCAACGGGTCTGATCGTTCGAGGACAGCAGCGCGCCGCCAAGGGTCGAGACTTCATACTTGCTGCCGGCGACAGCCGCACCGCCCTTGGCGTAAACGAGGACGTTGTTCCAGGCGTAGCCGATCTGACCGGTGATGAGACCGAACGAGTCGATCTTGGAGCGGTTGCGCGTCGCAAACAGCGCGCTGACGTTGTCGCCAGAGAAGTCAGCCCAGTTGCCCTGACCTTCGATGCCGAACACCCACTGGCCCGACTGCATGCGGTAGCCGATCTGGCCGCCGACCGTGCCGCCGGTCGCATCGTGCGAACCCTCGCGGCCACCGCCGACGAGATCCCAGGTCGAATGGGCGGAACCGCCGCCGCCGTTGATACCGATGTAGAAGCCGCTCCAGTCGTAGATCGCGGCAACCATCGCCGGCGCCTTGGTGTAAGGCCGCGCAGCGAGGTCAGCAGCCAGCGCCGGTGCGGTCGCGCCGAGCGCGACAAGGCTCACAGCAGCAAGCAACAGATTCTTGTTCATTTGATTCCCGTTCCAGTTTCGTCGTTAGGCCCCCGGGCCGTGGCGTCGTCATACCAGCGCGCGACGGAATTGCTGTAACCTCGACGCCACAGTCCGCGCCAAAGGATCGCGCTTCATTAATGAAGATTTACCAGCGCGCGCTGGAAGCCCTTTGAAACAAGTGTTTTCACGAGTTCCATTGTCGATTACACGACATCTGCGGCACACGCGCGTGACAACGTCGCGCGCACGTTCGCGTGATTGGAGAATTGAATGCGCAGACGAATTGCCCTCCCCATTGTCGCCATATTTTCGCTCGCCCTCGCCACATTTGGGCTCACGCTCAGCGCAAGCGTGCCTGCGCGCGCGTTCGGGACCCACCATGCCTTCTGCCTGACCGGCGATGAATGGCCGGGGCTGAGCAATTGCACGTTCGACAGTTACGCGCAGTGCCAGGCGAGTTCGTCGGGCCGCGCCCTCACCTGCATCGCGAACCCTTATTTCGCAGGTCAGAGCGATGACCCCTATGCGTATCAGAACAGGCCGCGCGCGCAGGTGCCGGGTTATTCACCCGGTTACTACGTGCCGCGCTGAGATGCGTCGCACTCGCCTCGCGCTCCTCGCGATCGGCCTGCTCCTCGCGGGCGCGCCTGCGCGCGCGCAGACCTATGATCCGAGCTATCCGGTCTGCATGCAGATCTACGGCCCCGTTGGCTATTTCGATTGCCGCTACACCTCGCTCGAGCAGTGCAGATTTCTAGCAGTCGGTCGGTCGGCGACGTGCGTAGCGAACCCGTATTTCGCGCAGAAGAAGCCCCCTCGCCACTCGCGGCGCATCAATTAAATCGGGACTCTGATATGCGGCCCGCCTTTTGGATGCGGCCCGAGATCCGGTGGCTTGAGGACGCCTCCTTAACCAGCCATCGTCACGATCAACGGTCCGCTTCGCGTGGCGATCACCGTGTGCTCGTATTGAACGGTCGGCGCCTCGGGGCTGCTGTAGAGCGTCCAAGGATCATCGCCATCCTGTGCCCATTCGGCGCCGAGAGACAGGAACGGCTCGACGGTGAACACGAGGCCTTCGCTCATGATGCGGCGTTCGGAGCGGTCGGGCCATGTTGCGATCTCCGTCGGCTCTTCGTGGAGCGACAGGCCGACACCGTGACTGGCAAGGTTCCTGACCAGGCTGTAACCGTTCTTCCGCGCAAATGTCCCGATGGCCTGACCGATTCCGGCGATCGGCTTGCCGGCTCCAACCTGCTGCAGGCCCGTCCACATTGCGCGCCGGCCATCCCTGCAAAGACGTTCGACCACTCGCGTTGCGGGTGGAACGGCGAACGATGCTCCCGTATCCGCAAAGAAGCCGTTCTTCTCGGCTGACACGTCGATGTTCACGAGGTCCCCACGCGCGATCCGCCGATCGCCCGGGATGCCATGAGCGATCTCCTCGTTCACGCTGATGCAGGTTGCGCCCGGAAAGTCGTAGGCCAGCTCCGGAGCCGAACGTGCGCCGGCAGCCTCCAGCAGTACACGCCCGATCCGATCGAGCTCGGAGGTGGTCATGCCCGGCTCGAGCGCCTTCCCCATTGCCTCCAGGATATTGGCGACGATGCGCCCGATTTCTTTCAGGCGCGCGAGGTCGTTGTCATCCGAGATTGTCATGTCATGCTCTTCCGAAAGCCGGGACATAGCCCTTGTGACGGCGGCTTGCAAACGGGAGAGATCGTTTCCAAAGCGCGTTCAGATATCGTCAAGCAAGCTGCGGACTTTGGCAGCCAGGTCTTCGATAGCGAAGGGCTTCGGAAGCAGATGCTTGCCGGCATCGAGCACGCCATTGTGAACGATTGCATCGCGCGTGTAGCCGGTGGTGAACAGCACTTTCAGCGCCGGGAAACGTCTCGACAGCTCGGCCGCCAGCTCGGCGCCGGTCATGTCGGGCATGACGACATCCGTGAACAGCAGATCCGGAACGAAACCATTTTCGATCGTCCTGATCGCCTCTTTGGCGCTGGCTGCCTCGATGACGGTATAGCCAAGTTCGCGCAGGCTTTCGGACGACATGCTGCGGACGCGCTCGTCGTCTTCCACGACGAGAATGGTTTCGTTCTGATGGCTCGCACCGGCGGGTGTCTCTTCCTGCGACAGATCTGAGCCCGCCTCCTCGCCGGCGAAGCGTGGAAGGTAGATCTTCACGGTCGTGCCAACATCGACTTCCGAGTCAATTTTGACATGGCCGCCCGACTGCCGCACGAAACCATAGACCTGACTGAGGCCGAGGCCGGTCCCCTTGCCCACGACCTTGGTCGTGAAAAACGGATCGAACACCTTGCCGAGCACATCGGCCGGAATTCCCGTGCCGTTGTCCGTCACGGCGACGAGAACGTACTGCCCGGGTGCGAGTGCATACTCGCGAGCATATTTTCGGTCTATCGAGGCGTTGCTGGTTTCTATCGTCAGCCTGCCGCCCTTCGGCATGGCATCGCGCGCATTGACCGCGAGATTGATCACGGCGCTTTCGAGCTGGGCCGGGTCTGCCTTGACCCGCCAGAGGCCCGCCGTCAGCACCGTATCGAGGCGGATTAGCTCGCCAAGCGACCGCTCGAGCAGCTCGCTCATCCCGCCGACCATCTTGTTGATGTCCACGACTTCAGGCGCGAGCGGCTGCTGGCGCGAGAACGCGAGCAGTCGCTGCGTCAACGTAGCTGCGCGATTTGCACCGTCGATGGCGCCCTCGATGAAGCGGTCTATGCTGACCTCTCCCCTGCTGAGCCGCCGCTTGGCAAGGTTCAGGCTACCGAGAATCACGGCCAGCATATTGTTGAAGTCGTGAGCAATGCCTCCGGTCAATTGACCGACGGCTTCCATCTTCTGGGATTGCCGCAATTGCTCTTCAGCTTTCATGCGCTCGGCGATTTCGTCGGCAACACGTTGCTCCAATCCCGCATTGAGCGCCTCGAGCCGGGTCAAGAGCTGGGCGTTATCGATAGCGGTGGCGGCATGGCCCGCAATACCAAGCAATGCGGATTCATGCTCGGTCTGGAATTTACCCGTCTCGGCGTGACCGAAGAAAAGTCCGCCGAAGACTTCGCCGGTGCGCGAGATCACAGGGACCGCCAGATAGGATCGGACCGGAAGATAGCCCTCGGGCATGCCTTTCCGCGGCGCGTTCTTGCCATAGCGGGGGTCCTGCAGAATGTCGTCGGACCTCACCACGCCGGAGCCCTCGAAAGTCGGGCCAAAGAGGGCGGTGTTGCGCGGCATCGGAAAGTTTTCAAACGCGGATGGCGAGGCACCGGACAGCGAATACAGCATATAGCTGCCGCCATCCGGCGCCAGAACGTTGTAGAAAAAGGCGCCGAATTGAGCACCCGTGAGTCCGACGCCGGCATCCGTGACGATCTGGACGATCTTGTCGAGGTCGCGTTCGCGAGAGACCGAGGCCCCGGTATCATTCAGTATTCTGAGATGACGCTCGGTTTTCTTTTGCGCGGTGATATCCAGAACCGTTCCGATGAACCGAACAGCCTGGCCGTCGGCAAAGATGGCTTGACCGGTCGCGGCGATCCAGCGTTCGACCCCATCCTCGATACCAATGGTCCGGTATTCCATGTTGTAGTTTGGCCGAGAGTGCGGCGTCAGCGCTGCGGAGACGGCCTCGTGGGCGCGCTGCCTGTCCTCGGGATGAAGCCCCTTCAGGAACGACCCTTCATAGCTGACTTCGGCGTCCGGTGATAAACCGAACACCTCCTTGCAGCGGCTATCCCATCGAAGAACGTTGTTGACCGGGTCGTAGTCCCAGGTGCCGATACCAGCCGCCTTGTTGGCAAGCGTCAGTCGTTCGGCAGCCTCCCGCGCCGCCTGTTCCGATCGGACGCGCTCGATGTGGGCCCACGATCGCTCGGTCACTTCGGTGAGCAAGGCGAGTTCGCGCGGCGTCCACTGGTGCGGGCCGCGGTGATGAATCGCCATCAGGGCGGTCAGTCGCCCTTCTTTCACCAAGGGCATGCAAATCGTCGAACCGATCCCGATGTTCTGGAAAGTGGCGGCTTCGTCCGGCGCAATCTCCCTTAGATTGTCATTGATGATGAGCGGCCTGCCCGCACTCAACTCTCGCACCGCCTGCTTGCCAAAATCGGCCAGACTGTAGTGACCGATGATATGCATTGCGCCGGGCGCGGCCCAATCGCCGCGTATGGTGAAGCCGTCCTGGTCCGGATCCATGTCGGCGTAGGCGCAGTTCGAGACGCCGAGATGCTCGCCGACCATTTTGGTCGTGACCGCCATCACGCCGTCGGCATCGCGAGTCCTGGCCGTCTCCTTGTTGAGTGCGTCCAGGAAAAGCAGGCGGGCTTCGTTCTCCCGCACAGCCGTTTCCGCACGGCGGCGCTCGACGGCCGTGCGTGTGCGCTCGGCAACATCGCGAATAAGCTCCAGCTCTTCGGGGCTCCATTCGCGCGGCTTGGCATCGTTCAGATAGAGCAGCGCCACGACCCCGTCGGGCTCCGAGATCGGCATGTTGACGAGCGCGCGCGCAGAGATCGCCTCGAGAGCATTGGCACGATCGCCGACGCGAGGGTCTTTCTCCGCATCGGCACAGACGACGGTCTCGCCCCGCTTGAGGTCTTCGATGTAGCTGCCATAGTCGCGAAACTGCAGCACGCCTGCGAGGCTCAGGATGCCCGGTGCGTTCCAGTCGCGGACAATGGTGATGGTCTCGGCTGAGGTGTCGACCGTGCCGTAACCTGCCCTGCTGACGTTCAGGCTGCGGCCGAGCAGCTCCGCCGCGGCGTAGGCGAGATCGTCGGGATTGCTGATCTCTCGGATGTAGTCGCCGAGTGTGGCTAAGACGGAATTGCGATCGGCCGAGCGGACCCCGGTCGCTGTCGTCATTGGTCTTCCCCTGCCACTTCCCTAGCTCCACGAGGAGCCAGCCGTTTGATCGTCCCGCTGCTGTTCGCTTCGACCACAGGTAGCCCGCCTGACTTTCTGAGTGATGCAGCCGGGTCGCGCAAATTGTCTGCGCGATAACCGCATGATGGCATTTAGGTTCCCGTCGTCACCGTCCCCTGGGAGGCTGCCGTTCTGCCTGCTCCCACCTGGTCGCCAGATTACCAATCCAGACGTGGCGGACGGACCCTGGAAACTGGAAAACGAAGCGCGCCCCTTCGTCCGCAAGATCGCGATGCTGAAGAAGGAGAACGGCGCTTCGTTCCGGCCTATGGAGAATGGCGTCTGTCTTGCGAAAGCGGAAAGCGCGTGCCGCTGACATTCGCGGGCGAGATCGACGAGACGGCCGTCGGCAAGAGCACCATCCTGGTGACGGCGAACGCCGCTCCGGACAAGACGGCCGGAGGGTCTGCATTGCGGGCCGGAAAATATGAGGTCTGGCGCGGCAGCATCGATCCCGAGATGGTCAAGGCGATCCTGGCGTCCCGCTCCCTGCATGTCCGCGAAACCATGCTGCTACCCGACGACAAGGCGGACATCACGAAATTCGACATCGACCTGACGGGCCTGACGTCAGTGTGGCCGCAGCTTGCGACGTCATGCGCGGCGGCGACGCCGGCTCCCAAGAGCCCGTGGCCGGCCATTCAGCAGCCGAACGCCAGCGTAACGCCCCCGGCCGCAACGTCGCCATGAGTCAACGTAGCGCAACTCGAACATCGCGCCGACGGTCAGCTCTGCCAGGGCGTGTTGCGGATGCGAGTGCATGCGTTCGGCTTGTGAAATGTGGGGTCGTGATCTTCGATGTAATCGAAATTAACAGTCCCGAACGTGGTCTGCGGCTTCTTCAAGGCTGAGCAGGTTTGTATCTGAAGGAACTCGTTCTTGAAGTCACCGCGCGGAAATGCGGTGGTCACCTGGTCGCGCTGCTCCGGCGTGTACTCATCATAGCCAATCCCCACGACGTCGACCAAAACGCCCGCATTCGTGAGAGCGATTTCCGGCCGCATGTATTGTGGAATTCCAGGCGTCGTATGTAACGCGATCGCCTCCCAAACCAGATCGGCCTTTGGCTCGTCAATGCCGTGTCCCCTCAGAAATTCGCGGGCGGCATCGGCGCCATCAACTTCAAATCGCTTGGTCTGTGTATGGTAATGGTCGACAAGCCCGAGATCGTGGAACAGCGCCGCGATGTAGAGCAGCTCGGAATCGAATTTTAGATTTTGCCGATGTCCCTTGATCGCGCCGAACACAAAGACGCGGACCGAGTGGTTGAACAACATGTCGTTTTCGTACTGGCGCACCAGCTCGGCGGCCTCCCATGCGATCTTACTGTCGGGAATCTTCACGCCGGAAATTGCGATGGTCATATCAAGCTCCTGCCTTGAATCGCCGATTTCTCAGGACATGCCGTCGCAGTCGAAGGCATGTCTGTACCCTCTTGCCGTCTGGCACCGCGGTCAGGCTGCCATCTCCTCCTTCGCGGCCTGTGGCGTATTTCGGAAGCTGATTGCCATGCGATTGTACGCGTTCATCAGGCCGATCGCGATGGTGAGATCGACGAGTTCGCGCTCCTGGAAGACGGCGCGGGCAGCCTCGTAAGCTTGATCCGGGATGCCGGTTTCAGCCACAAGGGTCACCGTTTCGGCCCATGCGAGGGCGGCACGCTCCCGCTCGTCGAAGAGATGACCGCCTTCCGCCCAGGTCTGCACCAGCGCGATCTTTTCGATCTTCTGTCCGCTCTTCAGCAGATCGCGCGTGTGCATGTCGAGGCAGTAGGCGCAGCCGTTGATCTGCGAAATGCGCAGATAGACCAGAGTGACGAGCGTGGCAGGAAGATTGCTCTGCATGACATAGCCGTAGACGCCGCCGAGCGCTTTCATCCCTGCGGGTGCGATGCGGTCGTAATCGAGACGCTTGGCCATTTTCATACTCCATGATCGGTTCTGTTCGGCGGCGGTCGCCGGATACATTCCTTGCCCGATAAATGTCCTCGCACTGGTCTACAAAAAAGCACCAAGAATGGACAAAAATCGTGTACCACGAAGGCATGGTCAAACCGCTGCGGCTGGAGCTCGATCGATCTGCGAAGACGCCATTGGCGGAACAAATCCGCAGAGGTATCGGAGCTGCCATCGAGAGCGGCGTGCTGTCGCCGGGAGCTCGTCTGCCGTCCTGGCAGGATTTGGCGGCTCAGCTGGGTGTCGCGCGCGGCACCGTGCGTTCGGCTTACGAAAAGCTCTCCTCCGCGCAATTGATCGTCGCGTCGCGCGCGACCGGAACGCATGTTGCGGATCGGCCCGCCTTTCCCCCTCGGCAGGAAGCAGCTCCCCACCCCGGCTCGTTCATGGAGATGTACCAGGAGCTCACTGCGGGACCGGCCGTTTTCCAGATGGGTGTGCCCGCTCACGAGACCTTTCCTGCCAAGCTGTTCGCGAGGATGCGCATACGGGCGGTGCGCGCGGAGACGAGCGCACCGGCTATCTACCGGGATCCCCGCGGCGAGCTGGAATTGAGGCGCGACATCGCTGCGTATCTGGCGCTGGCGAGGGGGATCGAATGTGCACCGTCGCAGATCATCATCACCGGCGGCTTCAGCAGCGGGCTCGGACTGGCACTCCGGGTTCTCTGCCTCGAGCAGAAAAAGGTCTGGATGGAGGACCCGGGCTTCCCCTTCACACGGCACGGGCTTGAGCTTGCAAGGTTGTCGATCACGCCGATTCCGGTTGACGCGGACGGCATCGACGTCGGTTACGGCCTGAAACACGCACCTGATGCTGCATTGGTCGTCGTGACCCCGGGACAGCAGGCACCGCTTGGCTCCACATTGTCGCTGGCCAGACGTTCACGCCTTCTCGACTGGGCCGCCCATGAGCGGGTGTGGGTGATCGAGGACGACTATCTGAGCGAGCTTCAGCTGAGGGGCCGGGCCACACCGGCGCTCGCCTCTCTCGATCGTTTCGGGCGCGTCATTCACATCGGGTCTTTCAGCAAGACCCTGACTCCTGCCTTGCGGCTGGGCTTCGTCGTTGCACCCGCCTCTCTGGCTTCCCGTTTTGCCGGGGTTGCGGCATGCCTCGCTCCGGCGCCCGGGCCCTCCGTACAACTCGCAACCGCCGAATTCATCCGCGACGGCCACTATCTACGGCATCTTCGACGCACGAAGCGGGCCTATGCCGCGCAAGGCGATGCGCTGCTGAAATATTTGAAGGCACGTGCCAAGGACATTGCGAAGGACGTTGCGATCGCCGGATTGGCCGCGGTCCTGAGACTGCCGGACGGAACCTCCGACGTCGCGATCGCGCGGGAAGCGGCATCGTTTGGATTGGCGCCCACGCCGCTGTCGCTATGGCATGCGTCTGCGGCCTCGGCGCGATCCGGCCTGTTGCTGGGCGTCGCCACATCTCCCCACAAGAGGATCGAGGCATCCTGCGACCGGCTGCTTCAGATCATCGACCGTCATACATGACGAACTCGGACCCTGTGCTTCCGCAATCTAAACCGGCGTGTAGATCACGAGCTTCAGCGCCGGATCGTCATTGGCCTGAAAGCTGGTGTGCTCGAACCGGAGCACGCCCTTGGTCGGATGGTTCATGGTCTTGAGGCCCGCGGCAGTGCTGCGGATCTCGTGCGCTTCCCACCATTTGACGAATTCCGGACTGCCCTGGCGCAGCCGCGTCAACAAGTCCGTAAAGGCGGGATCGCCGGCCCAGACGTCGTGAGTGGCGCGAAACATCGCGACCATGCTCTTGGCGACGTCGGCCCAGCCGGCACCGTAAAATTTTCGCGTCTGCTTGTTCGTCAGCACCAGCAGCAGCGTGTTGCGGTCCTGCTCGGGCAATTGTCCGAACCCGAAGATCTCCTCGGCGGCGTCGTTCCAGGCCAGCACGTCCCAGCGCCGCCCCGTGACGTAGGCCGGCTGCGCCAGGCTCTCGATCATCCGCCGAACGGGCGGCGGCACGATCTCGCGCGTGAACGCGCGCTTGTCGCCGTCGCGCGCCAGCGCCTTGAGATGGGCGTGCTCGGTCTTGCTGAGGCGCAAGGCGCGGGCAAGCGCGTCGACGGTGGTGACTGAGGGGCTGACGGTGCGGCCCTGTTCGAGCCGGATGTACCAGTCGACGCCGATGCCGGCGAGCTGCGCGACCTCCTCGCGGCGCAGGCCCGCGGTGCGGCGTCGCCGGCCGGCGGGAAGCCCGACCGTCTTCGGCGACAGATTTTCGCGGCGGGAGCGGAGGAAGTCGCCGAATTCGACGCGGCGTGGGTCGGCCATGGTGACGTGCCTCGATGGAGGACTAGGGGAATACTAGGATAATACCAGGCCTTCCCGGGCCTGGAAAGGCGGCGCATATGGGCTTCACTCCACTTTGAGGTGAGATCATGAAAGCTGCCGTATTGAAGTCATTTGGATCGCCGCTTGCGATTGAGGAAGCCGCGGACCCTGTGCTCGGCACGGGCGAGGTCATCGTGGACGTCATCGCAACGCGGGTGCTGTCCTACATGAACGAGGTCTTCAGCGGGGCGCGCAACTATGCGCTCGAGCTGCCGATCATCCCCGGGCCCGGCGGCATCGGCCGGGTGCGCGCCGTCGGCCCGGACGCGACGAAGCTCAGCGTTGGCGACTGGGTGTTCTGCGATCCGACGGTGCGCTCGCGCGACGGCGCCACAGAGCCCGACATTGCCCTGCAAGGACTCACCGCCCCCGGTGCCGGCGCCATGCGCCTGCAACGGCATTTTCGCCACGGCTCGTTCGCCGAGCAGATGCGGGTGCCGACGGAGAACGTGAAACGGCTCGGCACGATCACGCCGGAGGACGCCACGCGATGGTGCGCGCTGGGGACGCTGCTGGTGCCCTATGGCGGCTTCCTTGCCGCCAATCTTCAGCCGGGCGAGACCGTGCTGGTGAGCGGGGCCACCGGCAATTTCGGCAGCGCGGCCGTCTCGGTCGCGCTCGCAATGGGCGCGGCCTGCGTGGTCGCGCCCGGCCGCAACGACAAGGTCTTGGCCGACCTCGTCCGCCGCTTCGGCGATCGCGTCAGGCCGGTCAGTCTCTCCGGCAACGAGGACGACGACCGCGAGCGCATGAAGCGCGCGGCACCCGGTCCGATCGACTGCGTGCTTGATATCATGCCGCCCTCGGTGAGCACCAATGTGGTGCGCGCGGCGATCATGACGGTGCGCGCTTACGGCCGCGTCGTGCTGATGGGCGGCGTCGGCATGGCGGGCGGCGCCGGCCTCGAGCTGCCCTACCCCTGGATCATGCGAAACTGCATCAGCATCCACGGCGTCTGGATGTACCCGCCGGATGCGGCAAGCCGCCTGATCGCGCTGGTGCGCGCGGGACTGCTCAGGCTGGAGGAGTACGAGGCCACAGCCTTCGATCTCGATCATGCCAATGAGGCGGTGGACCATGCCGCCGCCAATGGCGGACCGTTCAAATTGACGGTGATCCGGCCTTGAACGGCTCCAGGAGAGCCATTTTTTTCGTCAATCCGGCCAAGCACTTGGCTACTGTGCATGGGGTTGTTTTCGCGGTTTTTACTCGAGCTCGACCACCTGGCCGTTCGACAGCGACACGCGGCGGTCCATGCGGCCGGCGAGCTCCATGTTGTGGGTCGCGATCAGCATGGAGACCTTGGTCGCCTTGACGAGCTGCATCAGGGCCTGGAAGACGTGGTCCGCGGTGTGCGGATCGAGATTGCCGGTCGGCTCGTCCGCGAACAGCACCCGCGGCGCATTGGCCACGGCGCGCGCGATCGCGACGCGCTGCTGCTCGCCGCCCGACAGCTCGGCCGGGCGGTGCGTGATGCGCTCGCCGAGGCCGAGATAGCCCAGGATCTCCTTGGCGCGCTTGACGCTCTCGGACTTCTTGAGACCGCGGATCATCTGCGGCATCATCACATTTTCGAGCGCCGAGAACTCCGGCAGCAGCCGGTGCGACTGGTAGACGAAGCCGATGTCGGTACGGCGAAGCTGGGTGCGCTCGATGTCGGGCAGTTGCGAGGTCGGCGCGCCATTGACGTAGACCTCGCCGGAGTCCGGCGCTTCCAACAGTCCCGCAATGTGCAGCAGCGTCGACTTGCCCGAGCCGGACGGCGCCACCAGCGCGACGGACTGGCCCGCCCACAGCGCGAGCTTGGCGCCGTCGAGGATCGTCAGCGGCACCTCGCCCTGCAAGTACTGTCGCTTTATCTCGTGGAGATAAATGACCGGTACATCTTCCGCCCCCTGGCTCTCCATCAGCCCCTCACTCGTACCGCAGCGCTTCGACGGGATCGAGGCGCGCGGCGCGCCAGGACGGATACAGCGTCGCCAGGAACGACAGCGTCAGCGCCATGATGACGACGGCCGAGGTCTCGCCGATGTCGATCTCGGCGGGCAGCTTCGACAGGAAATACAGCTCTGGCGAAAATAGCTCGGTGCTGGTCAGCCAGGACAGGAATTGCCTGATCGATTCGATGTTCAGGCAGATCACCAGCCCGACGATGAAGCCGACCATCGTACCGACCACGCCGATCGAGGCGCCCGTGATCAGGAAGATGCGCATGATCGAGCCTTGCGAAGCCCCCATCGTGCGCAGGATCGCGATGTCGCTGCCCTTGTCCTTCACCAGCATGATCAGGCCGGAGACGATGTTGAGCGCCGCGACCAGCACGATCATGGTGAGGATCAGGAACATCACGTTGCGCTCGACCTGGAGCGCGTTGAAGAAGGTCGAGTTGCGCTGGCGCCAGTCCACCAGGAACACCGGCCGGCCCGCCGCCTCCGTCACGGCCTGGCGGAACGCGACGATCTGATCCGGATTGGTGGTGAAGACCTCGATCGAGGTGACGTCGTTGCTGCGGTTGAAATAGGCCTGCGCCTCCGCGAGCGGCATGAACACGAAGCCGAGATCATACTCGGACATGCCGATCTCGAACACCGCCGCGATCTTGTACGGTTTTATGCGCGGTGTCGTGCCCATCGGGGTGACCGCGCCCTTCGGCGCCACCAGCGTGATGCTGTCGCCGGCGTGCAGCGACAATTGGTCGGCGAGGCGCCGGCCGATCGCGACCCCCTGCCCGTCATCAAAGCCCTCGAGCGAACCCTGCTTGATGTTCTTGGCGATCGAGGTGAGGTTGTTGAGGTCGTCGGAGCGGATGCCGCGCACCAGCACGCCGGAGGCGTTCCACGGCGATGACGCCAGCGCCTGGCCATCCACCACGGGCGCTGCGAGCCGGATGCCCTGGACCTGGCTGAGGCGGTCGGCGACGTCCTTCCAGTCGGTCAGCGGCGACTCCAGCGGCTGGACCAGGATGTGGCCGTTGAGCCCGAGGATCTTGTCGAGCAGCTCCTTGCGGAAGCCGTTCATGACGGCCATGACGATGATCAGCGTCGCCACGCCCAGCATGATACCGAGGAAGGAGAACCCGGCGATGACCGAGATGAATCCCTCCTTGCGGCGCGCCCGTAAGTAGCGCGCCGACAGCATCCACTCGAATGGCGCAAAAGGCGCAGTTTGAACGGTTTCGGTCATGGTCTCATCCATCGCTCGATAGTCCCATGATTCGGGGTCAAATGTGGCCGGATTGGCGGCCGCAATCTGGGGCGATGAACAATATTCAGCCGACCAGCCTTATCAGCCCACAAGTCTTGCGACCACGTCCGCAGGCGACATGGTCTCACGGGCGCCGTCACTTCGCCGCTTGAGCTCGACCTTGCCGTCGGCGAGCCCTTTCGGCCCGATCATGATCTGCCAGGGAATGCCGATCAGGTCGGCGGCGGCGAATTTGGCTCCGGCGCGCTGGTCGGTGTCGTCGTAGAGCACGTCGACGCCCTTGGCGGACAGCTCCGCATAGAGCTTCTCGCAGGCCGCATCGACCGCCGCATCGCCCTGCTTGAGGTTGAGAATCGACACGCGGAACGGGGCAACGGCCTCCGGCCATTTAATGCCGGCATCGTCATGGCAAGCCTCGATGATGGCACCGAGCAGGCGCGAGACGCCGACGCCGTAGGAGCCGCCGTGGATCGGCACGTCGACCCCGTCGGGGCCCGCAACCAGCGCCTTCATCGCGTCGGAATATTTCGTGCCGAAATAGAAGATCTGCCCGACCTCGATACCGCGGGTGTTCACCCGCTTGTCCGCGGGCACTTCCTGCTCGAAGCGCGCCGCGTCGTGAACGTCTTCCGTCGCCGCATAGACCGAGGTCCATTGCTTGATGATCGGCGTCAAATCGCTCTCGTAGTCGACGTCCTCGCCCGGCACCGGCAGGTCCAGCACGTCGCGATTAATGAACACGCCGGATTCGCCGGTTTCGGCCAGCACGATGAACTCGTGGCTGAGATCGCCGCCGATCGGGCCGGTCTCGGCGCGCATCGGGATCGCCTTCAGCCCCATCCGCGCGAAGGTGCGCAAATACGCCACGAACATCTTGTTGTAGGCGACGCGCGCCGCGGCCTCGTTGAGGTCGAACGAATAGGCATCCTTCATCAGGAACTCGCGGCCGCGCATCACGCCAAAGCGGGGACGCTGCTCGTCGCGGAATTTCCACTGAATATGATAGAGATTCAGCGGCAGGCTCTTGTAGGACTTCACATAGGCGCGGAAGATCTCGGTGATCATTTCCTCGTTGGTCGGCCCGTATAGCAGCTCACGCTTGTGCCGGTCGGCGATGCGCAGCATCTCGGGGCCATAGGCATCGTAGCGGCCGCTCTCGCGCCAGAGGTCGGCAAGCTGCAGCGTCGGCATCAACAGCTCAAGCGCGCCGGAGCGGTCCTGCTCCTCGCGTACGATCTGCTCGATCTTCTTCAAGACGCGGAAGCCGAGCGGCAGCCAGGCATAGATGCCGGCGGCCTCCTGCCGGATCATGCCGGCACGCAGCATCAGCCGATGCGAGACGATCTCCGCCTCTTTCGGATTTTCCTTCAGGATGGGCAGAAAGAACCGCGACAACCGCATGGCAATACTCGAGGAATCAGTGATGGCTTGCAGTGAAACCGGATTGGGAGCCAAAACACAAGACCGGGAATGAGGAAAACCCGCTAACACAGCGGAATTCCTGTCATTTTTCCGTCGACTTCAGATTCGAGGTGATGTGCCGAAGAGCCCGATTCAGGGCGCCGCCACCTCGAGCTCGTCCTCCAGCGTGATCTTCTCGAAATCGGTCACCAGCGCGTCGATCCGCACATGCCAGCGGCCGGCAAAGGGCAGTTCGACCTTGCGCACGTGCCAGTAGCGGTCCGGCCCGAGCGAGGCGTTCCGCTCCATCGGCTCGATGCCGCGTTCGGGCAGGCTCAGCGTCAGCGTCACCTCCTTGGCCTCAAGCACCGCCCCCTCGCCGGTCATGAGCTGCAGCACGAAATCGTCGACACCCGCCTTACCCGGCGCGACCAGGACCTGGAACATTGCCCTGTCTGTATGGATGTGGATCGCCAGCGGCGTCTCTGGAACGATCGTCCGCGGCGGCGGCGTGAAGCGCCAGCCGGCGACGACGGCGAAGATGCCGAGCGCGATGGCGCATTCGAGCACGATCGAGCGCTTCAGGCTCTGCGCGGCCTTGTGATCCCCCGCCAGAGCCGGAGTCAGGCGAAAGCGGTTGAGCGCGGCAAGCGCCAGCAGCAAGAGGACCAGCGCAAGCTTGATCGAGAGGATTAATCCATAGCGGGTCTCGACCAAAGCAGACGGCTTCTCAAGCTGGACGATGGCGAGCGCGAGGCCGGTCAATGCCAGAACGCCAACGGCCAGCGCGGCGATGCGAGCAAAGCGGTTCACGACGGGCAATGCCGCGGCCGATGTCTTTGACAACAGGGCGACCAGCGGCGCGAGGGCCCCAATCCAGAAGGCCACACCGAGACCATGGAGAAAGATTGCCAGCCGGGTCAACAGTTCGGGCGGTGCCGTAGCGGCGTGCCCAGTCATGGCCAGCGACAAGCCGACGCCGACGAAGGCAATGATCGCCAGAGTGCGCGCGCACCACGCGTTGCCTAGCGCCAGCAACGCGAACAGCGTGGCAGCGATGGCCACGAGCGAGGCCGGGCCCGCGCTGGTCCCGGATGCGACTTTCCAGGGAGCCATCGTCGCGAGAGCGGATAGCGGTAGGCCGAGGAGATCCAGCCCCAACACGCCAATGGACACCACCGCGCTCGTGAGGCCTATGGCGAGCGCCACGCGCGGAACGGTCATGCCGGTCATCGACCACGCAACCCAGCGCGCAAAGAACACGCCGCCGACGCCGACGAACAGGCCAAGATAGAGACCGACCCGCGCCAGCCAAATCAGCACGTTCAATCCGCCATCGGCGTTTGCGGGAGGTTGCGTCCCCGTCGGCGTGCCGATCGAGAAGATCACCGATCCCGCGACGGGATGGCCGTCCTGCGAAATGACGCGATAGCTGACGACGGCCGTGCCCTGCGGCAGGTCCGCCGGCATCGCGACCGAGATGGTCTCGCCCGATGCGTTGACGCGCACATCATCCCGCGCCCTGCCCGCGCCGTCGATCAGCCGGATCGCGCCCGGCGTCACTGTCTCGTTGAAGCGCAACTCCACCGCCTTTGGCGCGCTCGCGAGCATGCTGCCGCTCGCCGGCTCGACCGCGACCAGCGCCGCGTGCGCCGAGACGCCGGTTGCGAAGCCGACGACGAGGAGCAGCGTCGCGAGCGCGGCGAGCAGGCGCATCAGGGTTTCGGCAGGAGTTTCACGCCAGGTGCCGGCGATTTGTTTTCGCGCGAATGCCCGGCCCCCTCCGCTGGAATCTCGATCCAGCGGCTGACGCCGGTCTCGCATTCCTGGACGACGGGGAAGTATAGGATCGTGTTCGGCTTGAGCGTGTCGGTCAGGGCCGTGTGCATGACGAACTCGTCATAGTTCTTGTCCGGCAGCTTGCCGCCGGACCAAGTCACCTCCTTGACGCCGGAGGAGAGCCTGTTGCCGTGATAATCGTATTCGCCGGCGTATTTGCCCTCGACCACGTCAACACTCCAGCCCGCCTTCGGCATCGGTTTCACCGCGATCACGCCTTCCGGGATCTGCACCCGGATTTTCACCGTGGGCGAGCCCGCGCAGCCGTGCGGGACGGCGAAGACGGCCTTGTAGGAAGCACCGACCGTGGCCTGCTTGCCTTCGAGGAAGACGTGCGCGGTCGCTGGCGTTGCCGCAAAGACGCTCAGAACAATCAGCCAGGTTCGCTTCGACATGTTGGGTCTCCCGACGGTCCAGATCATGCTCGTCACATCTTCATTCCCGAATGATCAGGCATTTTCTTCATCATGTGCCCACTGTCGCCGGGCGCCTGCGCGCCGACGCCCTGGACGTCGAGGGAGACGGCGACCTTGCCGGCCTTCTCGAACTGAAGCGTCACCGGCACCTTGTCGCCCTGCTTGAAGGGGCCCTTCAGCTCCTGGAGCATCAGGTGGTAGCCGCCGGGGGCGAACTTCACCGTCTTGCCGGGTTCGATCACGAGGCCCTTGTCGAGCAGACGCATCTTCATCACGCCATTGTCCATCGCCATCTCGTGGACCTCAGCCTTCCCCGCGATATCGGCGGAAACGCCGACCAGCTTGTCGGCCACTGTGCCCTTGTTCTCGATGGTCAGATAGCCGCCGGCCACCTTGGCTCCGCCTGGTGTCGCTCGGCTCCACGCCTGCGAGATGACGAGATCGCCGGCCTTGACCTCGTCGGCCTGCGCGACGGCATAGCCGGTCAGCAACAGTGAAATTGCAAGGAGAGCTCGTCCGATATTCTTCATGTTGATTGCCTCTTTCTCGATTGATCGGGCCGAGAACGGCCCTGCATTCTTCCACGACGACCTTCCGCCGCCGTCAGCATCGGCATTCGGAACGCCAGCCTGCCGCGGAGCCGAACATAGACTCGAGTGCCATTTGCACGTCACCATCGACACCTCATTCCAGCATACACTGCTCTTCCCGTGCCCGGCTCAAACAATGCTGACGTCGCCGTCGCTCGATCGATGATGCTGGCGCTGGCTATGTAGGTCTTGTTCGTGAGATTGCGCCCCTCGATGTAGGCAGACATCGGGCCGCCATTGTCGAAGCCGGCTTTCAATCCCAGCAGGGCATAAGGCTCTGTCGTCAGCGTGTTCATGCTGTCGACGAAGTAGGCCTGTGGCACCCATTCGACGTTGGGTCCAACATAGAAACCGGTAGGGTGCTTGTAGAGAAGCTCCGCGCGCAAATAGTGAGTTGGGGCTCCCGGCAATCGATTGTTTCCGAAGGTCGGATCTTTGTCGAAGCGGAAGTCGTTGAAGGAATAGGCGACATTCAGCCAGATCTTGTCCGGCGCCGGGCCATTGACGAAGATGTCACGAAAGATTGCTGCGCCCGCGCCGGCCTCGATGCCTTGATGGATGGTGCGGTCGGCATTGGTCACATTGCAATTGCCGAAAGCACTATAGAGGCATTGCAATTCGTCGCGAATGTTGGCCCGGTAGGCCGTCAGTTCCCAGGCGTAATCAGGTCGCTTCATGCGAGTCCCGATTTCGTACGTGGTCGCAATCTGCGGGCGGATGCTGGTGAACGGGATCGTCGGAATGCCAGGACCAATCGCGCTTTCGCCGAAGCTCGGCACCTCGGCACTCCGCGAGACATTGGCGAAGGCCTGCCAGGCCGGATCGATTTGCCACAACAGACCGCTTTTCGGCGACCAGAGATTAAAGCGCGTTGCCCCCGATTGATTCCCATCGCTGAGGAAACGATCCTGCCGATTGCGGGTCGCGTACAGAAATTGCGTGCCGCCGATCACTGCAAGATTTGGAAGGACGTAGAAGCTGTCTTCGACATAGGCGGAAGTATTCTCCGACCGATCGATCGAGGAAGAAAGCAGAGCGCCCTTCTGCCCGCCAACGTTGGCGAACTGCTGGTTGTCGATGCTGCCGTTTAGCACATAGACGCCCGCGACCAACCTGTTGCGGAAGCCGCCAATGGTGCGGTCATCCGTGATCTTCGCGAATCCCCCATAGTCCTTGTAACGGTAGTCCAGCCACTGAAAAATCGGATGCATCAAATGGCGATCGACGCCAAAGGCGCCGAATTCGACTTTGGTGTCATCGAAACGAACGGTGGTTTTGTTGGCGAGCCTGACAGTATCGATATTGCGCTGCTGATCCATCGCAACATTCGCGGGTGCAGCAGCTTCCGGATCGGTCAAAGCGGATGTCTTGGTCACGGTACCCGGGATTCGCTGCCGCACTTCGTTGGCATTGAGGTAGAACCGGGTCTCGACATCCGGTGAGAACTGATACCCAACATTACCGCTCAAACGGTTGCTCGAGCCAAAACTGTGATCGCGAAATCCGTCTGCGGCCTGCGTGGAAGCGGTAACGAAACCGTCCCACGGCCCGTTGACGCCTCCTGCGTTCGCCTGAAGTCGTTTGTAGCCGAATCCTCCGACGTCGAAGGACACACCATTCGGAAACGAGTCGCGGCCGGTCGGGGTCACGAAATTGATCGCGCCTCCCAGCGAATTGGCGCCAAACTGAAGCGCGTTGCCGCCCTTGAAGACTTCGACATATTTGTAGGCGCTCGGATCGATCTCCTGGAAATCGCCATAACCATCCGCGGTGTTGATCGGAATGCCGTCCATATAGAGCTGCACGCCGCGCAGATGAAAATTGCGCGACAGGCCGGACCCGCGAATCGAAAGGCGGGTGTCGTCGCCCCATTTGGGCTGGGCGTACACGCCGGGCACGTAATCCAGAACATCCTTGATCGTGTTGGACGGCGTCGAGTTCCTGTACGCCTCGGCCGACACGAGCGCCACGCCGCCCGGAGTATGGTCAATTTCCGCCAGCGCTTGTTGCGCCGTCAGAACCGTCAGGGCACCCGGAGCCCCGGCACTCTGTTCGCTCGCGGTTTGCTGCGGCGATGGGGTCGTTCGCGGGCTTCGCGTGACGCGCGCCGATCGCGCCGTATTGCGTGGCGGGCGGACCGCCGACGCGCGCTTCTGCTGAGGCGCCTCTACAGTGATTGGCGGCAGCACTGCGCTGCTGCTTTGGGCAAAGGCTCCGCTCGACGATGCAAGCAGCGCGGCCTGAATGGCAACGACGCTCACGCCACGGCGGGCATGACAACATAACATGAGGCATTCCTGACGCCGGGCTTTCTCTCCGGCCATTCGACAGCATCAATCGCCTGCGGCGAACCGCGGCGATCACGAGAGTCGTCAGGAAAATTGAGGCGGCGCGCGCGCCTGGGCGTTTGTGCCTTTATAGGCCGCGCCGGCGAATGCCTCCGCCGCGTGCCACACCACGCGCTCGGCATGGCGGAAGGGAACGGAGAGCGCGGCGTGCGGCGGCGAATCGAGCGACGCGCCCACCTGCGCCAGGCAACAGAGGGCGCATGCACCGGCATGTGCGACCGGCGTACCCGCCGGATCGTTCAGGCCGCCCTGCTCGCTCGCGCTGTGGCAGATGACGGCTGCAGAAAGCGGATCGGCCACGGCCTGGCCGGCCGCCAGACAGGCGGCAATCGGCGCCAGCACCTGCATCACCAGGGCGAGCAGGACCAGAGGTAGGAATTTTTGCAGCCGTCCGCGCATCCACCGAACCATTCGTTCGTCTACTAACTAAACACCGCGCGGATGGCCGAGTCGAGCCCGGTTCCGCCGCTCTCTTGGTCCAGCGCAAATTTCCCAGAAACTGTGGTCCGACCGCCCGCGGAAGGGAACCTCCGCCATTTGAGGCAGTCGCACACCCTGGCCCATCCATAGATTTCTTATATTTGTCATATGCTTACGAGCTCGAATGCCCGATCATTTCGTTAATTGCTCGAATTTTGAACATTCGTTGCCGAAAATGATGACAAGTGAGAAAAGTTGATCTAGCATCCTCTTGCTCAGGCTGGCCGCGAGGTCGAAGTCTGGTGGTCCAAGTCTCGGGAGGAGCCCCTGACGCGCAAAATGCAGCGTCGCCCCGCCAATCAAGATCAAATCTTAGAATCGGGGATAATAGGGTCGACACAATTTTCGAGCGGGGCTAGGGCCCCGCTCTTTTTTTGTCTGAATGGCCACGGCGCCGATGAACCTGTCTCCCAATCCGATCGAACAGAGCTTTGAACTTGCAGCCTCGCGCTGCACTGATCTCACGCCACACGTCTATCAGCGGCTGTTCGAACAGCATTCCGAAACGCGGGCGATGTTCCGCACGCAAGGCAGCGAACTCGTGATGGGATCGATGCTGGCTCTCACGATCGATGCGATTCTCGACTTCGCCGGTGATCGCCGTGGGCATTTCCGGCTGATCGCGTGCGAGGTCGCCTCGCACGATGGCTACGGCACGCCGCGCGAGCTGTTCACTGCCTTCTTCGCCGTCGTCAGGGACACGCTGCGCGATCTTCTCGGCGATGAATGGTCGTCGGACATCGCGCAGGCCTGGGACCGACTGCTCATCGAGATCGACGCGTTCGCCGGCGCCCCGGCCTGACGCTTTGCGCTGCACCAACGCGTCTCGCGGCGATCCCGCCGTTGATTGCGGATTGAGTGGCGCCAACTCTTGTGAGACACTTTCGGACATCGGTCGCGCAATCAATGACGCGTCGAAAATAGAATTGTATGGGAGCGAGCGATGTCCGGGACGAAAGATTTCTCGACGACGAGGCGCGATCTTCTTCAGGCGGCAGCAACCGCCGGCGCCGCGACTGCCATCCTCGGCAGCATGGGCATAAACCCCGCCCTCGCAGCCGAAGTCGGACGCAGCGAGAAGCCGCTGAAGGCGGCGTTCTCCAACGCGGGCCTCCAGGCGACCTGGTGCGCGCAGGGCAAGCAGGCGGCGGAATTCTGGGGCAAGCTGTTCAATGTCGAAGTCACCTGGTTCGACGGCCAGCTCGATGCCGTGAAGCAGCGCGCGGCGATCGACAACATGGCGTCGCAGAAATGGGACTTCGTCGCGATCCAGGCTTTTGGCATCGGCACCCTCACCCAGCCGGTGCAGAAGATGATCGACGCCGGCACGCCCGTGATCGACATGGACACGTTGATCGCGCCGCTCGACCAGATCAACGTCCACTCCTTCCTCGCCCCTGACAACGAGTTCATGGGCGCCTCCGTGACGCAGGCGCTGTGCAACGCCATGGGCGGCAAGGGCAAGATCATCATGACGCAAGGAGCCCTCGGCCACACCGGCGCGCAGGGCCGCGCCAAGGGCTTCAACAACGTCGTGAAGCAATTCCCCGGCATTGAGGTGCTGGACACGCAGCCGGCCGACTGGGATGTGTCGAAGACCGCACGTCTTTGGGAAACCTACCTGACGAAGTACCCGCAGATCGACGCGGCGTTCTTCCACAATGACGACATGGCGCTCGCCGCCGCCAATATCATGAAGGCGCGGGGCCGCACCAACATCCTGATCGGCGGCGTGGACGCGATGCCGCCGGCGATCCAGGCGGTCAGCGAAGGCCGCATGTTCGCCACCGTCCGCAATCCGTCCTGCCGCATCCATGGCGGCGCCATTATCGCGGGCGTCTCCGCCGTAGTCGGCGGCGAAAAGAGCGGACAGGGCATTCCGAAGAACGTCGTTACCGACGGACCGGTCGTCACCAAGACCAACGCCGCCGGGATGCAGTGGATGCAGGATCATTTCCTGATCTGAGTCTCCATGCGAGAGGATCGTTCGCCCATCCTGGAACTGCAGGGCATCACGAAGAGCTTCGGCGGCGTCGAGGCGCTTCGTGGTGTTGACTTCGCGCTCTCACCCGGCGAGATCCACGGTCTCGTCGGCGAGAACGGCGCGGGAAAAAGCACGCTGATGAAGATCATCGCCGGCGTGCACACAGAATTCTCCGGCCGCTTCCTGATCGACGGACAGGAGACGCATTTCCGCTCGGCCCGCGACGCGCACAGCGCCGGCATCGCCATGGTGCACCAGGAGCTGTCGGTCGCGCCCGACCTCACGGTCGCGGAGAACGTGTTTCTGGGCAACCAGCCGACCAACCGGCTCGGCCTGGTGCAATGGCGGCGGATGGCGCGCGAGGCCGGCGAGCAGCTCGCCCGCTTCGGCATCGATGTCGATCCGATGAGCAGGCTGGGTGACTTACCGATCGGGCTCCAGCAGCTGATCGAGATCGCCCGCGTGCTGTTCTCCGGCGCACGCATCGTCATCCTGGACGAGCCGACCTCCGCCCTCTCCCCACCCGAGGTCGAGCGACTGTTCGCGACGCTGCGGCGCCTGCGCGAGGAAGGCACGGCGATCGTCTTCATCTCGCATTTCATCGAGGACATCTTGCGCGTGTCCGACACGGTGACTGTGTTCCGCAACGGGCGGAAGGTCGCGGAGACCGCAAGTGCGGCGACCAGCAAGGGCGCGCTGATCGAGGCCATGATCGGTCGCGGCGGCGAAGCGCTCGAGCACAGCTACAGCGACGATCTGATGCTGCCGCAGCCGAGCGACAGCTCGGTGGTCCTGAAGGTCAACCAATTGTCGCTGGCCCGCAGCCTGAAGGACATCTCCTTCGAGGCGCGCGCCGGCGAAGTGCTCGGCATCTACGGCTTCATGGGCTGTGGCCAGCAGGAATTATCCCGCATCCTGTTCGGCAAGCTGAAGCCGGACGGCGGCACGCTCGCGGTCGAGGGCAAGCCCAAGACTTTCGCGAGCACGGCAGCGGCGCGGCGCGCCGGCGTGGCGCTGGTGCCGGAGAGCCGGCGGGCGATGCTGTTTCACCAGGAGCCGGTCTACAAGAACATCTCGATCAGCATCCTCGATCGCATCTCGGCGTTGCTGCTGAAGCCGGCGCAGGAGCGCGACATCGCAAAGCGCCAGGTCGAGCAGCTCCAGATCAGACCGCCGGTGGTCGGCCTCGATCTCGGCATGCTCTCCGGCGGCAATCAGCAGAAAGTCGCGCTGGCGAAATGGCTGACCTATCCGCCCAAACTCCTGGTGCTGTGCGAGCCCACCCGCGGCATGGATGTCGGCGCCAAGAACGACGTCATCAACATCGTCCGCGATCTCCGCGCCAAAGGGCTTGCGATCATCGTGCTGTCGACCGAGCCGGAAACGGTGCTGTCGCTGGCTGACCGCATCCTCGTGCTCAAGCGCGGCGCATTGGTGCGGGAGTTCACGAACGAGCCGGTCAGCAAGGACCGCCTGCTGGAAGCGGCATGACGGAGAAGCATCATGGCGAGCAGTGACACGGCTTTGGCGGCGGGGCAGCGGGCGCGCGGGTTTGCGCCGTTCCTGCGCTCGCAGATGCGCAACATCGCCCCGTTCCTGACGCTGATTTTTCTGTCCGGCTTCTTTGCACTGGCCAGCCCCTCCTTCGCGACGCTGGACAATCTCGGCAACATCCTGACGCAGGTGTCGGTCACGGGAATCATCGCCGTCGGCCTCACCTTCGTGATCCTCTGCGCCGAGATCGACCTCTCGATCGCCAGCATCGCCAACGTCACGGGCATCGCGGTCGCCTACTTCACGCTCCAGGAATCCTACGTCAACATTCCCAACATTCCCCTGCCCGGCGCCGCGGCAATCCTGCTGGCCATTTTGCTCTGCGCAGCTCTCGGCCTCGTCAATGCGCTGGGACTGACCGTGATCGGCATTCCCTCCTTCATCATGACGCTGGCGATGATGCAGATCGCGGCCGGCATCTCGGCGCTGCTGGTGCGCGGCCAGATCGCCTACAAGGTGCCCGGCGTGATTACCACGCTCGGCTCCGGCTCGATCGGCGGCATCCCATGGATCGTCATCGTCGCCGCGATCATGCTGCTTGGCGGCCATCTGGTGCTGACCTACACGCGCTTCGGCCGCTACGTCTACATGGTCGGCGGCAACCGCGAGGCGGCCGAATATTCCGGCCTCAACGTCAAGCTCATCCTCGGCGCGGTGATGGTCATTTCGGCGGTGTGCTCCGGGATCGGCGGCATGCTCGGCGTCGCTCATTTCGGCAGCGCGCAGCAGAACGAGTTCGACACCTATCTGCTCGACTCCATCGCCGCCGTGGTCGTCGGCGGCACCAGCCTGTTCGGCGGCCGCGGCGGCATCGGCAACACCATCGTCGGTCTGTTCGTTCTCGGTGTTCTCAACAACGGCCTCGACCACGTCAACATCGACAGCTTCCTGAAGATCCTGATCCGTGGCCTGATCCTGCTGGCAGCGCTGGTGATCAATGTCTATGCGCAGCGGCTGAGGGAAAAGGCGGTGGAGTAGCCGCCCCTCAAAACCAAAAGCGCGAAAACAACCCCATGCACAGTAGAGACTGTGAGGGACTTCAACGACTTACAAAAACCCGAAATTGTGTAGCAGCGACCGTGGCGGCGTTTGACTCGTCGGGCAAAACAGGAGCATGATGTCATCGTGGCGGTGTGCGCAGGTCGGCTCCGGACAGCGCCCCAACCTCCGTCATTGCGAGCGCAGCGAAGCAATCCAGACTGCCGCCGCGGAAAGATTCTGGATTGCTTCGCTGCGCTCGCAATGACGACGTGACCGCAGGGGCAATCCAGCCTCACCTTCGATCGCGGAGCATGAGACCGCGGCCTAGCTCTCGGCCTACTCATCCGACCCAAGCCGCGAGAACCGGAAATTGCAGTGGCTCGCACCGCCCGCGAGCGTCTGTGTCCTCTCCAGGCGGATGCCTCGCGCTGCGTAGGCGACGAAATCGAGCCCGCAAATATTCGGCAGGATGTCCTTGTCGCCATGGCGCGCCGCGAGCTTGCAGAATCCGCAAGCCTTATAGTTGATGCCGAACTCAAAACTGTCACCCGTATCCGGCTCGACGAAATCGTAGACGAAATCTTCCGGGAACTCGGCCTGATGGCTTTCAGTCGCGCTTCTTGCCGCCTGCTCGCGAAGCAGGGCCTGGTTCTCCGGCGACATGAACTGACGCCCCGAAGCGAGACGTTCCGATTCCGACACAGTCAGCAATTGCGCCTTGTAGGTTTCCCGCTCGATTTCGCCGATCACAGGCACCGGCACGCCGTGGCGCCGCAGCACCCGGCTGATCGCCGTGAAGCCCATCAGACGCATGAAGAAATCGCTCATGCGGCTCGCCGCGCCGCCGACATAGGGCATCTGGGTGAGCACGATTTCGAATTCGTCCATCACCTCCCGCCTGATGCCGTCGATCTCCGAAAGCTGCGCGCGCTCGCGCAACATCGCTTCGGCCAGGTCGAGCCGCTCGCGCATGGCGGCCTCCATTGCACCGCGATGCGCCTCGTAGAAGGGGTGGATGATCTCAGCCATGGGACACCTGATATGATTGGCTCATTGCAAAGTCGGCCGGTTTCACTCGGCGGCGATCGCCTCGATCTCCAGCAGCCATTTGCTGTCGACGGTCTCGACAATCACGACCGTCAACGCGGGCTGGTGTTCGCCCAGCATCGCGCGACGAATGGAGCGGTTGGTCACGAGTTGAGCGCGGTCGGTCAGGAACGTGGTGACCTTGACCAGATGCGCGACGCCAAGGCCCGCGGCGGCGAGCACCTCGATCAAATTGCGCCAGGCCTGCTCGCACTGCGCCTCAAAACCGTCAGGGACGGTGCCGTCGGATCTCTGGGGCACCTGGCCGCTGATGAACAACAGGCGGCGATGCTGCGTCAGTTCAAGTCCCATGCAGTAGCCGCCGGCGGGAGCCTGGACCGTTGCGGGATTGTGGCTGACGATGTGAGCTGGGGACATAGGATTTCTCCGGATTGCAGGTCGACCGTATCCGGCGCCGTCACCGCTTCGCAAAGCATCATCGCTGCGGCTCAGCGCAAGAAAATCTATTGCAAGGCCACAGCCCATCAGTGTCAAAATGGAGACCGATGACCTACATCCTTCCCCCACTCAACGCGCTCCGCGCGTTCGAAGCCGCCGCCCGGCATCTCAGCTTCAAGCTGGCCGCGCACGAGCTACACGTGACGCCCGCCGCCGTGGGGCAGCAGGTGAAGGCGCTGGAGGCGCGCCTCGGCGTGCAGCTGTTCGAGCGGCTGCACAAGCAGCTCATCCTCACCGTCGCCGGTCAGGCCTATCTGCCCGGGGTCTCCGAAGGCTTTCGCCACATTGCGGATGCGACCTCACAATTGAGGCCGGCAGGTGCGGTGCTGCTGCAATTGGGCATCCATGGCAGCTTCGACCTCCGCCGCCTCGATCTCGCGGCGTTTCGCAGCACGCATGCGGAGATCGGCTTACGGGTGCTGCATCCGGCCGGCCTGCACGAATTGGTCGAAGGCAAGGTCGACCTGCTGATCGCTCGCGGCCTCGGCCACCATCCGGGCTATCGCTGCGACCGGGTCGATGAGGGATCGGGTCTGGGTGATTGGCTCGTTGCGCCTGAAGGCACCGCGGACTGCCCGGAGGTCGTCAGTTTTCGCGCGTGGCTGCGTGCCCTGCCCGTCGGGAAGGCGCTCGCAAATCCCCGCCCTCGTCTGGTCGGCGTCAGACGATAGGCTCAACCGACAATCGATAGCCTCGCCGCGACGCCATTTCACATGTCGTTGGCGGATATCGATAGCACCAGACATCATAGGTTCTGGAGAGCCGAAACCGTCGACCGCCTCCGTCGCGTCAGGTCGAAGCCGATTCCGTTCCACGCCTCGCGTGCCAACCAGATTTTCCCTCAACACGACTGCCGCCCATGCACTCCACAAGATAGTCCACGAATACTCGGACGCGAGCAGGCATGTTCGGCCCGCCGACGAAGACGGCGTGGAAGATCTCCTTGTCACCAGGATTGAACGGTTCGAGAAGCGGGACCAGGCGCCCCTCCGCGATCGCGTCCCCGAGACTGAAATTGCCGACACGGGCGATGCCGACGCCGTCGAGCGCCAGCTGGCCCAGTGTCTCGCCACTGTTCGCCTCGATGGCGCCTCGCACCTTCAGGGCGAAGTCGACTCCGTTCCGGCGGAACGGCCAAACCGGCTCGGCCCGGCGAAAACTGAAATTCAGGCAATTGTGGTTGTAGAGGTCTTCCGGCGTTTCGGGCACGCCCCAGCGCGCCAGGTAGTCCGGCGAGGCGACGATGGTTCGGCCGTTCTCGCTGAGGCGCCGCGCCGTGAGCGCGCTGTCAGTCAGCGGACCGCCGCGAACCGCCACATCCGCCTGCCCCGCAGCGACGTCAACGATCCCGTCGCCAAGATTGATGTCGACCACGATGTTCGGATAGCGGCGCACGAACTCGCCAAGCAGAGGCACGATGCAAAGACGCCCGTGGGAGACCGCAGCGCTGACCCGGATGCGGCCGCGCGGCGAACCCTGGTCGGAGATCGCCTGCTCGGCTTCGTCGAGATCGGCGAGAATGCGGCGGGCCGCGCTGAGATAGGCGCGGCCTTCCGCGGTCGGCGTCAACGCGCGCGTCGTCCGCAACAGCAAGCGTACGCCGAGCCGCTGCTCGACCCGGTCCAGAGTGCGGCTCACGGCCGACGGCGTCAGTCCAAACGCGCGGCCCGCAGCCGAGAAGCTGCCGCCGTCGATGACCGCGCAGAACACTTCCAGTTCCCGGGCACGGTCCGCGGTATCTGCTGCCACCTTTGCGCTCCAGTCAAAAATGCTTGGCCTTGGTAGTAGCTAATCCCAACGATCTTCCTCGTCTAGCTTTGCGTCTACGAAAAAGGCCAACACAGGAGATCGCCCATGAACGTCCCCGACCAGCTTCGCCGGTTTGCCCTCACCGGAGCCGCGCTCGCCATCCTGGCCGGCACCGCCGCCGCGTCAGCGGCCGACGGGCCCACGGATTTCCCGAATACCTTCCACACCGAAGAGGTCGCGACCAATGGCACGACCCTCCACGTCCGGGTCGGCGGGTCTGGACCGACGGTCGTGCTGCTGCATGGCTATGGCGAGACCGGAGACATGTGGGCGCCGCTCGCGACGAACCTTGCTCGCAATCACACGGTGATCGTGCCCGATCTGCGGGGCATGGGCCTTTCCGCCCGCGCCGAGGCCGGTTTCGAGAAGGTCAATCAGGCGGAAGACATCGTCGGCGTGATGAACACGCTGCAAGCGCCGCGCGCTGACATCGTGGCGCACGACATCGGCAACATGGTCGCGTTCGCTCTGGCCTCACGGCACGCCGGGCGAGTGACGAACCTGGTGCTGATGGATGCGCCGGTGCCGGGCGTCGGGCCGTGGGAAGAAATCCTGAAGAACCCGTTGCTGTGGCACTTCCGGTTCGGCGGGCCGGATATGGAGCGCCTGGTGGCCGGCCGCGAGCGGATCTATCTCGACCGGTTCTGGAACGAGTTCTCGGCCAATCCGGCCAATTTCCCGGAGGCGTCCCGAGCCCACTACGCGCAGCTTTACGCCGCGCCGGGGCGCATGCACGCCGGCTTCCGCCAGTTCGCCGCCTTCGATCAGGACGCGATCGACAACCGCGCCTGGCTCTCGGCGCACGGCAAGCTGCTCATGCCGGTTCTCGCGATCGGGGGCGGTGCATCCTTCGGCCCGGCAATGGCGGCGGTGATGCAGGCCGGCGCGGTCGACGTGCAGGAGCGGGTCATCGGAGGCTCCGGGCACTGGCTGATGGAGGAGCAACCCGCGGCTACGTCGGCCGCGATCGAGGCCTTCCTCAACGAACGGCCCGTCGCCGCGGAGAACGGGCACCTGGGTCAGACCGCTCTGACGCTGGAGCAGACGCAGGCAATTCCGCAGTCCGGCGCAGGCGTCGGCACCTCCGGAGTTGCTGCTATCCGTACCGTGCTGCTCTCGGGCGACCCCGCCAAGGCCGGCCCGTATGTGCTCGAAATTCACGTGCCGCCGAACACCGCGATCGCATCGCACACCCACCGCGACGACCGCTTCGCCACGGTGATCTCCGGCACCTGGTACTTCGGTTACGGCAGCAAGGTTTCCGACGCGCCGGTCAAGCCATTGACGGCAGGCGGCCTCTACACCGAGCCCGGCGGCGTTGCGCACTTCGCCTTCACACGGGCCGAGGGTGCGGTCGTCCGTCTGACCGGGATCGGCCCCAGCGACACGGCTTTCGTCCCCCCGCCCGCATCCCACTGACCTGCTCCAGAGCACTTCAAATCCAAAGGAAATTCCGATGACGTCCTTCCCCACCATCCGCGATCCCAAGACCGACCAGCTTTTGACCCCGCATAATGCGGCTTTGGTGATCATCGACTACCAACCGGTTCAGGTCAGCTCGATCCAATCGATGCCCAAGCGGACCCTCGTCGCCAACATCACCGCGGTGGCCAGGACCGCGAAGCTATTCGCCCTGCCGACGGTGATCGCTACCGTGAATGTCGCCACCGGTCGCAACCAACCCACCATCCACCAGATATCGGATGTTTTTCCGGATGTCGTGCCAATCGACCGGACCTCGATCAACGCGTGGGAGGACGCGGACTTCGTCGCCGCAGTCCGCAACACGGGCCGCAAGAAGCTGATCATGACGGCGCTCTGGACCGAGGTATGCCTCGTGCAGCCGGCGCTGGACGCGCTACAGGAGGGTTTCGAAGTCTATCCGGTGATCGACGCGGTGGGTGGCACCTCCCGCGAGGCGCACGACGCCGGCCTGCTGCGCCTGGTCCAAGCCGGTGCCCAGCCCACCAGCTGGGTGCAGCTGATCTGCGAACTGCAGCGGGACTGGAACCGCGCGGCAACAGTGACCGGCTTTTCGGAGATCCTGTTCGCGGTCGAAGGCCACTGATCATGATCATGGAGACCGTCGACGCTGCGATGATCGAGCGGACCAACGCATCGCAGAAGCCGCCGGTCATCTTCATCCATGGCCTGTGGTCGAAGCCCAGCTCGTGGGACCGATGGGCCGAAATGTTCGAGGCCGCCGGCTATGCTCCGTTGGCGCCCGGATGGCCGGCGGAGCTGGGCGGCGCCGCGGCACCGGAAACCATCGGCGAGGTGGCGGCGCATTTCGCCCGCATCGCCGGGGCGCTGGACCGCCGCCCGGCGCTGATCGGCCATTCGTTTGGCGGGCTGATCGCGCAGACCCTGGCCGGGCGCGGGCTTTCGGCTGCGACGGTGGCGATCGAACCGGCTCCGTTTCGCGGGATGCTGGAGCTGCCCGTCTGGACCGAGGCTCCCGTCGACGTCGAGGCCGCCGGGCGTGGACCGCTGCTGACGATCTCCGGCGAGCGCGACCACACCGTGCCGCCATCGGTCACCCGCGCCGCCTACGAACGGCAGAAGCGCAATAAGCACCCTGTTACCGAGTTCGTCCAACTTCCGCGACGCGACCGCTCGCTGCCCATAAACAGCGGCTGGCGGGAGGTGGCGCAGACGGCGCTGACATTCGTGAGACGCTTTCTGTGCCTTCCATAGCGTTCAGTCGCTCGTGTTTGAGGGCAGCTCAACTGCTGCTTCTGGCCACGCAGCGGATGGCTCACCAACTTTTCCGCTTCGGTCGCCGCACTCCTTCCTAAAAATGTTCGCCCTCGATCGACACCAACGCCGCCTGCCTCGCAATCTCATCCGCTCGCCAGCATCGCACCGCATGTCCGTCAGCACGCGTCTCCAGCCCCGGCCCGGGCTCGCGGCGACACGCCGCCTCCGCATACCGACATCGCGGACTGAACGCGCATCCGTTCGGCGGATTGAGCGGGTTGGGAAGGTCGCCGCCTGTCGTCGCCAGCGGCGCGTGGCGCAAGGGATCGGGGATGGCGGCGATCAGGGCCTGGGTATACGGGTGCGCGGGCCGCTCGAAGATCTCGCGCCAGTGGCCGTTCTCGACGATGCGGCCGAGATACATTACGGCGACCCTGTCGCTCATGTGTTCGACCACGCCGAGATCGTGGCTGATCATGATGTAGGAGAGACCGAGGGTCTCCTTCAATTCCAGCAGCAGATTGATGATCTGGGCGCGGATCGAGACGTCGAGCGCCGAGACCGGTTCGTCGCAGATGACGATTTTGGGATTGAGGATCAGCGCACGCGCAATGCCGATGCGCTGGCGCTGACCGCCCGAGAATTCATGCGGGTAGCGGTCGGCCTGCTCCGGCCGCAGCCCCACATGCCGCAGCATCTTCGCGACGCGGTCCTCGATCTCGCTCTTGGCCGTGACGCCATGCACACGCAGGGGATCTTCCAGCGTGCGGCGAACGGTCTGGCGTGGATTGAGCGAGGCGTAGGGATCCTGAAACACGATCTGCACGATGCGGGCCAGCGCCTTGCGATCGCCGGATGGCCTGTTCGTCACGACCTGTCCGTCCAGCACGATGCGGCCGCGCGTCGGCGTCAAGAGGCCAAGGATCGACAATGCGACCGTCGACTTGCCGGAGCCGGACTCGCCGACGAGGCCGAGGCATTCGCCGCGCTTCAGGGTGAGGTCGACGCCGTCGACGGCACGGAGCAGCCGACGGCCGCGCCCCAGCAGGCCGCCGCCGAGCGGAAAATGGACCGCGAGATCCCGAACGCTGAGAATGACATCGTCGTCCGGCCGTGTCTCACCCAACCCGTCTTGCGGCTCATGCATGGTGATGACACCTGACCAGACCGCCGGCCTCCAGCAAATCCGCGCCCGGCGCGGTGGTCCGGCAAATATCGGTCGCCTGCGCGCAACGCGGATTGAACCGGCAGCCGTCGGGGAAATTCGTGATGGCCGGGACCACCCCCGCGATCTCCGTCAGCCGGCTGCGGCCAAGCGCAGCGCGACTGCCGAGCCGCGGCAGCGAGGCAACCAGGCCTCGCGTATAGGGGTGCGAGGGTGCCCGGAAAATATCGGCGGAGCCGCGCTCCTCGACGATGCGGCCGGCATACATCACGGCCACGCGGCGACAGACATTGGCGACCAGCCCGAGATCGTGGCTGATCATCAGGATGGCGGTTCCCCGCTCGGCGCACAAATTCCGCATCAGCTCGATGATCTCTGCCTGCACGGTGACGTCGAGTGCCGTCGTCGGCTCGTCGGCGATCAGGAGATCCGGACCGCAGGCGAGCGCGATGGCGATCATCACGCGCTGGCGCATGCCGCCGGACAGCTGATGCGGATAGTCCTTCACGCGCCGCTCCGGCGCGGGAACGCGCACGCTCGCCAGCGCCTCGATCGCCAGTCTGTCGGCTTCCCGCCAGCTCTTGCCCTTGTGCAGCACGAACATCTCGGCGATCTGCCGGCCCACCGGCGAGACCGGGTTCAGCGCGGTCATCGGCTCCTGGAAGATCATGGCGATGCGATTGCCGCGCAGATCCCGTTGCCGAGCGGCTGAAAGGTGCTGGATCTCCCGCCCCTCAAACCGGATGACGCCGCCGCCGATCGACAGCGGCTGCCGCAACAGGCCGATCAAGGCAAGCGCCGTGATGCTCTTGCCGCAGCCGGATTCGCCGACCAGGCCGAAGGTCTCGCCGCGATCGATGCGGAACGAAATGCCCTCGGCCGCCGCAACGCGCCGCGACCCATCGTCGAGATCGATACGCAAATCCTCGACTTCGATCAGCGGCGTGCCGGTCATGTGCGCCGGCTCCGCGATTGAGGATCGAGAATGTCGCGCAGGCCGTCGCCGAGCAGATTGAGGCCGAGCACCGTCAGGAAGATCGCAAGCCCCGGAAACACCGAGAGCCACGGCGCCGTCGTGATCTGATCGCGGGCATCCGACAACATGCTGCCCCAGCTCGGAAACGGCGGGCGCACGCCGAGGCCGAGGAACGACAACGCGGCTTCCGACAAGACCGCGCTGCCCATGCCGAGCGTGCCGATGACGACGATCGGCCCCAGCATGTTCGGCAGCAGCTGGGTGATCATGATGCGCAGATCGCCGTAGCCGAGCACGGTCGCGGCCTGCACATAGCCCTGGCTCCTCAGCGACAGCGCCGAGGCCCGCGCGATCCGGCACGTGAAGGACCAGTTGGTCAAGCCGAGTGCGATCAGCAGGCTGGTCAGCCCGGGCCCCAGCACCGCCATGATGGCCAGCGCGAAGATCAGCGAGGGAATCGCGAGCATGAGATTGGTCAGGCCGTTGACGACATCGTCCCACCAGCCGCCCCAATAGCCGGCGCTCAGGCCCAGCGCGACGCCGATGACGCTGTTGATGAGCTGCGAGACGATGCCGACCGTCAGCGAGACGCGCGCGCCATAGACGACGCGGGAATAGATGTCGCGGCCCTGGTCGTCGGTGCCGAACCACCAGGTCCAGCTCGGAGGCTCTTCCGCGTTGAGCAGATTGGCGTCCAGGACAGGATCGGTATGCGCCAGCCAGGGCGCGAGCAGGCCGACCAGGATCGCAAGCGCGAACAGCGCCCCACCGATGATGAGATTGGCGCGGAGCTTCATGCGTATCTGATCCTGGGATCGATCACGCCGTAGAGCACGTCGATCAGCAGATTGATGGCGAGAAAGGACAGCACCACGACAAGAATGGAGCCCTGGACGGCCGGAATGTCGCGCTGCAGGACACTGTCGACCAGCAGCGAGCCGATGCCCGGCCAGGAATACAGTTTCTCGACCACGACCGCCTGCCCCATCAGCGCGCCGAACTGCAGGCCGACGGTGGTGAGAATGATGACGAGCGCGTTGCGCATCACATGCCACTTCACGACCCTTGTCTCGCTCATGCCCTTGGAGCGCGCGGTGCGGACGAAATCCGCGGTCATGATCTCGAGGACCGCGGCGCGTGTGGTCCGGGCGAACAGCGCCATCGGCGAGACGCCGAGCGTCACGGCCGGAAGGATCAGATATTTCAGTCCGCCATCGCCATAGCCGAAACTCGGCAGCCAGCCGAGCTTCAACGCAAACAAGTACATCAGCACCAGTCCGAGCCAGAATTTGGCGATCGAAAGTCCTGATACCGCCACGACCATGGCCAGCGTGTCGACGATGCCCCCCGGCTTCAGCGCGGCGATGAAGCCCAGGGGAACACCGATCACGACGGAAAACGCCATGGCGGTGAAGATGAGCTGGAGCGTCGGCCATATCCGTTTGGCGATCATGAACGTCACAGGCTCGCGCGTCCGGAACGAGGTTCCGAAATCGCCGGTCGCAAGCTTGGCGATGTAGGCGCCGAAGCGGACATAGACGGGATCGTCGAGCCCGAGCTGCTTCTTCATGCGCAGCTCGACCTGCGGATCGGCATCGTCACTCATGGACGAGACGATGCTGCCCGGAACGACGCTGAACAGCACGAACACCAGGGCCACCACGGCGAGCACGGTCGGAATGGTCTGCAGCAGGCGGCGGAACAGGAAGGAGAGCATCGGCAGTTTTCCTCTCTCCCTCCGCCGTTCATGGCGACGGAGGGAGCCCGAGAGCGCGTGTCACTTCGCGGGCGAGGTCTCGTCGACCCAGAGGTCTTCGACGTTCTGATGGGTGAGTTCCGTCGCGTTCAGCTGAATTCCCTTGAGCCACGGCTGCACCGCCATGACCGCCTTGTTGTAGTTGAAGAACCAGACCGGCGCCTCCTCGTAGAGGAGCGCGTTGGCCTTTTGCAGCAGCTGGGTACGCTTTGCAGCGTCATCGGACTGTCCGGCCTCGTCGATCAGCTTGTCGAACTCGGGATTCTTGAAGTTCATGTAGTTGCAGGCTGATTGCGGCGTCGCCGAGTGGAAGCATTTGAGGGCGGCCTGGGGATCTGGTCCGGTCGCCTGCGAGTAGATGAAGGCCTGGTAGTCGCCGCTGCGAACCACCTCCGCCAGCACCGCGGTCTCGACCTGCTTGACCTTGGCCTTGATGCCCACCCTGTCCAGCATCGGGATCACGGCCGAGACGATCGGCAGGCCCCAGCTCTCGTTCTGGCTGGTAGTCCATTCGAATTCGAAGCCCGAGGGATAGCCGGCGTCGGCGAGCAGCTGCTTGGCCTTGGCGGGATCGAAGGCGTAGGGCTTCATGGCCTTGTCGTAGAGCGGAGAGGTCAGCGGCAGCCAGCTGGTGGCGCGGTAGGCCTTGCCCTTGACCAGCTTGTTGATGATCAGATCTGTGTCGATCGCGTAGTTGATCGCTTGCCGGACCCGCTTGTCGGCGAACGGCTTGAACGCGGGATTCATCCCCATGTAACGGGTGAAGACCTCGGCGACCTCGACCACGGTGCCCTTGAGGTCGGCGTCGTTCTGGTAGGCGACATATTGCGCCGGTCCCAGCACCGAGGTGTCGATCTCCTTGTTGCGGAAGGCGACATCGCGTGCCGCGGCCTCGCCCATGACCGACACGATGATCTTGTCAGCGTAGGGCTTGCCGGGCTTGTAGAACCGGTCCCACCGCTCCAGGACGATGCGCGATCCCGGCACGTGCTCGACGAATTTGAAGGGCCCGAGACCGATCGGCTTCTGGAGAAAACTCTCCTTGGCGGCTTCGTCGGCGGGATAGATCGACGTGATCGCGTTCCAGAAGTAGAAGCCCGGATCGACTTTCTCGGTCAGCTTCATCTCGATGGTGAAGTCGTCGATCTTCTTCAGGCCGGAGATCTCCTTGGCCTGCCCCTTCTCGACCGCCGCCGCGCCCTCGATCACGCGGACATAGCGCGCGCCGGGATAGGCCTTGGTGCCATCCATGATGCGGTTGTAGGTCCAGATGACGTCGTCGGCCGTCATCTTGCGGCCGTTGTGGAAATAGGCGTCGTCGCGCAGCTTGAAGGTGTGAACGAGACCGCCGCCCGAGATCACATCTTCCTTGGCGAGCTCCAGAACCGGCTTGCCTTCCGCGGAATTCCAGATGTAGAGCGACCGGTGCAACGCCTTGGCGTAGATCTCGTCCTGGGCGCGCTGCGTGGTAAGAATGTCCAGGCTGGTGAAACTCGAGCCATAAGGCGCGGTCATGCGGATGGTTCCGCCCTTGCGCGGCGTCTGGGCCTCCGCCGAAGCCGCCAGTGCCAGCCCCAAACCAGCGACGATCGCCACTATCCTGAACATCATGGTCCCTCCGACAACGCAAGCCGTGCTCTGGTCCGAGAGTTGATCATCCGCGGCACGTCGAGCGCAAGCGCCTTGAAGGGGTTGACGTATGCGAGCGTCGCGCGCGGGCCCCGCCGATTTGCGAGGAAGCCCCGCTAGAACTCCGGCTGCCAGTCGCGCGATTGTCGCGCTGCGGCGGTGACATCCGCGATGGTCGGAAACGTCCCCGCCTCCAGCATCATCGTCCTTGCCAGCCGCACGGCGCGTGCTTCGCTGATTGCGCGCCGGCGCGGATCCACGATCAGCTCGAAGTCGATATTGTGGGCGAGACCGAAGATACGGCGGATGGTTTTTGCCGCGGCGAAGCCGACCGTGTCTGCGAACAGCCGCTGCATGTAGGCCTGCCGCTCGGCCTCCAGCCGCGCCGCGCCTGTCTCGCCGGCGAAGAGTGAGGCGGGATAGGCATCGCCTGCGGCGCCGGCGCGCCAGAGCTCGAGGAACTTGCGCGCGAACTCGGTCCAGACCTGCTCGACCGTCTCCAGCACCCAGGCCTCGAACGCACGCCGCTCGCCCGGCACGCGTTCGTGACCGGCGGAGGCAAAATAGGCCATCAGGAGGTTCGCCAGCACGGCACCGACATCGAAACCCATCGGGCCGTAGAATGCGAATTCCGGGTCGATCACCCGCGTCTCGCCGTCCGTGACCATGATCGAGCCGGTGTGAAGGTCGCCGTGGAGCAGCGCCTCGGGGCTCGCCATGAACTTCAGCTTCAGCCGGGAGATCGCGACATGCAGATCCATGTCGTCGCGCAGCTCTGCGGCGAGCGCATCGAGATAGGGCGAGGTCCAGCGGTTCTGCTCGGCGACGCGGTAGGGATCGGTGAAGATCAGATCCTCGGTGATCTTGCACAGTGCATGGTTGCCGGCGAAGGCGGCGATGCCTTGCTTCTTCTCGGCCGCCGACAGCGCAAGGTCGGAGGTGAAGAACAAGGTCCGCGCCATGAAGGTGGTGATGTCATCGACAAAGCGCGGGTACTGAGTCCCCGCAACCATCCCCTTGCGCATGATGATGTGGGGCTCGAGCAGCTCCATCACTGTCAGCGCCAAGGCCTCGTTGTGATGCAGCAGCGCCGGCACGAGGCCGGGCGCGAGCTCGGCCTGCCGCGACAAAGCGAGATATTCGTAATGAGCCCGGGACAGCGGCAGTGGCCAGCTTTCGCCGACGAGGCGGACATAGGGCAGCGCCTGCTTGACGGCGACGCCGCCGCGGCCGCCCTTGACGATGAAGACGAGATTGAGATTGCCGTCGCCGACTTCGGTGATCGACCAGGAGGCCGGCTCGCCACCGAGGGTCCCTGCGAGGTCCGGAACGCCTGCGAGATAATCCCGCAAGTCAGCCTCATGCAGAATCCGATAATCCCCTGCCCCGTCTCCGGTCATGACGATCCCATCCCATCTAGGGGCCGGATCGTTACTCCCGCTCCAGGAAGCTCGAGCCGATCTCGGCCTTTCTTTTGATCGGATCGTAATCACAATAGACGCCGTCCGCCACCAGCGTGTAGCTGGCGCTGACGGTGTATTTGTCTGTCTTGACCGAGTTCAGGCCGATCACCGCGGTGCTCTTGCCGCCGTTCCATTTGAACGGCGTCGAGCTCTTGGCCTGCTCGCAGGCGATCACGGCCTCGTTGAAGACGTAGCCCTCGACGAACGCCTTCAGGGTGCGCACCTGCACGGCCATCTTCCACTCGAAATAGCCGATGGCACCGAAGCCCGCGACGATCAGCACCAGAAGCGCGACGACGATCCTCTGAAAAGTCATTCGTCCCTCAACAAATACAACAGGAAATCTTAAAACGGCATGCCCATCAATTTCGACAGGCGTTCGATCGAGAGATAGCCGGCGTGATAAGCAACCATGGCGATCCCGTAGATGATCGCCGAGATGATGGTGGTCCAGATCAGCTTGCTCCTCATCCGCGTCAGGATCGGTGCGCCGGGGTCGCTGCCCGGCACTCCGACGCCGTCCTCGTGCTGGCTGCGCACGCCGAACGGCAGCGTCAGGAACAGCGCGATCCACCAGATGACGAAGTAGATCGCGATTCCCGTTGAGATCTGGATGGCCATGGCTTCGGCCTATGCCTGCTCGATTTCGACCAGCGCGCCGGAAAAGTCCTTCGGGTGCAGGAACAGCACCGGCTTGCCATGGGCGCCGATCTTCGGCACGCCGTCGCCGAGCACCCTTGCGCCCTCCTTCACCAGCGTGTCGCGCGAGGCGATGATGTCGACCACCTCGTAACAGACGTGGTGGATGCCGCCGTCGGCGTTGCGGTCGAGGAACTTTGCGATCGGCGAGGCCTCGCCGAGCGGCTCGATGAACTCGATCTTGGTGTTGGGCAGCGTCGCGAACACGGTGGTGACGCCATGCTCGGGCAGCGCGACGGCCTCCGAAATCTGGGCCCCGAATGCGGCGCCATAGATCCTGGCGGCCTTGACGGCGTCCTTGGTCGCGATCGCGACATGATTGAGCCGGCCCAGCATGTTTCTCTCCCGTTACACTGTCAGGACGTGTACCAGACAGGGGGGCTTTTTGCCCCAATGTTCGTTGATCACGGAGCGGACAGCGCGGCGCACCGACTCAGCCAGCGCATCCGCGTCGCGACGGCGCGCCTTCGGCAGACCTTCGATGGTGGAGACCACGGCGTCGAAGACGATGTCGTCGAAGGGCTCGCCCGCTTTGTTCTTCTCGGGGATGCCGATCAGATCGACCTCGGGATCGTCGACGAGTTCGCCTTGCTGCGTCATGGCGATGGCGACGAAGGCGCAGCCGGAGAACGCCATGCGGCGCCGCTCGACCACCGCACGGGACTTGGAATCCTCCAGAATCGTGCCGTCCTTGTAGAGACGGCCCGCAGGCACTTGCCCAATGATGCCGGGATCACCGGGGCCGAGCTTCACGAGATCGCCGTTGCGGCAGACCAGCACGCGCGGCACGCCGGCGGCACGCGCGAGCTTGGCGTGCTCGTTGAGGTGCAGGGCCTCGCCGTGGACCGGGATCAGGAGCTGCGGCCGGGTCCATGCGATCATGTCGCGCAATTCGTCGCGGCGGGGATGACCGGAGACATGGACCAGCTGGTCGCGGTCGGTGATGACCTCCACGCCCTGCAAGACCAGGCCATTGATGATCGCGCCGACCGCCTTCTCGTTGCCGGGAATGGTGCGCGAGGAGAAGATCACGCTGTCGCCGCGGTTGAGCGTGATCTCGGGATGGTCGTCATTGGCGATGCGCGCCAGCGCGGCTCGCGGCTCGCCCTGGCTGCCGGTGCAGAGCGCCAGCACCTTGTCCTGCGGCAGATGACCATAGACCTCGGCGGAGCGGAAACTCTGCACGCCATCGAGATAGCCGGTCTCGCGCGCGACCTGCACCACGCGTTCCATGGCGCGGCCGACCACGACGACCTCACGGTCGGCGGCCTTCGCAGCGATGGCAACGGCCTTGAGGCGCGCGACATTGGAGGCAAAGGTCGTGACCGCGACGCGGCCCTTGGCGGCCTTGACGAGCTCGGTGATCGATCTGGCAACCTCGGCTTCCGAGGGCGAGCGGCCGTCGCGCACGGCGTTGGTGGAATCGCCGATCAGGGCGAGCAGGCCCGCATCGCCGAGCTCCCGCAGCCGCTTTTCGTCGGTCGGGCGGCCGATGATCGGGGTCGGATCGATCTTCCAGTCGCCGGTGTGCAGCACCGTGCCGACTTCGGTGTGAATCGCCAACGCATGCGACTCCGGAATCGAATGTGCGACCGGGATGAACTCGACGTTGAACGGACCGATATCGACGCGTCCACCCGATGGCACCACCGTCACCGGGATCTTCGGCGCATTGCGCTCGGCGGCGCACTTGGCCTCGAACAGCGCGGCGCTGAACTGCGTCGCGTAGATCGGGCATTTCAGCTTCGGCCAGAGGTCGATGATGGCGCCGAAATGGTCCTCATGGGCGTGGGTCAGCACCAGGCCCATCAGGTTCTTGCGTTCCTTCTCCAGGAAGCTGACGTCGGGCATGATCAGGTCGATGCCCGGCAGATGCTCCTCGTCGCCGAAGGAGACGCCGAGATCGATCGCGAGCCAAGCGCGCTGCTGGCGGTTGCCGAGGCCGTAGATCGACAAATTCATGCCGATCTCGCCGACCCCGCCGAGCGGTGCAAATACCAGTTCTTCAGGCTTCGCCATCACGCAGCTCCCACGGAGGCGGCCGTGCCGAAGAACACCTCGCCCGCGGCCACCGGCACGCGCCGGCCCTCCGCAGTGCGGACGATCAGGCAGCCGGTGTCGTCGATCGTGTCAAAAATGCCTTCCAGCGTCATCACTCCCGTGTGGATCGCGACCCGCTCGCCGAGGCCGGCGGCGCGCTCCAGCCACAATTTGCGAATTTCGGCAAAGCCGCGACCATTGTCCCAGATACCGCGGAATTCCACCCAGGCGTCCGAGAGCGCCGAGAACAAGTCCTCCGCGCTGATCTGGACGCCGAGCGCGGCCAGTGACACCGCCGGCGTCGGCGTGCCCTCGGGCGCGGCGACGACGTTGGTGCCGATGCCGACGACGATGGCAAGGCGGTCGCCGATGGCTTCGGCCTCCAGGCCGATGCCGACCAGCTTCTTGCCGCTGGCCAGCACGTCGTTCGGCCATTTCAGGGTGTAGCGGGGACGGCCCTCGCCGAGACGCAGTGCAGCCTCCAGGCTGACCTTCTCCAGGGCGGCCTCCTCGGCCAGCCCGGCCGCAAAGCCGATCGTCGCGGCGACAGAAGGGGCGACGTCCAGCACTTCGAGGACGCTGGCTGCGAGGTTACCCTTCGGTGCGATCCAGGCGCGTTGGCGGCGGCCACGGCCGGCGGTCTGCTCCGACGTCACGAACCACATCGGGCCGCGTTCGCCGCCCCTCGCGTGCTCGATCGCCTCGGTATTGGTCGAGCCGGTCCGTTCGAAAGCTGCGAGCTTGTAGCCCGCCGACGCCGCACGAGGACCGAGCGCGAATGCCATCCTAGAACAGCGACTTGGCCGCGGCGGAGGCGACGCTCACCACCGGGCCCGCGAACAGGGCGAAGAGGATGTTGAACAGACCCGCAACCGCCAGCACCGTCTTGACTTCGACGCGCACCGGATCGACCTGCCCGGCCGGCTCGTCGAAATACATCGTCTTGACGATGCTGAGATAGTAGTAGGCGCCGACCACGCTGGTCAGCACGCCGATAACGGCGAGCGTGAACAAATTCGCCTTGATGGCGGCGACGAAGACGTACCATTTGGCAAAGAAGCCGGCCAGCGGCGGGATGCCGGCGAGCGAGAACAGCAGCATCGCGAACATGAAGGCGAGCAGCGGATTGGTCCGCGAGAGACCTGCGAAGTCGCTGATCTGCTCGACCGGCTGACCGTTGCGCTTCATTGCCAGGATGATGGCGAAGGACCCCAGCGTCATCGCGACATAGATCACGATGTACATCAGCACGCCCTGCGCGCCCTCGACCGTGCCTGCGGCGAGGCCGACCAGGGCAAAGCCCATATGGCCGATCGAGGAATAGGCCATCAGGCGCTTGATGTTGCTCTGGCCGATTGCGGCGAACGAGCCCAGCGCCATCGAGGCGATCGACACGAACACCAGGATCTGCTGCCACTGCGAGACGATGCCCGGGAATGCGGTCAGCGTAACGCGGGTGAAGACCGCGAGCGCGGCCACTTTCGGAGCCGAGGCGAAGAAGGCTGTCACGGGCGTCGGTGCGCCCTCGTAAACGTCAGGCGTCCACATGTGGAACGGCACGGCCGAGACCTTGAAGCAGAGGCCGGCCAGCAGGAACACGAGACCGAACACCAGGCCGACATTCGAGATCGTCGCGGCCGCGGCGATGCCTGTGAAGGCGACCGTGCCGGTGAAGCCATAGATCAGCGAGGAGCCGTAGAGCAGCATGCCCGACGACAGCGCGCCGAGCACGAAGTACTTCAGGCCGGCTTCGGTCGACTTGGCATTGTCGCGGTTGGAGGCCGCGACGACGTAGAGCGCCAGCGACATCAATTCGAGGCCGAGATAGAGCGAGATCAGATCGCCGGCCGAGATCAGCACCATCATGCCGAGCGTCGAGAGCAGCACCAGGATCGCGTATTCGAAGATGCGGCGCGACGGATCCGACAGGAACTCGGTCGACAGCACCAGCGTCACGGCCGAGCCGATCAGAGCCAGGATTTTCATGAAGCGGGCAAAATCATCGACGATGAAGCTACCGCCGAAGGTCACGTGCTTGCCCGCGGGCAGCATGTATTCGAGCACGCCGACCACGATCAGGAGCAGCACCGCAAGCGTCGTGACCGTCTTGGTGGTCTCCTGCCCGCGATAAGCGCCGAGCATCAGGAGTGCCATGGCTCCGACCGCGAGCACGAGCTCGGGCAGCACCGGCGCCAGTTGATAACCTGCAGTCTCAAAGCTCATGGCGATATCCTGACCTGCCCGCTCACTGGAGCAGTGCGGCGGCCTTCACGGCCGTCACAGCGGTGTTGTAATTGTTGACGAGTTGCTGGACCGAGGCCGCCGACATGTCGAGCACCGGCTTCGGATAGATGCCGAACAGGATCGTCAGCGCGATCAGCGGGAACAGCGTCAGGCCCTCCCGGAAGGTGAGATCCTTCATGCTCATCAGCGACGGCTTGACCAGCGCCCCGAACACCACCTTGCGGTAGAGCCACAGCGCGTAGCAGGCCGACAGGATCACGCCGAAGGTGGCGAAGAACGCGGTCGGGATCGAGACCTTGAAGGTACCGAGCAGCGTCATGAATTCGCCGACGAAGCCGGAGGTGCCGGGCAGACCGACATTGGCCATGGTGAAGACCATGAAGGTCAGCGCGTAGAGCGGCATCCGGTTGACGAGGCCGCCATAGGCCGCGATGTCGCGGGTGTGCATGCGGTCGTAGACGATGCCGACGCAGAGGAACAGCGCGCCGGAGACGATGCCGTGCGAGATCATCTGGAACACGCCGCCGGCGACGCCCTGCATGGTGCCGGCAAAGATACCCATGGTGACGAAGCCCATATGCGCCACCGAGGAGTACGCAATCAGCTTCTTCATGTCCTCCTGCATCAGCGCCACCAGCGAGGTGTAGATGATGGCAATGGCCGAGAGGGTGAACATCAATGGCGCGAAGTCATGCGAGGCCAGTGGGAACATCGGCAGCGAGAAACGCAGGAAGCCGTAGCCGCCCATCTTCAGCATAATCGCCGCCAGGACCACCGAGCCTGCGGTCGGCGCCTCGACGTGGGCGTCGGGGAGCCAGGTGTGCACCGGCCACATCGGCATCTTCACCGCGAACGAGGCGAAGAAAGCAAGCCACGCCCAGGTCTGCAGCGAGCGCGGCACGGCGGTGTGCATCAGGGTCGGGATATCGGTGGTGCCGCCGTTCCAGTACAGCGCCATGATGGCGAGCAGCATCAGGACCGAGCCGAGCAGCGTGTAGAGGAAGAACTTGAAGGACGCATAGACCCGGCGCGGACCGCCCCAGACGCCGATGATCAGGAACATCGGGATCAGGCCGCCTTCGAAGAACAGGTAGAACAGCACGAGATCGAGCGCCGAGAAGGTGCCGACCATCAGCGTTTCCAGGATCAGGAACGCCATCATGTATTCGCGGACGCGGTTGGTGATCGCCTTCCAGCTCGCGATGATGCAGAACGGCATGATGGCGGTGGTCAGGATCACCAGCGGCAGCGAGATGCCGTCCACGCCCATGTGGTAGGTGATGCCGGTGGCGAGCCAGTTCGCCTTCTCGACGAACTGGAAGTCGGCGTTCGACGCATCGAACCGCATGACCAGGATCACCGACACCGCGAAGGTGATCAGCGTGGTCCACAGCGCGATCCAGCGCGAGTTGCGCCGCGCCGCCTCGTCATCGCCGCGGCTGAGATAGACGATCAGCGCGCCGACCAGCGGCAGGAACGTCGTGACGGATAGAATTGGCCAGGTCGTCATTTACTGGCCTCCAAAGCCGAACATGAACCAGGTGATCAGGCCGGCGGCACCGATCAGCATGGCGAACGCGTAGTGGTAGAGATAACCGGTCTGGATCTTCACGACATTGCGGGTGACATCCAGCACCCGGGCCGAGACGCCGTCGGGACCGAGCCCGTCGATGATGAAGCCGTCGCCCTTCTTCCAGAGCTGGTAGCCAATCCACTTCGCCGGACGGACGAAGATGATGTCGTAGAGCTCGTCGAAGTACCATTTGTTGAGCAGGAACTTGTACAGCATCGGCTGCGTGTTCGCGAGCTCGACCGGCAGATAGGGCCGGCGGATGTAGAACAGGTACGACACCAGGAAGCCCAGCACCATCATCACCGTCGGCAGGAAGGCGATGGTCTCGGGGATGTGGTGCATCTCCTCGATGATGTGCGGGTTCATCTTCACGGATTCGCGGAAGAACTCCTCGATGCCGTGACCGGCGAACAGCTCCTTGAACGGGAAGCCGGCCAGGATGGAGCCGACCGCGAGCACACCGATCGGAATCAGCATCCAGATCGGCGCTTCATGCGCAGCCTCGTAGTGATGCTCGTCATGCGGCTCGCCGTGGAAGGTCTTGAAGATCAGGCGCCACGAGTAGAACGAGGTCAGGCCGGCCGCGATGACCGTCATCAGGAAGCCGTACATCGCGAATGGATTATGCGAGGCGTAGGCGGACTCGATGATCGCGTCCTTGGAGAAATAGCCGGCGGTCAGCGGGAAGCCGGTGAGCGCGAGTGTGCCGACCACCATCACCGCGTAAGTGTAGGGGATCTTGCGCCACAGGCCGCCCATGTTGCGGATGTCCTGCTCGTGGTGCATCGCGTAAATCACCGAGCCGGAGCCCAAGAACAACAGCGCCTTGAAGAAGGCGTGCGTGAACAAATGGAACATGCCGACCGAATAGGCCCCTGCTCCCATCGCCACGAACATGTAACCGAGCTGCGAACAGGTCGAGTAAGCGACGATGCGCTTGATGTCGTTCTGGACGAGGCCGATGGTCGCCGCGAAGAACGCCGTGGTGGCGCCGAAGAACATCACGACGGCCTGCGCGTTCGGCGCGAGCTCGAATAGCGGCGACAGGCGCGCCACCATGAAGACGCCGGCGGTGACCATGGTCGCGGCGTGGATCAGCGCCGACACCGGGGTCGGGCCTTCCATCGCGTCCGGCAACCAGGTGTGCAGCAGGAACTGCGCCGATTTGCCCATCGCGCCCATGAACAGCAGCAGGCAGGTCAGGGTCAGTGCGTCGGCGTGCCAGCCGAGGAAGTCGATGGTCTTGCCGGTCAGGCCGGGCGCAGCATGGAAGATGGTCTCGAAATCGGTCGAGCCGGCCAGCAGGAAGATCGCGAAAATGCCGAGCGCAAAACCAAAGTCGCCGACGCGGTTGACCACGAAGGCCTTGATGGCGGCAGCGTTCGCCGACGGCTTCTGGTACCAGAAACCGATCAAGAGGTAGCTCGCCAGACCCACGCCTTCCCAGCCGAAGAACAGCTGCACGAGATTGTCCGCGGTCACCAGCATCAGCATGGCGAAGGTGAACAGCGAGAGATAGCCGAAGAAGCGCGGCCGGTTCGGGTCCTCGTCCATGTAGCCGATGGAATAGAGGTGCACGAGCGAGGACACGGTGGTCACCACCACCAGCATCACGGCGGTGAGCGTGTCGACCCGCAGCGTCCAGTAGACCTGGAGATCGCCGGAGAGGATCCACGGCAGCAGCGGAATGCGCATGTCATGGTGCATGAAGCCGACATCGACCAGCGTCATCCAGGACAGCGCCGCCGACACGAACAGCAATGCCGTGGTGATCAGCTCGGCGCCGCGCGAGCCCGCCGCGGGCGGCTCGGAGACGTGGTGGTCGTCGTGGCCGTCGCCGGGCTCGTGATGTGTCTCGTGGATGACCGACGCATCCTCATTGATCGTGTCGGACGCATGGGCGTGTGCGCCATGGCCGTGATCATCGTGATGCTCCACCGTGTCGCCCGAGGGGTTGCGGGCATGCGCGCCGAAAAGCGCGATCAAGCCGGCCAGAATGGCGCCCAGCAGAGGCAGGAAGACGATTGCCTGGACCATGATTTAATCTTTCCGCATGATCTGGTCGGAAAACCGGTATCCACTTTTCCGGATCATGCGATCAGCCCTTCATCAGATTGACGTCCTCAACCGCGATCGAGCCGCGGTTGCGGAAATAGACCACCAGGATGGCGAGACCGATCGCGGCTTCAGCGGCCGCGACGGTGAGCACCAGGAGCGCGAACACCTGCCCGACGATGTCGCCGAGGAAGGTCGAGAACGCCACGAGGTTGACGTTGACCGCGAGCAGGATCAGCTCGATCGACATCAGGATGACGATGATGTTCTTGCGATTCAGGAAGATGCCGAGGATCCCGAGCGTGAACAGGATCGCGCCGACCGCAAGATAGTGTCCGAGCCCGATCGTCATTTCACCCACTCCGCCGCGTCAGAATCCTGGAGCCCCTGCCCCGGCGTCACCTTGCGTATCGCCATCGCTATTTCGGGCGTGCGCGCGTTCTGAACGTTGATGTCCTGCCGCTTGACGCTCGCCTTGTGCCGCAGCGTCAGCACGATGGCGCCGATCATCGCGACCAGCAGCACCATGCCCGAGAGCTGGAAGTAGTGGATGTACTTGGTATAGAGCACCAGGCCCAGCGCCTCGGTATTGGAGACGTTGGTCGGGATCGCCGCCGTGATCGTCTTGGCGACGCCGGGGTTGATGACCCAGAAGCCGACCGTGAGCAGCAGCTCGAACAGGAAGATGCCGCCGATCACGAGGCCGACCGGGAGGTACTCGATAAAGCCTTCGCGCAGCTCGAGGAAGTCGACGTCGAGCATCATGATCACGAACAGGAACAGCACCGCAACCGCGCCGACATAGACGACGATCAGGATCATCGCGAGGAATTCGGCGCCCATCAGCACGAACAGGCCGGAGGCGTTGACGAAGGCCAGGATCAGGTACAGCACGGAGTGCACGGGATTGCGCGAGACAATCACCATCACCGCCGAGGCGACGCAGACGCCGGCGAACAGATAGAAGAACAGCGCGGGAAGGATCATGCTCTCATCTCACCGGTACGGCGCGTCGAGTTCGATCGCTTTCGCGATCTCGCGTTCCCAGCGGTCGCCATTGGCGAGCAGCTTGGCCTTGTCATAGAACAGTTCCTCGCGGGTCTCGGTCGCGAACTCGAAGTTCGGACCTTCGACGATGGCATCGACCGGACAGGCTTCCTGGCAGAGGCCGCAATAGATGCACTTCACCATGTCGATGTCGTAGCGCACGGTGCGGCGGGTGCCGTCGTTGCGGCGCGGGCCGGCCTCGATGGTGATGGCCTGGGCCGGGCAAACCGCTTCGCACAGCTTGCAGGCGATGCAGCGCTCTTCACCGTTCGGATAGCGCCGCAGCGCATGCTCGCCGCGGAAGCGTGGCGAGATCGGCCCCTTCTCGAAGGGATAGTTCAGCGTCGGCTTCGGCTGGAAGAAATAGCGCATGGCGAGGAAGAACGCCGAGACGAATTCCGACAGCAGAAGCGAGCGTGCAGTGGCGTTGATGTTGATACCCATGACGGCCCTCACTTCGGCGCGATGCCGGCAAAGTGCAGCACACCTGCCACGACGATCACCATCGCCAGCGACAGCGGCAGGAAGACTTTCCAGCCGAGGCGCATCAGTTGATCGTAGCGGTAGCGCGGCACGATCGCCTTGGCCATCGCGAACAGGAAGAACATGAAGAACAGCTTTAGCGAGAACCAGATGATGCCCGGCACCCAGTTGAAGGGCGGCAGGTCCACCGGCGGCAGCCAGCCTCCGAGGAACAGGATCGTCGCCATCGCACACATCGTGGCAATCGCGACATACTCGCCGAGCATGAACAGAAGATACGGCGTCGAGCCGTACTCGACCATGAAGCCGGCGACGAGCTCGGATTCCGCTTCGACGAGGTCGAACGGCGGACGGTTGGTTTCAGCCAGCGCCGAGACGTAGAAGATCACGAACATCGGGAACAGCGGCCAGACGTACCAGTTCAGGATGGTGAGCTGCGGCAGCCCGATCAGGCTGGCGAGGCCGCGGACATGCTGCGCCTCGACCACGGCCGAGAGGTTCAGCGTGCCGGCGCAGAGCAGCACCGTGATGATGACGAAGCCGATCGAGACCTCGTAGGAGACCATCTGCGCCGCCGAGCGCAGCGCCGCGAGGAAGGGATATTTCGAGTTCGACGACCAGCCGGCCATGATGATGCCGTAGATCGACAGCGACGAGATCGCGAAGATGAAGAGAACGCCGACATTGATGTCGGAGATCACCCAGCCGAGATTGGTCGGGATCACCGCCCAGGCCGCGAGCGCGAGCACGCATGAGACCAAGGGGGCAAGGAGAAACACGCCCTTGTTGGCGCCGGACGGGATGATCGGCTCCTTCAGCACGAACTTCAGGAGGTCGGCGAAGGATTGCAGCAGGCCCCAGGGACCGACCACGTTCGGGCCGCGGCGGATCTGCACCGCCGCCCAAATCTTGCGGTCGGCGAGCAGGATGTAGGCGATCGCCACCAGCAGGACGACCAGCACCAGGACGCTCTCCGCGATCATGATGATCAGCGGCCAGAGGAACCCGGTCCAGAATGCGCTTTCGAAGAATTCCATCGGCTCACTCCGCTGCGGTCAGCATCTGCCCGGAGGCAAGCCGCGAACACTCCGCCATCAGGGCGGACGCACGCGCGATTGGGTTGGTCAAATAGAAGTCCTCGACAAGCGGCTTGAACGGAGCCTTCTCCGTTGTGCCGCCCTTCCCCGCGAGCTTCTTGATCTGATCGGCCGAGCCGGCCTCGATCTGATCGAGACGGATCAGATGCGGCACGGCCTTGAAGATCGCTTGGCGCAGGGCCGAAAGCGAGTCATAGCCGAGCTTCTTGCCGAGCGCCTCCGACAGCGCGCGGACAATCGCCCAGTCCTCGCGAGCCTCGCCCGGCGGGAATGCGGCCCGTCCGGTCATCTGCACGCGGCCTTCGGTGTTGACGTAGATCGCCGACTTCTCGGTATAGGCGGCTGCCGGCAGGATCACGTCGGCGCGATGGGCGCCGCGGTCGCCATGGGTGCCGATATAGACGACGAAGGTGCCGTCCGACGGCTTGATCTCGTCGGCGCCGAGCAGGAACAGCAGATCGAGCGTCCCGAACGTCGTCATCTGCGCCGCGTTCAGCCCGCCCTGACCGGCGACAAAGCCGATGTCGAGCGCACCGACGCGCGAGGCACTCTCATGCAGCACGCCAAAGCCGATCCAGCCGTCCTTGAGCGCGCCGACGTCGAGCGCGAGCTTGGCGGCGGCTGCGAGAATGGCGGCGCCGTCGTGGCGCGAGGCGGCGCCGGCACCAACCAGGATGATCGGGTTCTTGGCGTTCTTCAGCACGTCCATGAAGGAGTGCTTGCCGGCCGCGAGTTCACCGAGCGTGTCGGTGCCTGCGCCGAGATGGTCATAATCGTAGGTCAGGTCGGTCTTGGCGCCGATCACGCCGACCTTGAAACCGCCGGCGCGCCAGCGCTTGCGAATGCGGGCGTTGAACACGGCCGCCTCTTTCCGCGGATTGGCGCCGATGATGAGCAGCGCATCGGCCTGCTCGACGCCGGCGAGCGTCGGATTGAAGATGTAGGAGCCGCGGCCGAGCGCGGGATCGAAGGCATCGCCACCCTGCACCGCCAGATTGGCCGAGCCGTAGCTGGCCAGCAAATCCTTCAGCGCAAACATCTCTTCGACGCCGGCGAGGTCGCCTGCGATCGCGCCGATCCGCTTGCCGTCGGTGCGGGCCGCCTTCGCGGCGATCGCGGCAAAGGCCTCGGGCCAGCTCGCCGCGCGCAGCTTGCCGGCTTCGCGGATATAGGGCCGGTCGAGGCGCTGCGTGCGCAGGCCGTCGACGACGTGGCGGGTCTTGTCGGAGATCCACTCCTCGTTCACGGCCTCGTTGATGCGCGGCAGGATACGCATCACTTCGCGGCCGCGGGTGTCGACGCGGATCGCAGAGCCCACGCCGTCCATCACGTCGATCGACTGGGTCTTGCCGAGCTCCCACGGGCGCGCGGCGAAGGCATAAGGCTTCGAGGTCAGCGCGCCGACCGGGCAGATGTCGACGAGATTGCCCTGGAGCTCAGACGTCAGCGCGTGCTCGAGATAGGTCGTGATCTCCATGTCCTCGCCGCGGCCGGTCGCGCCCATTTCGGGGGCGCCGGCCACTTCCGCCGAGAAGCGGACGCAGCGGGTGCACTGGATGCAGCGGTTCATCGAGGTCTTGACCAGCGCGCCGAGATATTTGTCCTCGACGGCGCGCTTGTTCTCGGCGAAGCGGCTGGTGTCGACACCATAGCCCATCGCCTGGTCCTGCAGGTCGCACTCGCCGCCCTGGTCGCAGATCGGGCAATCCAGCGGATGGTTGATGAGAAGGAATTCCATCACGCCTTCGCGCGCCTTCTTCACCATCGGCGAACGGGTGGAGATTTCCGGCGGCTCGCCCTTGGGACCCGGACGGCAATCGCGCACGCCCCAGGCGCAGCTCGCGACCGGCTTCGGGCCGCCCTTCACCTCGACGAGGCACATCCGGCAATTGCCGGCGATCGACAGCCGCTCGTGATAGCAGAAGCGCGGAATCTCGGCGCCGGCCGCCTCGCACGCCTGAAGCAGCGTGTATTCGGCGGGGACATCGATCTCTTTACCGTCGATGATGAGCTTGGTCATTGTCTCTACTCCGCCGCGACCATGTTCACGGGATCGCGGACGCCGGCATCGTCGATGTCGGCCTTGTGCGAATATTGGTCGATGCGCGCTTCGATCTCATGACGGAAATGCGCGATCAGGCCCTGGATCGGCCACGCCGCCGCGTCGCCGAGCGCGCAGATGGTGTGGCCTTCGACCTGTTTGGTGACTTCCAGCAGCATGTCGATTTCGCGCTTGTGGGCGCGACCGTCGGCCATGCGGGTCAAGACGCGCCACATCCAGCCGGTGCCCTCGCGGCACGGCGTGCACTGGCCGCAGCTCTCGTGCTTGTAGAAATAGGAGATGCGGGCGATGGCGCGGATCAAGTCGGTCGACTTGTCCATCACGATCACGGCCGCGGTGCCGAGACCGGAGCGCAGCTTGCTCAGGCTGTCGAAATCCATCGGCGTGTCGATGATCTGCTCGGCCGGCACCATGCGCACGGAGGAGCCGCCCGGGATCACGGCCTTGAGGTTGTCCCAGCCGCCGCGGATGCCGCCGCAATGCTTCTCGATCAACTCACGGAACGGAATGCCCATGGCCTCTTCGACGTTGCAGGGCCGCTCGACATGACCGGAGATGCAGAACAGCTTGGTGCCGACATTGTTGGGACGGCCGATGCCGGCGAACCACGCCGCGCCACGGCGCAGAATGTCCGGCGCAACCGCGATGGACTCGACATTGTTGACGGTGGTCGGGCAGCCGTACAGGCCGACATTCGCCGGGAACGGCGGCTTCAGCCGCGGCTGGCCCTTCTTGCCTTCGAGGCTCTCGAGCAGCGCGGTTTCCTCGCCGCAGATATAGGCGCCGGCGCCGTGGGCGACATAGATGTCGAACGGCCAGCCGTTGATATTGTCCTTGCCGACCAGCTTGGCCTCATAGGCCTGGTCGATCGCCGCCTGGAGATGCTCGCGCTCGCGGATGAACTCGCCGCGGACATAGATGTAGCAGGCATGCGCGTTCATCGCGCAGCTCGCGATCAGGCAGCCCTCGATCAGGAGATGCGGATCGTGCCGCATGATCTCGCGATCCTTGCAGGTCCCGGGCTCGGACTCGTCGGCATTGACGACGAGATAGCTCGGCCGGCCGTCGGTCGATTCCTTCGGCATGAACGACCATTTCAGGCCGGTCGGGAAGCCGGCGCCACCGCGGCCGCGCAGCCCTGACGCCTTCATCTCGTTGATGATCCAGTCACGGCCCTTGTCGATGATGTTCTTCGTGCCATCCCAGGCGCCGCGACGCCGCGCGCCCTCGAGCCCCCAATCGTGGAGGCCGTAGAGGTTCTTGAAGATGCGGTCCTTGTCCTCGAGCATGTCAGTGCTTTCCGATCAACGGTTGGCTTGCTTGTAGGCAAGCCCGGCGGCGCCGACGGCGAAGGTCAGCGCCCAGAGCAGACTGGATTCCAGCGACGCGTTCAGGGCGAAGCGCTGAAGCAGGAAAATGAATGTTGCCGCCACGGCGGAATGCATTGCGACGAAGCCCCACTTCTTCACAACACTGCTCCCTTCAGCTCGCGGCGAGGCGAGATCACGCATCAGGTGATCTCCTTCAGCGTGGTCGGCCCACCGGTCGGCGCCGAGAACTGGCGGCCGTTCTGCGGACCGGGCTTGGGCGGATTGCCCGAGGCAAAGCCGTCAAGCACCTTGCCGAAGCTTTCCTTGGTCAGATCCTCATAGGTGTCCTTGCCGATCAGCACCATCGGCGCATTCACGCAGGCACCGAGGCACTCCACCTCTTCCCAGCTGAAATTGCCGTCCTTGGAGAGATGGAAGGGCTCGTGATGGATGCGGTGCTCGCAGACGTGGATCAGATCCTCGGCGCCGCGCAGGCGGCACGGCGTGGTGCCGCAGACCTGGACGTGGGCCTTCTTGCCGACCGGGGCCAGCTGAAACATCGTGTAGAAGGTCGCGACCTCGAGCACACGGATATAGGGCATGTCGAGCATGTCGGCGACGGCGCGGATCGCGGCCTCCGACACCCAGCCCTCGTGCTGTTCCTGAACGCGCCAGAGGATGGCGATGACGGCCGAAGCCTGGCGCCCGGCCGGATATTTCGCGATCTGCTGCTTGGCGAACGCGAGGTTCTCTTCCGTGAACGCAAAGCTCGCGGGCTGGACTTCCTTCGGTGCTAATCGGCGAACGGACATCTCTTCAATCTCTCACTGCATGCGGCGCGCGGTTTTCGCATTCAGGGCATTGATCCTGTCCTGCCAGAATGCGCTTGCGGTGCCGAAAACATTGTAGCCGACGTGGGTGGAGACCTTGATGCGGTCGAGGATCGACAGCTCGGTCACCGTCTCCATACGCCTTGTGCTGGGATCGTAGACGATCAGCTTCAGCGGGGTGTGTTCGAGGATGTAGCGCGATACTGCGTGCGAGCGGTCGCTGCCGTGCTCCTCGCACATGACGACGCTGTCGGCCTGGAGCAGCCGGGCGCCGCCCTTGATCGCCTCGATCTCGACGCCCTCGACGTCGAGCTTGATCAGGTACTTGCCGGTGCTAGCGACCTTGCCGTCGTCGATCAGATTGTCGAGCGCGATGACCGGCACGTCCTCGCCGACCGCCGACGCATCGCCGGCAATGCTGAAGGCCTCGTGCTTGGTGCCTGACAGACGCGCGGTGCCACGGGCCGCGCCGATCGCGCATTTCATGGTCTCGAAGCGGCTGCCGTTGATGCGGGCGTTGTTGGCGAGCTTCGGATAGTTCTGCCCGGACGGCTCGATCGCGATCGCCTTGTGCGAACCGAACGGCTTGCTCGACACCAGCACCGACCAATAGCCGTAATTGGCGCCGCAATCGAGCAGCGTATAATCGACGTCGATGGAGTCGGCGAACAACAGCTCCAGCTCGTCCTCATAATTGTAGGAGCGGTTCAGCAGCTTGCTCCAATAGCCGTCGCCGTAGGGAAATTCGAACACGGCGTCGGGGTTGAGCTTGATCGCGATGTTGCGCTCGGGCAGCGTCTTCCGCAGCAGATTGGCGCAGGCGATGTAGCCCATATGCGAGAAGTGCGACGAGATCTTCGATCCCGTCACCAGCGCCAAGGCAGCCGTCCGCTCCCACAGGTTGGCCCCTTCAAGGGCCCCCGAGGCGCGGTCAAACTGGATCGGCGCCTGCGCCATCACCGATCGACCTCTCCGAACACGATGTCGAGCGAGCCGAGGATCGCCGAGACGTCGGCGAGCAGATGACCGCGGCAGATGTGGTCCATGGCCTGCAGATGCGCAAAGCCCGGCGCGCGGATCTTGCACTTGTAGGGCTTGTTGGTGCCGTCCGAGATCAGAAAGACGCCGAACTCGCCCTTGGGCGCCTCGACCGCGGCATAGACCTCGCCGGCCGGCACGTGGACGCCTTCGGTGTAGAGCTTGAAGTGGTGGATCAGCGCTTCCATCGAGCGCTTCATCTCGCCACGGCGCGGCGGTGCGACCTTGTTGTCCTCGACGACGACGGGGCCCTTCCCGTCGGCTGCGTTCAGCTTCTGGATGCACTGCTTCATGATGCGCACGGACTGGCGCATCTCTTCCATGCGGATCAGATAGCGGTCGTAGCAGTCGCCGTTCTTGCCGATCGGGATGTCGAAATCCATCTCGGCGTAGCATTCATAGGGCTGCGACTTGCGCAGATCCCAGGCCGCGCCCGAACCGCGCACCATCACGCCGGAGAAGCCCCACTCCCAGGCTTCCTTCAGCGAGACGACGCCGATGTCGACGTTGCGCTGCTTGAAGATGCGGTTGGCGGTGAGCAGCCGGTCGAGATCTTCGACCACTTTCAGGAACGGATCACACCAGGCGTCGATGTCGTCGACCAGCTTCTGCGGCAGGTCCTGATGCACGCCGCCGACGCGGAAATAGGCTGCGTGCATGCGACTGCCGGAGGCGCGCTCGTAGAACACCATCAGCTTTTCGCGCTCTTCGAAGCCCCACAGGGGCGGGGTCAGCGCGCCGACGTCCATCGCCTGCGTGGTGACGTTGAGCAGGTGCGACAGGATGCGGCCGATCTCGCAATAGAGCACGCGGATCAGCTGCGCGCGGCGCGGCACCTCGATGCCCAGCAGCTTTTCTGCAGCCATGCAGAAGGCGTGCTCCTGGTTCATCGGCGCGACGTAGTCGAGACGATCGAAATAAGGGATCGCCTGCAGATAGGTCTTCTGCTCGATCAGCTTTTCGGTGCCGCGATGGAGCAGGCCGATATGCGGGTCGACGCGGGCGACGACCTCACCATCCAATTCAAGCACAAGACGAAGAACACCGTGCGCAGCTGGATGCTGCGGTCCGAAGTTGATCGTAAAGTTGCGAAGCTGTTCGGGTTGCTCGTTCATGATCAGACCTTCGGCCCTGCTTTTTCATCGCCCGGAAGGACTGGATAGTCGGCGCCCTCCCACGGGGACAAAAAGTCGAACTTGCGGAATTCCTGGTTGAGCCTGACCGGCTCGTACACCACCCGTTTCTCCTGGTCGTCGTAGCGGACCTCGAGGAAGCCGGTGGTCGGGAAATCCTTGCGCAGCGGATGACCCTCGAAGCCGTAATCGGTCAGGAGGCGGCGCATGTCGGGATGACCGACGAAGATCACGCCGTAGAGGTCGTAGGCCTCGCGCTCGAACCAGTCGGCGCCGGGAAACACTTCGATCAGCGACGGCACCTGCGTGGTCTCGTCGGCCTGGGCCTTGAGCCGGACCCGCGCGTTCAGGGTCGGTGACAGGAAGTGATAGATCACGTCGAAGCGCTTTTCGCGCGACGGATAATCCGCCGCCGTGATGTCGGTGAAGTTGATGAAGCGGCAGTTCGGGTCGTCACGGAGGTACTTGACCACCTCCACGATTTTGCTGACCTCGACATCCACCGTGAGCTGGTTGAAGGCCACCGAATGACCGATGGCGGCGCCCGGAAGCGCGCTAACGATCGTCTGCCCCAGGGCGTCGAGCTTGGCGTCGTCCATGACGTAAAACCTTAGCGTTCGATGGTGCCGGTGCGGCGGATCTTCTTCTGCAGCAGCAGCACGCCGTAGAGCAGCGCTTCCGCCGTGGGCGGGCAGCCCGGCACGTAGATGTCGATCGGCACGATACGGTCGCAACCGCGCACGACCGAGTAGGAATAGTGATAATAGCCGCCGCCATTGGCGCAGGAGCCCATCGAGATGACGTAACGCGGCTCGGGCATCTGGTCGTAGACCTTGCGCAGCGCAGGCGCCATCTTGTTGGTCAGGGTCCCCGCGACGATCATCACGTCCGACTGACGCGGCGAGGCGCGCGGCGCGAAGCCGAAGCGCTCGACGTCGTAGCGCGGCATCGACACCTGCATCATCTCGACCGCGCAGCAGGCGAGCCCGAAGGTCATCCACATCAGCGAGCCGGTACGCGCCCAGGTGATGAGGTCGTCGGTCGCGGCGACGAAGAAGCCCTTGTCGGACAGTTCCGAATTGACCTCGAGGAAGAACGGATCATTGGCCCCGACCGGCTTGCCGGTCGACGGGTCCAGGATGCCCTTGGGGGCCGGCGCGAGAACCGGACCGGCGGACGACACAGGGTTCAATCCCATTCGAGTGCGCCTTTCTTCCATTCATAGGCGAACCCGACCGTCAGCACGCCAAGGAACACCACCATCGACCAGAAGCCGGTCGCGCCGAGCTTGCCGAACGCCACCGCCCAGGGAAACAGGAACGCCACCTCGAGGTCGAAGATGATGAAGAGGATGGCGACGAGATAGAAGCGGACGTCGAACTTCATGCGGGCGTCGTCGAAGGCGTTGAAACCGCACTCATACGCCGACAGCTTTTCCGGGTCAGGCTGCTGGAACGCCACGATGAACGGCGCGATCAGCAGCACCAGGCCAATGAGGCCCGCTACCCCTATGAAGACGACGAGTGGAAGATAGTTCTGCAGAATGCCGCTCATTGACGAGCCCTTTTTCCCGCAGCCTCGGGACAGCCACGGATTCGTCCAGTTTGGAATTGTTCTGAGCCTTAGCGCAGTGCACCAATGGGCGCAAGACACGCTCTTTTTAGGCCCTTTGTCGCCCTCAGAACGGTGGAAATCCCGGAATCACCCCGCGGCTGGTATGGAGCAGATCGACCGCCCCAGCAAGGGCGCCCCGATCAGTCCACACGCGCTGGGCCGTGACGTCCGTGGTTGGGAAGGCTCACTCTATCTAGGCCGCGACGCTGCAAAGTCCAGATTACAACGAGGCCAAGCGCGCCCATTATCGGGCGAGCGACCCGGGAGCCATGCATCACGATCGGACCCGGGCTCGTCTGGCGAATGCGTCGGGCAGGAGGCGCCCGCTTCGCCGCAGCGAAAAATGGGTGGCGAGCGCGGCGGCAACGTGGCTGGGTCGTCGCGCGCCGCGCTCGCATGAGCTTCGGGCCGGGGGGCATGGCCCGCGAGCTCATCGATCTCGTGGTGGAAGCCGGGTGACGAGCCGGTCAGGCTCTCACGATCGCCTTTCGCCTTTCCCCACCATTTGGCCTGTCCTCACCATTTGTAGGAAACGCTGGCGGTGACGCGCCGGCGGTCGCCGTAGAAGCAGGAGGACGCCGCCGCGCAGCTGGCGACGTAGATCTTGTCGGTCAAGTTGACCACGTTCAGCGCGGTGCGCCAGTTCTGCCACTCATAGTGGAGCGCGAGATCGCCGAGCACGACCGCGGGAACCTCGAGGGTATTGGCGGTATCCGCCCACGACGAACCGATATAGCGAACGCCGCCGCCGAAGCCGAAGCCCGCCAGCGGCCCGTCCTTGAAGGTGTAGTCCGCCCAGCCGGACACCAGGAGCTCAGGCGTGTTGGTCGGGGTCTTGCCAACCAACGCCGGGTCCAGATCCCTGCTGTTGAACAAATGGTAAGCCGTGAACGAGCCGATCAGCTTCAGCTCGCGCGTGGCGTTCGCCACCGCTTCGAGCTCGATGCCGCGCGAGGTCACCTCGCCGGTCTGGTTCTGCAAGGTCGTGACGACAGGATCAGTGGTTGCCACGTTCTGGCGCTTCAGGTCGAACACCGAGACGGTGAAATAGCCGTCAAATCCCCGCGGCGCAACCTTCACGCCGATTTCCGCCTGCTGGCCGGTCTCCGGCAGGAACAGCTGGTTTTGCGCGTTGAGGCCGATGATCGGATTGTAGCTCGTGGCGTAAGACACATAGGGCGCGATGCCGTTGTCGAAATTGTAGATCAGCCCGGCGCGCCCGCTGAACTTGCTGTCGTCGCGGCTGGCGAGCGTGGCGCCGGTATCACGGCCAGCCTGCGTCGTCTCGACCCAATCGTTGCGGCCGCTCAGCACCAGCGTGAAGTTGCCGAGCTTCATCTGGTCCTGAAGATAGGTGCCGGCCTGCTTCTGCGTGATCTGGAAGTTGCGGAACGGTGCGCCCGTCAACGGAATGTCAAATCCATAGGCGGGATTGAAGATGTTGATCGAAGGAACGGTGCTGAAGTTGAATGCCTGATAGTCGTCGATCTGGTAGCCCTTCAAATCGACCCCGAACAGCATGGTGTGCCGCACCGCGCCGGTGTTGAAGCGGTACTCCAGCTGGTTGTCGAGATTGGCCTGGTTGGCGGTGTTCTTCGCGTACCAATTGTAGCGACCGAGACTGGCCGTGTTGATGTCGGCCCAATTGTTGCCGACGTAGCCGCGATAGGTCACGTCGACATGGGCAAAGCGCGCATTTTGCCGGAACGTCAAATCGTCGGTGAGATTGCGCTCGACCTGATAGCCGAGCATCTCCTGCTCGCGCGTGAACTTGTCGACGCTGGGATCCCCGGCGAAAAAGCTGGTCGGGATCTTGCCAAACCGAGCGTTGGTCACCGTGCCCTCATAGGGTAGGAAGTTGATGCCACGGGTTTCCTGCCGGGAAGCTGAAGCCAGCACCGTGAACGTCGTGTCGGCGTCCGGCTTCCAGGTCACCGACGGCGCGATGAAGTAGTTGTTATCCGGCGTGAAATTGACTTGCGTGGGGCCGTTCTGGACCTGGCCGACGACGCGGTAGAACAGCTTGCCGTTCTCAGGGCTCGTCGCGACCGGACCGCCGACATCGAAGCCGACATAGGCATTGCCGAAATTGTTGACGCCGGTCTCGATGAAACGGACGGGCTCCGCGGGCGGCATCTTGCTGATGACGTTGACGATGCCGCTCGGGCTCGATCCGCCATAGAGCACGGCCGACGGACCGCGCAGCACTTCGACGCGCTCCATGTTGGGCGTCTGAAGCTTCCAGCTCGCATAGGACGTGTAGAACAGCTGCATGCCGTCGAGGAACAGTCCGACATCGTCGGACTTGAAGCCGCGGATCAGCCACCAGTCGTTGCGCGTGTCCGCGCCAAAGGTCCCGGCGCGGACTCCGGCCGTATAACGCAGGACCTCGTCGAGCTTGTTCGCCTTCTGGTCGCGGATCTGCTCCGCGCCAATCACCGACACCGCCTGCGGCGTCTCCATGATCGGCGTGTTGGTCTTGGTGCCGGACGAGCTGCGGCCGGCGACGTAGCCGTGCACCGGCCCGCGTGGCGTCTCGACGAAACCGACATTGCGCGGCGGCGGCCTGCTCCGGCTGGCGGTCTGCTCGGATGATCGCGGCGCGCGGCGCTGGACGGAGGGCGCCGCCCGGCGGCGCGCTTCCGGCGCGGTGACGGTCACCGACGGAATGTTCTGCGCGCCACTCTGCGCAGGAGATTGTGCAAGCGATGCCTGCGGCAGCAAAACCCAGGCGGATGCGGTCGCCAATACGGCCGACCGCAGCATTCCAAGACTGTTCACGCGCAACCCCAAAACTGCGTGTTTTGATTGCACATGCTGTCGGCCAATGACGGCATGCGCTTGCGGTGACGCTTAGGGGAGCGCGCGCGAATTCCCTAATTGAAAGCCTCTTAGAAGGAGTCTTAGAAAGAGTCTTGGAAAGGGTCTTGGAAGCGATCCAACATGTTCCCGGATCGCCGAAACGTCAGCGCGAAATCTTCTCGCTCTCGAGCATCTGGGCGGCGATCGCCGTCAGCTGATCGACCTGCTGCAGCAAGGTCGCGAACTCGGCTTCGCTCAGATGTTCGCGCAAACGCCGATTGCGCTCCTGCGCACCGGCGACGATCGCATCATGTGCCGCAAGGCCCGTTGCGGTCAGCGAGACCAGCACCTCGCGGCTGTCTTTCGGGTTGGCCGATTTCGCGATCAGCTTGCGCGACACGAGTTCCGCAAGCGCGCGGCTGATCTGCCCCTTGTCCTGGCCGACGGCTTCCGCAAGCCGCGCCACGCTCATCGGCGGCCGCCGGCCGAGCGAGGCGACCAGGCCGAACTCGACCGATGACAATCCGGCGAGGCGCTTGTAGCGCAGGATGGCACCGCGCTTGAGCAGATTGGCCAGCACCATCAGCCGCGACGATAGCATGACGGTGATCGGCGCCGGCGACTGACTTTCGTCCGCATCGGACGATGTGCGCCCGGCCCTGCTTGATGTCTGGCTCATGGTCCACCTCTGCCAAGAAAGCCGCGGCGTGCCAAGTCTTGGTAGCGCGACCTCCCCAGCCTGATCCGAATGCGACTAAGAGGCATTTAGAAATCGTTGACATTGTCATCTATCTAATCTTCACTTGGCACAAGGCATCAAAAATGGCCCGGCCGGTACGGCCAACTGCGGGAGGACCGGTATGAGCATCACCCAGCGGGATCGCGATCTCGGCACGGCCTATGCGATGAAGCCGGCGCACACCCGCACCGAGCTCACCTCGGTCGTGCGCGGCACGCCGATGGGCGAACTGCTCCGCCGCTACTGGCATCCGGTCGGGCTGATCAGCGACGCCACCGACACGCCGAAGAAGGTTCGCGCGCTCGGCGAGGATCTGGTGCTGTTCCGCGACAAGCACGGCCGCGCCGGTTTGCTGCACGCTCGCTGCTGCCACCGCGGCACCACGCTCTATTATGGCAAGGTCGAGGAGGACGGCATCCGCTGCTGCTATCACGGCTGGAAGTTCGACACCGAGGGTCATTGCCTGGAGCAGCCCTGCGAGCCCGACGGCGGCCAGTTCAAGGACAAGGTGCGCCAGCCCTGGTATCCGGTCGAGGAACGCTACGGGCTGATCTTCGCCTATATGGGCCCGGCCGAGAAACGCCCGGTGCTGCCGGCCTATCAATGCCTGGAGACCATGGACGACGGCGAGTTCGTCGAGGCCGACGATTCCTCGATCGGCGGCGGCGGTCCCGCGATCATCCCCTGCAACTGGCTCCAGCATTTCGAGAATGTGGTCGATCCCTACCACGTGCCGGTGCTGCACGGCTCGTTCTCGGGTCCGCAATTCACCAACATGATGGCGTCGATGCCGGAGGTGACGTTCGACAAAACGCCGCGCGGCATCGCCGTACGCTCGATCCGCAAGCAGGATGACGGCCGTGTGTTTTACCGCGTCACCGAGGCGGCGCTCCCCACCTTGCGCGTCGTGCCGAACCCTCGCGTGGCGCAGTTCGCCCGCGTCGAGTCGCTCGGCTGGACGCTGCCGATCGATGACACCTCGTTCCGCATCTACGTCGCCGGTCGCGTCAAGAGCGCCGGCGACATCGGCCGCATGCGTTCGAAGTTCAACGGCAAATTCTGGTGGGACATGACCGAGGAAGAGCACCAGCAATTTCCGGGCGATTACGAAGCCCAGGTCGGCCAGGGACCGCAGACCATCCATTCCGAGGAGCATTTCGGCCAGAGCGACCGCGGCATCCTCATGATCCGGCGCATGCTGAGCGAGCAGCTGGAAGCGATGGAAGCAGGCCGCAATCCGATCGGAATCTCATTCGATGTGAACGCGCCTCCGGTCGAATTCGAAGCGGGGAATTACATCCGCGAAGGCTGACATGCCAGCGCCAATCAGGGCTGGACCGACAACGATAACAAAGACTAATTGGGGGAAGCGATGGTCGATGTGACGTCACAAATGTCGGTGCAAACGGCCGCCGCGGCAAAACCCTCGGCACGGCGCTATTACGTGCTCGGCCTGCTCACCATCATTTACGCGCTGAACTTCCTCGACCGCACGATCTTCAACGTCCTGATCGAGCCCATCAAGAAGGAATTCCAGCTCAGCGACACCATGATGGGCCTGCTCGCGGGCTTCGGCTTCGCCCTGTTCTATTCCCTGCTCGGCATTCCCATCGCGCGCGTCGCCGACCGGCTCAACCGGCGCAACATCGTCGCCGCTGCGTTCGCGTTCTGGAGTGCGATGACGGCGTTGTGCGGCGCCGCTTCGAGCGTCACTTCGCTGGCGCTGGCGAGGATCGGCGTCGGCATCGGCGAATCCGCTGGCTCCCCCGCCTCGCAATCGATCGTCGCCGATCTTTTCGCCAAGAACGAGCGTCCGCGCGCGCTCGGCATCTACGCCGTCGGCACCTATCTCGGCGTCTTCCTCGGCTATTTCGTCGGTGGCTACGTCAACCAGCACTATGGCTGGCGGATGGCGTTCTACGTCGCGGGCCTGCCCGGCATCCTGCTCGCCTTGATCCTTTGGCTGACGATCTCCGAGCCGAAGCGCGGCGCCATGCAGGAGAATTTCGTGCCTGAGCCGCTCGGGCCGACGCTGCGCTTCCTGGCCTCGCAGCAGAGCTTCATCATCGTGCTGATCGGCTTCTGTCTCACCACTTACACGAACTATGCGACCGCGGCGTGGATACCGCCGTTCCTCGCGCGCGTGCACCATCTGTCGAGCGCCGAGATCGGCACCTATGCCGGCACTTTCAAGGGGCTCGCCGGCATGGCCGGAACCCTGCTTGGCGGCTTCGTGGTGGCGCAAATCAGCCGCCGCGACGACCGCTGGAAGCTGTGGGCGCCCGCCATCACCTCGGGCCTTGCTGGCCCGGCGTTTGCGCTGTGCATGCTGACGCAGGACTTTGCGACGATGGTGGCCATGCTGGCGCTGACCTCGTTCCTGGTCGGCTTCCATCTCGGGCCGATCTTCGCGATCGCGCAGACGGTGGCCAAGCCGAGCATGCGGGCGCTGGCCTCCGCCCTGATCGCGCTCACCGCCACCTGCTTCGGCCAGGGCGTCGGGCCGCTCGCGGTAGGCGTGGTCAATGATGCCCTGAAGGGCGCTTACGGCGCCGAGGCCGTGCGCTATTCCCTGCTCTCGGCGGCGGTCACGACCACGCTGGGGGCGCTCCTGTTCGTCTGGGCGGCGCGCGCGATCCGGGACGATATCGGCCGGGCGGCCGTCTGAGGCCGGTGCAGGCCGCAAGCCCGGCGAAACCAACCGGCCGTACTCATGAAACCATTTTGCGGAACCCGCGAAACCATCCGGAAACAGACGGTCCTTACAAGAAGAGCCATAGACGGCGGCAAAGCCCGTCGGGAGGCTCAGATGAACCACTCAATTCACTCTGCTGATCGTGCGACCCACCTGAAGATCGTGGTGGTGGCGCTGGTGGCCGGCATCACGGTGGCCGCCTTCGGAATCGCAGCCCGCACCAATGCCGATTACAGCCAGACCGCCCAGTCCGCCCACGTGATCAAGGCCGGCAAGCCGGTCGTGGTCACCAGCGCCGGGACGTCGGAGATCCGCTGAGGACCAAAAAGGTCCGGTTTGATACCGAACGGCCGCCTTCGGGCGGCCTTTTTGATTCAGGCGATGGGGTGATGCTCCGATATGGATCGGGTCAATAGCTGCCGCAGCAGTGCTTGAATTTCTCGCCTGAACCACAGGGACAGGGATCATTGCGGCCGACACCGCTCTGCCCATAACGCAGCCGGTTGAGGGCCTTCCTGTTCTGCTCCAGGATCATCTTGCGGCGCGTCTCCTGCACGCCGATCACGGCAGCATTGTCGCCGGCGTCCCAGAACGCCTGCGGCTTCAGATGGGCGAGCTTGCCGCTGACATAGACCGGGTAGAACCAGCCGAGCGTTCCGTCGCGCAGGCGCTGCAGCGTCGTCAAATCGTAGAGGAAGAAACCTGCGTCCAGCAGCATCGCGTTGATGTCCTGGAAGTCGTCAACGTCAGTCTCGCAGACGACCACGCTGCAATTCTCGAGCACGTACCGCGCGCCCTTCAGTGCGGCCTGTTCCGCGCCCTGCACATCGAGCTTGAGCAGGAACGGCGGCTTGAGCGACAGCTCCTCGACCAGCGCATCAAGCGTCGTCGCCGGCACTTTCACCTTGCTGGTGGAGAGGTCGTTGACCCGCGACCAGTAGACGTCGCCGGCGGGGCGCAGCGATGACCAGTAGGGATGCACGGATTCCGTGATCTCGATCTCGCCCTCGTGGTCGGTGATGGCGCAAATGCGATAGTGCCCGCCAAGCACCTCCTTGATCGCCTTGAGGGAGTCCTCGTAGATCCTGTTAGCATCGACGTTCAGTGGCACCGCACCGCCGAGGCACGACTGATGGTTGAGCACGAAGTGCCCATCGGCGCAGCCCAGATCGATGACGGTCCCGTAGCGCACGCCCTTCGCGAACAAATTCTGCAACGTCGCGCTGAAATCGGCTGCCTGCATCAAATCGATCCGAACAATCCCGGATTGAGCGGTACCATGCGATCGACGGCGCGATCAATCCGGCGCCTGACGGCCGTCGCGCGGGCGAGGAATTTTTGCGGAGGTCGAAGACCAAAAAGCGTGCAGGCGTCGGGTCGCGCGTGACCCGGGATCGAAGCGAGATCAGGATTTGAAGATAAGGGGATGAAAGGATTGCCAAAAATGGCGCGAGAGACGGGGCTCGAACCCGCGACCTCCGGCGTGACAGGCCGGCGCTCTAACCAACTGAGCTACTCCCGCGTGACACGCAAATGTCTGCGGAACGAGGGGGGACTTAAAGGCCGGACCTGTTGAAGTCAAGGATGTTGCATCCACAGCCGGAACGATCGGTTTTCCGCTGAGAGCGCGCACGAACGTGACCCTCGCCCGCGGGCCTGACGTGTCAGTCCAGCCCCGAATCGTCTACCCCTCCGGGAACTTGCGGGGTTTGGGGGCCGTCATCCCGACCACCGGCAGGAATCGAGGAGGCCAGACATGGCTAAGAAAGACTCGGCCAAGAAGGATTCGGCGAAGAAGGCAGCCGCGCCCGCCACCATCACGCTCAAGCACCTCGCCGCCGACATTGCGGAGAGCCAGGACCTGTCGAAGAAGCGCGCCGAGGCCGTTCTGACCGATATGGTCGACCTGATCACCAAGCATCTGAAGAAGGGCGACCGCGTCCGCATCGTCGGGCTCGGCATCCTCCAGGTCCGCAAGCGCGCCGCCCGCACCGGTCGCAATCCCGCCACGGGCGAGCCCATCCACATCAAGGCCAGCAAAAAGGTCGCCTTCCGCCCGGTCAAGGAGCTGAAAGAGGCGATCTGACCACTCACGTTTCGTTAAGCCTGATCGGCGTGCTCCGGCCGCAACGCGGCCCAGTTTTCTGGTATACCGCCTCTCTCACCTCACTCGGCGGTTTGACCAGAAATGTCCTCCCTCACCTTTTCGCACACCGTGACCGAGCGCTTCCTGCGCTACGTCACCATCGACACCCAGTCCGATCCGGAATCCCCGAGCTCGCCCTCGACGGAGAAACAGAAGGATCTCGGCCGTGTGCTCGCCGCCGAGCTCAGGGAAATGGGCGTCGAGGACGCTCATCTCGACGATTACGGCTACGTCTACGGAACGATCCCGGGCAACACACCCAAGAAGGTGCCGGTGATCTGCTTCTGCTCGCACATGGACACCTCGCCCGACGTCACCGGCAAGGACGTCAAACCGCAAATGGTGAAGAACTATCGCGGCGGCGATATCACCCTCCCAGGCGACACCAGCCAGGTGATCCGCTTCGCCGAGCATCCGGCGCTGAAGAACCAGATCGGCAACGACATCATCACCACCGACGGCACCACGCTGCTCGGCGCCGACAACAAGGCCGGCGTCGCCGAGATCATGGATGCCGCGCATTTCTTCATCAACAACCCGCAAGTGAAGCACGGCACCATCAAGATCCTGTTCACGCCTGACGAGGAGATCGGCCGCGGCGTCGACAATGTCGACATCAAGAAGCTGGGCGCCGAGTTCGGCTACACCATGGACGGCGAGAGTGCGGGCAGCGTCGAGGACGAGACCTTCTCGGCGGACGGTGCCACCATCACCATCAACGGCGTCAGTGCCCACCCCGGCTACGCCAAGGGCAAGATGGAGCATGCCATCAAGATCGCCGCCGCCATCGTCGAGCGCCTGCCCCGGGAAGGCTGCTCGCCCGAGACGACATCAGGCAAGCAGGGCTTTCTGCATCCGATCGGCATCGAGGGTGCGCTGGAGCAGGCGACGCTCTCCTTCATCGTGCGCGACTTCACCGAGGAAGGGCTGAAGGAGAAGGAGATCCTGCTCGAGAACATCGTCAAGGACGTGATGAAGGATTTTCCGCGCTCGACCTACACATTCGAAGTGCGGGAGCAGTACCGCAATATGAAGCAGGTGATCGATCGCCACCCGCACATTCTCGAATACGCCATCGAAGCGATCCGCCGCGCCGGCCTGCGCCCGATGCGCACCGCGATCCGCGGCGGCACCGACGGCTCCCGCCTGTCCTTCATGGGCCTGCCCTGCCCCAACATCTTCGCCGGCGAGCACGCATTCCACTCGCGGCTCGAATGGGTCAGCCGGCAGGACATGGAGAAGGCGGTTCAGACGATCGTCCACCTCGCCATGATCTGGGAGGAGAAGGCCTAGCGCCTCTCGTCGCGCCTCTGGTCAAAGCACACCATGGCCGGGATCGCTCCCGGCCATGTTCTGAACGTTACGGCACCGGCATCGCGCGCGGATTGCGATGGAAGCGGTTCGAGCTTGCCATCCACTTCGGCAGCGGTTCGCCGTCGCGATGGCGACCGCCGGCAACCGCCGCAGCCCAGGCCACCGCCGCGCCGATCAGGGTTGCTGCCGCAACGGAGAAGGCGACGATGATGGAGTTACGCCGCGCCCGATTGATCGCCGTTCTTGAATCCGCGATCACGGCGTCGACCCGTCGTTCCGAGTCGGGTGCCGCGAGTCCCGTCAGCGCGGCCACCTGCTGCACGAGGTAGGCCCGATCATCGGTGCTGACGCCGCTGTGGCTCGATGACGTCATCAGGATGCGTCCTGCTTCGGCACGAGGTTCCCTGAGGTCGGTGTTGGGGGGCCGCCGCGCTACGCGAAACAGCTTATCCAGCTCGTAACTCAACAAGGGCTCGGCGGCGGAGGTATTGCTGGCCGAACTGCGCATCGGCGAGCGGTCAATCGCTGCTGCGCCGAGCATCGCGAGCAGAGCGGCACCAAGCAGCACGGCAAGCGCCCAGGACATCAGCCCATGCACGCCATCCCGTCGTTCGCCATCGTCTTCGATCGTCGCAATCGCCGGCGCTGGTCGCGCTGTACGGCCGGCGACATAGCCGCCAAAGCCGAAGCTGATAATCGCCTGGATGATCAAATAGAAGCCGGACAGCAGCGCAAGCGCCGCCGAAGCATCGCGCCATGTCGGCGAGGCTGAACTGACGCCTAGCCCGACTGCGACTCCAAAGCCGACCAGGATGAACGACATAGCGCCGGCAGCCAAAGCGCCTGCGATGACCGAGCTCCACTGGATGGTGCGCCGGTCATCGGCAGCGACGCCGCCGCCTTCCATGATGTCTTCCCGTATGAGAGTTTCCATCGTCATCACCGCCCTCTCAACGCAGGCCGAAGAACGACAGGATCGCCATGATCACGACGATCAAGCCGATGAGATAAATCAATCCGTCCATGGTCCGTCCTCCTCAATGTCTCCTCGTCGCTAATCACAACGAATAAGGAACGTTCCAAATTGGACCGAGCCTGCGGGAACGAACCGGCGCGATGCGGATTATCTGTCCAAGTCCCAAGGATGAAGTTTGTGAGCACGAAAGCCCCAGCCGGTCGGTCCCGGCTGGGGCTTTGTTTTTGGGCGGCGGTTCCTGTCCTATGTTAACGACGCCGGCTCTCCGATCATCAAGGATGCGATCGGGGCGGAACCTCTGGATTGGGAGAGCCGCGTGGATCGCAGAACCGCGTGCCTTCATCAGGCAGATGCATTCCGGGAAAAGGCAATCGCCGATCCCGAGCACCACGACCAGTGGATCGACGAAGCCATCAAATGGCTGGAACGGGCCATGGAAGCGGGCTGTCACGCCGTCGTCACCGTCGAAGACGGCGACACCAGCGATGTGCCGGAAGCAGCACGCGGAGCGGCAGCCGATGCTCAGCTCAGCCTGATCACGCGCCAATGATGAAGAGCTGCCGTCTTCGCGACCGCTGCGGCAATTGTTCCAGGGACGCAACAATGTTGCGGGTCGACACTGTTCCCGCCCCCATGCTAGGCCGGACGCAGACCGCAACCAGAGTGAAATCGTGCTCGCGAACCGCCAGCCCTCAGGATCATGCCGGCCGCGCAACTGGCGCGGGCTGCTGTCTGTGCTGATCGCGGTTGTCTACCTGCTCGCGGGAGCGCTGCATGGCCTGCATGACATCGACGTCACCACGCCCGGTGGCGGCTCGGAGATCAGCGCGGTCCTTGACGGCTCCGCAGATCACAACGACCACAAGGCCATCGGCGGACATCATTGCCATGGCTGCTTCTCGGTGACGGTGGCGCAGCCGGCGCCACCGGCCGCATCGATCGGGCTCGTGTCCGTATCGCGCCCACAACGCGCACCCCGGCTCGCCGGAATTGTTCCCGACACCGACTCCCCGCCTCCCAAACATATGGCCTGAACGGATTGGTCGGGCGCCGCGCGCGCCCATTCGGTCATCATTTACAGGTCGGTTTCATGTTTTGCAGGGGAATGGCCGCGCGCCTGGCGTGCGCGGCAGCGTGTCTGATTGCCGGATTGGCGCTTGCGCCGTCTCACGCCCAGACTCTGACGATGCGGAGCGCGCTCTCGCGCGCGCTGGCCACGAGCCCGCGGCTGACTGCGGCGGAGCGCGATGTCGGCATCGCCACGGGCCAGCGCATCCAGGCAGGTGCGCTTCTCAATCCGGAGCTGACCTATGAACAGGACAATTCGTTCGGGTCCGGCATCTATCGCGGCACGCGATCGGCCGAGACCACGCTGCAGATCAGCCAAGCCTTCGAGCTGTTCGGCAAGCGCGACGCGCGGATTGCGGCGGGTGTCGCCGGCATCGAGGTCGCCGCGATCCAGCGCAAGGCCGTCAGGCTGGAGGTGCTGTCGGAGACCGCGATTGCCTTCCTTAGCGTGCTCGGCGCACAGCGGCGCATCCAGATCCTCGACGAGCAGATCACCGCCATTGACCGGCTGACGCCGCTTTTGCGCCGCCGCGTCGAGGCCGGTGCCTCTTCGCCGGCCGAGACCGGCCGTGCGGAAGTGGCATCCGCCTTGGTGAAGGCCGATCGCGAGCGCTTCAAGGCGACGCTGGCCAGCGCCCGGCGCGAGCTTGCAGTCCTGATGGGCGACGCGGCTCCGAAATTCGGCGAGGTCTCCGGACGGCTCGACACCATGGGACGGCCGCCGACATTCCAGTCGGTCGTCGCCGCGATCGATGCCAATCCGCAGTTGGTGCGCTGGACCGCGATCTATGCCCAGCGCAATGCCGAGCTGTTGCTGGCGCGGCTGCGGCCCTATCCCGACGTGCGGATCGCCGCCGGCTGGCGCCATTTCAACGAGACCAATGACGACGCGGCGCGCCTCACCGTCTCGGTGCCGATCCCCGTGTTCGACCAGAACCAGGGCAATATCCTCTCGGCGCAGGAGAGCCTTGCCAAGACCAAGGCCGAGCGCGAGGCCAACCGCAACACGCTGATCGTGGTCGCCGGCCGCGCCTACGACTCGCTCCAGGGCTCGCTGCGCGAGCTTGCGGTGCTGCGCGAGAGCGCCATTCCCAAGGCCACCGAAGCGTCTGACGCCATTGCTCAAGGCTACGGCCAGGGCCGTTTCAGTCTGCTCGAAGTGCTCGACGCCCAGGCCAGCGTCACCCAGGCGCGGCTGCGCGAGCAGGAGGCGCTGCAGAATTTCCACGCGGGGGTGGCGACCATCGAAGGCCTCGTCGGCAACCCCTTCACGCTGGCGCGGGAGAGCGCACGATGAAGACGTCCTCCACCATCCTCGTCGCATTCGTTGCCGCCGCGCTTGGCACCGCACTTGGCGCTTACGGCTATTCCCTGCTCGGCCCGGCCAGGGTCGAGCATGCCGAACACGCCACGGACAAGAAGCCGGAGAAGCCGAACGACCATGTCGAGCAGGACGAGCACGGCGCCGACCGGATCCGCATCTCCGACATCAAGCTCGCAGCCGCCGGCGTAACGTTGGCGGAAGCCGCGAGCGTCACGCTGACCGACACGCTCGCCTTCAACGGCATCCTGCGCGCCAACCAGGAAGCCGTGGTGCAGGTGACGCCGCGCTTTCCCGGCGTCGCCAAATCGATCCAGAAGCGCATCGGCGACAAGGTCGGCAAGGACGATCTGCTCGCCGCGATCGAGAGCAACCAGAGCCTCACCGTCTACGAGCTCAAGGCGCCGCTTGCCGGCACCATCATCGAGCGGCAGATCTCGCTCGGCGAATACGCCTCCGAGCAGAAGCCGGCTTTCGTCGTCGCCGATCTCTCGACCATCTGGGTCGACCTGTCGATCTACCGGCAGGATCTGCGGCGCGTTCGCCTCAACGACGAGGTGCTGATCGATCCCGACGACGGCCGCGGCGAGATCAAGGGCACCATCTCCTACATGGCCCCGATCGGCTCGAGCGAGACCCAGACCGCGCTGGCGCGCGTGGTGCTGCCAAATCCCGACGGGCGCTTGCGTCCCGGCCTGTTCGTCACTGCACGGCTGATCCTCGCCGCGCGCGACGTCGCGGTCGCCGTGCGCAAAAGCGCGATCCAGACGCTGGAGAACAGGACCATCGTTTTCGTCCGCGAGGACGGCGACAAGATCGAGGCGCGCCCCGTGGAGCTTGGCGATTCCGATTCCCGCCATGTCGAGATCAGGGCCGGACTATCGGCCGGCGAGCATTACGTCGCGGAAAACAGCTTCGTCGTGAAGGCGGAGATGGGCAAGGGCGAGGCCGAGCATGATTGAGCGCCTCATCGCGGTCTCGCTGCAGCAGCGCTGGCTGGTCCTCTTGCTCGCACTCGGCGTCGTCGCTTTCGGCGCCTGGAATTTCCAGCGCCTGCCGATCGACGCCGTTCCTGACATCACCAACGTCCAGGTCCAGATCAACACCCGTGCGCCCGGCTATTCGCCCCTGGAAACCGAGCAGCGCATCACCTTCCCCGTCGAGACCGCGATGGGTGGGCTGCCGAAACTCGACTACACCCGCTCGCTGTCGCGCTATGGCCTGAGCCAGGTGACGGTCGTCTTCAAGGACGGCACCGACATCTATTTTGCCCGCCAGCTCGTCGGCGAACGGATCCAGCAGGTAAAGGACCAGCTTCCGGCCGGCGTCGAGGTCGCGATGGGACCGGTCTCGACCGGGCTCGGCGAAATCTTCATGTACACCGTCGAGGCCAAGGCGGGCGCGAAGACGCAAGGCGGTCACGACTATTCGCTGACCGATTTGCGCACCGTGCAGGACTGGATCATCAAGCCGCAGCTTCGCAACGTGCCGGGGGTGATCGAGGTCAACACCATCGGCGGCTTCGAGCGGCAATTCCACGTGCTCCCCGATCCCGGCAAGCTGATGGCCTACCGGCTCGGCTTTCGCGACGTCATGACGGCGCTCGCCGCCAACAATGCCAATGTCGGCGCCGGCTATATCGAGCGTAATGGCGAGCAGTATCTGGTTCGCTCGCCGGGCCAGGTCGGCAATGTCGGCGAAATCAGGGACATCGTCATCGGCTCGCGCGGCGGCAATCCCGTCAGGATCAGGGACATCGCGACCGTCACCGAAGGCCGCGATTTGCGCACGGGGGCCGCAACGCGCGATGGCGAGGAAACCGTGCTCGGCACCGCCATGCTGTTGATCGGCGAAAACAGCCGCACCGTGGCGCGCCGTGTCGCGGCCCGGCTCGAGGAGATCGCCAAATCGCTGCCCGACGGCGTCGTGACGCGGACCGTCTACGACCGCACTGATCTGGTCGAAGCCACCATCCGCACCGTCGAGAACAATTTGGTGGAAGGCGCGGCCCTGGTCGTGGCCGTGCTGTTCCTGATCCTCGGCAACATCCGCGCAGCGCTGGTAGTGGCCTGCGTCATTCCGCTGTCCATGGCCATGACGGTCACCGGCATGGTCGAGACCAGGGTCAGTGCGAACCTGATGAGCCTGGGCGCAATCGATTTCGGCATCATCGTCGACGGCGCCGTGATCATCGTCGAGAACTGCCTGCGCATGCTGGCCGAGGCCCAGCGCGAGAAAGGCGGCCTGCTCACGATCTCCGAACGGCTGTGCGCGATCCGGCGCGGGTCGAGCGAGGTGATCAAGCCGAGCCTGTTCGGAACGCTGATCATCGCGGTGGTCTACCTGCCGGTGCTGACGCTGACCGGCGTCGAAGGCAAGATGTTCACGCCGATGGCGCTGACGGTGCTGATGGCACTGGCCGCCGCGGTGCTGTTCTCCATCACCTTCGTGCCGGCCGCGGTCGCCATCTTCGTCACCGGCAAGGTGTCGGAACACGAAAACCTGTTCATGCGGCTGGCGAAGCGCGCCTATCTCCCCCTGCTCCGGCTGGCGATCGACCATCGCCTCGGCGTCGCAATCATAGCCGCCATCATCGTGGTCGCAAGCTGCGTTGCCGCCGCGCGCATGGGCGGTGAGTTCATTCCGAGCCTGGACGAAGGCGACGTTGCGCTGGCCTCGATCCGGATTCCCGGCACCAGCCTGACCCAGTCGCTGGACCTGCAAAAGGCGCTGGAAAAACGCATCAAGCAGATTCCGGAGGTGAAGGAGTTCTTCACCCGCATCGGCACCGCGGAGATCGCGACCGACCCGATGTCGCCGGCACAGACCGACGGCTACATCATGCTGAAGCCGCGCGCCGAATGGCCCGACCCCGGCAGGCCCAAAGCCGAGGTGATCGAGGCCATCGACCGTGCCGCCGACGACATCCCCGGCAGCGCCTATGAAATCTCCCAGCCGATCCAATTCCGTGTCAACGAGCTGATCTCCGGCGTGCGCAGCGACGTCGGCGTCAAGATCTTCGGCGACGATCTCGACATCCTGCAAGGCGCGGCAAAACAGGTGGAGGCTGCGATCCGCGGCATCCGCGGCGCCAGCGACGTCAAGATCGAGCAGGTCTCGGGCCTGCCGATCCTCACGGTTCGTCTCGACCGCCAGGCACTCGCCCGGTACGGGCTCAGCATCAGCGAGGTGCAGGGCATCGTCGAGATCGCGGTCGGCGGCAAGTCCGCCGGCAAGCTGTTCGAGGGCGACCGCCGCTTCGACATCGTCGTGCGCCTGCCGGAACATCTGCGCGGCAATCTCGAAGCCATCAGGGCGATCCCGATCCCTCTGCCGCCCGGTGAGGAAGCAACAATCGGTGCGCCGATCCGGACGGCACTGCCCGGCTCCCCCCTCGCCCAGATGCGCTATGTGCCGCTGTCGTCGGTCGCAACCGTCGATGCGACGCCCGGCCCGAACCAGATCAGCCGCGAGAACGGCAAGCGGCGCATCGTCGTCACCGCCAATGTCCGCGCGCGCGACCTCGGCTCCTTCGTCACCGAGGCCGAGGCGGCTGTCGCGGAGAAGGTCAAACTGCCGCCGGGCTACTGGATCGGCTGGGGCGGACAGTTCGAGCAATTGGTCTCCGCCACCAAGCGGCTTACGCTGGTGGTGCCGGTGGCGCTGCTGCTCGTGTTCCTGCTGCTGTTCATGGGCATGGGATCGGCGGCGGATGCGGCGCTCGTTTTCTCCGGCGTGCCGCTGGCGCTGACCGGCGGCGTCATGGCGCTGCTGCTGCGCGGCATTCCCCTATCCATCAGCGCTGGCGTCGGTTTCATCGCGCTGTCGGGCGTGGCCGTGCTCAACGGGCTCGTGATCATCGCCTTCATCGAGCGGCTGCGCAGCGAGGGGCACCCCGTTGTTGACGCGGTGCGCGAGGGCGCGCTGACACGCCTGCGTCCGGTGTTGATGACGGCGCTGGTGGCGTCCCTCGGCTTCGTGCCGATGGCCCTTGCGACCGGCGCCGGTGCCGAGGTGCAGCGGCCGCTCGCGACCGTGGTGATCGGCGGCATCATCTCCTCGACCGTGCTGACGCTGCTGGTGCTGCCGGCGCTCTACGTGCTGTTCCGCCGTGACGGGGGCGCCGAAAGGCCTACAATGGCGCCTGATCTGGCAGCTTCCGGGGAGCGGTAGAGGTGGGCAACCACGACCATCACGGTCATCATCACCATGATCACAGTGCCGATCATGGTCACGATCATGGTGCTGGCCATGCGCACGTCCACGCACCCGCCAGTTTCGGCAAGGCGTTCGCGATCGGCATTTCGCTCAACACCGCGCTGGTCGTGGCCGAGGCCGTGTACGGCTACATCGGCAACTCTACGGCCCTGCTCGCCGACGCCGGCCATAATCTTTCCGACGTGCTCGGCCTGGTCGTGGCCTGGTGCGCGTCGATTGCGGCGCGGCGCGCGCCCAGCGGCCGCTTCACCTATGGCCTGCGCGCCTCCACCATCCTGGCGGCGCTGGCGAACGCGGTGTTCCTGCTGGTCGCAACCGGCGCGATCGGCTGGGAAGCGTTTTTGCGCCTGCGCGAACCGGAGCCGGTCGCCGGGATCACCGTGATGGTGGTCGCCGGCATCGGCATCCTCATCAACGGTTTTACCGCCATGCTGTTCGCGCGCGGACGCAAGGACGACATCAATATCGAAGGCGCCTATCTGCACATGGCGGCCGATGCCGCGGTCTCGCTCGGCGTCGTCATCTCGGCGGCGCTGATCATCTGGACCGGCTGGCTCTGGCTCGATCCCGTCACCAGCCTCGTCATCTGCGTCACCATCCTCTGGAGCACCACCAGCCTGCTCCGCGGCTCCATCGACATGTCGATGGCGGCAGCGCCCAGGGGCACCGACATTGCCGCGATCAAGATCCTTCTGCTGGGGAGGCCCGGTGTAACTGCGATCCACGATCTCCACGTCTGGCCGATCTCGACCACCGAGACAGCGCTGACCTGCCATCTCGTCATGCCCACCGGCGCCGCCGGCGATGCATTCCTGATGGAGACCGCGCAGATGCTGAAGAGCTCCCACCGCATCGGCCACACCACCCTTCAGGTCGAGACGCACCCGGACAATGGCTGCGCCTTGGCGCCCGATGATGTGGTGTAGCATTCGCCAGTCGCGACTCGTCATTGCGGGCGCAGCGAAGCAATCCAGACTGCCTCCGCGGACACAGTCTGGATTGCTTCGTCGCAAGAGCTCCTCGCAATGACGGGGACAGAGCGGCGCCTACGCCGCCTTCGCCGTGACGATCCAGATCGCGCCCTGCAACGCCACGCTCTGCCCCTTGAGGAACGGCGCGAGCATTTCGCGGATCGAGGCTTTTGCCGCGGCATACATCTCCGGAGGATGGCCCTGCAGCGCGCGGCTGGCGGGACCGATCTGGAGCGAGCCCTCGACCGCGGCATCGAGCCCGCCGCCGATCGCAACATCCATCGCGAGATTGTGCGGCTCCATCGCCACGTCGACGAAGCCCGCGCCTTTCAGGATGCGCGTCACGCGCTCTTCCGAGGCGAAGGCGAACGGGCCCGGCTCTTCCGGCCCGACCGGCGGCATCTTGGGAACGTGTTTGTAGACCGCCATCAACGGCGCCATCATCCAGGGATTTTCCTTCGGCTCGCGCCAACAGGCGAACGCCAGCCGTCCCGACGGCTTCAGAGCACGACGGAGATTGGTGAAGGACGCAATCGGATCGGCGAAGAACATCACGCCAAACCGCGAGGCCAGCAGGTCGAAGCTTGCCGGCTCGAATGGATAGACCGTCGCATCCGCCAGCACGAAATCGAGCGGCAGGCCTTTTGGCGCAAACGCTCGCGCCTGCGACAGCATCGGCTCGGAGACGTCGAGCCCGAGCGCGAAGCCATCAGGCGCGACAGCCTTCGCGAAGGCGAACGTGGTCGCGCCGGAGCCGCAGCCGACGTCGAGGACGCGCTCGCCCGGCGTCGGCCTGGCGCGGGCGATCAGCACGTCGGCAATGGGCCCGAGCAGGCTCTCCTGCGCCGCATGGCGATCGGCCCAGCGTTGTCCGCTGGGGCCGTTCCAGTAAGCGATCTGGTCGGCGTTCTGCTCGTGTCCGCTAGGGTGTTCCATTGGGGCCTCTGTGGCTCGGTATCGCCCGCCTGCGCCTATTGGCTTCGGCGCGGCAGCCTTCGTTCGCTTCGTGCCAATAAAGTGTGAGGCTGGCTCGCCGAGCCGAAGCTCGCGACGCGAGCAAAGGCTGGTGGGCGGTGAGAGATTCGAACTCCCGACCCTCTCGGTGTAAACGAGATGCTCTAACCAGCTGAGCTAACCGCCCCTCGCCGCTTCTTTATCCCCACCGAGCCCGAACGGGCAAGCGCGGAACTGCACTTCCTCGGCCTCAATCTCCCGGCCGGCCCGGCAGCAGTGGCACCGCGTCGATCCACACTGCCGCCGACTGACACCAGATCTGCCTGACGGGCCGCAATTTGTCGCGCTGGCGGATGCTGCCCCAGCGGATGCCCCAATCGTCCTCCTGGTCGCCCTCGCCGCTCGTGAATAGCGGGGAACCGCAGTCGGCACAGAAGTGCTGGAAGCGCATCCGGCCGTTGTCGCCGCGCTTGCCGTAGATCCTGGGCGTACCGGCCGTCAGCTTGACGTCGGACTTGGTGCAGATCGCCGTCACCCGGAACGGCGATCCCGTTAGGGTCTGGCAGTCCCGGCAGTGGCAGACCGACACCGTCTCGGGGTCGATCTCGGCTTCAAAGGTAATCTGGCCGCAATGGCATTGCCCGTCGATGTGCATTGTCATCCGCTGCCCCACAGCAAAAACGGCGCCCGAAGGCGCCGTTTTATCATCTTTTCGAGCTGCGATCTCAGTGAGCGGTCAGGCCACCGGCGGCTTCGTCGCCGTCCGGCTTCACCGTCACCTTGGTGTCCTCTTCCCAGACGATCGGCACCGGCTTCTTGACCAGCGCCTTGGCAACGACGTCGTCGAGGCGCGAGACCGGGATGATCTCCATGCCGCCCTTGATCGCATCGGAAATCTCCGTGAGATCCTTGGCGTTGTCCTCGGGGATCAGCACCGTCTTGATGCCGCCGCGGGCAGCAGCCAGCAGCTTCTCCTTCAGGCCGCCGATCGGCAGCACGCGGCCGCGCAACGTAATTTCGCCGGTCATCGCGACATCGTGGCGGACCGGGATGCCGGTCATGACCGAGATGATCGCGGTGGCCATCGCCACGCCCGCCGACGGACCGTCCTTCGGCGTCGCGCCTTCCGGCACGTGCACGTGGATGTCGCGCCGGTCGAACAGCGGCGGCTCGATGCCGTAGACGATCGCGCGCGAGCGGACGTAGGACGCCGCCGCCGAGATCGATTCCTTCATGACGTCACGCAGATTGCCCGTGACCGTCATCTTGCCCTTGCCGGGCATCATGACGCCTTCGATCGTCAGCAACTCGCCGCCGACATCGGTCCAGGCAAGGCCGGTGACGATGCCGACCTGCGGCTCGCTCTCGATCTCGCCGTAGCGGTACTTCGGCACGCCGAGCAGCTCTTCCAGAGTCTTCTCGGTGACCTTGACCGACTTCTTCTTGGAGATCATCAGCTCCTTCACCGCCTTGCGGGCGAGTGTGGAGAGCTCACGCTCCAAATTGCGCACGCCCGCTTCGCGGGTGTAGCGGCGGATCAGAAGCAGCAGCGCGTCGTCGTCGATCGAGAACTCCTTGGAGTCCAGGCCGTGCTTGGACACCGCGTTCGGGATCAGGTGCTTGCGCGCGATCTCGACCTTCTCGTTCTCGGTGTAGCCCGCGATCCGGATGATCTCCATGCGGTCCATCAGCGGCCCGGGAATATTGAGCGTATTCGCGGTCGTGATGAACATCACGTTGGAGAGATCGTAGTCGACCTCGAGATAGTGGTCGTTGAAGGTCGCGTTCTGCTCGGGGTCGAGGACCTCGAGCAAAGCCGAGGACGGATCGCCGCGGAAATCGGCGCCCATCTTGTCGATCTCGTCCAGCAGGAACAGCGGATTGGACGACTTCGCCTTCCGCATCGACTGGATGATCTTGCCGGGCATCGAACCGATATAGGTGCGGCGGTGACCGCGGATCTCGGCCTCGTCGCGCACGCCGCCGAGCGACACGCGCACGAATTCGCGCCCCGTCGCCTTCGCGATCGACTTGCCGAGCGAGGTCTTGCCGACACCAGGAGGGCCGACGAGGCACAGGATCGGGCCGGTCAGCTTGTTGGCACGCGACTGCACGGCGAGATACTCGACGATGCGGTCCTTGACCTTCTCCAGCCCGTAGTGATCGGCATCCAGAACCGCCTGCGCAGCTTCCAGATCCTTCTTCACCTTGGACTTCTTGTTCCACGGAATCGACAGCAGCCAATCCAGATAGTTGCGCACGACGGTCGCTTCCGCGGACATCGGCGACATCTGGCGCAGCTTCTTCAATTCATGCTGCGCCTTCTCGCGCGCTTCCTTGGAGAGCTTGGTCTTGGAGATCTTCTCTTCGAGATCGGCGAGCTCGTCGCGACCGTCGTCGTCGCCGAGCTCCTTCTGGATCGCCTTCATCTGCTCGTTGAGATAATACTCGCGCTGGGTCTTCTCCATCTGGCGCTTGACGCGCGAGCGGATGCGCTTCTCGACCTGGAGCACCGAGATCTCGCTCTCCATCAGGCCCAGCACCTTCTCCAGGCGCTGCGTGACCGACAGCGTCTCCAGGATGCCCTGGCGATCCGCGATCTTGACGGCGAGATGCGAGGCGACGGTGTCGGCGAGCTTGGCGAAATCGGTGATCGCCTGCACGACGCCGACGACCTCGGCCGAGATTTTCTTGTTGAGCTTTACATAGCTCTCGAAGTCGGACACGACCGAGCGCGCCATGGCCTCGGCCTCGACCGACTTCGCATCGGTGTCGGCGAGCGCAATCGCGGTCGCTTCGTAATAGTCGGCGCGATCGGTGTACTTCTGCACGCGCGCCCGCTCGAGCCCTTCGACCAGCACCTTCACGGTGCCGTCGGGAAGCTTCAAGAGCTGGAGCACGCTGGCAAGCGTACCGGTCTCGTAAATGGAATCGGGTGCCGGATCATCGTCGGACGCGTTCTTCTGCGTCGCGAGCATGATCAGCGCGTCGTTCTTCATCACCTCTTCGAGCGCGCGGATCGACTTCTCGCGGCCGACGAAGAGCGGAACGATCATGTGCGGGAAGACGACGATGTCGCGCAGCGGCAGCACGGGATAGGCGTGCGTTTCGCCATGAACGATGGTTGGCCTGGGTTTTGGATTGGTCATGGCCTTTTCCTTTTGCTTTGCCCCCTTGCACGCAGCCCGCCATGCTCATGCGCAACCGCCACAAGGTGCCGAGGTGATCCGCAAAACCGGTCGGTCCTTCTGAGGTTGGACCGGCCTGCCGGATCGGAACTGAGGCGAATCTTGAAGAGAATTTTTGCTCGCCGCCGACATTAGGTGGCTATCGACCCGGGGGGTGTCAAGTCATTGAAAGACGCGCGCCATCAGGCGCTTACGCACGCGAACAAGCGACACAACACCGGCTGCGGAGATATTTTCCGCAGCCCTTACCTGGGGAGACGATTGGAGCGTTCCAGCGCCGTAAAATCAGGCGCTGGCGTTCTCGACGGCGCGATCGGACCGATCGGCGTAGATGTAGAGCGGACGCGCCGTTCCTTCCACAACTTCGCGGGAAATCACGACTTCTTCCACACCTTCGAGGCCCGGCAGGTCGAACATGGTCTCGAGCAGGATCGCCTCAAGGATCGAACGCAGCCCGCGCGCACCGGTCTTGCGCTCGATCGCCCTGCGGGCCACCGCGCCAAGCGCCTCGTCGGCGAAGGTCAGCTCGATGTTCTCCATCTCGAACAGCCGCTGGTACTGCTTCACCAGCGCGTTCTTCGGCTCGACCAGGATCTTCTTGAGCGAAGCCTCGTCCAGATCCTCCAGCGTCGCCACGACGGGCAGACGGCCGACGAATTCCGGGATCAGGCCATACTTCAGGAGATCCTCCGGCTCGACGTGACGGAAGATTTCGCCGGTGCGGCGGTCTTCCGGCGCGAGCACCTGGGCGGCGAAACCGATCGAGGTCGACCGTCCGCGTGCCGAGATGATCTTTTCGAGGCCCGAGAACGCACCACCGCAGATGAACAGGATATTGGTGGTGTCCACCTGCAGGAACTCCTGCTGCGGATGCTTGCGGCCGCCCTGCGGCGGGACCGAAGCCACCGTGCCTTCCATGATCTTGAGCAGTGCCTGCTGCACGCCCTCACCCGACACGTCGCGCGTGATCGAGGGATTGTCGGACTTGCGGCTGATCTTGTCGATTTCGTCGATATAGACGATGCCGCGCTGGGCACGCTCGACGTTGTAGTCGGCGGCCTGGAGCAGCTTCAGGATGATGTTCTCGACGTCCTCGCCGACATAGCCGGCTTCGGTCAGCGTCGTCGCATCCGCCATCGTGAACGGCACGTCCAGGATGCGGGCGAGCGTCTGCGCGAGCAGCGTCTTGCCCGAACCGGTCGGACCGATCAGCAGGATGTTCGACTTCGCAAGCTCGACGTCGTTGTGCTTGGTCTGGTGGTTGAGGCGCTTGTAGTGATTGTGCACCGCGACCGAGAGGACCTTCTTCGCATGGTTCTGTCCGATTACGTAATCGTCCAGCACCTTGCAGATTTCCTTCGGCGTCGGAATCCCGTCGCGCGACTTCACCAGCGAGGATTTGTTCTCCTCGCGAATGATGTCCATGCAGAGCTCGACGCACTCGTCGCAAATGAAGACCGTGGGACCCGCGATCAGTTTGCGAACTTCGTGCTGGCTCTTGCCGCAGAACGAGCAATACAGCGTGTTCTTGGAGTCGCTCGTGCCGACCTTACTCATTCATGTCTCCGTCCGCGGTTCGATCCCGTCCGCTCGATCGCCCTATTCCGGCACGACAGCCGGTACAGTCCTTCAAATAGAGCAAATTCCGTACCAAAAAAGACCCTACGCGTTGCATGCCGTGCGAATCACGGTCACTCGATTCTCCGCGACCATAGCCGATCAGTCGTAGCGAACCATGCTGTCACCCGACTATCAAGAATTCGCTAATCGGGGGGCGCCGGCTACCCGTGACAATACCGTGATTTCCGGTCTTGGCACGGGCGAAGTGATCGAAATCACCCCGGCGTTGCTGGATTGCCACGAAAAACAGGCACGAAAGCGGAACTTTCTGCCTGTCGCAGGGCGCAAAACTGCGTTTTGCGACGCGCGCACGTGTCCTTAACGTGAACGCTCCCTGACGGTGCCGGCGATCCCGGAGGGTTCGCCGTCACAGTAGTGCTACGGAGTCTTCGGCGCCGCGGTTTCCTCGGCGCGCTTGTCGATGACCCTGTCGACCAAACCGAACTCCTTGGCGTCGCTCGCGGTCAGGAACTTGTCGCGTTCCAGCGCGTCCTCGATCGCCTTGTAGGTCTGGCCGGTGTGCTTCACGTAGATCTCGTTGAGCCGCTTCTTCAGGTTCAGGATTTCCTGGGCGTGCAGCATGATGTCGGTGGCCTGGCCCTGGAAGCCGCCGGAAGGTTGATGCACCATGATGCGCGCGTTCGGCAGCGAGAAGCGCATGTCCTTCTCGCCGGCGCAGAGCAGCAGCGAGCCCATCGAGGCGGCCTGGCCGGTGCACAGCGTCGAGACCGGCGGACGAATGAACTGCATGGTGTCGTAGATCGCGAGGCCCGACGTCACCACGCCGCCCGGCGAGTTGATGTACATCGAGATTTCCTTCTTCGGATTTTCCGCCTCAAGGAACAACAGCTGCGCGACGATCAGCGTCGACATGCCGTCCTCGACCGGCCCGGTCAGGAAGATGATGCGCTCTTTCAGAAGGCGCGAGAAAATGTCGTAGGCGCGCTCGCCACGGTTGGTCTGCTCGACCACCATGGGCACGAGGTTCATGTAGGTTTCAACCGGATCGCGCATGAGTCACCTAGGGTTTTGAAGAGGCGGACATCGCCAGGCCCGGCTGCCAGTCGGGGCTGGATCTGCCGGAAGGCCGATGGACGTCCCGTGATGCAGGAACTTGGTAGAAGAACTTGGTAGAAGCAGAAGGCGTAGCGACAGATATAGCCCAATTCGCGCCTGACAAGTGCGGAGCGAATTAAGGCTTAATCCGTGAGGCAGTTGAAGCTGATTCGTACAAAGAGGCCCAGCCGGCCACCTGGCTAGCTCGACCTCTTCGCTGATCATCCTTAATGCAAGGCTATCCCAAAGGCTCTCCTAAAGGCTCTTCTGGAGCCCTCAGGCGGCGGTCTTTTCCGCCTCGTCGTCCTTGTAGAGATCGTCGCGCGAGACCTTCTTCTCAGTCACCTTGGCAAGCTCGAGGATGAAGTCGACGACCTTGTCCTCATAGATCGGTGCACGAAGCTGGGCCAACGCTTGGGCGTTGCTGCGGTAATAGTCCCAGACCTCCTTCTCGCGGCCCGGCATCGAGCGCGCCCGCTCGATCACGGCGCGGCCGACCTCGTCGTCGGTCACGGAGATCTTGTTCTTCTCGCCGATCTCGGAGAGCACGAGGCCCAGCCGCACGCGGCGGTCGGCGATCTTACGGTACTCTTCCTTGGCGGCGTCTTCAGTGGTGTCCTCGTCGGCGAAGGTCTTGCCGGCGGAGTCCATCTCGGCCTTCACCGAGTTCCACATCAGATTGAACTCCTCGTCGACCAGCGAGGGCGGAGCCTCGAAGCGATGGGCCTCGTCGAGGCGGTCGAGCAGCGCGCGCTTGACGCGCTGGCGCGTCGCGGTCGCGAACTCGGCGACCAGCCGCTCGCGCGCCGCTTCCTTCAGCTTGTCCAGCGATTCGAGGCCGAGCGTCTTGGCGAACTCGTCGTCGATCGCGAGATCCTGCGGCGCCTCGATCAGCGTCGCGGTGGTCTCGAACTCGGCCGGCTGGCCGGCGAGCTTATCGTTCATGTAGTTCTTGGGGAACGCCACCTTCAGCGTGCGGGTCTCGCCCGCGCCGATCCCGATGAGCTGCTCTTCGAAGCCGGGGATGAAGGTGTTGGATCCGATCACCACCTGGATGCCCTCGCCGGCGCCGCCCTCGAAGGGCTCGCCGTTGATGGTGCCCTTGAAGGCGACGGTGACGCGATCGCCCGACTCGGCCTTGGCGCCCTCGCCCTTCGCGGCATAGCCGCGGTTCGAATCGGCGATGCGCTTGATCGCCTCGTCGACGTCGGCGTCGGTGACTTCGGCGACGGGCTTCTCGACCTCGAAGGTCTTGAAGTCGGCGAGCGCGATCGACGGCACCACCTCGATCGCAACCGTATAGGTCAGGTCGGTTTTGCCGTTGAGCAGCTCCTCGACCTCGGCCTGCTCGGTCGGCATGGTGATCTTGGGTTCGGTCGCAAGGCGGAAGCCGCGCTCGGAGAACAGCTGCGTGTTGGTGTCACGAATGGTCTGGTCGATGGTCTCGGCCATCACCGAGCGGCCATAGACCTTCTTGAGGTGCGTGACCGGCACCTTGCCGGGACGGAAGCCGTTGATGCGAACCTTGTCCTTGAGGTCGACGAGCTTGGCACCGGCCTTGGCGTCGAGATCAGACGCGGGAACGCTGATCTTGAACTCGCGCTTCAAACCTTCCGAGAGGGTTTCTGTGACCTGCATGGTGTCCAATCTTCTTCTCGTTCGGTCCCGGCGCGCATGCGTCGGGACGCTGTCATTAATCGATCCAGCGCGAGGCGAACGCCTCAACGCCGGTGGTTCATCGGACCGGCTTCCGGCGGACAAACATCCGCGCGGGAGCAGATCGCGTAATCCGTGCAAACGCTGAAAGCGCTTGGTGCGGGCGGAGGGACTCGAACCCCCACAACTTTCGTCACTGGAACCTAAATCCAGCGCGTCTACCAGTTCCGCCACGCCCGCGTAAATTTGCATCAAGACCGGCCGCGATGCCGCGGGCGGCGGGCTTATAGCATGTGCCCGCCTGTTCGCAGCAAAAAAATGGCCCGATAGAGGCAGCCTTCAACTAGGCACGACGGCTGGACTTATCCAGCACGGCGTGGTCGGGATCGGCCATGAGAACGCGGATTTTCGACCCGACGAGGCGCGAGGTTTTGGCCGGGCTTGGAGCGGGACTGGGCGCCTCTGCGGCCGGGCTGATGGCGGGCGGCGCAGTCCCGGCCACGACCGCCCAGCTCGCCCTTCAGGCAAGGCCGGCGACGCTGGCTCTGAGGCCGGGTCAGCCGGCTACACCGATCTGGGAGCTGGCCGCCGTAAGCCACCTCGGGGATGTCCGTCTCAAACGTGGCGATCGCTGCGAGGTGGTCTTCCGCAACGGCCTGCCTGTCCCGCTTGCACCAGTCTGGTACGGCCTCAATGGCCCGGACGCGGCCGACCCGCTTCGGGGTCGCGCCCCGACGGCCCCGGATGCGACGGAAACATCAATCATTTCAGTCCCAAATGCGGGGACCCTGCTGGCCGACTTCCGGCTGTTCGAGGACGGCCTGAAGCAGCCCGCGCGCCCGCTTCCGATCATCGCCACCGAGACCAACGCGGTCGCCGCCGATCGCGACGTGGTCCTCTTGATCGAGGAATGGCGGCTGCGGCCGGATGGGACCGCGCTTCTCCCGGGCCGGGACCCGAAGGACACGTCCCCGCTCTATACAATCAACGGAACGACTTCATTCGAACTCTCAGCTTCGGCGAATGAGCGGCTGCGGCTGCGCTTTATCAACGGCTCGCAACGTTCTGTTCTGGCGATCAAATTGGAAAGTCACGAGGTCCAGGTGCTGGCCCTGGACGGACAGCCGGCTGAGCCGTTCCCGGCTCGCAACGGCGCCCTGGTGCTGGCTCCCGGCGCACGCGCCGACGCCTTTGTCGATACGGCCACATCGGCCCCATTCCTGCTGCATGATGGCAAGGAGGCGCGCCAGGTCGGCCGCCTGACGGTCTCCGGCAAGCTTGAGCGGCGCGCGCCGCCGTCGCCGCCGCAGCCGCTCCCTCCGAATGACCTGCCCGAGCGACTCGATCTGAAAGGCGCCCTGCGGTTCGATGTCGCGCTCGGGGCAGCCGACGCCGGGTGGGTACGGCCCGCAAATTTCTCGACGTCCTCCGCCCCCGCTTTTCGCACCAAGGCCGGCCGCACCGTCGTGCTGGCGCTCAAGAACCCCGCACCCGTCGCCATCGTCGTCCATCTGCACGGCCACCATTTCCGCCTGCTCGACAAGCTCGACGACGGCTGGAAGCCCTATTGGCTCGACACGCTCGCGATCGAACCCGGCCAGACTCAGCGCATCGCGTTCGCTGCGGCCTCCCCCGGGCGATGGCTGATCGAAACCGTCGTAACCGAATGGGCCGCCCCGCGGCTGGTGCGCTGGTACGGGGTGGAGTGAGGGGCTCCGACTAGGCGTGCGGCTTGGCTGTGAGTTCGATCCCGAGCGCCTTCATCACCGCAATAGTCGTTTTCAGCGTCGGATTGCCGTTGGTGCTGAACGAGCGATAGAGCTGCTCGCGAGAAAGACCAGTCTCTTTGGCGATCTGCGTCATCCCCTTGGCGCGGGCGACGACCCCAAGTGCATGGGCGATATAGGCCGCATCCTCGGTCTTGAACGCCTCTTCCATGAACACGGCAATGGCCTCGTCGGACTGCAGGTCTTCGGCCGGGTCATAGGTCGTCAGCTTCTCGCCCATCTCATTCGCTCCACATCTCGGCAAGGCGCTTCGCCGCCTTGATGTCTTTCACCTGCGTGCTCTTGTCGCCCCCGCACAGCAAAACGATGATCGCGTTGCCCCGCTTCCGAAAATAGATGCGATATCCGGGCCCGTGATGAATACGCAGCTCGCTCACACCGTCGCCCACCGGTTCGACGTCGCCTGCGTGTCCATGAGCCAACCGACCCAATCGCGAAGCAATCAGCGCTCTGGCACGCTCATCCTTGAGACGTGATCGCCACTTCCGAAACGTCTCAGTCTGCTTTCAATCACATGTAGTTTTTAGACTACAATTGTTCACAAATCAAGTGGCCTACGCATCCAGAGGTACCGAGCGTCGGGTTCTTTCTCCTCGTTTCGGGTCCCGTTGGTCTGCTCGATCAACGTAAACTGGCGCGCTTCATAGAAGCGCCTTGCGCGCGCATTGCACTGGAAGGTCCAGAGCTCCAGCCGTTCGTTGGCATGCCTGGCGACGTCGAGAAGTTCGGCGCCAGTCCCCCGCCCTTGAACAGCAGGAAGCACGTAAAGCTGCTCGATCCAGCCGTCACGGAAAGCGATGATCCCGCTCAGTACATCGCCGTTGAAGCGTCCCCACACGCGGCACGTCGCGAACACATGCTCGCGGTAGAACCAGTGATCCTCGTCCGGCGTATGCAGCCCAGCGAGCCAGGGCATCGCATGGTTGAATGCAGCCCGGTGAACCTGCGCCGCCGCGCCCATATCGGTGAGCGCGAGCTGCCTGAGCATTAGTACTCGATCCCCAGGGCACCATAGATCCGCCGGTGCACGGCGGGCAGCGTCTCGGTGAGATCCTCCGCGATCAGGCCCGGCCCCGCCTCGCTGCCCGCTTCGCCATGCATCCAGACGGCGATGCTGGCGGCTTCGAACGCCGGGACGCCTTGCGCAAGGAGGCCTGCGATGATGCCGGCGAGCACGTCGCCGGCACCCGCGGTGGCGAGCCAGGGCGGTGCGTTGGCGGCGATGGTGGCGCGGCCGTCGGGCGCGGCAATCGTGGTGTCCGCGCCCTTCAGCAGCACGACCGCGCCGGAGCGTTCGGCGGCGGCGCGCACGCGCTCGATCTTCGAGCGCCCCGGATGTTTATTGCTGAGGTCGGAGAACAGCCGCGGGAACTCGCCCTCGTGCGGCGTCAGCACTACCGCCTTGTCCTGCGACGTCTTGATCGATTCGAACAGGCGCTCGGGATTGGCGGCAAAGCTCGTCAGCGCATCCGCGTCGAGCACCAGGCGCCGCTGCGCGTTAAGCGCCGTGTGGACGAGATCGCAGGTGCGCTCGCCGACCCCCGCGCCGGGGCCGATCATGCAGGTGTTGTAGCGCTTGTCACCGAGCAGCTCGCCGAACTCGATGGCGGTATCGACGGGGCGAACCATCACCGCGGTGAGCGCAGCTGCATTGATCGCCAGCGCATCACGCGGCGTAGCCAGAGTCACCAGGCCCGCGCCGGCGCGGAGCGCCCCGCGCGCGGCGAGACGCGCCGCACCGGTCGCGGCCGCATCGCCCGAGACCGCCAGCACATGGCCTCGCGCGTATTTGTGGCCGTCGATGCGCGGCACCGGAAAGGCGGTGCCCCAGAAGTCCGGATCGTTCTCGAAAATCTGCGGCGCGATCTCGTCCAGCACCTGCGCCTCGATGCCGATGTCGGCGACGCGGACGTGGCCGCAATGCATGCGCCCCGGCAGCAGCAGATGCGCCGGCTTCTTGCGGAAGAAGGTGACGGTCTCGGTGGCGTTCACCGCCACGCCCAGCACGGCCGCGCTGGTGCCGTTGATGCCGCTTGGCAGATCGACCGCGAGCACCGGCGCACCGTTGGCGTTGATCGCCTCGATCATCTCACGTGCCTCGCCGTCGACCGGACGGCTGAGGCCCGCGCCGAACAGCGCATCGATGATCAGCGCCGGTCGCCCGATCGCCTGCGGGTTGAACGGGAGCACCGGGTGTTTCCAGCCCCGTGCGGCCGAGGCCGCATCGCCCTGGAGCTGGTCGCGCTCGCACATCAGGATGACCGAGACCTCGCGGCCTTGCGCGGCGAGCTCGGCGGCTGCGACAAAACCGTCCCCACCGTTGTTGCCGGGGCCGGCCACGATCAGGATCGGCCCCTCCTCCACCAGCGCGTTGGCGGCCTCGGCGACCGCCTGGCCAGCACTGAGCATCAGCTTGAAGCCGGGGGTGCCTGCCGCAATGCTGAGCTGGTCGGCACGCTGCATTTCGGCGTTGGTCAGAACTTCCATGCCACTTCCCTGTCCAAAAGCCTTTTCAAGAGGCACGTTCTGCGTCGGGCGATCCGACGGAACAATGATCTGCACAAATATTGGACCGTTTGCCTATTCCGTAGTCTGCGGTATTTTGTGCGGGTCGGCGCCACCTATCAGAGCTGCACGTTAAAAGGCTGATAACGCTCCAATAATCAGGGCATTTGCAACTTGGCATAGACCCTGCTTTCGCGGAAGTCGCTTCGGTTCGTCGTGCTCACTGGCATTTATCAGGGTGTGGCCGGCCGTTGTTGCCGGACTGGTCAGGGATCCCGGCATAGCGAAGACAAGATCGTGCGTTATGAAAAGCGCATCCTGACGAAGACGTTGCTATTTGTTCGAAAGGCCGGGAGGCGCGCAGTGAAGAAGATCGAAGCCATCATCAAGCCATTCAAGCTCGACGAGGTGAAGGAAGCGCTTCAGGAAGTCGGCCTTCAGGGCATCACCGTCACCGAAGCCAAGGGCTTCGGCCGGCAGAAGGGTCACGCCGAGCTGTACCGCGGCGCAGAATACATCGTCGACTTCCTGCCCAAGGTGAAGATCGAGATCGTGATCGGCGACGATCTGGTCGAGCGCGCCATCGACGCAATCCGCCGCGCAGCGCAAACCGGGCGCATCGGCGATGGCAAGATTTTCGTCTCCAACATCGAAGAGGCGATCCGCATCCGAACCGGCGAATCCGGGCTGGACGCTATCTGAGCCGGGTGCTATCCCGCATTTTGCGACATTCTGACAAGAAATAGGCTGCTTCGGCGGCCTCATTTTGTTTGTGCCTCGCGCGCCTCAAGAAGCGTGAACACGGTCGCTTGAAGCTTGGAAACCGACCCGCAGAGCCAAAAGGGGTATGCATGAAGACCGCCAAAGACGTCCTGAAATCGATCAAGGACAACGACGTCAAATACGTCGACCTGCGCTTCACCGATCCGCGCGGCAAGTGGCAGCACGTCACCTTCGACATCAGCATGATCGATGAAGACATTTTCGCCGAAGGAACGATGTTCGACGGCTCCTCAATCGCCGGCTGGAAGGCGATCAACGAGTCCGACATGTGCCTGATGCCCGATCCGGTGACCGCGACGATCGATCCGTTCTTCGCCGAGACCACCATGGTCATCACCTGCGACGTGCTCGAGCCGACCACCGGCGAGCCCTACAACCGCGACCCCCGCGGCATCGCCAAGAAGGCCGAGGCGATGGTGAAGTCGATGGGCGTCGGCGACACCGTGTTCGTCGGCCCCGAAGCCGAGTTCTTCGTGTTCGACGACGTGCGCTTCTCCGCCAATCCCTACAGCACCGGCTTCCGCCTCGACTCCTCGGAGCTGCCGACCAACTCCGACACCGAATATGAAGGCGGCAACCTCGGCCACCGCGTCCGCACCAAGGGCGGCTACTTCCCGGTGCCGCCGCAGGACTCCGTGCAGGACATGCGCTCGGAGATGCTCGGCGCCATGGCCAAGATGGGCGTGAAGGTCGAGAAGCATCATCACGAAGTCGCTTCCGCCCAGCACGAGCTCGGCATGAAGTTCGACACGCTGACCTTGATGGCCGACCACATGCAGATTTACAAATACTGCATCCACCAGGTTGCGCACATCTACGGCAAGACCGCCACCTTCATGCCGAAGCCGGTCTTCGGCGACAACGGCTCGGGCATGCACGTGCACCAGTCGATCTGGAAGGACGGCAAGCCGGTGTTCGCCGGCAACAAATACGCCGACCTGTCGGAGACCTGCCTCCATTACATCGGCGGCATCATCAAGCACGCCAAGGCGATCAACGCCTTCACCAACCCGTCGACCAACTCCTACAAGCGTCTGGTCCCGGGCTACGAGGCTCCCGTGCTGCTCGCCTATTCCGCGCGCAACCGCTCGGCCTCCTGCCGCATCCCCTACACCGCTTCGCCGAAGGCCAAGCGCGTCGAGGTGCGTTTCCCCGATCCGCTCGCCAATCCCTATCTCGGCTTCGCCGCGATGCTGATGGCCGGCCTCGACGGCATCAAGAACAAGATCGATCCGGGTCCGGCGATGGACAAGGACCTCTACGATCTGCCGAAGGAAGAGCTGAAGCAGATCCCGACCGTGTGCGGCAGCTTGCGCGAGGCGCTGGAAAACCTCGACAAGGACCGCGGCTTCCTCAAGAACGGCGGCGTGTTCGACGACGACTTCATCGACGCTTACATCGAGCTGAAGATGACCGAAGTCGCCCGCTTCGAAATGACCCCGCATCCGGTCGAGTTCGAAATGTACTATTCGGGCTAAACGGCCCGAACGACCGCGACACACGAAAGGCGCCCCTCGGGGCGCCTTTTTTGTTTGTGGTCCTCGACTTTCGTTCTGTGTCTGACTCCACTTCGTTCTCAAAGAACGAATCGGAATCGAGAAAACCGGCGCGCACCATTTCTTGATAACTGGTTTATTACGCCCGAGAGATCGAGGCCGCCTTCACGCCGTCACCCGACAGCGACTGGATTTGCTTCGCTGCGCTCACGATGACGATGGTTATGGGCCTCGGCGCGCTCCGCAGCTACGCCGCCGCGCGCTGCTTCGCCACCATAGCCTCACCGAACGCCTCGAACAGTTTTCGGTTGATCGGATTGTGCTGCGGGTCGTATTCGGCGTGCCATTGCACCCCGAGCGCAAAGGCCTTGGCTTCCGCGATGCGGATTGCCTCGATGGTGCCGTCCTCGGCGATGCCCTCGATCAGCACGCGCTTGCCGGGATCGAGGATGCCCTGGCCGTGCAGCGAATTGACCCTGATCTTGTTACAGCCGAGCAAGTCTGCGAACGCGCCGCCCGGCGTCAGATCGACGTCGTGACGATCGGCGAACACCACGGTCGGATCGGGATGGATCTCGCCGTTCTCGAGCCTCGGCATGCGATGGTTCATACGGCCCGGGATTTCGCGGATCTCGGGATGCAGCGAGCCGCCGAAGGCGACGTTCATCTCCTGGAGGCCCCGGCAGATGCCGAACAGCGGGATGCCGCGGGCAACGCAGGCGACCGAGAGCGCCAGCGCCACCTCGTCGCGGTGGATGTCGTAGGGCTCGTGCGCCTCACACGGATCGACGTTGAAACGGGTTGGGTGGACATTGGCGCGAGCACCGGTGAGCACGATGCCGTCGACAGTGTCGAGCAGCGCGCCGATATCGGTGATATCGGGCGAGCCCGCGAACATCACCGGCAGGCCGCCGGACACCTCGGCCACGGCGCGCAGATTACGCTCGCCGACCATCTGGACCTGAAATCGATTTTCAACGCGATGGGCGTTCCCGATCACGCCGACGACCGGCTTTCTCATCTCCCGTTCAGACCTTTCGCCGAAGACGATTCTCCAAACATGCCCCTGGGATGGAACAAATTCAACAGAAGGGTACGCGGGACGGCAATGCTATTTTCGCGCAAATGGCCGGGCGGAGGACGGGCATGGCCCCCTCTCTCGCCGGCGTCCGTGGCCCGCAGGGCCAAGGACGCGTCAATCGCGCCAGAGCCTGGCTTGATCCGAGGCGGGATTTCGCGAAAGAGTGCCTGCCTGCCGCCTTCGCATAGGAGCCGATGTGACCATTCCCGCAGATGAACGGCCCCGGACCCGCACCGATCTGGCCTGGGCGATCTCGGTCGGGGGCATCGGAATCGTGCTGTTCGCGGCAATGCTGGTCTTCACCTGGTATTTTGCAGCTACCCTGCTCCTGATCTTCACCGGAATGCTGCTCGGCGTCGGCCTCAACGCGCTGACCAACGCGCTTGGCCGCCGCGTGCACCTGCCCCACGCGGTCCGGCTCGCGATCGTCTGTGCCGCGCTGGCGGTAATGCTCGCAGGCGTTGCTTATCTCGGCGGCGCCACCATTGCCGAGCAGGCCTCGCTGCTGAGCAAGACAATCAAGTCGCAGATCACCAACGTCCGGTCCTTCCTCGAAAACCATGGGATCGACACCAGCTTCTTCGATCTCGGCAACGCCGCACCCGCTGCCTCCACCGATGCGACGCCGACGCCCGCCCCGACCCCGGGCTCGCACGGCGGATTGCCGGGCGCAGGCGCGCTGGCCTCGAGCGGCGGGGCGATCGTGAGCCAGACCTTCAAGCTGCTGCTCGGCACCATCAGCGCGGTCGGCAACATCTTCATCGTGCTGTTCCTGGGGCTCGCCTTCGCCGCCCAGCCCGCGGTCTATCATGACGGCCTGTTGTTTCTCGCGCCGGCCAGGCATCGCGCCCGCATCACCCTGATCATCGACGGTATCGGCGAGACGTTGGAGCGCTGGCTGATCGCGCAGATCATCGTGATGCTTGCGGTCGGCGTGGTGACCTGGATCGGGCTCGTCCTCATCGGCATTCCCGGCTCGTTCATCCTGGGGATTCAGGCAGGCCTGCTCGCCTTCATTCCGACGGTGGGCGCCATCATAGCCGGCGTCGTGGTCGTGCTGGCGAGCCTCGCCTCAGGATGGATTCCGGCGCTGTCGGCCTTTCTCCTCTTCATGGGCGTGCACGCCATGGAGAGCTATGTGCTGACGCCGATCCTTCAGCGGCAGGCACTGGACATTCCGCCGGCCACGCTGTTCGCGTTCCAGATCCTGCTCGGCGTCGTGTTCGGAATCTGGGGCCTGGCGCTGGCGCTGCCGCTGGTCGCCATCGCCAAGGTGATGATCGACCATTTCAAGACGTATGAAGCGCCGCCTCTGGCGGAGGCGGCCTGAGCCGCCTCAGGTGGTGAGCACGGTTTCGGTGTGCTCGACCTCGGGGGGTGCCGCGAAATACTGGCCGACGAGGCCGCGCCATTCGGTGAAATTCTCGGAGCCGCGGAAATCGACGGTATGGCTCTCGAGCGTTTCCCACTTCACCATCAGACGATAGCGCTGCGGCTTCTCGATCGACTTGTGCAGCTCGAAACCGTGAAAACCCTTGGAGCGGCCGAAAGCGGCCTTGGCCTTGGCGACGGCGGCCTCAAAGTCCTTCTCGCTGCCCGGCTTGACGTCGATTTGCGCGATCTCGGTGATCATCTGTTTCCACCCATTTTGTTTGATGGGCGTGTCTACCGCAGCCCGCGACAAAGAAAAAGGCGCCAAAACGGCGCCTGCCCGGTCCAAAAATGCAGATCACTCAGGCGAACAGCAAAACGGTGCCCGCCACTGTCAGCGCACAACCGGCGAACAGCGCGAGCGGCCAGTAATTGCGGCCTTGCGTGTAACGCCCCTGGGCGCGGCGCTCGGTGAATCGAATGGTAAACAGGGGATTACCGCGAGGCCTCCTTTGCCTAGGCCGTCGCCGGTTGTGTCTTGGATTGCGTGTTGGGCACGCCGATCCGAGCGGCGCTCTGGCGGCGCCAGTTCTCCAGCGACAGTGGCAGCTCCTCCGCCGATTCGACGCGGTTTCGGCCGCCGCGCTTGGCTTGGTAGAGCGCGGTGTCGGCCGAGGCCAGCAGCACTTCGAGCTCGGTGCCGGCCGGACCGCCGGCGACGCCGATGCTGACGGTGGTGTCGACCGGGCCCTCGTCGACGACGACGCCGGAGGTCTCGAAGGCCTCACGCACGCGCTCGGCGACCAGCACGCCCTCCTCCAGCGAGCAGGGCAGCAGAGCGGCGAACTCCTCGCCGCCGATGCGACCCGACATGTCGCTGATGCGCAGATTGCTGACGACGACGGTCGAGAACAGTTTCAGCATCTCGTCGCCGGCGGGATGGCCGAAGCGGTCGTTGATCGACTTGAAATGATCGATGTCGAAGATCATCACGGTCACGGGACGGCCGGCCTTGGCCTCGCGCTCGATCACGCGTCCGCAGGCTTCCGAGAAGCCGCGGCGGTTGAGCATGCCGGTCAGGGGATCGGTGGAGGCGGCGGTCCGGTGCGCGGTGACGGTGCGCTCGGACACCAGCATGAAGATCACGAACACGGTGCCGACGGCATAGAGCACGAGCTCGACCGCGAACACAGTGACCCAGATGCTGGTGGAGAAGCCGGCATCGTTCGGGCGCAGGAAACTGCCGAGCAGGATCGGCAGCATCAAGACACAGCCGTGCATTACCGGAACCACGAAGGCCGGCCAGCGCCGTTGCAGGCTCTTGCGCCGCTCGACCCAGAGCTCGCTCGCGGTCAGCGCCGCATAGACCGAGACGATGCCGGCGCCGACGATCATGCGCAGCATGGACGCGGTGGGATCGAGCAGTGTGGCGGCAGCGGCCCAGGCGAGCGCGCCGACCAGGAGTCCCGGCCAGTTCGGCTTGCGGCCGTGGAAGACGCGCGCCGCATTCCACACCATGCCGCAGGCGACGAAGCCGACCGCGTTCAGCGCAAGGTAAAGATGCGGCCCCAGTCTGTCGCCGGCCGCCGTCCAGAGCGCGACCGATGCGGCGCCGAGCAGATACGCGGTGCCCCACCATTTCAGCGCAGGGCTGTTCTCCTGCCTTCCGAAAAATACCATCATGGCGCCGAGCAGTGCGGCGACCATGGTCGCGACCAAATAGAGCGTGATGCTATCGAGCGACATCATGTCGGCCCCCTCTTAGACATAGCAGTTACGCGATCGGCTCAGCCGATTTGCGCGCCCTTCCAAATGCGACGCTATGTCTCGCGGGTTCCATTCAGGTTTTCATGCGGGCCCAAGTTTTCAGGAAACACGCCATCAATTTGCATACAAACGAACAGCAAAAAGGGCGCTGAAATCAGCGCCCTTTTGCATCTCATTGAAGCCGCTTTCGCGGCGAATGCGACCGAAGCGATTAACGCTTCGAGAACTGGAAGGACCGGCGGGCCTTGGCCTTGCCGTACTTCTTGCGCTCGACCACGCGGGAGTCGCGGGTGAGGAAGCCGCCCTTCTTCAGCACGGTGCGCAGCTCCGGCTCGAAATAGGTCAGCGCCTTGGAGATGCCGTGACGAACGGCACCGGCCTGGCCGGACAGACCGCCGCCGGCGACGGTGCAGATCACGTCATACTGGCCGGACCGCGCGGCCACGGAGAACGGCTGCTCGATCATCATGCGCAGCACGGGACGGGCGAAATAGACCTCGACCTCGCGCGCGTTGACCGTGACCTTGCCGGCGCCCGGCTTGATCCAGACGCGGGCGACCGCGTCCTTGCGCTTGCCGGTGGCGTAGGCGCGGTTGAACTTGTCGACCTTCTTCTCGTGCTTGGGCGCGTCGGGCGCGGCCGCCGTCTTGAGCTGCGAGAGCTGGTCGAGCGACTGAATGGATTCGGCCATGTTATGCGGCCCTCGTGTTCTTGCGGTTCAACTTGGCGATGTCGATCTTCTCGGGCGTCTGGGCCTCGTGCGGATGATCGGCGCCGCCATAGACGCGGAGGTTGCCCATCTGGACCCGACCGAGCGGACCACGCGGGATCATGCGCTCGACGGCCTTCTCGAGCACGCGCTCGGGATGCTTGCCCTCGAGGATCTGGCGCGCGGTGCGCTCCTTGATGTGGCCGACGTAACCGGTGTGCTTGTAATAGGTCTTCTGCTCGCGCTTGCGGCCGGTGAGAACCGCATACTGCGCGTTGATGATGATGATGTTGTCGCCGCAATCAACGTGCGGGGTGTAGGTCGGGAGGTGCTTGCCGCGCAGGCGCATGGCGACGATGGTGGCGAGACGGCCGACGACCAGACCCTTGGCGTCGATCAGTACCCACTTCTTCGTCACCTCAGCCGGCTTTGCCGAAAAGGTTTTCATGTCAGAGTTTCCGTGGACGGGGAGCATCGGCGCGAACACCGCACCGGACTGGCGGTTTTCTAGAGAACAGGGGCGCCGCGGTCAATGCCCAAAGCTGTAATTTACATGTGCAATATCAATTGCTTATAATTAAGGTATTAGGATACCCGCAAAAAGCTCAAACGTTTGGAATGGAATAGGTTGAGGTGACATGTGCAATCGGATCGGGCGAGGTACCGGACAACAGCTTCACCTCGCCGACCGCGAGGCGCTTGCCGAGCTTGAGCAGCCGCGCCTCCGCCAGCACGTCCTGCCCGGGCTGCCCCTTGCGCAGGAAGTTGATGTTGAGATTGGTGGTCACGGCGAGCCCGATCGGCCCGATCGCGGACAACAGCACCACGTACATCGCGAAGTCGGCGAGCGCCATCAATGTCGGGCCGGACACGGTTCCGCCTGGCCGCAGCATCTTTTCGCTATAGCGCTGACGCAAAAGGCAGGCCTGACCGTCCGCGCTCTCGATCGTGATGTCGTCGCCGCTGAAGGCCTGGGGAAACTCGTTGCGGAGGAACTGCTCGAGCTCCGCCACGCTCATTTTCGCTAACGCCATGCTACCCCTCACCCTCGCTTCACGTCCCCTGTTACATTAAGTTATCTGCGTCATCCAATCGCAATAATCCAACCGGAAACGCTTTGATGTCCGTCCAGGCCGCCCGCGCCCCTTCCCCGCAACCACCTATCCTGCTGCGCGAGACCGTGGGCCCCATCGCGGTCCTGACCCTCAACCGCCCGGCCGCCCGCAACAGCCTGTCGGCGACGATGATCGCAAGCCTGCACGCCGCGCTCAACGAGATCCGCGACGACAAGGCCATCCGCGGCGTCGTAATCGCGGCCAACGGTCCCGCCTTCTCCGCCGGCCACGACATGAAGGAGCTGACCGCGCGCCGCGCCGACCCGGATCGCGGCCGTGCCTTCTTCGCCGAGATGATGACCGCCTGCAGCGCGATGATGCAGGCGATCGTGCACCTGCCCAAGCCCGTGGTCGCATCCGTCCAGGGCATCGCGACCGCCGCGGGCTGTCAGCTCGTGGCAAGCTGCGATCTCGCGATCGCCTCGGAAGCAGCACACTTCGCTACCCCCGGCGTCGACATCGGCCTGTTCTGCTCGACGCCGATGGTGGCGCTGTCGCGCAACGTGCCGCGCAAGCAGGCGATGGAGATGTTGCTGACGGGCGAGCCGATCCCGGCCGTACGCGCCCGCGAGATCGGCCTCGTCAATCGTGTCGTCGCCGCCGGCACCGAGCGCGCCGCCGCCATTGCGCTCGCCGAACAGGTCGCGCTGAAATCCGCCTATACCGTCAAGCTCGGCAAGGAGGCGTTCTACCGCCAGGCCGAGATGAGTCTTGCAGACGCCTATCGCTATGCGGCAGAGGTGATGACCGAGAACATGATGGCGCGAGACGCCGAGGAAGGCATCGGCGCCTTCATCGAGAAGCGTACGCCGACATGGCGGGATGAATAGTCAACTCCTCATCCTGAGGAGCCGCGGAACGCGGCGTCTCGAAGGATAGAGGCCCGACTGCGGCTTCATGGTTCGAGACGCGCGTGCCGCGCTCCTCACCATGAGGTCAGAGAAAGAAGAAGATGAACCACGACGCCTATCCCGACAATTACATCCGGGGCATCCTCAACAACGTGAAATCGATCGCGATGGTCGGTGCCTCGCCGGCCAACGTGCGGCCGAGCTATTTCGCGTTCAAATATCTGGCCCAGCGCGGCTACGACATGATTCCGGTTAATCCCAGCCATGTCGGAAAGGAGCTGCTCGGAAAACCCTTCGTCGCCTCGCTGTCCGACATTGACCGTCCCGTCGACATGATCGACATTTTCCGCAACTCCAGTCACATCATGCCGGTGGTCGAGGAAGCCCTCACGCTTGATCCGCTGCCGATGGTGATCTGGATGCAGTTGGGGGCGCGCGACGATGCGGCGGCGCTGAAGGCGGAATCGGTTGGTATCAAGGTGGTGATGAACCGCTGCCCCAAGATCGAATATGGCCGCCTGTCCTCGGAGATCTCCTGGATGGGCGTCAATTCGCGCACGCTGAGCTCCAAGCGCGCGCCGGCGCCGACGCAGGGCATGCGGCTATCCCTCAATCGGATGAGTGTTGGCGGCGGCGAAACCGCGGCCTCGGACCGCGCCGCCAAAAACAAGACTGAGCAAAGCTGACGCAGTTGCGAAGGTTTCATTTCGCGAACGCGACAATGCGTAGCACGATCGTTCCGATGTGAAGCCCCGCCTTGACGGCAGCCGCGGCGCCAATCAGCATGCCGCGCGATTTCAGACCACGAGAACAGGACGCCCTCAATGAGCGATCGCCTTCCGGGATTTTCGACCCTCGCCGTGCATGCCGGTGCACAGCCCGATCCCACCACCGGTGCGCGCGCGACTCCGATCTATCAAACGACGTCATTCGTCTTCAACGACGCCGACCATGCCGCCTCGCTGTTCGGCCTGCAGGCGTTCGGCAACATCTATACCCGCATCGGCAATCCCACCAATGCGGTGCTGGAAGAGCGCGTCGCGGCCCTCGAAGGCGGCACTGCCGCGCTTGCGGTGGCCTCGGGCCATGCCGCGCAGGTCGTGGTGCTGCAGCAATTGCTCCAGCCCGGCGACGAGTTCATCGCCGCGCGAAAGCTCTATGGCGGCTCGATCAACCAGTTCACGCACGCGTTCAAGAGCTTCGGCTGGAACGTGGTGTGGGCCGATCCCGACGACATCGCGAGCTTCGAGCGCGCGGTCACGCCGCGCACGAAAGCAATCTTCATCGAGTCCATCGCCAATCCCGCCGGCAGCATCACCGACATCGAGGCGATCTCGACGGTGGCGCGCAAGGCAGGCGTCCCGCTGATCGTCGACAACACGCTGGCCTCGCCCTATCTGATCCGTCCCATCGATCATGGTGCCGACATCGTCGTGCACTCGCTGACGAAGTTTCTCGGCGGCCACGGCAATTCGATCGGCGGCATCATCGTCGATGCCGGCACCTTCGACTGGTCGACCGGCGGCAAATATCCGATGCTCTCCGAGCCGCGGCCCGAATATCACGGCATCCGGCTGCAGGAGACGTTTGGCAATTTCGCCTTCGCGATCGCCTGCCGCGTACTCGGCCTGCGCGACCTCGGACCCGCGCTGTCGCCGTTCAACGCCTTCATGATCCTCACCGGCATCGAGACATTGCCGCTGCGCATGCAGAAGCACTGCGACAATGCCAAAGCGGTCGCCGAATTCCTCGCCGGCCATCCGGCGGTGGCCGCGGTGAACTATGCGGGGCTTGCAAGCGACAAGTACAACCAGCTCGCGCGCAAATACGCACCGAAGGGCGCCGGCGCCGTGTTCACCTTCAGCCTGAAGGGCGGCTACGATGCCGGCGTCAGCCTGGTGTCGAAGTTGCAGCTGTTCTCGCATCTGGCCAATGTCGGTGACACCCGCTCGCTCGTCATCCATCCGGCCTCGACCACGCACAGCCAGCTCGACGACGCTGCCAAGATCAAGTCCGGTGCCGGCCCCGACGTGGTGCGGCTTTCGATCGGCATCGAGGACAAGGAAGATTTGATCGCCGATCTGGAACAGGCGCTGGGTACGTAGCATCACCGTCATTCCGGGGCGCGCGACAGCGCGAACCCGGAATCTCGACGTCGCATCATAAGCTCTAGATTCCGGGTTCGGTGCTTCGCACCGCCCCGGAATGACGATCGCCGTTAACAGTCATTAACCATATCTGCCGCATACATCGTCACTGGATCGCCCCTTTGATTCGGAGCCGACGATGCTGCGCTGGATGGTGCCTGCCCTTGCGGCGATGCTGACGGTCTCAGCTGCGATTGCCGCCGATTTGCCGGCCACGCCGAGGCGACGGGCTGCCGCTCCGCCACAGGAGCCGCCGCAGGTCTATGTCGAGACCGATCCGGATGCGCTGATCTCGCCGGCCTACGGCATCGGCAGCTACATCCGCAATTTGCCGGGTACACCACTGCTGCCGGGCTCGCACACGCTGCCGGGCTATTACGGACGCCCCTGGGACTACGATTACCAGGGCTCGTATTACGGCGGGAAGCAGGTCGATTATTTCTGGCGCCTGCCCTACTCGTGCGGCATCTACGGCTATTGCTGAAGAGCAGATCCGATCAGCCGGCCTGACCGACGGGAACCGCGCGCGGCTGCGCTTCGGTTGAATGCCGTGGAGCGAGCCGCTCCATCTGCGTCACCGCAAGCGTCAGCACCACGATCGCGACCGCCTGATGTGCGAGCGCGAGATCAATCGGCACCTGGTTGAGCAGCGTGAGGATGCCGAGCAATGCTTGCAGGCTTATCGCGCCCAGCAGCAAGAGCGCGCCGCGCGCCGCGGATCCCGCGCGTGAACGCACCGCATCGAACGCGTGCAACGCCGCCAGCGCCAGCAGCGCATAGGCGGTCATGCGGTGCTCGAACTGCACCGTCAGCACATTGTCGAACATGTTGCGCCACCACGGCGTCTCGAACCACAGCCGCTCCCCTGAGGGAATGAACGCACCGTCGATCTGCGGCCAGGTGTTGTAGGCGCGACCGGCGCGCAGGCCGGCAACCAGCGCACCGAAATAGATCTGGATAAAGGTCACGACGAGGAGCAAGCCGCTCGTGAAGCGCAGCGGCGACGACGCCGCAATTTGCGGCCGTTCTGCGAGCCGCCGCACCGTCCAGACGATGCCGGCGAAGATGATGAGCGCGAGCACAAGATGCGTCGCCAGCCGATATTGCGACACCTCGACGCGTTCAGACAGCCCCGAGGCCACCATCCACCAGCCGACCGCGCCCTGGAGCCCGCCGAGCCCGAACAACAGCCACAGCCGCCGCTTCAAATCACCGGACAGGCCGCCGCGCCAGAGGAAGAACAGGAACGGCAACAGATAGGCGACGCCGATGAAACGGCCGAGCAACCGGTGGCTCCATTCCCACCAGAAGATCTCCTTGAACTCGGACAGGCTCATGCCGGCGTTGAGCTCGCGATATTGCGGGATCTTCTTGTAGGCCTCGAAGGCCGCCGTCCACTGCGTTTCCGAGAGTGGCGGCACGCTGCCCGTGACCGGCTTCCATTCGACGATCGAGAGCCCGGATTCCGTCAGCCGCGTCGCACCGCCGACCAGCACCATCAGCGCAATCAGCGCAGCCACTGAGATCAGCCACCAGCGCACGGCGCGATGCGGCTCGGACGGGGCGGAAATCGTCGTCATTCGAGGCAAAACCAGAGCTTGAACCGGCAAGGCTTGAACCAAACTGCGTGCCCCTTATAGTCCCCCGCTCCCGCAGCGCAAGTTACGCGAAAGCCGCGACATTCCGTCATGACGATCCGCACCCGCAAGTTCCTCGGCACCATCCTGCTCCTGGTGCTCGCCACCGTCTGGGCGCTGCTCGGCATGGCGCTCGCGCAGATGCCGTGGATCGCCGAGTCCGGCTGGCGGCAGGCAATCTACTACGTGGTGGTCGGCATGGGCTGGGTGCTGCCGGCGATGCCGATCGTGAGCTGGATGCAGCGGCCCGACCGGGCCAAGTCGAGCTCGTAGCGCTTCCAGTTCGTAGCGCTTTTAGGGTGTCGCAGTGCCCGTCGGCTTCACCGGCGCAAAGGCCGTGCCCGACACCAGCACCCGCATCATGCGCAGCGAGCGCACCCGGCCATCCCAGCAAATGCGCGGCAACGCGCGCAGATTGGTGCGGCCCTCCGCGTCCACGACGCCCGGGATCGTCGTCACAGCACTGGCAAAGCCGGCCTCCTCCGCCATGATGACATGGCTGCGCCGGAACGAGGCGCGATCGCCGAACGGAAAGGCGAGATGCCGGATGTCGCGAGCGAAGGCCGCCTCCGCCACCGCCTTGCCCATCGTCATCTCGCGCAGCGCGGCCGCATCCTTCATGTTGGCGAGAACGGGATAGTTCACGGTCGCACTGCCGATCGTCACCAGCGGATCGGCCGCAAGCCTCGCCAGATCCTCCCAATTCATCGATGCCTCGCGTGAGAGCGCGGCAAGGTCGACCCGGTAGCGCGTGCAGAGATCTGCGATCGCAGCCGACACATCCGCCGGCGGCAGCGAGTGCAGCCAGGCCTCGACGAACGAAAACAGCGCCTGCTTCCCGGCGTTATCAGCGACAGTGAAGCGCTGCTCCTTCTCGCCCATCATCAGGCTGACACGGCTCTCGCGCGCGATCACCTGTTCGAGGCCGAGCCACCAGGCCTCGCCGACGCCATCGGGAAACGCCGTGGGCACGTAGATCGTGAATGGCACGGCGTGGCGCGCCAGCACCGGATAGGCAAAGTCGATCAGATCCTTGCCGGCGCCGTCGAAAGTGAGCGCCACGAAGCGGCGGTGTTCCGACAGCGTCACCGCGCGCCGGCAGACCTCGTCCATGCCGATAAAATCATACTTCCACCGCTTCAGCGCGCGAATGGCGCGATCGAGGAAATGCGGCGTGATCTCGTTCTCGCGCGACGGCTGAAACCCGCCGCGCCGCCGCGGCCGCACATGCGCAAAGCGCAGGATGGCGCCGGCACCACGACTGCGCAGCGCAGCCTGGCCTGTGAACCAGGTCAGCTCAAGGCGCAGCCGTTCCAGCCATCTGTCGTCGGATGCCAATGTCCCACCTCGCGCCCGTCGGCGACCGTTCCCCCTCTTATAGTCATTACCCTTTGTTGACATTTCTTTGCAAAGGTCGGCCACAGGCCGAATTACGCATATTTTTTCTCGACGGGTTCGCGAATGACCATGGCTGCGGCGATGCAAAGCCGGACGGCGGAATTGCCAGCGCGGTCGAAAGCGGGCCGTATCGCGTATGTCGATATCGTGACCGATCTCGGCGCGGCCGAGGCCGTCTGGCGCGCCTTCGAGCAACCCGGTCACCTCTTCACGCCCTATCAGCGGTTTGATCTGCTCAGTCCCTGGCAGCGTCTGGTCGGGGAGCACGAACGCGCCCGCCCTTTCATCGTCATTGCCCGCGACGCCGAGCATCAGCCGCTGCTGCTGCTGCCGCTCTCGCTGCGCCAGAACCACGGCGTGCGCACGGCCTGCTTCATGGGCGGCAAGCATACGACCTTCAACATGGGCCTGTGGAACGCCGAATTTGCAGCGCAGGTCGGCATCGGCGATCTCGACGCGCTGTTTGCGCCGCTTGGCGAGCATGCCGACGTGCTCGCATTGACGCAGCAGCCTCTGCGCTGGAACGACCAGCAGAACCCGTTCGCGCATTTGCCGCGCCAGAGCGCGATCAACGGCTGCCCGCTGCTCACGATGGAACCGGGCGGCCCCCCGGCATCGCGGATCAGCAACTCCTTCCGCCGCCGCCTCAAGAGCAAGGAGAAGAAGCTCCAGGCGCTCGCCGGCTATCGCTATCATTTGGCGACCACCGACGCGGACATCACCCGCCTGCTCGACTGGTTCTTCCGCGTCAAGCCGGCGCGGATGGCCGAGCAGAAGCTTCCCAATGTCTTCGCCGAACCCGGCGTCGAGCAATTCGTCCGCAGCGCCTGCCTTGCGTCACGCGGTGACGGCCGCGTCATCGACATCCATGCGCTCGAATGCGACGACGAGGTGATTGCGATCTTCGCCGGCGTCGCCGACGGCCAGCGCTTCTCGATGATGTTCAACACCTACACGATGTCCGAGCACGCCCGCTACAGCCCCGGGCTGATCCTGATGCGCTACATCATCGACCGCTGCGCCGAGCGCGGCCACCGCTCGCTCGACCTCGGCATCGGCTCGGACGAGTACAAGCGGATGTTCTGCAAGGACGACCAGGACATCTTCGACAGTTTTGTTCCGCTGACGTCACGTGGAAAACTCGCGGCAATGGCGATGTCCTCGCTGAGCCACGGCAAGCGGCTGGCGAAACAGAACCAGATGCTGTTCGACCTGGCGCAGCGGCTGCGGCGAGCGTTCGGGTAAGAAATTCTGCGGTTGGGAAACGCTCCCCTGCGGCCCATCCTTCGAGACGCCCGCCTCTGGCGGGCCCTCAGGACGAGGACAGAGTTCGCGGCAGCAGCTTCAACGGATTCCGATTTAGCCAAGCCTCATCCTGAGGAGACCGCGAAGCGGTCGTCTCGAAGGACGAGGCGCTCGCTCGGTCCCCACGGAGAGGCAAGAACATCACGCCGCCACGACCCGCGGCGCATCCCTCGCATCCGACGGCTGCACCGGCCTGCTCAGCATCGTCACGTCGCTGAAGCCGACGGCGCTGAGCTGCTCGCGCATCAGCGCGCGCGCATCCGCCGTCATCGACGCGTCGGGCACCACGACGGCGCGGGCATTCGCCGTCAGGAGCTCAGCCGGAAGGTCGGAGGCACTGCCGGCATCGAGCAGCACGTGGTCGTAGGCGCGCAGCAGCGCGTCGATCGCGAGCGTCACGCGCGGCGACTGCAACAGGCTGCGATCGAAGCCGGGACGGCCGGCCATGACCAGATGCAGCCGCGAAAGCTTGTCCCGGGTGATGATCTGCGCGAACGACGCCTCGCCCTGCATCAGTTCGGCAAGACCGGGGGCCGAGGCATCGACGGACACGGCGGCCATGGTCGGCGAGGACGCGGCAAGATCGACCACGACGACCCGCGCATCGCGCGCCAGGTGCCGGGCCAAGGTCAGCGTCGACAGCGTGATGGCTTCGCCGCTGGCAGTGCCGAGTACCGTAACCTTCTTCGCCATGGCTCCGGCGGCGCGGAGGCTATCGGCCAGATGCTCGATCTCCGCGAATGCGGTGACATCGGCATCGGCCGTCATCTCCGGCTGGAGCGGCGCGGGTTCTGCCATGACTGGATCGACGACCGGATCGGCGAAGGGCTCGACGACCGCTGGTTGGACGATTTGTTCCTGGCGAGCCGACGCCCGCGCTGGCGCGAACACCGCGACCGCCCGGGGCGCAGTCTGGCGCAGCAACTCTCCGGTGACGACGACGCCGGACGAGAGCAGCAGTGTCGCGATCGTCGCGATCAGCACGATCGGCAGCTTCTTCGGATAGGCCGGCGTGTTCGAAACGATGGCGCGCGAGATGATGCGGCCATCTGTCGGCGCGGTGTCGATGGTCTCGCGGGTGTTGGCTTCACGGTACTTCGCCAAATAGGTTTCGAGCAGGTCGCGCTGGGCCTTCGCCTCACGCTCGAGGGCGCGGAGCTGCACGTCCTGGCCGTTGGTGGCCGTCGCCTGCTTCTTGAGCTGCTCCAGGCTTGCGGATAATTCCTGGACGCGCCCGCTGGCGGCGCGCGCATCGTTTTCGAGCGTGCGGGCAAGCTTGGCGGCCTCGTCGCGGATCTGGGTGTCGAGGTCGGCGAGCTGCGCCTTCAATTCCTTGATGCGCGGATGGTTGCCGAGCAGCGTCGAGGATTGCTCGGCCAGCTGGGCCCGCAACGCCACGCGCTGCTGCGAAGGCGTGCGCATCGATTCAGAGTTCAGCACTTCCGACGATTCGATCGGCTTGCCGCTCTGAATCATCTCGCGGATCAGGCGCGCCTTGGACTCGGCGTCGGCCTTGAGCGCGCGCGCATTGTTGAGCTGGGTGTTGACCTCGCCCATCTGCTGGTTCGACAGAGTCGTGTTGTTGGTGCCGACGAACAGGCTCGACTTTGAGCGGAAGTCCTCGGCCTTCGCTTCGGCCTCGGAGACGTTCCGTCGCAGCTCGTCGATCCTGCCGGCATACCACTGGCTGGCGTTTCGGGCCTGATCCTGGCGCGCATCCTGCTGGAGCACGAGATAGCCGTCGGCGATCGAATTGGCGACGCGCACGGCGAGATCGGGATCGGCAGACTGGAATTCGATCACGATCACGCGCGACTTGTCGACGGCGTAGGCCTGGAGGCGCTCGTAATAGGCGTCCAGCACGCGCTCTTCCGGCGTCATCGAGAACGGATCGCGGCCGATGCCGACCAGCGCCGCAAGCGACTTCAGCGGCGAAATGCCTTGCAGCACGGGATCGAACTCGGGCCGCTCCGCAAGCTTGTTCTTCTTGATGATCTCGCGCGCGAGATCGCGCGACAGCACGAGCTGCACCTGGCTGGTGACGGCTTCGGCGTCGAGCGCCTGCCGTTCCTCGGCGCGATCACTGTTGGGGCGTAGAAACACGTTCTCGCGGCCGTCGATCAGGATGCGGGATTCGGACTTGTAGCGCGGCGTGATGAGATTGACGATCGCGACGGATGCGACGAGCGCCAGCACCGTCGGCACGATGATCCAGCCGCGCTTGCGCGCCAATGCCGCGCCGAGCGCGTGCAGGTCGATGTCGCCGGACTCGACTGGCGCCGGCCTCGGTGCGATGGGCGCAGGCTTTGCTTCAATCCGGGGCTCGAGCTCGGCCCGCTTGGCTGCGGCCTTCGCGACAGCCCGCTCGACCACCGCCTTGTCCTTGCCGGCACGCCAGAACGCTAAACGCATCGAACACTCCCGCAGGCGCAACGCCACGAACCTACCTCAACCAGGGCGATTACACTCCATTAAGGTTGCCGCTGGGTTAATCGTGGCGTGCGGCAGCTCGCGCGTGCACGTCCGTCACCGTTTGTTAACCACGAGGGCTCTTAATCCGTCTCGATATTTCGTCAGATTGTTCGAGCATTCGCCGTCGAGCGCTGGTTTTGATCATGCCCCCCTCTCCCGACCAGCCGCTCCGCATCCTGCACGCTGTGCGCGCTCCGGTCGGCGGCATCTTCCGCCACATCCTCGACGTCGCCAACGGCCAGGTCGATCGTGGCCATCATGTCGGCATCCTCGCCGACAGTCTCACCGGCGGTGAACGCGCCGACAAGGCCCTTGCCGAGTTCGCACCGCGGCTGAAACTCGGTGTGCACCGGATGGCGATCCGCCGCGAACCCTCGCCCGACGATGTCCTGGTCTGGTTCCGCTTGCGGCGCCTGATCGCCACGCTCAAGCCCGACGTGATGCATGGCCACGGCGCCAAGGCCGGCGCTTTCATCCGCATGCGGAGGCGATCCGACGACACCATCCGCATCTACACCCCGCATGGCGGCTCATTGCATTATCCCCTCAACACCTTCAAGGGCGAGTTTTACGCGCGGCTCGAGCGTACGCTGATGGACGCGACGGACCTGTTCCTGTTCGAAAGCGCATTCGCCCGCGACACATATCAGCGCATCGTCGGCAAGCCGAAGGGCGTGGTGCATTGCGTCTTCAACGGCGTGACGCCGGAGGAATTCGAACCTGTCGTCATGGCCGACGACGCCACCGACCTTGCTTATGTCGGTGAGTTCAGGCACATCAAGGGCGCCGATCTGCTGGTCGGAGCGGTGGCGCGCCTGCACGAGGGCGGCAAGAAGGTCACGCTGACGCTCGGCGGCGACGGCGAGGAGACCGCAGCGCTGAAAGCGCAAGTCGAGCGGCTCGGCCTCTCCAGCGCTATCCGCTTCATCGGTCACGTCAAGGCACGCTACGGCTTCTCCAAGGGGCGGCTGTTGGTCGTTCCCTCGCGTGGCGATTCCATGCCCTATGTCGTGATCGAGGCCGGTGCCGCCGGCATTCCGATGATCGCGTCCAAGATCGGCGGCATTCCCGAGATTTTCGGCGCGGAGAACCCGGCGCTGTTTGCGCCGAGCAACGCGGAGGCCATGGCGGAAGCGATTGCCGCCGCGCTCGATAATCCGCTGGAAACAGCGCAGCGCGCCTCGTCGCTTCGCGAGCGCATCTCCGCGCATTTCTCCCAGCAGGCGATGGTCGAGGGCGTGCTCGCGGGCTATCGCGACGCATTTACCAATCACTAACCATTCTTAAGACCCGCTTTAGAGAATCTTCCGATTTGTCCGATAATCCAAGGCCCAGGGGATGCTCGCCCGGGGCGCAAGGACGCGGCCCGCGGGTTTTTGGAATGGACGTGGACTCCCGTGGAACCGCTCAACGCACGCTCGATGCTCGATGCCGCGACCAGCGCCGCGGCGAAGCCGGCTGACCAGCCCTTTGTGGAGCGCCGCCAGCGGCTCTCGCTCGCCGCGCTTGACGTCGTCAACCAGAAGGTCGCCCGCGCCTATTCGCCGATCGTGATCACCGGCTTCGTACGCCTCGCCGATTTCGCGCTGCTGAGCCTCGTCGGCATCGTACTCTATCTCGGCTATGTCATGCCGCACGCCGGCTCCTTCAGTTGGATCTATCCCGCGCAGATCATCGCCGTCGCGATCTCCGCCGTGGTCTGCTTCCAGGCCGCCGACATCTATCAGGTGCAGCTGTTCCGTGGTCAGCTCCGGCAGATGACGCGGATGATCTCGTCCTGGTCGTTCGTCTTCCTGCTGTTCATCGGCATCTCCTTCTTCGCCAAGTTCGGCAGCGAAATATCGCGGCTGTGGCTTGCGGCCTTCTACGTCCTCGGGCTGGCCGCGCTCGTCTGCGAGCGTCTGGTGCTGCGCTCGCTGGTGCGCGCCTGGGGGCGCGAGGGCCGGCTCGACCGACGCACTATCATCGTCGGCTCCGACCGCAACGGCGAACAATTGGTCGAGGCCCTGAAAGGGCAGGAGGATTCCGACATCCACGTACTCGGCGTGTTCGACGACCGCAACGACAGCCGCGCGCTCGACACCTGTGCCGGCGCGCGCAAGCTCGGCAAGGTCGACGACATCGTCGAGTTCGCCCGCCGCACCCGCGTCGATCTCGTGCTATTCGCGCTGCCGATCTCGGCCGAGACGCGCATCCTGGAGATGCTGAAGAAGCTCTGGGTGCTGCCGGTGGACATCCGCCTCTCCGCGCACACCAACAAGCTGCGCTTCCGCCCCCGCTCCTATTCCTATATCGGCGAGGTGCCGACGCTGGACGTGTTCGAGGCGCCGATCACCGACTGGGACCTGGTGATGAAATGGCTGTTCGACCGCGTGGTCGGCACCCTCGCGCTGCTCGTGGCCTTGCCGGTAATGGGATTAGTGGCGCTGGCCGTGAAGCTCGACAGCCCCGGCCCCGTGCTGTTCCGACAAAAGCGCTTCGGCTTCAACAACGAGCGCATCGACGTCTACAAGTTTCGCTCGATGTACCATCACCAGGCTGATCCGACGGCCTCGAAGGTCGTGACCAAGAACGACTCGCGCGTCACCCGCGTCGGCCGCTTCATCCGCAAGACCAGCCTCGACGAGTTGCCGCAGCTCTTCAACGTGGTCTTCTCCGGCGATCTCTCTTTGGTCGGCCCGCGTCCACATGCGGTGCAGGGCAAGCTGCAGAGCCGCCTGTTCGACGAAGCCGTCGACGGCTATTTCGCCCGCCATCGGGTCAAGCCCGGCATCACCGGCTGGGCCCAGATCAACGGCTGGCGCGGCGAGATCGACAATGAAGAGAAAATCCAGAAACGCGTCGAGTTCGATCTCTATTACATCGAGAACTGGTCGGTGCTGTTCGATCTTGTCATTCTACTGAAGACGCCGATCTCGCTGCTGACCAAGAACGAGAACGCGTATTGAGTTTGTGGTGCCCGAGCCACGCTGTCATCGCCCGGCTTGACCGGGCGATCCAGTAATCACCGGCAGCGGAAACTGCCACTAACGGCTCGGAGTACTGGATGCCCCGCTCCAGTGCGCAAGTGCGCACAAGGCGGGGCATGACGGCGGAAGTTGTGTGGTAAGAATAGCGTGAGCATGTGATGGCGTATGCGGCAACAGCCGGGGAGATGAATGCAGCGGTTCGCGCTGCGCCCGGCGTGCTGGCGCTCCAGCGCGCGCTGGTATGGCTGGTCGGCGCCTCCGGCGCGATCGTCTTCATCGAGCCGAGCCCCTACGAGATCGTGACGCTGCTGGCCACCGTCACCTTCTTCGCCACCGGCCTGCGTCTGCGGCTCGCTTTGATGCCGCTGGTGCTGATGCTGATCCTGCTCAATGTCGGCTACACGATCAGCGCGATCCCGCTGTTCGAGCAGTCCGAGGTGGTGAGCTGGATTGCGACCTCCTGGTACATGGCGGTGACAGTCGTGTTCTTCGCCATGGTCACGTCGGAGGACACCGCGGCCCGGCTTGACATGCTCCGCCGCGGGCTCGTGGTCGGCGCGATGGTCGCCTCGCTATTGGCGGTCGCCGGCTACTTCCACCTGATTCCCGGCGGAGATGACCTCCTCACGCTGTATGGACGCGCGCGCGGCACCTTCAAGGACCCGAACGTGCTCGGCGCCTTCCTGATCCTGCCGGCACTGTTCTCGCTGCAGAGCGTGGTTTCCGACAAGGCCGGCAAGGCGTTTCGCAACGTCATCGCCTTCGGCATCATGTCGCTGGCGATCCTGCTCGCGTTCTCCCGCGCCGCCTGGGGCGGGCTGGTGCTGACATCCGCCTTCATGCTGGCGCTGATGGTGCTGACCAGCCGCACCAACGCGCAGCGCTCGCGCATCATCGTCATGGCGATCCTCGCCGCGGTGCTGGGCCTCGCGCTGATCGCGGTGTTGATGTCGTTCGATTCCACCGCCGAGATGTTCAAGCAGCGCGCGAGCTTCGACCAGAGCTATGACGAAGGCAGGTTCGGCCGGTTCGGCCGGCACATCCTGGGCGCGGAGATGGCGCTCGACCTGCCGTTCGGGATCGGCCCTCTGCAATTTCACCGCTTCTTCCCCGAGGACACCCACAATTCCTATCTCAACGCCTTCATGTCCGGCGGCTGGCTGTCGGGCATCTGCTATCCCGCGCTGGTCTTCACGACCGTCATCATGGGTGTCAGGCACATCTTCGTGCCTGTGCCCTGGCAGCGCGCTTATCTCGCGGTGTTCTCCGCCTTCGTCGGCACCGTCGGCGAAAGTTTTGTGATCGACACCGACCACTGGCGGCATTTCTGGATGATGCTGGGCGCGATGTGGGGCATGATCGCGGCCGCGCAGATCTACAAGGCTAGGGCTGGCGACGAAGCTTCTTCAGCTTGAGATCGGGGCGTTTCTCCGGCGGCGTATCGAGCAGGCCCTTCAGCGCCGCAGTCGCCGCCAGCACGCCCTTGTAGCCCTCATTGGCGAAGCGCAGCAGCAGGCGCAATTCCTGGTCGGAATAGCCGCCAAAAACCCTCTCCATCGCCTGCTGCATCGGCACGTAGAACTGGCCGAGCCTTTCTATCGCCTCCGGCACGACGGCAATGAAGACCTTGCGACGGTCGGCATCGTCGCGCTCACGACGGACCAGGCCTGCCTTTTCGAGCCGGTCGACCACGCCGGTAATGGCCCCCGTCGTCAGGCCCGTGACTTCGGCGAGCCGGCCGGCGGTGACACGGCCTTCCAGATACAGGATGTCCATGCATTCGAGGTCGGAATTGGCAATTCCGGCAACGTTCGCAACGGTCTGGCCATAGAGCACGCCCTGCGCGGACGACCTGCGCATCGCCTCCTCGAGTTCCTGCAGCAGCGCGGCGCGCGCCTTCGTCCTTGACAAGGCAGACCTCGTATCTTAGTCAATATATATCTTAGTCACTAAGATATTTAGCGACCATAATTCTCCTAGCACCACGGAAACGTCGGGAGCAAGCCATGTCCTATCCTCCCCGCAAGGCCCTGATCATCGGCGCCGGCGTCGCCGGTCCCGTGGCGGCGATCCTGCTGCGCCGCGCCGGCATCGAGTCCGCGATCTACGAGGCCTGGCCCTATTCGAAAGGCATCGGCGGCGGCCTTCAGATCGCACCGAACGGCATGCAGGTCATGGACGAGATCGGCCTTTCGAACGAGCTGATCAGCCGCGGCTCGATCGCGGAATCGTTCGACTTCTATTCGCAAGCCGGAGAGAGGCTCGGCTCGATCAACCGCGACATGGCGCGGCGTTTCGGCCAGCCCGCGGTCAATGTCTGCCGCGCCACGCTGAACGAGATGCTGATCGACAAGGCCTGGTGCGCGTGCGTTTCACTCTATTTCGAGAAGCGCCTGATCAAGATCGAGGATCGCGGCGACCAGCCGATCATCGCCTACTTCGCCGACGGCACCACGGCCGAAGGCGACTTCCTGATCGGCGCCGACGGCGTGCACTCAGTGACGCGCCGCCAAGTGGTGCCGGACGGGCCGCAACCGTTCGACACCGGCCTGATCGGCTTCGGCGGCTTCGTGCCGCACGCCGTCCTCGGTGGCCGACCGATCGGTCGGCACGTCGAGACCACGTTCGGGCAGAGCGGCTTCTTCGGCTATGGCTATTGCAGTCCCGATCCGAACGACGGCGTGATGTGGTGGAGCACGCAGCCGGCGCACGGCATGGACGCGGCGATGTTTCGCGCGCTCGACGATGCAACGCTGAAGCAGCACCTGCGCGGTTTCCACCGCGGCTGGCACGACCCGATCCCTGGCATCATCGATGCAGCCGAGAACATCGTGGTCACCGACACGCTCGACGTCGCCACCCTGCCGACCTGGTCGCGCAAGCGCTCGCTGCTGATCGGCGATGCCGCCCATGCGACCAGCCCGCATGCCGGTCAAGGCGCCTCGCTCGCGCTGGAAGATGCGATGCGCCTCGCCCGGTTGATGCAGCAAGGCCAGGAGCTCGGCGTCACCTTCCGGGCCTTCGAGGCCGAACGACGCCCTCGCACGGAAAAGATCGTCGCCATGGCCCGCCGCAACGGCAACAGCAAGCGCGAGTTCAGCGCCACCGGCGCGTGGATGCGAAATCAAATGATGAAGTGGCTGCTGCCCCTGGGCGCAAAGAGCATGGAGTTCATGTACGCGTACGACGCGCGGGCGGTGTAAGCGCATCAGGTCGAACCGTACTCGGCCGCGTCATGGACGGCGCAAGAAGAACCAGTCGCAGAGCGTTGAAACATAGTCATTATAACCAATGTCACATCCATAAGCTGCATAACCATATTGGAAAGACCATCCCATGATTGCAGTGACCGGTGCCACTGGCCAACTCGGCCGGCTTGTCATCCATTCCTTGTTGAAGGCTGTGCCAGCACAGCAGATTACAGCCGTCGTCCGAGATCCAGCCAAAGCAGAGGCCTTCAAGGCTGAAGGTGCTGCCGTCCGCCCAGGCGACTACGACGATCCCACGGGCCTGGAACGTGCTTTCGCCGGCGTAAGGAAGCTGTTGCTGATCTCGGCCGGCGAGCCCGGCAAGCGGGTTCGCCAGCATGAGAACGCGATCACCGCGGCGAAGGAATCTGGGGTTGAGCTAATCGCCTATACCAGCTTGCTGCATGCAGACATTTCGACACTGGAGCTTGCCGCCGATCATCGGGCGACCGAGACGCTGCTGAAGGCGAGCGGCGTGCCATATGTGTTGCTGCGCAACGGCTGGTACACCGAAAACTATCTCGGCGCGTTGCCAATGGCGCTTGCGCATGGTGCGTTTGTCGGCTGCGCCGGCGAAGCGCGCATCGCGTCGGCGAGCCGCCTCGACTACGCGGATGCCGCCGCCGCAGTCCTGACGTCGCGGGAGGATCAATCGGGCAAGGTTTACGAATTGGCGGGCGACGAGCCCTACACGCTTGCCGAACTGGCGGCCGAAGTTGCGCGCCAGACAGGCAAACCAATCGTCTACAGGAACATGTCGGAAGCAGGGTTTGGTGAGGCGCTCATTGGCGCGGACCTTCCCGAGCCGGTGGCGCGCATGCTCGTCGGGTTCGACATCGCAGCGGCAAAGGGCGATCTGTTCGACGATCGGCGCGACTTGAGCGACCTTATTGGTCGTCCGACGACGCCGTTGCGCGCGGCGGTCTCCGATGCACTTGCAGCGGTGGCCCTCCAAGCGCCACCGCCTGTCGCCGTGAAGGGATAGTCAATGCGAGCTGCAATTGTTCATTCGTTTGGTTCTTCACCGACCTTTGGCGAGTTTGCAGAGCCTTGCGCGGAGGCTGGCGAAACGGTCATCGACGTTCTCGCCGCGCCGCTGAGCCCGATCGTGAAAAGTCTCGCCGCGGGCAAGCACTACACGAGCAATACCAGTTCGGGCAGCGCTGGCTTCGTGCCTGGTGTCGATGGGGTTGGGATGAATTCCACCGGTGAACGGGTGTATTTCATATTTCCCAAGTCCCCGTTCGGCTCCATGGCGGAGAAGTCGCTGGTCGCATCGAGCGCGACCGTGCCTGTGCCCGATGGTATTGACGACGCGCGGGCGGCTGCCGTCGTAACCAGCGGGCTCTCTTCGTGGGTTGCTCTCACGCGCCGTGCGAAGTTCGTGCGGAGCGAGGCCGTGCTGATTAACGGTGCGACCGGGTCGGCGGGAAGCCTGGCGGTTCAGATCGCCTCCTATCTGGGCGCCAGCAGGATCATCGTGACCGGGCGAAATGCAACCAAGCTCGCCGCGTTCCCCAAGACGGTCGAGACAATCCGACTGGACGAAAATGTGGACGCTTCGCTGCAACGCGCGTTCTCCGAAAAGATCGATGTAGTTCTCGACTATCTCTGGGGGAGCCCGCAACCAGAGTCATCGCTGCGGCAACGGACGGACGCGGATCTCGCAGTGGAGAACCTGCCATTCGTTACGTCCAGCTCGGCTCAATCGCTGGAGAAACAATCCCACTTTCGGCGCATGCGCTGCGCAGCTCTGGCCTGGAGATTCTTGGCAGCGGGATCGGCAGTCTCTCGATTTCGGAACTGATCTCGGGGGCCGGAGAACTTTTGGCGGCTCTGCCAGCCGGCGGTTTTGACACCCCGGTGAAGACGTTGCCCCTCACGGCGATAGCCGAGGCCTGGAACGACGCTGCGGATGACCACCGGATTGTCTTCCGACCATAGACCTGCTCAATCTTCGAATCCCCGATCATTCGGCTCCACGTGAGCGGACGTCGGCACGAGGATTCGCTCAGGCGCCTGTAGCACTCTCCTCGTCTTCAAGCTTCTTGCGCAGCGCCTTCATGAGGCGACCCGCGATCCTGAGGTCTTCCATCGGGAGACCTTGCACCAGGGAGTTGATTCTGGGGTCATACAGGCGGATGGCAGCGTCGTAAGTCTTCCGTCCCTTGTCCGTCAGCACCACAAGGTGCGCGCGACGGTGATGTGGATTGGGCTCGAACGTAACGAGCCCTTCCTGGGCCAGGTCATTGACGATGCGCTGAACGTTCTGGCGGTTCGCTCCGAGGTCGCGGGCGAGCCAGGCGACCGGCTGGGCGCGGTCCGCGGCTACGATTGCCCCCAGAATTTGCCAGCGCGCGCTGGTCAGGCCGAGCGGAGCGACCAGCCGGTCGCCCCACGTCACGGTCAGGTTGTTGACCCTGAACAGATCGAGAATGAGCTCAGTCAAAGCATCACCGGCCGGGGATCGCTTGGTAGCGCGCATATTGTTACCATGACCTTAGTTGACATCATAATGTCAATATGGTTCTCTGCAGCATAAATATCGACATCATCATGTCACATTGAACAGGCTGGCCGTATTCGGTCAAGGGAACCCAATTATGATCAAGGTGATCCATCCCATTGCTGGCGCAATCGCGCTTCTGACCATCTCGACATTTTGGCTGTCGACCGCACTCAGCGAGCTTTTCGCATCCCAAGCCGTCATCACCGCCGTCAAGACCGCCATACCATGGGGCTTTCTGTTGCTGGTCCCGGCGCTGGCGGCGGCGGGGGGCACGGGCCTTACGCTGGCACGGGGTCGGCGAGCCGGCCTGGTCGGCGCCAAGGTCAAGCGAATGCCGCTGATCGCCGGCAATGGCGTCCTGGTCCTCGTCCCCGCCGCACTGTTCCTCGCACATAAGGCGAGCGCCGCCGAGTTTGATGCGGTCTTCTATGCGGTGCAGGCTGTCGAGCTTGCCGCAGGAGCTGTGAACATCACCTTGCTCGTGCTCAACACGCGAGACGGCTTGAGGATGAAAGGTCGGTTTCGCCGCCTGGGAGAAGGGAAGGTGACAGCTACTTCTCCACTGTGAACGTCAGCCCTGCATTCTCCTGCAGCCGCTTGATCAGCTTGTGCTGCATCGCCGCGCCCGGCGTCCAGAGACCAGCCGGTACGGCCGGCGTGTCGCGCAACAAGCAGATTGCGCATTCGGAGATGATCTTCGCCGTCGACGCATAACCCGGATCGAGATCGCCCTTGACCGCCGCGCGAACCTGACGGCCATCGGAAGCAATCGCGACATAGAGCAGGTCGTAATGACCGTTGTCGCGCTCCTCCTTTGAGGGGCCCTCGCCCGGCTTGAGCGCTTCAGGACCGGTCTTTTCGCTGTTGGCGGCCATGACGCGCTTGGCGTTGGCCTGCCCTTCCTCCCCCGCCCCCGTCAGCACCATTTCGTCGTAGACAAAATCCCGGCCATACGGGAATCCCATCAGCAAGTTGGAGCGATGGACATTGCGCGTGTTGAGGATCGCCATCGCGAACGGTGCGGACCAGGATTGCAGGTCCTCCTCGAAGATGGGCCTGTTGCCGCGCGGCTGTTTCGGTCCCTCGAAGCCCGGCGTGAAGGCAAATGGGTCTTTGAGGATCGACACCAGGCTGAGGTCCTGCGCCACCGCCTCAAAGGTGACCCTTGCACTTGTCGAAGTGCCGCCGGAGAATTTCCAGCTGAGGTCGCGGACGCGGCCCTTGACGCGCGGTGCCGGTGCGCCGAACGCGCGCTTGGCCTGCTCTTGCACGAAGAACGCACCGAGCTCGAACGGCACCGAGTCGAATCCGCAGGAGAACAGGATCCGGGCGCCGCTCGCTTTCGCTGCGGCTTCATGCTTGTCGATCATCCGCTTCAGCCAGATCGGCTCGCCGCAGAGATCCATGTAGTCGGTGCCCGACGCGACGCAGGCGGCAAGCAGATCGGAGCCATAGAGCTGGTATGGACCGACCGTGGTGACGACCAGCTTCGCCTGATCGACCATCGCCCGCAATGACGTAGAATCGGCTGCGTCCGCAACGATGAGCGGCGTGTCGGCAGGCGCGCCGATCGCATCGCGGACCAATGCGAGCTTGTCACTGCTGCGACCCGCCATCGCCCATGTCGGCGCGCCGTCACCGACGTAATGCGCGGCCAGGTACTCGGCGACGAGCTGGCCGGTATATCCGGTTGCGCCGTAGACGACGATGTCGAATTTTGCGGACACGAATCGGCTTCCTGGGGATCGTGGGCTTTAAGCTTCCACAGCGAAGGTCAGCCCAGCATTCTCCTGCAGCCGCTTGATCAGCTTGTGCTGCATCGCCGCGCCCGGCGTCCAGAAGCCGGCTGCGACGTCGGTCGTGTCACGCAGCATGCAGATCGCGCATTCGGAGATCATCTTCGAGGTCGAGCCGTAGCCGGGATCGCGGTCGCCGGTGACGCCGGCGCGAACCATGCGGCCATCGGGTGCGATCGCGATATAGAGCAGATCGAACAGACCGTTTTCGCGCTCTTCCTTCGACGGCCCCTCGCCCGGCTTCGGTGCGTCGGGGCCGGTCTTGCCCGCATTGGCAGCCATCACGAGCTTGGCGTTGGCCTCGCCCTTCTCGCCGGGACCGGTCAGGACCATCTCGTCGTAGACGAAGTCCTGGCCGTAGGGAAATCCCATCAGCATGTTGGAGCGGTGAACGTTGCGCGTGTTGATCAGCGCCATCATGAACGGCGCCGCCCAGGATTGCAGGTCCTCCTCGAAGGCGGCCCTGTTGCCTTTCGGCTGCTTCGGACCGGTGAAGCCGGGCGTCAGCGCAAAATGGTCGTTGAGGATGGCGACAAGGCTGAGATCCTTGGCCACCGCATCGAAGGTCGCCTTCGCGCTCGCGGCGGTGCCGCCCGAGAGCGTGCCGCGCATGTCGCGCACACGCCCTTTCACCCGCGAGGCCGGCGCGCCGAACACACGTTTGGCTTCTTCCTGGACGAAGAACGTGCCGAGCTCGAACGGCACGGAATCGTAGCCGCAGGAAAACACGATCCGCGCGCCGCTCTCTTTTGCAGCCGCCTCGTACTTGTCGATCATCTGGCGCATCCAGATCGGCTCGCCGCAGAGATCGAAATAATCCGTGCCCGTGGCCACGCAGGCCGCGAGCAGTTCCTCACCGTAGAGCTGATACGGCCCGACGGTGGTGATCACCGACATCGTCCGTTCCGCCATCGCCTTCAGCGAGGCCGCATCCGACGCATCCGCGACAATAAGCTCTGTATTCCCGGGTGCGCCGATCGCATCGCGCACCGATTTCAGCTTGCCGAGGCTGCGGCCCGCCATCGCCCATTTGAGCGAATGGTCGCTCTTGTAATGCTGGGTCAGGTATTCGGCGACGAGCTGGCCGGTAAAACCGGTCGCGCCATAGACGACGATGTCGAATTTCGCAGAGCTCATGGTCGGCCTTTACTTTACTTCTTCGCGTAGCTCACGCCCATGCCGGCACGGACGTCGCTTTGGATACCATAGGGCGGGATCGGATAACGCAGTCCGTTCTTGGCCAACGCCTTCATGCCCACAACCGCCTTGGCGAGATGTTCCGGCTTCAGGGCCATCAGCATCTCCTCGTCCGGCACGCCGCCATAGCGCCGTTCGGCATAGCATGGCAAGGACAGGCTGGGCTCACCGCTCTTGAGCGCCCTGCCCCAGGAATCGGCGCAGGCGGTCTCGCCAACCACGCCCCACTCGAACTTCTTGTAGCCGGTATATTGCAGCCCGTTGATCAGGATGATCATCTGCCCCGGCGTCGCATAGACGAGACAGATGTCGGGCGGATCGAGCCGGCCGCTCGCCAGCGGACTGACCGCGAGCGCCTGATATTGCCCGAACGGAACCACATCCAACGCCTCCTGGCGCTTGCGTGCGTCCTCGGCCGTGCCGTGCCAGACCCCGACATAGTTTTCGCCGGCGAGCCATTTCTCATCCTGCGGTGCAAGACCGATCACGGCGCGGCATTGCGCGCCGACGAGATCGTCGGCGGTGATGCCGACGGTCCAGCCCAGACGCGCCGCCATGCTGACGATCTGGTCGGTGGTGTGGACCGCGTTCGGCCGCCGGATTTTCGGGATTGCCTCCATGTCCGCGGTCCGCGCGAACAGCTTCATGCCGATCACCGTGGTCTTCAGCCGCAAAAGGCTGTTGAGATCGGCGACGAGGCCGGCAAGATCGATGCTGTCTGCACTCTGCTGTTGCATGGCGTCCTCCCGGCCGGCAGTCGCGCGCCGGCGCTGATATTGCTTGTTGAACGGTTCTAGTCCTTCGCCGGTCCCGGGAGCAACTCGCCAGTCCGGCCCATCAGGCGGTAGGCGACGAGCCCGATCCATTCGCGCACGGCGACCTCGGTTCGGCCGAGCCCGTCCGTGCCGACATTGGTGAAAGAGAAGAGATCGTCACGGCCGCCCATTCGCCAGTCCACGGGATAGGCTTCGACGTCAAATCCCGCCTTGCGAAAGATCCCCATCGAACGCGGCATGTGAAAGGCCGAGGTGACCAGGAGCCAGCGTTCGCCCGGTTTCGGTGATACCAATTGCTTGGTGAAGATCGCATTCTCGTAGGTGTTGCGAGAGTCCCGCTCGAGGATCAGGCGCTGCTTCGCGATGCCCAGATTCTCCAGGATCGGCGCGGAGTAGTCGGCCTCCCGGGAGTCCGTCGAAACCAGGTTCGCGGTGCCCCCGGTGAAAACAACGCGCGTGTTCGGATAGCGGCGCGCGAGCTCGGCCGGCGCAAACAGGCGATCGGCCGCGTGCGCGACGACCGGCGTGCGGTGTGCCGCCGACAGATCGGTGTCGACCGAGCCGCCGAGCACGATGATGCCGTCGGGCGCACCGCGCGACGGATCCCACGGCGGAAAACGCGACTCCAGCGGATAGAGCAAAAGGTTACCGAGCGGCGAAAACGCGGCGAGCGCCAACATGATCAGCGTGGCCGCGGCGAGCTTGCGGCCGAATGCGGCAAAGCGCGTCGCCATCAGGACGACCGAGACGATCCCGAGCTCGATCATCAAGTTGATCGGCAGCACCGCGGCGCCGAGGGTCTTGGACAGGACAAAAAGCAGGGGAGCCTCGCTGGAATGATCGTGCCTGTTGCGCGCGGGCTTGACCCGCCCGTCGATCTTCAGAAAGCTTCTTGGAAGAGGATCGATTGCCTGGTCAAGCCCGGGCCTGTGAAACGGACGGACACCACATGACCCATCACCACCTGCATTCCAGCCCCGAGACCTGTCATTGGGGCTTCTTCGAGGCTGCGCTCAAGCCCGTCCTCACTATCGCGAGCGGTGACGAGGTCACGGTCGACACGATCAGCGGCGGTCCGGACATGCTGCCCGACCGCAGCAAATTTCACATTCCGCCCGAGATGCACGAGGTTCATGCCAAGAACGAGCGCATGCTGCCGGGCCACATCCTCACCGGCCCGATCGCGGTCGAGGGCGCCGAGCCCGGCGATGTGCTCGCGGTCGAGATCCTCGACGTCCAGCTCCGGCAGGATTGGGGCTGGAACATGATCAAGCCGCTGTCCGGCACCCTGCCCGACGATTTCCACGAGACGCGCATCCTGAACATCCCGCTCGACCGGTCGCGGATGGTCGCCCGCATGCCGTGGGGGCTCGACCTGCCGCTCAAGCCGTTCTTCGGCGTGATGGGCGTTTCGCCGCCTCCGGCCTGGGGCCGCATCTCCTCGCTGGTCCCGCGCGCCATGGGCGGCAATCTCGACAACAAGGAGCTTGGCGCCGGGGCGACGCTGTATCTGCCGGTGTTCGTCCCGGGCGCGCTGTTCTCCTGCGGCGATGGCCACGGCGTGCAGGGCGACGGCGAGGTCTGCGTCACCGCGATCGAGACCGCGCTCCAGGGCCGCTTCCGTCTGACGCTGCGCAAGGACCTCAGGCTCGACTATCCCCGTGGCGAGACGGCGACGCACTACATGACCATGGCCATGGACCCCGACCTCGACCAGTGCGTGGTGCGGGCACTGCGCGACATGATCGTGCTGCTCGGCGAAAGGCGCAATTTGTCGCGCGAGGACGCCTATACGCTGTGCAGCCTGGCGGCCGATCTGCGGGTGACCCAAACCGTCAACGGCTCCAAAGGCATCCATTGCATGATCGAAAAGGCGATCGTGCACGGCTGAGCCGACCCGCCCTCTCCTGACCTCTCGAGGCCACGCCGCCGCCGGCCTGTTCGCGCGGCATGCCTTGTCACGCCTAATTTCCCTCGCGATTCCAACGAGCTGAACAGGCGCCACAGCCCGCATTTGACTTCTGCCTCTAAACCTAAATAGAGTCTTAATCGTAACTTTTATGTACCCGCGTATGAGGCTAGCGTTCGTCCATGGCCACCGAAAAAGCCGAGACTGACCGCATTCCCGTAACCTTGGCGCTCTCGACCATCACCTATCTGGAGAAGCTGGTGAGACAGGGCACCCACGGCACCAGCGTTCCCGGCGTCGCACGTACCTTGATCGAGGAAGGCATCCGTCTCGCCATCAAGGACGGGCTTTTGTCGATCCGCGACAATGGCAGGACGTGAGCGCGCGCCGAACGTGAGGCGGACGGATCTCGAGAGGCGGATGGCCGACATCTGCAACCTGGGACCGCACCAATGCCTGTTCTCTCACCAACCTGGACCGACGAACGACTTGAACTTTTGAAGCAGCATTTCGAGGCCGGCCTCTCCTGCCGCGAGATCGCCGCCGACATCGGCGTCAGCCGCAATGCCGTGATCGGCAAGCTGTCTCGCCTCAATCTGACGCGCGGCCGGACCATCGACGACCGCAAGGTTCAGGACAGGGGCTTGGCGCCTTCGCGCACGCCGCGGACCGTGCCGCGGCTGCAATACGAGATGCTCGCCACGATCTATGGCGAGACCAGTGCGCCGATGGTCGCCGCTCCGATCGACGACGCCAATCGCTGCTCGCTACTCGAACTTGGCGAGAACCGCTGCCGTTGGCCGATCTCGACGCCCGGCGCCGACGATTTCTGCTTCTGCGGCAACTCCGCGCCCGACGGCCAGTCCTATTGCGTCGGCCACAGCCGCCTCGCCTACCGGCCGAATTCCCGCGCGCGCGTCATGCGCGCTTAGAACCATATCCTAGAGCCGTGTCCTCAAACGAAAAACCTCCGGCAGGGCATTGCCGGAGGTTTCTGGAGGTTTAGCATCAAGTCAGAGCCGCAACTTTCGTCATCGGCTTCGAGTTATATAGCTTAGTAACTCAGGTAAGTAAATAAATTTGGGCCGATCGAATCGCATGGCTCGTCTTCGCCGCCCGCACAGACTGCCGTATTTCCGAAAGCCATCTTCGTAAAAATGCTCATCTCATAAAAAAAGCCCCGGCGGTGTCCCGCCGGGGCTGCGTCATATCCGAAGATCAAGGCTTACCAGTTGCGCTGGGCGCGAACCAACAGGCTGTAGGTGTCCTGGTCCTTCAGCTCATAGGTCGCTGCAGGCTTGGCAACGCTGGTGAGCGCCGGCGTCGTGATCACGCCCGAGTACTTCTGGTCAAGGTGGCTGTAGGTGAAGTCAGCCGAGAAGGTCAGGTTCTTGACCGGGGTCCAGCGGGTGATGACACCGATCTGGCCGATGTTGAAGTCCGGGTTGCAGGTGCCGGTCAGGGTCGCGAACGCGGCGCTGCCGCAGATCATGCCCTTGGCCGTGCCGCTGTAGTTGACGGCAGCCCACGCACCATAGAGCGCCGAGTTCCAGTACGGGCTCCAATTGTGGGTGTAGGCACCACGGAAGCCGTAGGTCTTGGTCAGCTCGAGGCCGCTGCCGGGTGCGAACACCGCGTCAGACACGCCGGCGAAGCCGATGCTCTGATACGCGCCGCCCGAACCGCCGAACATCGAGTAGCTGGTCGCTGCCAGCTCCTGGAAGTTGTAGCGGCTCGCGCCGTCGGTGTAGACGCCCGAGATGTTGATCACGTCGCCGGCACCGGTCGGGATGTTCTTGATCGACAGAGCCAGCTGGACGGCCCAGCCCCACTTGTCTTCAGGATGACCGGTGGCTTCGCTCGCGCCGTAATAGCCGACATGGTTGTCGTGCGCCGCGACCGAGGCCTGGAACAGGCCCCAGGCCTGGTCGACCCGAAGCGTGCCGACGAGATCGGGGGAGCGGGTGCCGCCGAGATCGTTGGAGCCGTAGGCACCGCCGAGGACGCCGGTGGTGGACATGCCGGCCGTGTTCCAGAGCGCGGTCTGGAACACCTGCGTCTGGTCCTGCGCCGAGACGATCGCCGTCACGCCCTGGCCGAGATCGGCGGTGTAGGTGAACTGGGCAACACCGTTGGTGCTGCCGCTGCCGCCGACGAGCTGGTCGAAGTTGTTGCCGGGATAGTTGATCCAGGGCGCGTCGAACTGCGACACGGCCTTACCCATGGTGAAGCCGGCGAACTGGATGAAGGCGTAGTAGACGCCGAGCGCACCGCCCGAGGTGGTGCCGTCGGTGCCGTTGACGGCGCCGCTGGTCGAGCCGATCAGGCCCGTGCCTGCGGCGTTGAGGCCGAGCGTGCCGCTGTACTGAGTGGCACCCGTTCCCGAACCGGCGCCGACATAGTTGCCGGTCGTCCAGGTGAAGACCGCATCGAAATAGGTGCGGACAACGCCGTACTCGGTCGCGGTGCGGGTGTCGATGTTGAGATCTTCACGGGCGCGCATCGAGTAATAGTTCGTCAGGCGGTTGTTCGCCGCGAAGACGTTGTTGTACTGGGCGCTGTAATTGCCGCCGGCATTGAGCGCCACTTCGGCACGCAGATAGCCGCCCAGCTTGATGCAGGTGTCGCTGCCCGGGATGTAGTAGAAACCCGCGCCGTAGAGCGAGCAGACCTTCACGTACTCGACCGCCTTGGCCTTGACCGGAAGATCAGCCGCCTGAGCTCCACTGACGGCGATCAGACCCGCCGCAGTGCCGAGCAAAAGGCTCTTCACCACTTTCATATTAAAAACCTCCAAGTTGCTCATGTTACGAAGACCGGACCATGAGGTCCCCCAGATCCCCGTCTTTCAAATCCGCTCGGCCGCTTTGCGCACACACCCGCTTTCGACGCGAGGGACGTGGGCGAACCAGCTGCAACGGGACGATCGAGTACCCCCCACCGTCACGACGCAATATGCCTGCGCCGTTCACTAATCAAAATACCTTATTTGATAAGCTTTGTGGTTTCGCTAAACCTGTGCCCCGCATGCAACACCAAGGCGAAGCGATTCCGTGAGCTGATCATCTTTGTAGTTTTAGTGACGAAATTACCCTGCTCTGCACTTGCGTCAGAGCAGGCTTGCGTGGACTATGGCTTGCACGATACCGGCCGCCTACAAATCAGATCACGGGAGTGACGCTGTGTCAGCGACGAGGAAAGAAGGGGCGCGCCTCCGCTCCATCGGCAATCTGGATATCATCAGGCGCTTCACCTGGGAGATATCGTCGATCAACATGTATCTGGAGGAGCTGCGTCAGTTCTGGGCGAGAACGCTCGGCATCAGCGGCCCGCAATGGCTGATCCTGATGGCGATCTCCGACCTCGACAAGGACGACGGCATTCCGGTCAACGTCGTCTCAAAACTGCTCCACGTCGACCCGTCGTTCGTCACCACCCAGTCCAAGTTGCTCGAGAAGAAGGCCCTGTTGCGCCGTCGCCCCTCGCCGACCGACGCGAGGGTGGTGCGGCTGTCCCTGACCGAGAAGACGCAGAAGCACCTGGCGAGCCTCAACGAGCAGTACAAGACGATCAGGGAATTCGTCTTCCAGGAGTTCGACGAGAAAGAGCTGACGGAATTCACCACCAAGCTCGCGATGCTGAAGACCCGTCTCGAAAAGGCCTGCGTCCGCCTGACCCTCGACTTCTGAGGCGACGTCCTTAAATGCGCCCCGCGGCGCCGAGCCGCGATTCCAGCCAGTCGAAGATGTATTCGTTGGCGAGGCTCGGATTGTCCGCATGGGCCTGCGCCGCGCCGGTTTCGGCCGCGGTGAACACCTTCAACATGACATCCGAACTGCCGAGCCGGGACGTCTGGACGATCTGACGCGCTCGATCCGCCTTGAGCCACCCGTCCTCACCGAGCGTGATCAGCACCGGACAATCGGCGCTGGAGGCCATCAGGGGAGCATGCGGCACCGGAACGATGCTGACGTCGCTCATCGCGAATCGGCTGGCAAAGAAGGCCCGCTCGTGCAGGTCCCACAGGCCGCCGTCGCAGACGGCGGCGGCAAGCCGCGGCTCCTGCAGCACCGCGCGCGCCACGAAGGAAGAACCCCAGCCATCGGCGACGATCGCGACGCGCTCGAAATCGACCTCGCTGCGCGTCTCCAGATAGTCCATGACGCACGGAATCGCACTCTCGAGATCCCGGCGCCGCAACAGCGCGTCGAGATAATCGTCGCGCTGGTCGCCGAACAGGTCCAGCGCCAGCAGCGAGAAGCCGCGCTCGCGCGCATGCGGCGCGAGCTTGAACAGAAATTCCTCCTTGCGGTGGCCGGGCTCGCCGATGCAGATCACGGTCGGGGCTCGCAGGCGTCCCGACGGCGCGGGCAGGAAATAGCCCTGCAACGAATGGCCGTCGAGCCAGGGGATCGTCAGGACCTCTCCGGCCGGGTCGCGCGCGGCGAGGAAGCGGCGGGCGCAATCCTGCATCGCGAGGACCGCGACCCAGCGGCGCTCGTCCGCCTGATCGAGCGGCATTGCGGCCGCACTGTAGTAATTCATGGCGCGGAGCCAGTTGCGCTGCGCAGTCGCCCTGTGACCTTCCGCGAACGCGGCCTCGGCACGAAGTCGATTGGCTTGCGCCAGATTCTTCCACTCACGATGCCAGGACTGGTCTTCGCCCCGCTTCAGCCGCCGCGCGATCATCAGGCATTCCGCGATCGTGGCGCCGCCCTCCTGGGCCGCGGTGAGGAGCCGCGTGAACTCAGCGGAGATGTCCTCTCGCTCCGGGCAAAGGATCCAGTCGTCGGAGAGGCATGCGGGTATCATCGGGAGCTACGCTCTGGTCATCGCCTTACAGATGACTGACTAAACTATTTTGGTTCCCTGACCAAGCTGCCGTGCGCCGAATGAGAGCCGTTCGAGATCACCATCGCTTGAACGCAGGGACGTCTCGCATGCGTGACATTCCAATTCGTCATGAGTGACTGAACACTGGCAGGAAGAATGGCGGCGAACTGGCAAGAGAACTGGCAAGAGGTGGCACGCGAAATTGCCTGCGCGCCTCTTGCCATGATGCTCATCATACCTATATCCGCGCCCGCTCGGCGGCCGCCTCAGCCGAGCCGCCAGCCGACCTCCTGCGTAAAACTTTCGTAGAACGCGCGGTCGTAGGCCTGCTCCGGCGTGGCGCGCACGCGCTGGTCGAGGCGCTTTGCGTCCTCGCCCACGAGAATGCGCCATTGCTCCGCCTTGACCCCGTCGAGGATGATCCTGGCGGCCTGCGCCGCCGTCGTCGGCGCATCCTCGAGGAAGCTGCGGGCGCGCTCAGCGAACGCCGCCTGGATGTCCTCGTCCGACATCTTGTCGGCATCCGGCACGCCGGCCGCGACCATGCGCTTGCGGGTCAGCGCAACCTCGTCGGCATTGAGCCGCGCCGAGCCGTCGGCGCTCTGCACCTTGCGCGAGTTGGAGACGATCGAGGTGCCGATATGGCCGGGCATCACCACCGAGCATTTGACGTGCGGCGCGTGCAGGCGGAGGTCATTGATCAGCGCTTCGGTAAATCCCTTCACGGCGAACTTCGCCGAGCTGTAGGCGGTGTGGGACTGGGTCATGCCGATCGAGGCCCAGAAGCCGTTGACGCTCGCGGTGTTGACGATGTGGGCCTCGTCCGCCGCGACCAGCATCGGCAGGAAGGTGCGGACGCCGAGATAGACCCCGCCCCAGCAGATGTTGAAGGTGCGCTCCCACTGCTCGCGCGTGTTGGTGAACAGGCTGCCGCCGCCGCCGATGCCGGCGTTGTTGAACAGAAGGTGGATCCGGTCGGTCTTCTGCTGCTCGGCGAGTTCGTCGCGGAATCGCTTGAGATGATCCTCGATCGAGACGTCGGCGACATGGGTCGTGACGCGCAGGCCCTGCGGCAGCTTCTCGACCTCGCACAGCCGCTTGGTCTCGGCCATCGCGGCTTCCGAGACGTCGCACATCGCAACATTGCAGCCCTCGGCGACGAGCTGCCGCGCGAGCTCGCGCCCCATTCCCGTGCCGCCGCCGGTGATGACGGCGATCTTTCCTGCAAAATCCTTCATGGGACTTTCGGCCCCTCCCTTGTCGGTATGTTTCTTCACGGCTAGCGCCGCACGCATCGAAGCGCGCGCAAAATGTAGCAGCGCCGCATCCGCAGGTAAAAGCGGATCGGCGCTGCCATGCTCATCAGTATTTCGGGGCGCGGACTATTCGGCCGCCTCGACGCGCCGCCCGTTCAACGCGCCGAGCCCGTCCAGCGCCTTGCGGATCGCCGCCTGCTGCGCGGGCGAGGCCTCCGGCATCGGCGCGCGCGGATAGGTCCTGGGCAGGCCCTGCAGCGTCTGCGCATAGCGCGTGCAGGCCGGCAGATTGTCGGCAATGACGGCGTTCCACAGCGTCAGCAACTTCTTGTGCAGGTCGAGCGCGCGCGGATGGTCACCCGCCTTCACCGCATCCCACAGCGCGACGGAGGCATGCGGCGCCGCGGTCAGGATCGCGGCGATCGAGCCATGTGCCCCCAATGTGTAGGACGGATACATCAGGGCATCGACCGCGCTGTAGATCAGCTTGTCGGGGGCCATCATCATGAGGTCCGCGAACAGTTTCAGGTCTCCCGCGCTCTGCTTGACGCCGACCACCAGCGGCACCTCGGTCATGATCCGCGTCAGCAGCGCCGGCGAGAGATAAGACCACGGCACCACATTGTAGATGATGATGGGCATGCCGGTCTCATCAGCCATGGCGCGGAAATGCGCCACCATCGCCTCGTCGTCCGGCTTGAACAGATAGTGCACCGGCGTGACCTGGAGCGCCGCGACATTCATGTCGCGCACGAGCTTGCCGCGGCGAATCGCATCGCGCGTGGAATCGACGATGATGCCGGCGATCACAGGAATGCGTCCTTTCACCGCCGCAACGGTCGCCTCCATCAGGTCGCGATATTCCTCGTGATCGAGCGTGTGCCCCTCGCCGGTCGAGCCGCCGGCCGCGACGCCATGCGCGCCGGCGCCGATCATCCAGTCGACCTGGAGCGCCACAAGGGTGTAGTCGATCTCGCCATCCTTCCGGAACGGCGTCGTCATCGGCGGAATCACGCCGGTCGGTCGTGCCTTCATGGTCTGCCCTCGCGTTTCCATATCCCTTGTGGCGGCTCCGCTCTTTTGGCGGGTGGCCACGCCTGCAAGCCTACCGGCTGCGCGCGGCCTGTGAAGCGCCACCGGCGCGGCGCTGCCCCCACAATCGATCATCCCTGCGTCTCACCCCTGCCGGTTCCCCGTATTTGCCCGGCTTCGGTTTAGGGGCAATTTTTTACAATCCGAATCGCTAAAGGGAGTCCGGACGCTGGGTCGAGTCGGCCAAGCCAGCGTGTTGTTTGCGTCACAGGCTCTGGCACTCCGCTTGCATCCTCTTCGTGGTCAGAAACTACCGATGAGGTGACTGGAATGTTCGTGACCGTCGTTGCCGTGCTCTGCCGGCTGAGTGCAGCCAGCTCAGGCAGTTGCATCGAGGAAATCGTGACCGACAGCAACATGACGCCCGAGATGTCGATGATGCAGTGTGCGATCGGCGCACAGGCCCCCTTGGCGAAATGGATGGGCGAGCATCCGATCTACCACGCCAACTGGCGGCTCGATCGCTACAAATGCGTTCCGGGTCACTACGAGATCAAGGGCCACGCCTAAGGCCCCGCAAAACTACGTCTATCGAGGAAACGCCCCGGGGGCCCTGCCTTGTCGCTCCGCATGGGCACCGTTAGCGCCAGCCCCCATCGTGGTGCCGCCGCGTCCTGTGACAACCGTCACGCTTCCCCTCAAGCCACTGCACGAAGAATCATCGCACGCGCTTTGCGCCCCTCCGGTGTCGGCATCAGCGCATAATTGTGCGGCTGGTCGCGCAAGAGATGCAGCTCCGCCGGCACGTTGACCGCCCTTGCCCTCTCCGCGAGACCGACACTGTCGGGATAGAGCAGATCGCGCGTCCCGGAGAAGATGAGCATCGGCGCGAACGCGCGAAAGCCGCCGTTGAGCGGGCTGACGAAGGGATGGTCGATATCGAGCTCGCCGGCATAGAGCCGCCCTGCTTCGAGAATCCCGGGAATGTCCTGGATCGGATCGCGCGCGGCGATCTCGACCTGCTCCGGACGGCTGACCGACGCATCCGCCGCGGGAGAGATCAGCACGAGCCGGTTCGGCTGCCGATGCCCGCGATCACGCAGCCACTGGCAGGCGGCGAGCGCAAGGCCCGCCCCGGCCGAATTGCCGACCACCGTGACCTTTGCGGGACCCGCATCCTCCAGCAGCATCCGCAACAGCTCGGCTGTCGCCGGCACGACGTCCTTCGCGGTCGCGCGCGGCGCAAGCGGATAGATCGGCACCACGCAGACGATGCCCGCCTTGCGAGTCATCTGGCCAACGAAGCGCCAATGCGCCGGCACGATCTCGTTGATGTAGCCGCCGCCATGCAGGAACATGACGTAGTTGCAGCCCTCATGGCCCGATGACGGCGCCGTGTAATAGACCGGCCACCCTCCCATCTTGGTCAACGTCGCCTCGACGCCGCGCCCGAGCCCCGTCGGCTCAAACGAGGCCGGCTCCAGCGCGAGCTTCTGCACGTGCGCCTGCACCGCCTCGGCGGACGCGAGCTGCTCCTTGTACGGAAGCTGCCTCAGCAGCATGTTGAAGGCGCGGCTTTGCAGGCTTGGTGCGGGTTCGCGCCGGGACGGCGCACTGAAGACGCAACCGCCCGGACAGAACTGCAAGGCCGACACAAGTCTTGCAACGCTCATCTTGCAACGCTCATGGCCACATCCCCATCTGGCACTTTCGACAGGGCGACAAAGAGGCTTGCCGGCCCGCCGCCATTTGCCGCTATATTGCGAGCATTCACTCGCTTTTCCTACTCGCATTCAGATCACAAGGCCGTGGCCCGTAAACCACCCACAAAGCCGCGGAAGAACGCCTCGCAGGAGCGATCCCGCGTCACCGTCGACGCCCTGGTCGAGGCAACCGCTCGCATTCTGGCCAAGGAAGGCTTTGAGAAGGCCAGCACCAACCGCATCGCCGAAGTCGCCGGCGTCAGCGTCGGCTCGCTCTACCAGTATTATCCGGGCAAGGAGGCGCTCGTCGCCGCCGTGATCGACCGTCACAACGAGGAGATCATGCAGGTCGTGCGCGCCGCGCTGACTGAGGTCGCCGAGATGCCGATCGAAAAGGCCGTGCGTCGCCTCGTCACGGTCGCACTCGAAGCTCACCGTATCGACCCAAAACTGCACCGCGTGCTCGCCGAGCAGATTCCCCGCACCGGGCAGCTCGCCGACGTCGAAGTCTTCAACCGCGAAGTCCACACCCTCGTCCGCGCCTATCTCGAAAGCCGCCGCAAGGAGATGCGCAAGATCGATCCGGGGCTAGCCACGTTCATTTGCGTCAGCACGATCGAGGCCGTCGCACACAACGCCGTGCTGAATCAGGCGGAGCTACTCTCAGAGAAGATGGTGCGGACGCTGGTGGACGAGACGACGCGGATGGTGGTGGGGTATTTGAGGTAGGCTTGGCGCTGCAATCACAACTGTGCGGACATAATCAGGCAGTTCCGTCGCGAGCCGGGCTGCGCCACGGTTCGGAAGGCCGCCAAAGCCCTTGAGGCGCAACGGACCGAAGCCAGCTGCCCTATAGCTGTTTACTTGCAAGCGTGAATCGATCGCAGATCGCATAGATGCTCGAAGCAATGGCGAGGCGCTGCGGTTGGAAGCCCTTGGTGGTCGTCAGGAGGTCAGCCGGGCGAAACATTCTGGCGCACTTTCACGTTAGGACAAAGAGTCAATCGTCAGCCGAGGATGTACGTTGAGTGTTCGTTCCGCTTCTCAGCACAATCTTCTCGACGCTCACCGAGGAGAGATGCCGTCTCATGAATTCGGACGCATCTTGGCGGCGTTGCTCGAGCAGAAGATCGATCAGCGCGATATGCTCGCGACAACGAACGGCGGCGTAGCGGCGGTCGAGAGACTGTCTGTATTCCATCAGCCGGCGGAGCCGGTCAACGCGCTTGAGACTGTCAATGAAAAACGAGTTCCGGCTGCAATCAATGATCGTCTCATGCAGCTTGCTGTTCATGTCGAACAGCGCCGGGCTGGACACAGACCATATCTCCCCGTCTACGAGCCGCTGCTGCTGGTCGCGACACGCCTCCAATGAGGCCCTGTCGAGCACAAACCCTGGCTCCAGAATGGCCGCCGGCTCGATGACCAATCTGAATCGATAGCTGTCCTTGTAGGCCTCAATCGAGGTGAGCATCGGAAGGAAGGTCCAGCCGTGTCCAGGCAACCGTTCGATCCAGCCCTCGCTGAGAATGCGGCGTAGCAAGCGGGCCAGTTCACCGCGCGTTAGCTCGTAGCGCCGTTGCAGCTCGTTCTCGGTAACACGTTCCGGCAGCAGACCTTCAAGGCGGTCCTGCGCCATGCGCAGATACAAATCCTCATCTCTCGGGACCGCACCAGCGTGGTCAGGCCAACGGGCCTTGCGAACATCGACGGTGATGAAGCCACCGCTTCCAGCAACACCGAGTACCCCCTGCGCGTGCAGAAGGCGAAGCGCCGAGCGGATCGGGGAGCGCGAGACGCGGAATTGCGCCGCAAGCTTGCGCTCGACAAGTCGAGTCCCAGCGGAAGGATTCTCGGCGCGCAGATGCTCCGCAATCTGCTTTGCGAGCTCGTTGATGAGCGGAGTCGGCTGCATCTCGGTCCATTCCATAGAGCGTCGGCGTTTCCTTAGCGAAAGCGGCAACGCGGAGCCAAGCACCACGAGGGCATTTAAACAGCAACGCTCGTTTCCGCACCGGAAACGCGAACTCGGATCTCGCCCGATTGGTATTTTGCTATTGCAAAATACCACAAAACCGGGTACGAGCCACCCATCCCTCGAAAGAAGGGGTCCAGGGAGGCGCTCATGATAGTGCAAGACGACCGGTTGCGGAGCCGGAGAGACCTGCTCGGCGAGGTCGCTGCGGCACTCGCGATGTCCACCGCGAGCTCGGCAATAACGACCCGGGCACGGGCCACCGGTGCATCTCCAAAGCTCCCGTTTCCACCGTCGGGCTCGACCGACTGCCACGTCCACCTTTTCGAGCCCGACCATTTTCCTTACGTGGAGCCGCGGGCCTACACGCCCGGAACAGCTTCCGTAGAGCAGCTTCAGAGCTTCAGACGAAATCTCGGAATTGACCGTGTGATTCTGGTGCAACCCAGCGTCTATGGCGATGACAATCGCTGCATGCTGAATGCACTGCGTGTGCTCGGCCCTGACGTCGCCCGCGGCATCGCCGTTATCGATCCGGCTCGCACCACGGATCCCGATCTGCGCACCCTCAAACAAAGCGGCGTCGTTGGTGTGAGAGTGAACCTCAACGTCAAGGGTGAGGACCGCGCTACCGCCGCGATTGTTGCCGTTTCAAGCGCCATGTCCCGCGTTAAGGCCGTCGGGTTGGCTGTCCAAATTTATGTCGATCTGCCGTTGATGGAGTCCCTTTCCCACACCATTGCGGCCTCGCCCGTTCCGGTCATTCTCGATCATTTCGCCGGGGCCGAAGCGGCGCGTGGTCCCGAACAGCCGGAGTTCGCCGCGTTGCTGCGCTTACTCGACACCGGGAAAGTGTGGGTCAAGCTGTCCGCCGCCTATCGAGCCTCGCGGCGCGCTCCCGACTATGACGACGTCGCTCTCCTTGCACGCGCTCTGATCGCGGCAAATCCGGACCGCCTCCTATGGGCTTCGGACTGGCCGCACACTGGGGGTGGCGCGGAGCGACGCGAGCGCAAGTCGGGAGAGATCGAACCTTTCCGGCAAGTCGACGATGCCCACCTGCTCTCGCTACTGGCGTCATGGACCGACGAGGCGACCGTGCTGCGAAAAATTCTCGTCGACAATCCCACCCGCCTCTACGGCTTCTGAGGAGCGAGACGGATGGCTGACCAAGCGATGGCACTTGCAGGGGATGAAACGAAGCCGGATCGCGCACCCACGGCTTTCGGCCGGTTCTGGCGCTCCTGGATGGATACCGATATCGGCATCATCCCGGTGCCTGTCTACGTCCTCCTCGTCGGATTGCTCGTCACCTTCAACGCGACCGGCCACCTCGGTGGCGAGATCGCGATGGTGATCGGAATCATGGCCGCCTTTGCCTTCACCTTAGGTGGAATCGGAAACCGCCTTCCCCTCATTCGTCATATCGGCGGCGGCGCAGTGCTGGTGACCTTTGTCCCATCCTATCTTGCCTATAAGGGGTGGATTCCGGCTGCTGCGATCAAGGTCGTCGGCGACTTCTTCAGATCCACCAATGTGCTCAGCCTGTTCATTGCCGTCGTGATCGTCGGCAGCATCCTGAGCATGGATCGCACGATCTTGATCAAGGGCTTTGCGAAGATCTTCGTGCCCCTCGCCACGGGCAGCGCCGTCGCAGCAGCCGTCGGCACGGGCATCGGCAGCCTTCTTGGATTGGGAGCCTTCGACAGCTTCTTCTTCATCGTCGTCCCCATCATGGGCGGCGGCGTTGGCGAGGGGGCCATACCTCTTTCGATCGGGTATGCTGGGATCACCGGTACCGCCCAGGGCGAGGTCCTCGCGCGCGTGCTGCCGCCGATTTTGGTTGGCAATCTCACCGCGATCATTCTGGCGGGAGCGCTCAACCATCTCGGCAAGATGCGGCCCAGCTTGACGGGCGACGGACAACTGCAGCCGGTCCGTGATGCCGATCTTGCCGACCAAGTAGAGGCGACCAAGACCGACGGAAGCATGCAGAACCTCGCCGCTGCCGCGATGGTTGCCGTCACGCTGTATCTCTGCGGCGTGCTCGCCTTCCATTTGCTGCGGTTCCCCGCGCCGGTTGTGATGCTGTTCATGGCCGTTGTCCTGAAGCTTGCTCATGGGGTCACACCGCGCATCCAGGCCGGCTCCTATGCCGCCTACAAGCTCTGCCTAACTGCAGTCGCCTACCCCATGCTGTTCGCTTTCGGCGTGGTGCTGACTCCATGGGACAAGCTGGTCGCGGGCTTCGCGCCCGCCAATCTCATCACGATCGTGGCGACCGTCTCGTCGATGGTGCTCACGGGCTTTCTTACCGCGCGTTTGGTGAACCTCTACCCGATCGAAAGCGCGATCGTCACAGGAACCCATAGCGGCATGGGCGGCGCCGGCGATATCGCCATTCTGTCCGCCGGCAACCGCATGCGGCTGATGCCGTTCGCGCAGATCGCGACGCGCATCGGCGGCGGCATCACCGTCACCCTTGCGCTCCTCGCAATGGCCTATTTCAACCGCTAGCCCTCAAGTCAAGACAGGAAATTCATGAAGATCATCGTTCTCCCAGGCGACGGAATCGGACCCGAAATCACCGAAGCGACCCTGCGCGTGCTTGATGTCGCCGACCAGGCTCTTTCGCTCGGCCTTGAGTTCGAAACGCATCAGATCGGTCTCGTCGCGCTCAAGGAGCAGGGGACGACTTTGCCGGACCACGTGATGGCGAGGATACCGCAAGCCGATGGCGTCATTCTCGGCCCCGTGTCCCATTACGACTATCCGGCGCGTGACAAAGGCGGCATCAACCAGTCCGGCGAATTGCGAGTGAAGTTCGACTTGTATTCGAATATTCGTCCGTGCCGCTCGCGGAAAGGTCTCAGTATCCTGCGCAAACCTATGGACCTGATCCTCGTCCGTGAGAACACAGAAGGCTTCTACTCCGATAGGAACATGTTCGCGGGCTCCGGCGAATTCATGCCCGATCCCGATATGGCGTTGTCGGTCCGGAAGATCACAGCCAAGGCCTCGGCGCGCGTCGCCCGAACGGCATTCGCGCTGGCACGCGGTCGCCGCAAGAAGGTAACTGCCGTGCACAAGGCCAATGTGGTCAAGATGTCGGACGGGCTGTTCCTCCGCGAAGTTCGTCGCGTTGCGACCGACTTCCCCGATGTCGAGCTCGAGGAGCTCATCGTCGATGCAACCGCGGCGCTCCTGATCCGGACACCGGATCGCTTCGACGTCATCGTCACCACCAACATGTTCGGCGACATCCTGTCCGATGAGGCGTCCGAACTGTCCGGCAGCCTGGGACTCGGAGGGTCGATCAATCTTGGCGACAGCATCTGCGTTGCCCAAGCCCAGCATGGCTCCGCTCCCGACATTGCGGGCCAAGGTATCGCCAATCCGACCTCGCTTATCCTGTCCGCGGCGATGCTGTTGCAGTGGCGGGGCCAACGTGACGGAAACGCGCGGATACTCTCAGCCGCGCAACTCATCGAACGAGCTGTCGATCAGGTTCTCGATAATCCAGCGACCCGCACCCGCGACGTCGGCGGTGGACTAGATACACGAGCGTTCACCGACGCGGTGATCGCAACCCTGACCAATGTACTGGCGAACAACGCCGCAGCCTGATCCCTCAAGCATTTCCAGGACATCGGATGCCTATCGTCTCACGCAATCCATATGACGGCACGGAGCTTGCCCGCTTTGCAACCCACACCCCGCAACAGGTCGATGGAGCGTTGACCGCCGCTGCGGCAGCGCAGCGCCGGTGGCGCAGGGTCCCTATCGAAGAACGCGTCGAAATCCTGCGCAGATCTGCTCGCGTGTTGCGAGCCGGCAAGGTGGGCTTCGCTGAACTGATCACGCACGAGATGGGGAAGCCCATCGTCGAGTCCGAGGCCGAGATCGAGAAGTGCGCGGTCACGTGCGAATACTATGCGGAACATGCGCCGCGCTTCCTGGCTGACGAACCGGTCGCCTCGAATGCCAGCGAGAGCGCCGTCGTCTTTGACCCGCTCGGCGTCGTGCTCGCGATCATGCCCTGGAACTACCCGTTTTGGCAGTTCTTCCGGTTCGCCGCGCCGGCTTTGGCGGCCGGAAACGGCGCCATTCTCAAGCACGCCAACAATGTGCCGCAATGCGCGCTTGCCATCGAGGAGGTCATTCGGAAAGCTGGCGCGCCGGAAGGTTTGGTTCGCGCACTGCTGGTCGAGGCGACCGCGGTCGCAAGCCTCATCGCGGATAACCGAATTGCCGCGGTGACCCTCACCGGTTCGACGCAGGTCGGCTCCATCGTCGCAAGCCAAGCCGGCCAGGTGCTGAAAAAGCAGGTCCTCGAGCTCGGCGGCTCGGACCCGTTCATCGTGCTTGCCGATGCCGATGTCGAGACTGCCGCGACCGTCGGGGTAAAGGCTCGGTTCATCAATGTCGGCCAGAGCTGCGTCAACGCCAAGCGCTTTATCGTGGAAGAAGCCATCGCGGACAGGTTCGTGGCTGCTTTCGTCGACGGGGCGCAGAGGCTCAAGATCGGTGACCCGATGGCCCGCGACACCCAGATCGGGCCGATGGCACGGGCGAACTTGCGAGACGAATTGCATGGGCAGGTTGAGCGGACGCTCGCCGCCGGAGCCGTTCTCAAGCTCGGCGGTCGGCCCGTCGAAGGGCCTGGCTTTACCTATAAGCCCACAGTCATCGACCATGTCGGCACCGAGATGGTCGCCTTCTGCGAGGAGACCTTCGGCCCGGTTGCCGCAATCACTCGGGTCAAAGACGCGCAACAAGCGGTCGCAGTCGCGAACCAAACCGAATTCGGCCTCGGCGCCGCGTTGTGGTCCGGCGATCTCGAACGCGCCCGCAGGCTTGCTCGCAGCATCGACGCAGGTGCCGTCTTCATCAATGGCATGGTCGCGTCTGATGCCCGACTGCCTTTCGGCGGCATCAAGAAGTCAGGGTACGGCCGCGAACTCGGTGTCTACGGCATCAAAGAATTTACCAACATCAAGACTCTCTGGATCGGCCCCGCCAAGGCTTGAAGCAATCTCCCTCCTGGAAAGGACACATGATGACAATGACGTCTGCAAAGCCTGCCGTCCTGCGACCCTCTGAAATCCCCGCACGGCAGCGCGGCGGCGGCGCCAAGACGATCCCGCTCGTCACTCGCCGTACCGGCTCGAGTAGCTTCATTAACGGTATCACGATCTTCGAACCGGGCGCAGCGATCCCTATGCACAAGCACAACTGCGAGGAGAGCGTCCTGCTGCTCGAGGGAACCGCGGTCGCGGAGATCGACGGGGTCGAGTACCCTATCGAGGCTGGCGATGTTACGTTCATTCCGGCCAACATTCCGCACCGCTTCCGCAACGTCTCGCTGAGTGAGGGCATGAAGATCCTGTGGACCTACGCTTCGGTGGATGCGACACGTACTTTAATCGAGACGGGAGATGTCCGCTCCATCGACGACGAGCACAAGGCTGAGGTGGTGACCTGAATACACGAGAAGGCATCTGGAGATGCGCACGCGGACAAGTTCTGAATCGGATCAAAGCAGCCGCCCGAATGGCTCTTTGATCGGCCAACGGTTAGTCCCTCTCATTGCGCGGTAGAATTCAGAGCTGCGCCGGTCTACCGACGAAGCGAGGGGCTGTCTCTCACGGTGATCTGCCAAGGATGAACCTGCCAGATCTCGCCTGCAGGACCCTCGCCTCGCAGCCCGCTGGTCAGCCTGGCGGTCTCCTCTTGGCTGCTGAAAGCCCCGCAAGCTCCTCCCCGGTCTCGTCGGTCAGAGCCTTTCCGCCTAGATCCTTCCGACCGCAAGCCGGCACCATAACATTATGCACCTGTTTTGCCCGACGCGTCAAACCGCTTCGGAAAAACGGTATCGCGCCAATGACTTCGCTACTGTGCATGGGGTTGTTTTCGGCATTTTGGTTTGCCGGAGGCCGAAGCGGCCACGCGCTCCAGATCGGTGCACGCGCATCGCGGCGGGAGCAGGCTGCACGCCGCCGTCAATCCGCCCGACAGATGATTTGAAAAATGGTCGGAGCGAGAGGATTTGAACCTCCGACCCCTAGTCTCCCAGACTAGTGCGCTAACCGGGCTGCGCCACGCTCCGAACGTCGTTCCATTAGCTAGGATCGCCGGTTTGCGCAAGGCGAGGTGACACCATTTTGCTGCCCCTGCCGAAAGGCCCCCGGAACTGCCCCAAAGCCGGGGAGATCCGGCCTCAGGCGTCCTTCAGTGCCTGATCCAGCATCTCGCGGCAGGCAATGAGCTCGGCGAGCACCCGTCCGAGACGCTCCCGGTCGATCGCGCTGGGGCCGGCGGGCGCGGCGGGGGTGCCGCCCTTGCGGAAGGTGGTGAGGATTTCCTCGTCGTCGGTCTCGGAGAAGCGGAAGTCGATGCCCTCCTCCTCCTCGCCCTGGTAGTCGTCATCGTCGCTGTCGCGGGCGCCGCGGACGCCGGTCTCCTCCTCGGGCTCCATCAGGCTCGCGCCGACGGCGTCTTCGATGGCGCCGAACGAGACCGCGGCCGCGCCGTCGGCGAGGCCCTGCACCGATTTGACGCCGTGTTCTTTCAGGATCCGCTGCACCCCGCGGATGGTGTAGCCCTCCCCGTAGAGCAGACGGCGGATGCCCTTGAGCAGGTCGACGTCGTCAGGGCGGTAATAGCGGCGGCCGCCGCTGCGCTTCATCGGCTTGATCTGGGAGAAACGCGTCTCCCAGAACCGCAGCACGTGCTGCGGAATGTCGAGTTCCTGCGCTACTTCGCTGATGGTTCGGAACGCATCCGGCGCCTTGTCCAAATGCCAAATCCTTATCCGGAAGGCGGATTACGCCTCGGGTTGCGCCTTGCTGGCGTCGCCATTGGTGCGGTGCTGGGCGTTGATCCGCTGCTTCAGGATCGCCGACGGCTTGAACACCATGACCCGGCGGGGCGAGATCGGCACCTCGGTGCCGGTCTTGGGGTTGCGACCGATGCGCTGACCCTTCTTGCGGACCATGAAGGAGCCGAACGAGGACAGCTTCACCGTCTCGCCTTTCTCAAGGCAATCGGTGATCTCCTTCAGCACGAGTTCCACGAAGGCGGACGATTCCGTGCGCGACAGCCCTACCTTCTGGTAGACGGCTTCGCACAGATCGACACGCGTTACGGTTTTACTTTGATCGGTCATCGCCCTGCCCCACATCACGGCGAACAATTGTTGTCTGAAATTATGAGCTTACGATACGGCGGTCAACAGCCCTCATCAATGCAGGCGCATCGATAATCCGATCTGATTCGGGCAAAATTTTATCGACTGTGGCTTACCAGCGCACCAGCGCGGAGCCCCAGGTGAAGCCGCCGCCCATGGCTTCGAGCAGAACCAGGTCGCCGCGCTTGATGCGGCCGTCCTTGCGCGCCACCGACAGCGCCAGCGGGATCGAAGCCGCCGAGGTGTTGCCGTGAAGGTCCACCGTCAGCACCACCTTCTCCGGCGCGATATGAAGCTTGTGCGCGGACGCGTCGATGATTCGCTTGTTGGCCTGGTGCGGCACGAACCAGTCGATGCTGTCGGCATTGAGCCCGGTCGCCTCGAAGGCGTCGACGATCACGTCGGTGATCATGCCCACCGCGTGCTTGAAGACCTCGCGGCCCTCCATGCGCAGATGGCCGACAGTCTGGGTCGAGGACGGGCCGCCGTCGACGAACAGCTTGGCCTTGTGGCGACCGTCGGAGCGCAGATGCGTCGTCACGATCCCGCGGTCGGTGGCGGCATTGCCCGGCTGCTCCTGCGCCTCCAGCACTACCGCGCCGGCGCCGTCGCCGAACAGCACGCAGGTACCGCGATCGGTCCAGTCGAGGATGCGCGAGAAGGTTTCCGCTCCGATCACCAGCGCGCGCTTGAAGGCGCCCGTGCGCAGGAAATTATCGGCGGTGGCGAGCGCGAACACGAAGCCCGAGCACACCGCCTGGAGGTCGAAGGCCGCGCCGTGATTGATGCCGAGCCCGTGCTGCACCGCGACCGCGGTCGCGGGAAAAGTGTTGTCAGGCGTCGAGGTCGCGAGCACGATCAGGTCGATCGACTGCGCGTCCAGGCCGGCATCGGCGAGCGCGGCCTGCGCCGCCTTCAGCGCCAGATGCGAGGTGAACTCGCCCTCGGCCGCGATATGCCGCTCGCGAATGCCGGTGCGCTGCACGATCCACTCGTCGGACGTGTCGATGCGCGCCGCCAATTGGGCGTTGGTCACCACCTGCTCCGGCAAATAAGAGCCGCAGCCCAGCACGACCGAACGAATTTGAGTCACGAAACAGCCTCCTGCGCGGCCTGCACGGAATTGAGTGCACCACCTTCGCGGTTGAGCATCTGATTGATCTTGTTGAGGAGATCGAATTTGACCATCTCATAGCCAACATCAATCGCATAGGCAAAGCCTTCGGCGGCGATTCCGCCATGGCTCTTGACCACGATCCCGTTCAATCCCAGCAACACGCCGCCGTTGGATTTGTTCGGATCCATCTTGTTTCGCAGGGCCTGGAAGGCGTTCCGCGCAAAGAGATAGCCGAGCTTTGACAGCCAGCTGCGCTTCATCTCGTCCCGGAGCAATTCCGCCATCTGCCGCGCGGTTCCCTCCGCGGCCTTCAGCGCGATGTTGCCGCTGTAGCCCTCGGTGACGATGACGTCAGCCACCCCCTTGCCGATGCCGTCGCCCTCGACGAAGCCGAGATAGTCGAGCTCGGGCAGGTTCCTGGCGCGCAGGATTTCGCCGGCCTCGCGGATCTCCTCGTGCCCTTTGATCTCCTCCACCCCGATATTGAGCAGGCCGACCGTGGGACGCTTCTTGTTGAACAACACGCTGGCCATCGCTGCGCCCATGATGGCGAGCGACACCAGATGGTGGGTATCGCCGCCGATGCTGGCGCCGAGGTCGAGGACCACGGAATCGCCGCGCCTGGTCGGCCACATGCCGGCGATGGCCGGACGGTCGACGCCCGGCAGCGTGCGCAGGTGGAAGCGCGACATCGCCATCAAAGCGCCGGTATTCCCGGCGGAGACCGCAACATCCGCCTCGCCCTTTTTCACCGCATCGATGGCAAGCCACATGGAGGAGGTCCGGCGGCCGCGCCGCAGCGCCTGGCTCGGCTTTTCCTCGCCGCTGACCGCGACATCGGTGTGAATGATCTTCGAGGCGGCCTTCAGGGCGGGGTGGCGGTCGAGCTCGGGCTCGATCTTGGCGCGGTCCCCGATCAGCAGGAATTCGATCTCGCGATGCCTATCAAGCGAGATGGCGGCGCCTGGGATGACCACGGCTGCGCCGGCGTCGCCCCCCATGGCGTCAAGCGCGATGCGAACCTTGCTTGGCATAAAAGTCCTGGAAACCTGGTCTGGTGCGGTCTTGAACGAGCGGGGCCGCAAATGGGTCCGCCACGAACATGGCGGTCGGTCAAGCGCCACGCCGCACCCGGACCGGGGCGCGACAATAGCGTTTTGTTATCCCGAAACAACCTCTTGCCCCCAGCCTTTTGCATCCGGGAGCATCGGGCTGCGGACGGACTAATTCACAAGAAACACATCAAAATCAAACAGATAATTCGACCTTTCAAACCACGATCGCAAACACCTCGCGCCCCGTAGCAAAGCGGTCCTCTGGGGGAGACGGCACCTATTGGTCTTTCTTCTTGTCCTGGAGTGCCTTCAGGACCGCAAAGGGATGGTCCTCCGGATCGGGGGCGATGACCTCGGGCTCAAACACCACCCCCGGTTTCCGCGGATAGGGATCGACCGCCAGAAACAGGGCGTCGGTGGCGAGCCGGCCGAGGTCGATGATGCCATTGACGATCGCCTCCGGGGGGTCGGCGACCTGCTCCTGATCGTCCTGCCCCTCCTCCATCAGGTCGGCCAGGCGGCGGACCTCGGCCTCGGGGGCAAATATCAGGTCCACCTCCTCGTCGATCTCGCTCTCCATCGGGTCAAGCGTGACCACACAGGTCTGGCCGATCCGAGCACGAACGTGGCCCGTAACCTGGATCCGGTTGCCGCTTTTCGGCACGACATCGAAGTCGGCCTGGACCGAGACAACCTCGCGCAAGCCTGCCGTCTCGGCCATGGCCTGCCGCTCGGCGGCCGAGGCCTCGAGCTTGCGATGCAGGCCGGTATCCGGGATCTGGGCAACGATGACGGGCACCCGCCAGGGATCGGGCCCGGATGCTGGTATCGGTCGGGTCATGGCGTGACATCCTCAGGAAGCGCTGGAGGAAACTTGAAGGACGCACCCAGCAGTGCGGCCTCGCCGGTCCGGCCGAGCTCGGCCTCGGCAGCCCTGGCATAGGCCGCGAGCCGCTGCGCCTGGTCCATGCCGGCCCCATTCAAGATATTCTTGCAGATCGCCGATGCCAGCGCCTCGCCGCCGCTTTCCATGGCCTGATCGTAGGCCTGGACCCGGCCATAAAATGCCTCGCCGAAGGCCCGCATCCGCTTCGGCACGGTCTGGTCGCCTATCCCCATCTCGCGCAGATTGTCGTCCATGTCCTCGCAGAAGCGGTCGAACAGCGCCTGCGACAGCTCGGTGGCGCCCTGAACCGTGCGCAGACGGCGCAGCAGCAGCCAGAGGTGCAGCAGCAACAGATCGAAACGCCCGTTAACGCTATCCGGCACGCCCAAGTCTCGGTAAAATATGGGTTCTCGCGCCTGCGTCACGATCATGCCATAGATGGCTTCAATGGTGCCCGGCGAGGCTAGGCGGGGTTTCCTGAAGTGATTGAACGGCCAAAGCATTGTGGTTTCCGCAAGCGGGCGCGCGCGTGTTGCATTCAGAGCCTCCGCCCGGTACTTCAGCGCCTCGCGCGACGCAAGGGGACGGAATCAGTTCCGCTATGACGATAACGAACCAGACCAGCCTGCGTGCTGACCAGCCGCGCGGCCTTCAAGCATGTTGGCGCGGCTTGCGCCTGTTCGCGGCCGTGGCCTTGGTTGGCGCTGCGCTTGCGGGCTGCACCGGCGAGCAGTTCCAGAAGGGTTACATCCTCCCGCCCAACGCGCTGGAGCAGATCCCGATCGGCGCGAGCCAGGACCAGGTGCTGATCGTGATGGGTACGCCCTCCACCGTCGCAACCCTCGACGGCGAGGTGTTCTATTACATCTCGCAGCGCTCCGAGCGCATGGTCGCCTTCATGAACCAAAGGGTCGTCGACCAGCGCGTCATCGCCGTGTATTTCGACAAGAACCGGCGCGTGCGCCGGCTTGCGAATTACGGCCTGCAGGACGGCAAGATCTTCGACTTCATCAGCCGGACCACACCGACGTCGGGCCAGGAGATGAGCTACCTTACGCCGATCTTCAAACTGCTCAGCTTTAACTGAGCCTTCAGCCTGCGGCCTCGTGCGGCTTGCCGTTGCGCGTCCGGTTCCATACGCTCCCCGCAAAACAAGACCCAGGGAGTGGATTCGTGCCCAATCAATTGCTGTCCCGCCGTCGCGTGCTCACCGGTGCTGCCGCCATCTCGGCCGCAGCAATCCTGCCGCGATCGAGCCTGGCGGACTGGAAGCCCACCGAAAACGTCCGCCTCGTCGTGCCGGCTGCCGCCGGCGGTTCGACCGACGTGATGGGTCGGCTTCTGGCGGCGCATCTGCAGACCGCCTGGGGCCAATCGGCCGTGGTGGAAAACCGCTCCGGCGGCGGCGGGACGATCGGCACGGCCGAGGTGGTCCGCGCCAAGCCGGACGGCCACACCATCCTGATCGGCAATCCCGGCCCGAACGCGATCGCCTACAGCATCTTCAAGAACCTCACTTACAAGCCGGACCAGCTCCAGCCGGTCTCCAACATGATCCGGATCCCGAACATCGTCTCGGCGCATCCCAAGACCGGCATCAAGTCGATCGCCGAGCTGGTCGCCTATCTCAAGGCCAATCCGGACAAGCTCAGCTACGCCTCCTCCGGCGTCGGCCAGAGCCCTCATCTCACCGGCGCCTGGTTCCTGCAGCTCACCGGCCTGAAGATGACGCACATCCCGTTCCGCGGCGCCGGTCCCGCGCTCCAGGCGGCGCTCGCCGGCGACATCCAGATCCTGTTCGACAATCTCTATCCGAGCCTGCCGCAGGTGCAGAACGGCACCCTCACCGGCCTCTGCGTCACCACGACCGAGCGCAGCGATCTCGCGCCGAACCTGCCGACCATGCGCGAGAGCGCGCCAGAGCTTGCGGCGTTCGACGTGTCGTCGTGGTTCTCCGTGTTCCTGCCGAAGGGCGTGCAGCCCGCCGTTCTCGAAGCGCTCAACCTGCAAGTAAAGGCGATGCTCGAACGCGACGACATCAAGAAGAACATCGCCGCCATGGGCGCCCGCGCCGATTACGGCACGCCCGACCAATTTGCCGCCTTCGTGGACGCCGAGACGAAGAAGTTCGCCGGCATCATCCAGAAGGAAGGCCTGCAGATGGACGTGCAGTAGGCCCTGCTTGTGGCGCAGGGGATTTGAACCAGTTGAAGGCGAGGAGCACGGCCGCCGCCAGCGCGACTGCCAACATTGTGCGAGGCCCGGATTGCCGGGAGCCTCTTTGCGCCTTGCCGCAAGCTGGACAGACACTGTCGGCCGCCAACATGTCGCAGCCGCACCGGATACATCTGGTCGTCTCGAACTTCATGGCGACGGTCTCCGCAAAGCGGATAACAAAAAACCCGCGGCTTGCACCGCGGGTTTGTCGCAGGAAAGCTGCCTCTGGTTCAGTGCGCGAGCACCGCCAGCAGCAGCAAGGCAACGATGTTCGTGATCTTGATCATCGGGTTCACCGCCGGTCCGGCCGTGTCCTTGTAGGGATCGCCGACGGTGTCGCCGGTCACGGCCGCCTTGTGGGCGTCACTGCCCTTGCCGCCGAAATGACCGTCCTCGATGTACTTCTTGGCGTTGTCCCAGGCGCCGCCGCCCGAGGTCATGGAGATCGCGACGAACAGGCCCGTCACGATCACGCCGAGCAGCATCGCGCCCACGGCCGAGAACGCCGCCGACTTGCCGGCCGCCCCGCCCCCCGCGATCGCATAGATCACGAAGTAGACGAAGATCGGTGACAGCACCGGAAGCAGCGAGGGGATGATCATTTCCTTGATCGCCGCCTTGGTCAAAAGGTCGACCGCCTTGCCGTAATCCGGCTTGTCGGTGCCTTGCATGATGCCCGGCTTCTCGCGGAATTGTCGGCGGACCTCCTCGACGATCGCGCTCGCCGCGCGGCCCACGGCCGTCATGCCCATCGCGCCGAACAGATACGGCAAGAGACCGCCGAACAACAGGCCCACCACGACGTAGGGGTTGTTGAGCGAGAAGTCCGGTTTGACGCCGGCGAAGTAGGCGTGGTGCGCGGAGTCCGCAATGAAGAACTTGAGATCCTCGTTGTAGGCCGCGAACAGCACCAGCGCGCCGAGACCGGCGGAGCCGATCGCGTAACCCTTGGTCACCGCCTTGGTGGTGTTGCCGACCGCATCGAGCGCGTCGGTCGACTTGCGAACCTCCTTCGGCAGGCCCGCCATCTCGGCAATACCGCCGGCGTTGTCGGTGACCGGACCGAACGCGTCGAGCGCGACGACCATGCCGGCGAGGGCCAGCATCGTGGCGGTCGCGATCGCGATGCCGAACAGGCCGGCGAGGCTGTGGGTGACCAGGATGCCGGCGATGATGACGAGCGCGGGCAGCGCGGTCGACTCCATCGAGATGGCGAGGCCCTGGATCACGTTGGTGCCGTGGCCGGTCACCGAGGCCTGGGCGATCGACTTCACGGGACGATAGTCGGTGCCGGTGTAGTATTCGGTGATCCAGATGATCAGCGCGGTGACGGCGAGGCCGACCACGCCGCACTCGAACAGCGCCATGCCGGTATAGTCGACGCCGGCGAGCTTGCCGAAGCCGATCAGGTAATAGATCACGCCGGCGATGCCGACCAGCGACAGGACGCCGGTTGCGATCAGACCCTTGTAAAGCGCGCCCATGATCGACTGGCTCGGCCCGAGCTTCACGAAGAAGGTGCCGATAATCGAGGTGATGATGCAGATGCCGCCGATGGCGAGCGGCAACGTCATCATGTCGGCGAGGATCGGCGTCTTGGCGAAGAAGATCGCCGCCAGGACCATGGTGGCGACCGCGGTCACCGCATAGGTTTCGAACAGGTCGGCGGCCATGCCGGCGCAGTCGCCGACATTGTCGCCGACGTTGTCGGCGATGGTGGCCGGGTTGCGCGGATCGTCCTCGGGAATGCCGGCCTCGACCTTGCCGACGAGGTCGCCGCCGACGTCCGCACCCTTGGTGAAGATGCCGCCGCCGAGACGGGCGAAGATCGAGATCAGCGAGGCGCCGAAGCCGAGCGCCACCATGGCGTCGATGACGACGCGGCTGTCAGGCGCAAGCTTCAGCGAATGGACCAGGAAGCCGAAATAGAGGGTCACGCCGAGCAGCGCGAGACCCGCCACCAGCATGCCGGTGATGGCGCCCGCCTTGAAGGCAAGCTCGAGACCACCCGCGAGCGACGTCGTCGCCGCCTGGGCGGTGCGCACATTGGCGCGGACCGAGACGTTCATGCCGATGAACCCGGCCGCCCCCGACAGGATCGCGCCGATGGCAAAACCGATCGCGACATAGAGCCCCAGGAAATAGGCAAGCAGCACGAAGATGACGATGCCGACCATTCCGATCGTGGTGTATTGACGCCGCAGGTAGGCCTGTGCGCCTTCGCGCACCGCTGCCGCGATTTCCTGCATGCGCGGAGACCCCGCATCCGCGCTCAACACCGAAGACGTCGCCCAGATCGCGTAGACGACGGAAAGCACTCCGCAGAGCACAATCAACCATAATGCTGTCATGTGATTTTTTGCCTCAGATCCTTGATGAACGTACCCCCGGCGCCTTTTGTTTTCCGTCGTGCGGTGCGGCGCCTTGATTTGAAAAAGGCCGCCCCTTGCCCGAAGGCGCGGCCTTAGTCGGTCACGACCTTGCCAAAATCAAATTGAGGGTGCAACGCCAGATAAGGCCGAAAAGCCGATCTCGGCAGGTATTTAGCCGGTCTTGGCAGCCCGGACGCCGGTTTGGAGCATTTCCTAGAAGTGGCTGTAGGACAGCCGCTTCAAGACCAGCTCCTGGCCCTGCCCGTCCAGGAAGCGCGGCCGCTCATGGCCCGCGACGATCGTGCCGATCGCCGTGACGGCAAGGCCTGCCGCCCGCCCCAAGGCAATCAGCGCGTCGCCTTGCGCCGCCGGAACGGTACACAGCACCTCGTAATCGTCCCCCCCGGCCAGCAGCGTCTCAACGGAAACGACGTTGCGTGCGATCAGGCCGGCGGCAGCGGCCGAGAGCGGCACGCTCGTCACGTCGATCGTGGCCGAGATGCCTGACGCCGCACAGAGCTTGGTCAGATCTCCGGCAAGGCCGTCGGAGACATCCATCGCAGCCGTCGCATGCTCACGCACGCCTTGCGCGAGAGCATTGCGGGGCTGCGGCACGCGATAGCGCGAGATCAGAGTCTCGCGCGCGTGCGAATCGGAGGCCAGCGCATTCGCCACCGCGCCGCCCTTGAGCACATCGAGGCCAAGCGCGGCGTCGCCGATCGTTCCCGTCACCAGAATACGGTCGCCCGGTTGGGCGCCGGTGCGGCCGACCATCCGCCCCTGCGGCACGCGGCCAAAGGCGGTGATCGAGATCATCTGCGGCCCCGGCGTCGACACCGTGTCGCCGCCGAGCAGCGGACAGGCGAAGGCTTTCGCATCCTCGCCGAGCGCGTCCGCGAACGGCCTGAGCCAGGCGTCTTCCCTGCTGCGCAGCGCCAGTGTCAGCACGAAGCCGGCCGGCGCGGCCCCCTTGGCAGCGAGATCGGACAGGTTCACCCGCAGCGCCTTGCGGGCGATGGTATCGGGCGGATCGGTGGCAAGATAATGCACGCCCTCGACCACCGCGTCGGTGGTGACGACGATGTCGCTGCCGAGCGCCTGCAGGATGGCGGCATCGTCCACCAGCCCCAACGCGCCGGGATCAGTCGCCAGCGGCTTGAAATAGCGCGCGATGAGGGAGTCTTCGGCGGAGGGATTGTGCGGGCTGGTCATTAGCGTCCGCCACATACATCGCTGTCATCGCCCGGCTTGACCGGGCGATCCAGTACGCCGAGCCGCCTCTGCTCAAGCACCACCGCCGCGGCGTACTGGAGCACCCGCCTTCGCGGGTGATGACAGCGGAATACGGGGCAGCCACATCGCATCAAATCACCGCCCTGCGCCTCAATCTACCCCCGCCCGAACTCGTCACCGCGAAACTGGCGGCCGATCTGGTCGAGCACCGCGTTGACCATGCCGGTCTCCTCGCGGTCGACGAAGGCATTGGCGACGTCGACATATTCGGAGACGACGACGCGGCCCGGCACGTCCTTGCGGTGTTCCAATTCGTAGGCCCCTGCCCGCAGTACCGCGCGCAGGATCGCTTCGATACGCTTCAACGGCCACCCCTTCGACAGCGCCTCGTCGATCAGCGGATCGAGCTTCTTCTGGTCGCGCACGACGCCGGAGACGACGTCGCGGAAGAACGCCGCTTCCGCCGGGAGATATGTGTCGCCCTCGACCTCGTTGCCGAGCCAGTGGCTCTCGAACTCCGCAAAAATGTCGTTGATGCCGGCACCGCCGATATCCATCTGGTACAGCGCCTGCACGGCTGCGAGCCGCGCCGCACCGCGCCGGTTCGCCTTCTTCTCCGTGCCAACCGGCGGCTTCTTGTTGTTATCGGCCATGATCAAGCCCGCGCCAGCCGGCGCTTTATGCGCAGCATCGCAATCGCGGCCCGCGCGGCGTCGCCGCCCTTGTTCAGCTCGCTGGCGCGCGCCCGCGCCCAGGCCTGCGCCTCGGTGTTGACGGTGAGGATGCCGTTGCCGAGCGGCAGCTTGCGCGCCACCGCCAGGTCCATCAGCGCGCGCGAGGATTCCTGCGAGACGATCTCGAAATGGATGGTGTCGCCACGGATCACGCAGCCGAGCGCGATCGCGGCGTCATAGGGCTTGCCATTGGCGGCCGCGGAATCGATCGCGATGGCGATCGCCGCAGGAATCTCCAGTGCGCCGGGAACCGTGATGACGTCGTGGGTCAGACCGGCCGCCTTCAGCTCGGCCACCGCGCCTTCCAGCATCGCGTCCTGGAGATCGTCGTAGAACCGCGCCTCGACAATCAGCGCGCGCGCGCCGGAGATGTCGGTCTGGTCCTTCAGGGGTGCGCGCCGCGCGTCTGCCATTGCTCAATCCGTCTATTTTGGGTCGGCCGTTTTGTAGTCGCCGCAAGCCGGCAAGCCAAGTTTTAAACTGTCATTCCGGCGCGATGCGAAGCATCGAACCCGGAATCTCGAGATTCCGGGTCTGGTCCTGCGGACCATCCCGGAATGACGGCTACGCAGTCGTTTCGGTCAGTCGCGCCGCGTAGCGCGCCATCAGATCGACCTCGATATTAACCTCGTCCCCCGCCTTCCAGCCGCCGATCGTCGTGACTGTCAGGGTGTGCGGGATGATCAGCACCGAAAAGGTCACGTCCTTCACCGTATTAACCGTCAGCGACACGCCGTCGAGCGTGATCGAGCCCTTGGTCGCGATGAACCGCGCCAGCTCCCGCGTCGTGGAGAGCTCGAACCGCGCCATGTCGGGCAGGTCCTCGCGGCTCACGAGGGTCGCGATGCCATCGGCGTGGCCGGCGACGATATGCCCGCCAAGCTCGTCGCCGATCTTGAGCGCACGCTCGAGATTAAGCCTGGTGCCGACCCTCCAGTGCTTGGCGGTCGTTAGCGCCAGCGTCTCGGCCGCGGCATCGACGTCGAACCAGGTCCTTTGAGCAGAGTCTTTGCCGCCTTCGACGCCGGACGCAACCACCGTCAGGCAGACGCCGTTGCAGGCGATCGAGGCGCCGTCCGCAATGGTGGTCTGGTCGTAGCGGCAGGCGATGCGCAGCCGGTGCAACTGGCCCTGCGCAGTCGGCGTAAAGCCGACGATCTCGCCGATATCGGTGACAATGCCGGTGAACATTACGCGCGCTCGTAGATGGTGAGAGTATCCTTGTCGAAGGTCTCGCTAGCATGAACCTTGTAGGCCTGCGACTGCGTGATTTTCGACAGGGGCAATGCAGCGAGCGCATCCACCCCGTCGGCGCCCACCGCCTCCGCGCCGCGGAACAGCCAGATCTCGTCAACGAGGTCGGCGGCGATAAAGGACGCCGCGACGCGGCTGCCGCCCTCGACCATCAGCCGCGTGATGCCCTTCCCGGCCAATGCATGCAGCACCGCCGCAAGATCGAGTCCCGAGGCGTTGCCGGGCGGCACGCGGATCACCTGGGCGCCGGCAGCACCGAGCCGCGTGGCGGCCGCGGCCTCCGCCAGTTCAGAACCCACCACCCACAGCGGAATCTCGCGCGCGGAGCCCACGAGCTTGCTTGCGCCGGGAATGCGCAGGCTCTGATCGAGCACCACGCGCACCGGTGAGCGCGCTGCCATGCCCGGCAGGCGGCAGTCGAGTAGCGGATCGTCCGCCAGCACCGTGCCGATGCCGACCAGGATGGCGTCGCTCGAGGCGCGCAGGAGATGCACCCGGTTGCGCGCCGCCTCGCCGGTGATCGCGACCGGCTTGCCGCCGGCCGCGCCGATCTTGCCGTCGGGCGAGACCGCGAGCTTCAGGATCACATGCGGGCGGTGATCCCTGATGCGACGGAAATGCCCGGCATGATCGAAGGCGGCTTCGCGCGCGCACAGACCCACATCCACCGTGATGCCGGCGGCACGCAGGCGTGCATGGCCCTGACCCGCGACTTCCGGATTGGGATCCTCGATCGCGGCCACCACCCGCTTGATGCCGGCGGCGATCACGGCGTCGGCGCACGGTGGCGACTTGCCGAAATGCGAGCACGGCTCCAGCGTGACGTAGAGCGTGGCGCCGCGCGCGCCCTCGCCCGCGCGCCGCAGCGCTTCAGGCTCACCATGCGGTCGTCCCCCCGGTTGGGTCCAGCCGCGGCCGACGATCACGCCGTCCTTGACGATGACGGCGCCGACGGCGGGATTGGGCCAGGTACGTCCCTGCCCGCGCCTGCCGAGCGCCAGCGCAAGCTCCATGAAGCGCCGGTCGGCATCCCTGGACTCGCGCGCCTTCTGCGCGAATTGATCCTCCAGGATGCTTTCGATCATTCGGAAGACCACTTCATCGGCCCCAATTTTGCATCTTATAAGAGGTGGAATTGTGTTTCTGCTTAGGACGCTTCGGACGTTGGTTGGTCGTTGCCACCAATATCTTCGTCCGCGCCGATCTCCTTAGCCCTGTCAATGCAGGCTTTCGATTGCTCCGGGTCGTCCGATCTTGGCCTTCGCTCTGCAACATCGTTAGCCTTCTAAGTTAGCGGCAATAAAATCGGCAATCGGCCTTGGCTTGTCTACGTTTCCGGCAAGCCATAGTCCTATAAACGCGGACGAAACGATATTGGCAGGGATTAAGCCAGCAGAGCGCCCCACTTGGTGAAAGAGCAAATGGGGGTACTGGCCGAAATAGGCCACTCGGGATTTCAAAGTAGGCCAACTTACTTTCTTGGCTTCCCCCAGGTGAGCGTTTTGGTCGTTTTCACGACGGCGACCGTTGCGGTCGTTACCACCACGGTTTGTTGCGGCAGCGGTCGCGGTTTCCAAAGGCTGCTGTGCGTTGAGTACGCATCGACCTTGGTGCCAATGTGAGTTTCGGCCCAGTGCCAATCGCCATACTGACTGGGTAAGACCCTGTGCGCCATCAGCCGACCAATCCAAGTAGCTAACCAGTCCGCCGCTTGAATGGTTTGGTAGAGGTGGCTTTCCACTTGAAACGGCGGTTCGATTAAGTTTCTAGCGGGATCGCTTCCGAACATGGTTTTGGCTGCTGTTTCGAGCAGTTTAATGCGATCCGAATGTTGATCCAAGATCATCATAAATTGCTCGTTTTGCTGCTCGCAAAAACGATCAATATTGCGAACCGAATGAGCCAAGACGGTCGAATAGAGGCCACTGGCTTTTGATTTGTCCGGTGTCTGGTATTTGTGCCGACCGTAATAAAAAAGACGCCCGTCGCGCTTGTAGATCTGATTGACGATTCGAGAACCTGCCGACTTGAGGGCCTTGTATTGCCGTATGTTTCTGGTGGTGAAGAGTTCTGTGCCCTTTTTTTCCCATGTCGCAGGATGATTACCGCTCGCCTCTAGGTCCGCATCCAATAGTTGATTTTTGTATTGGAGAAACCAAGTCGCGAATGATCGCACGTTCCCGTGGGGCAACAAAAAGCCAGCAAGCCCGAACACTGGACTTTGGTTGTATTTCCTGTCGGAGCGGCCAACAAACGGACCAATGTGGCCAAACTCGTCGAGAAAGGCGATATACATTCCCTGCCCCAGATACGCGGAAGCCCGCGCAACTGAATGCGCGGGCTCCGGAACTGGACACGATCACGTTGAACCGTGGCCGAGACCTATATAACTAGCGCGAACTAACAAATCAACAAGAGAATAAAGCACAGTAATTCCAATTACTTATACCATGTTCTCCGAGCTATATCCACAGGCTAGAACAATTCGCTTGCGGGCCAAATGTTCCATGTCGCTTCTATTTACCCCCTTGGTACCATAAACTTCCGGGCCGATCTGGCGGGGTCTCAGTTGGCAGCGCGGGGGCCACTTGCGTCTGGATTTCGTCCGGTGGCCTACTCGGGTCGCGTAACGGCGTTCTCTGCTCTGCCCGCAGCCTGTCCGCTTTGTCGAAGTACTTGAGAGCGAGGACGTGGAGGGCTTCGGCCTTAACCGGGTCCGATTCAGCAAGGGCCATGCGTGCTGTAACTTCGGCTTGTCGCAACATCCTCATGATCCGAATGGCGATTATAATACTTGACACCAAAGGCCCGAAGGATGGGCTCAGCGCTCTTGTCCCCACTCTTGACCAGACCATGGTTGCCGGCCTATAAGCTGGAACCATGGAACGCGAATCTCTGCCCATCTTTGCCTCTCTCGAAGAGGAAGAAGCTGCCCTCCGGGCGCGGCTGGAGAAGATTGTGCAGTTCAAAGCGCTGGCCCGCGAACTCGGACTTCCCGGCCCTTCGGCGCAGCTAACAGCGGCTATGTCTGCACCTACGATACGCCCGCAGTCCTTTGATGGGACTCTTGCAGGGCTTGTGCAGTGCTATCGGACTGATCAGCGCTCACCCTATTTCCAGCTCAAGCATAGGGTCCGGAACGGCTACGACGGCAATCTGAACAAGATCGTGGCTGACTTCGGGAACTATGCCATCGAGAGCCTTACGGCCGATCGCATCATGGGCCTATACAACCAGTGGGCTGATGGCGGTAAGATTGCCATGGGTCATGCTCTGGCAGCTAAGCTGCGGCTTCTGTCCGGCTTCGGCGCAACTATCTTGGGTGACACCCGCTGCATCCCGTTCGCCCATATCATGCGTACGCTACGCTTCCCCGCAGCGGCGGGGCGTCAGGTGCCGATGACGGCCGAGTACGCGACGGCTTTACGCCGGAAGGCCCATGACATTGGGTGGCCTTCGATCGCACTAGCGCAGGCTCTCCAGTTTGAACTGAGGCTGCGTCAGGTCGATGTAATCGGCGAGTGGATTCCGCTTTCAGATCCGATGCCCTCAACGATTGTTTGGGGCAACGAGAAGTGGGTTCGCGGGCTGCGTTGGACCGACGTGGATGACAAGCTGATTTTGCGCTTCACCACGGTAGACAAGGTCAAGCGGAAGATTCCGCATGAAGTAGACATAACCAGGTTGCCGATGGTGCTGGAAGAACTCGAAAAGCTTCCGGCCGTACCGACATCGGGTCCGATGATCATCTGCGAGGCCAACGACCGTCCCTATTCGCCAAATGAGTTTCGGCGCAAATGGCGGCTCGTAGCCAATAAGGCTGGCCTACCGGACAACATTCGCAACGCGGACAACATCCGCGCTGAAACGAGGCCGTCCCAAGAAGCCCTCGTCTTACCGTGGGAAAAGAAAACGGCGGGCTGAGCCCGCCGGTACCAATCCGTCTGCATGAGGCCGTGGCACTGGTGCAGAGGGGAAGCGAAAGGGTGGGAACCCCGAGTAGCTATGCGGCGCGAAACGGGGCGGTCACGGTAAGCCCCGATAAGGAGGTTGTTATGCAACCACCATAGTGTAGGCGTGGCGCTGCACCGGTCTGACCACTGGTGCGGCGTCACGCCGATACTATAGGTAAATCCTTGGGAAAATGCAAGGAATCCCGCGAGCGAGCCACGGCCGGATGACCGTCCATAGGCGTCGATCTTAAATCGATACTCAGCTTTCTCTCGTCCTGCGCCGTTCGGCTTTCGCTGTATGGGACACGGGGTTACCCAACTACTTGCTCTTCCAATTGACGCATAATCTTGCTGGGGGGTGTCTCCAGCGCTTTCGACAGCTTCAAAAGCATAACGATCGTCGGAGATTTCAGACCGCGTTCTATCTGGCTCACATAGGTCCTATGGATGCCTGCGCGTTCCGCAAGCTCCTCTTGGGACAGTCCAGCTGACTGCCTTAGACCGGAGATGATTTTTCCTAACGTGATGTTGGGGCTGGCCACCCCGCCATCATCTGAACTTGAAGACTAAAGTGCTACAGACTATAGTATTCAAGATGGCGCGCCGTGACAAACAGAAAAAGTACGGCGGTCAGAAGAAGGCCGTTTTCAGCCAGCCGCGTCGGTTGGCGACGGTCAAGGAGGCATGTGCCTACGCCAAGATGGGCCACACCACGCTCTATGAGAAGATCAACGCCAACGCGATCATCGCTTACAAGCGCGGGCGCAAAACGCTGATCGACCTCGACAGCATCGACGTCATGAACGACCGCGAGCTGAAGCCGTGGAAGTCCGGCAAGTGATCGGCCCGCACGAGCGCCAACGAAAAAGCCGCCCCTCAGGGCGGTTTGTTTTTGTCCGAAACTCTCCGCTTTTATCCGGCTCCTTTGGGGGCCACCGTGGGGGCCACTCATTTTGGCCACCTCAAAAAACTAAATTAAAACAATAGCTTATAGCAACAAATGATTCTTCAGAATGCGGAAGATCATTTGCGGATCGCGGCGAGCCGCGCTTCCTCCTCACCGGAGAGCTCACCGAGCACGTCGGCGAAATCCTTGGCTTCGCGGAAATTGCGGTAGACCGAGGCGAAGCGGACATAGGCGACGTCGTCGAGCGTGCGCAGATGCTCCATCACGGTCTCGCCGATCACTTCGGAGGAGATTTCGGCTTCGCCCCCGGTCTCGAGCTCGCGCACGATGGTGGAGACCATCTTCTCCACCCTTTCCGGCTCGACCTGCCGCTTGCGCAAGCTGATCGACACCGAGCGCATCAGCTTGTCGCGGTCGAACGGAACGCGGCGGCCGTTGCGCTTGATCACCGTGAGCTCGCGCAGCTGCACGCGCTCGAAGGTGGTGAAGCGGAAATTGCAGGCGACGCACACGCGCCGCCTGCGGATCACGGAAGAGTCCTCGGTCGGACGCGAGTCCTTCACCTGCGTATCGAGACTGTTGCAGTTCGGGCAGCGCATCCGTTGACCTTGACCGGTTTTCTTGAGCCTTACTGATAGATCGGGAAACGGTCGGTGAGCGCCTTGACCCGTTCCTTGATCGCGGCTTCCACCAGCGGCGCCTTGCCGTCGGAAGATTGCGCGATCGCGTTGAGGACTTCGGCGATCATGCTGGCGACCTGCTGGAATTCAGCGACGCCGAAACCGCGGGTGGTCGCCGCTGGCGTCCCCAGACGAATACCGGAGGTGACAAACGGCGACTCGGGGTCGAAAGGAATGCCGTTCTTGTTGCAGGTGATGGCGGCGCGAACCAGCGCCTTCTCCGAGGCGTTGCCCTTCAGGCCCTTCGGCCTGAGGTCGACGAGCATCAGATGGTTATCGGTGCCGCCTGAGACAATGTCGAACCCGTGGCTCTTCATCGCTTCGGCCAGCGCCTTGGCGTTCTCGACGACGTTCTTGGCATAGACCTTGAAGTCCGGCCGCAGCGCCTCGGCAAAGGCGACTGCCTTCGCCGCGATCACATGCATCAGGGGGCCGCCCTGCAGGCCCGGGAAGATCGCCGAGTTGAATTTCTTGGTCAGCGCCTCGTCATTCCACAGCATCAGGCCGCCGCGCGGACCGCGCAGCGATTTGTGGGTCGTGGTGGTGGTGATGTGCGCGTGAGGCACGGGCGAAGCATGCACGCCGCCGGCGACGAGACCAGCGAAGTGCGCCATGTCGACCAGCAGGTACGCGCCGACGCTGTCCGCGATCTCGCGGAAGCGCTTGAAGTCCCAGGCGCGCGAATAAGCCGAGCCGCCGGCCACGATCAGCTTCGGCTTGACCTCCTCCGCCTGCTTGGCGACCGCGTCCATGTCGATGATCTGGTCCTCGCGGCGCACGGTGTAGTGCGCGGCCTTGAACCACTTGCCACTCATGTTGACGGGGGAGCCGTGGGTGAGATGGCCGCCGGCCGCAAGATCGAGGCCCATGAAGGTGTCGCCGGGCTGGAGCAGCGCCAGAAACACCGCCTGGTTCATCTGGCTGCCGGAGTTCGGCTGCACGTTGGCAAAGTTGGCGCCGAACAGCTTCTTGGCGCGATCGATCGCAAGGTTCTCGGCGACGTCGACCCACTCACAACCGCCGTAGTAACGCGCGCCCGGATAGCCTTCCGCATATTTGTTGGTCATCACCGAACCCTGCGCTTCCAGCACGGCACGGCTGACGATGTTCTCGGAGGCGATCAGCTCGACCTCGTGACGCTGGCGGCCGAGCTCGCCCTTGATGGCGGCTGCGATTTCCGGGTCAGCCTGCTCGAGCGAGGCGGTGAAAAACGAATCGGGCGCGGAGGCGGTTTTGGCGAAGGTCATCTTGCGAATATCTCCACCGCCGCAGCCTTTTGGCGGGCTACGGGCGGGTCTGGTGTGGCGATCGGAAGCGGCGTGCGCGATCTACCACATTGCCCGCAACAGGCCAAGGGTTTGCGGGTCGGACCTGTGATTTATGCAAGATATGGTGGGATTGGAGGATTTGGACGACCGGGCGGCATCCGGTCGTCCATGTCCTGAAAGGCCCGCTTTGGGCTCGAAACGCCGCGCGGTGCGACCGTCTGACTGGCCGGCCGAGCTCTAAAGCCCGGTATACCCCGCCTTCACGGGGTCCACGCTGCCGTCGAGCTGCCGCAGATAGGTGAGGCCGCAAACCGTCAACCTGTGGGTGTCCTTCTCGCCGGCTTCCATCAACGTGTTGAGGTAGTTCGTCACCTTTTCCCGCGCCTCCGCGCTCGCCGCAGACGTGCGGTTGGCGAGCAAATCGTAGGTATGCATGATCCGGTCGATGGCAGCTTCCATGGCACCCTCTGGTTCTTGCCGCGTTTGGGAGTTGAGATCAGGCAACCGCTTTGGCCTCGGACTGCGCCTCGAACCTGACGATGGCCTTGTTGGCCAGCCTGATCTTGTTGAATTCGCCGAGCTGGAGCAGCTTGATAACGATCTCGAGCAGGCGTTCGTCGGTGACGAGGGTGTCCCGGATCGCGCCGGAGCGGCGAAGATAGTTCGCGGCGATGGCGTAGGCCTCGCTCACGAGTTCCACGTTCATCACCCCAACGCCACGCTCGACCAGCATCGTCAGCCTCCGATCCGGAGGAGATAAGCATCGAACCGGGAACTCGTTCCCTGGTGTCGGGGAATTTTTTCGCAACCGCGAAATAAAAACGCACCGGTCCGGACACAGCCGGGCCGGCGCGCTTGGGGAAGCTCAGGCACGTTCGGGAGGCTTGCCGGTCTTGTTGTGGGCCGGCTTGGCCAAATCCCGTCGAAAGAGCTCAGAGACGATACAGGATCTGGTCGGTCCAGAACCGCTCGAGGCGGTGCAGCGACTTGTTCAGGGTCGAGAACTCCTCGCCCGAGATGCCGCCGACCTGCTCGACCGTCTTGACGTGCTTCTGGTAGAGCGAGTCGACGATGCGGCGAACTTCCTGGCCCTGCGGCGTCAGGCGGATGCGCACCGAGCGGCGATCAACGCGCGAGCGCTGATGGTCAAGGAAGCCGAGCTCGACGAGCTTCTTCAGATTGTAGGAGACGTTGGAGCCGAGGTAATAACCGCGCGTGCGCAGTTCGCCCGCGGTCAGCTCCTTGTCGCCGATGTTGTAGAGCAGCAGCGCCTGAACCGAGTTGATGTCCGCACGACCGCGGCGATCGAACTCGTCCTTGATGACGTCGAGCAGCCGGCGATGCAGCCGCTCCACCAGAGTCAAAGCTTCCAGATAGAGCGTCTGCACCGAACCCTGCTGGCCGGAGACGCGCTCTGCGGTATCTGCCGCAGTTGCGACGGCTTTCATCATGACACTTCCCCTGTTGTCGTTTTTATCGACACTCATTCGACGAAACTTGTGTCCCGTCTGATAGGTGCAACTTAAGGGGCTCGTTTGAAGATCGGCTTAAATAAGAGAATAAAGAGATCATGAATTTAAGACAGTGAATTGCGGATTAAGCCTGTGCCACAAGCACTTTTCGCAATAGTCTGTTGACTCTCGCAAGGTCCTGTTCACCCTCCGTCCGCCCCGATTGTCGCATTCCAGAACAGCCCCGCCCCGTTTCGAAACGGCCGCGTAAGAGCTGTGGCGGAACATGCTGGTTAGCGAAAACTTACGTCGAATTTTACGCAACCAACCGTCAACCAAGCGGGCACAACTGCGCCCTCGTGTCCCGGACGAGCGGAGCGAAGATCCGGGATCCAGGGGCCACAAACGAGCTTGTGGAGAGATGGGCCCTGGCTCAGCAGCGCATCACTGCGTGCTGCGCAGCGTCCGGGGCACGAGAGAGTGTGTGTGAACGTTGAAATCGAGTTTGCTATGGCGGCCGTTCGCGTGCGGCCATCCAGGCGAGTGCGAGATAGGCCGCCAGCATGAAGGCTTCGACCCCGACCACGACCAGGCTGCCGCCGTAGATGCCCGGGAACATCAGCTCGATCACCGCCATCGACACCACGGTCGTCAGCCACACCACCGCGCCCCAGGGTGTGGCGAGCCACAGCCCAACCGCGGCAACGAGCTCGATCACGGCGAAGTAGATGGTCGAGGCCTGCCAGGCCATCGACTGGTTCTCGAAAGCCTCGTCCTCGCCGCCGACGAAGCCCGTCACCTGCGCCCAATGATAGAGGCCCTTGAGGATCGAGAGCAGCGCCATCACCCGCAGGAACAGCACGAGCCGGCGCGTCCAGACATTGTCGTCGGACTCAGCCCGCTCCGACGAGATCGCCGCCACCGACATTGCGCTGTCTCTGGCATTGTCTCGGACGGCGTCCCTGGCGCTGTCGCGGGCCGCATCGCGGGTGGAGATCTCGGACATGCCCCCTTCTGGCTGCTTTGCCCCGCAAAATCAATCGGCTGCCATCTTTTGCGGCAGGTCAAGCCGCGGTGACGGGAACCATGCGAGCTGGTATAAGAATAATTCCAGCCGGAGGAAGAGTAATGGCGATCAAATACGGACGTCCGATCGAGTTGCGCGAGGTCTCGCGCCGGGATGGCACTGGGGCCTCCCCTGCCCTCGATCTGACCGTCCGCCCGCGCCGCAACCGCAAGGCCGAATGGGCCAGGCGCATGGTGCGCGAGAACGTGCTCACGACGGACGATCTGATCTGGCCGCTGTTCCTGATCGACGGCAACAACAAGCGCGAGCAGATCGCCTCGATGCCGGGTGTCGAGCGTCTCAGCGTCGACCAGGCCGTGCGCGACGCCGAGCGCGCGATGAAGCTCACCATCCCCTGCCTCGCGCTGTTTCCCTATACCGAGCCGTCCCTGCGCGACGAGGAGGGCTCGGAAGCCACCAACCCGAACAATCTGGTCTGCCAGGCGGTGCGCGCAATCAAGAAGGAATTCCCGGAGATCGGCATTCTCTGCGACGTCGCGCTCGATCCCTTCACCAGTCACGGCCATGACGGCCTGATCTCCGACGGCAAGATCCTGAACGACGAGACGGTCGCCGTGCTGGTGCGTCAGGCCCTGGTGCAGGCCGAAGCCGGGTGCGACATCATCGCGCCCTCCGACATGATGGACGGCCGCGTCGCCGCGATCCGCGAGGGCCTGGATCGCACCGGTCTGCTCGACGTGCAGATCATGGCCTATGCCGCAAAGTACGCCTCCGCCTTCTACGGCCCGTTCCGCGATGCCATCGGCTCGGCCAAGACGCTCACCGGCGACAAGCGCACCTATCAGATGGACAGCGCCAACACCGACGAGGCGTTGCGCGAGGTCGAGCTCGACATCGCCGAGGGCGCCGACATGGTGATGGTCAAGCCCGGCATGCCCTATCTCGACGTCGTCCGCCGCGTGAAGGACACGTTCGCGATGCCGACCTTCGCCTACCAAGTGTCCGGCGAATACGCGATGATCGCGGCCGCCGCCAACAACGGCTGGCTCGACGGCGACCGCGCCATGATGGAGAGCCTGCTCGCCTTCAAGCGCGCCGGCGCCGACGGTGTGCTGAGTTATTTCGCGCCGAAGGCAGCGGAGAAGCTGCGGACGCAGGGGTAAGCCCCAACGTCGTCCCGGCGCGGCCGGGCACATCTGTCTCTTCATCGTCGTCCTGGCGAAAGCCAGGACCCATACCGCGTGATCTATCGAGAGCACGCAGTATCGACACCGGCGAACGTACCAACCTCCAGTCTTGGCCAAACTTCTCCTTGGGGTAATGGGTCCTGGCTTTCGCCAGGACGACACTGAGGGGTGTGGCGTCAGCGCCCTTTCCTCCCGCCTCCGCCGCCCCCGAATTGCCGGAATATTTCGGCTTGTTAATGCCGGCACCCTTGGCGCGCGGACGACCTGTTCCCATGTCTTTCCACGGGAGTCCTGCCACGGGAGTTTCCCTCGGGAGAACGGTCATGTCGTATTCGGACTCGGGCAATGCCTGGCGCAATGACGGTGGGGCGCAGCCGCATGCCTATGATCCCTATCTGCACCCGGAACTGTTCCGGGGCGTTGCGACGCGGCGGGTGTTCGCCTTCCTGATCGACATGGTCGTGATCTCGGTGCCGGTGATCCTCGGCTACCTCTTCATCGCGGTGTTCGGCGTGGTTACGCTCGGCATCGGCTGGGCGCTGTTCTGGCTGGCCTGGCCTGCCTCCGTGATCTGGGCCATCGTCTATTACGGCGCCTGCATCGGCGGTCCGTCGTCCGCGACCATCGGCATGCGCGTGATGGATCTGGAGCTCCGCACCTGGTACGGCGCGCCCGGCTATTTCGTGCTCGGCGCCACCCACGCCGTGCTGTTCTGGGTGACCGTTTCGTTCCTGTCGCCCTTCGTGGTGCTGGTCGGGCTGTTCAACGGCCGCAGGCGCTTGCTGCAGGATTTCGTGCTGGGAACGGTCGTGATCAACAATTCCGTTCGTGCGCCGGTGCCTCAGGGCGCCAGAACCTACTGATCAAAGGACCTACTGATCAACCAACCCGGATCAAGAACCTATCAACCTGGACCCGCTATGCTGACCGATGTGACCTGCCGAGTAGACCGATTGACCGGGGGCTTTTGTAGCGCGATGCTGATGCACATTTTGGAGGCCCACGACGTCCCTTGACCCAGCACTCGCGCGACACCCCACAATTTTACCTCACGGCGCCGTCACCCTGCCCCTATCTGCCGGGCCGACACGAGCGCAAGGTGTTTACGCACCTCGTAGGTGAGCGCGCCGGTGACCTCAACGACCTCCTGACCCATGGCGGCTTCCGTCGCAGCCAATCCATCGCCTACCGTCCGGCCTGCGACCAGTGTCGCGCCTGCGTCTCGGTCCGGGTGATCGCCAACGAGTTCCGCCCCTCCCGCAACTTCCGCAAGGTGATCGCGCGCAACGCCGACATCATCGGCGAGCAGCGCAGCGCGGTGCCGACCTCCGAGCAATATTCGGTGTTCCGCGCCTATCTCGATTCCCGTCACCGCCATGGCGGCATGGCCGACATGACCGTGCTCGATTACGCCATGATGGTCGAGGACAGCCACGTCGAGACCCGCATCATCGAGTACCGCAAGCGTGGTCCCGACAGCGGCATCACCGGCCGCGGCGAGGAGCTGATCGCGGTCGCGCTGACCGACGTGCTCAGCGACGGCCTGTCGATGGTCTATTCGTTCTTCGAGCCGGGCGAAGTCAGCCGCTCGATGGGCACCTTCATGATCCTCGACCACATCGCCCGCGCCCGCCGGCAAGGACTGCCTTACGTCTATCTCGGCTACTGGATCGAAGGCTCGAAGAAGATGGACTACAAGGCCCGCTTCCTGCCGCAGCAGCGCCTCGCGCCGTCAGGCTGGCTGCGCATCGACGCGCAAGGCGACGCGGCGTCCGAGCCGCAGGATTAGCTCTCCGTCGTGCCGCGAAAGCGGGGCATCCAGTACGCCGCGGCTTCTCGGGTCAATCACAACCGTCTCTGGAATACTGGGTCGTCCGGTCCAGCCGGACGACGACAGCCGCGATGTGTTCACCCGAACAGCGTATCCGCCAGCAGCTTCAAGTTCAAAACCACGATGATGCCGGCAACGATCCACGCGATCGCCGCGACCCACGCCGGGATGACGAACTTGCCCATCTTGCGGCGGTCGGAGACGAAGCGGACCAGCGGGATGACGGCGAAGGGCAATTGCATCGACAGCACGACCTGGCTGAACACCAGCAGATCAGCCGTGCCGCGCTCGCCGTAGATCGCGGTGACGACGATCACGGGAACGATCGCGATGCCGCGCGTCAGCAACCGGCGCGCCCAGCTCGGCAGGCGCAGGTCGAGAAAGCCTTCCATCACGATCTGTCCGGCGAGCGTCGCCGTCACCGTTGAATTGAGGCCCGAGGCGAGCAGCGCCACCGCGAACAGCGTCGAGGCGATGCCGAGGCCGAGCAGCGGAGACAGCAGCTCGAAGGCCTGGCCGATCTCGGCCACGTCAGAATGGCCGCTCTTGTGGAAGGTTGCGGCAGCCACGACCAGGATCGCGGCATTGATGAACAGCGCCAGCATCAGGGCGACGGTCGAGTCCGTCGTCGCCCATTTGATCGCCTCGCGCCGGCCGGTGTCGTTGCGCTCATAGGCGCGGGTCTGCACGATCGAGGAGTGCAGATAGAGATTATGCGGCATCACAGTGGCGCCGATGATGCCGATTGCGATGTAGAGCATCTCGGGATTGGTGAAGATCTCGGTCTTCGGCACGAATCCCCTCAGCATCTCGGCCACCGGCGGTGCTGCCGCGGCAAGCTGGACCGTGAAGCAGACAGCGATCACGACGAGCAGTGCGATGACGAAGGCCTCGAGGAAACGGAAGCCACGGTTCATCAGGATGAGCAGCAAAAAGGCATCCAGCGCAGCGATCAGCGCGCCGCCGATCAGGGGAATGCCGAACAGGAGTTTTAGCGCAATTGCCGTGCCGATCACCTCGGCGAGATCGCAGGCGATGATCGCCGCCTCGCAGGCGATCCAGAGCAGGAAATTCACGGCCGGCGAATAGGTCGCACGGCAGGCCTGCGCGAGATCTCGGTCGGTGACGATGCCGAGCCGCGCTGCCAGCGACTGGAGCAGGATCGCCATCAGGTTCGACAGCAGGATGACCGAGAGCAGCGTGTAACCGAACTTCGAGCCGCCAGCGAGGTCGGTCGCCCAGTTGCCGGGGTCCATGTAGCCGACCGACACCAGATAGCCCGGGCCGACGAAAGCGAGCAGGCGCCGCCACCACACCCCCGCGATGGGGAGGGCGACCGAGGCATTCACCTCGGCAAGGCTCTTGGTCGCAGGCGCATCATTGCGCCAGCCGGCGGCGTCTCGGGTCAGATCGGGAGAGCGAGCATCCATGGGTCGAGAATACCGAAGTCGAGCCTTATTGCAACTCATTTGCAACTGCATCTAGCCGCATCGGTCCTCGGCGGCCGCTATGTGCCGCCCTGTCGGGAAGCGGGTGGGTTTGGCCGTGGTCGGAGGCGGATAGTGGCGCCAACCCGACTTGCAGGAAATGAGCCATGTCAAATCCGCTTCGCCTCCCCGAGACATTCAACCGCCTCGCCTGGTCGAACCTGGCGGCACAGTCGGCCGAACAGATCGCGCTGGCCGCGGCCCCCATCGTCGCGGTGCTGACGCTCGGCGTCGCCGAAGGCCAGACCGGCCTGCTCCAGACCGCTCTGACCCTACCCTTCGTCCTGTTCGCCATCCCGGCCGGCCTGCTGGCCGACCGCATCTCCCGCCGTTCGCTGATGGCGGGCGCCGAGGCGCTGCGGGCCGCGGCCCTTGCAGCGATCGTGCTGCTGCTCGCGCTCGGCGCGCTCAACCTGCCGCTGCTGGCGCTGCTCGGCTTTGCCGCCGTGTGCGGCACCGTCGTCTACAGCGTGGCCGCGCCGGCACTGGTGCCCTCGCTGGTGAGTTCGGACCTGTTGCCGGCGGCCAATGCGCGGATCGAGCTCGCACGCACCATCGCCTTCGCCAGCGGGCCTGCGCTTGGTGGCGCGCTGGTGGGGTGGTGGGGCGCGAGCCCGGCCTTCGGCTTCGCGGCCGCGCTCTCGGCTATCGCCGTCGTGCTGCTCTCCGGCATCTACGAGCCCGCCCGCACGCCGGCGCCACGGCGGCATCCGCTCCAGGACATCCGCGAGGGCGCGGCCTTCGTGTTTCATCATCCGCTGCTGCGGCCGGTCTTCATCACCCAGTTCATCTTCAACACCGGATGGTTCCTGCAGATCGCGGTGTTCGTGCCCTACGCCGTACGTCACCTCGGCCTAAACGCGGTCGGCGTCGGCACCGTGCTGACGATGTACGGTGTCGGCATGGTGATCGGCGCGCTGTTTGCCACGCGCGTGATGAAGCGCGTCGCGTTCGGCACGGTGGTCGGCCTTGGCCCCGTCACCGGCTTCGTCGCCGCAATGGTGATGGCGCTGACGGTGCTGGTCCCCTCCCCCTGGCTTGCCGCCTTGAGCTTCTTCCTGCTCGGCGTCGGGCCGATCCTGTGGGTGATCTCGACCACAACGCTGCGCCAGTCGGTGACGCCGCCTCGCCTGCTCGGCCGCGTTTCCGCCATCAACATCATGAGCTACGGCGCCCGCCCGGTCGGCTCGGCGCTGGGTGCGATCGTCGGCGGCCTCTGGAGCGCGGAAGCGTGCCTTTATCTCGCGGCGGCGGTGTTCGGCGTGCAGGCGCTGGTGATCTGGCTCTCGCCCGCGGTGGCCCTGGACCGGCAGCCCGACATGGTGGGCGATGAGGTGGTGGCGCGGTGTTAGGCAGTTTCTCCGCCGTCGTCCTGGCGAAAGCCAGGACCCATTACCCCAGGGAGCAGTTTGGCAAAAATCGCCAACTATGAGTCTTCGCAAAACTGCAGGCGGTGGTTATGGGTCCTGGCTTTCGCCAGGACGACATTGGGGGGCACCGCGGAATTTAATTCGCCAGATACCGCTCGTAGCTCCCTGTCACCGGCTCGCTCGCATCCACCTCGGGATCGAGCGTGTAGAGATCCTGCGCGCGGCCGATGCCGCGCAACGCGTAGCGGCCGGTGGAGACGAGATAGCGGCGGCCGGCGGCATCGAGGCCCTTGTAGAACTCCGCCGAGGCCAGCAGCTCGCGATCGACCGAACGGCTCATCGAGGCGATGCGACTGACCTCGTTCACGGTCGGACCGACCACGGTGAAGTCGAGCCGGTCCTCGCTGCCGATATTGCCGTAGAAGACCTCGCCGACATGCAGGCCGATATAGGCGGACGTGGTGGGACGGCCCTCGGCGCCCCGCCGCAGATTGAGCGCTGCAACGTTCTTGCGGAATAGATGCTCGGCGCGCAGCGCGGCGCGCCGGGCATACGCCATGTCTTCGCCGGTGAACATCGCGAGCACGCCGTCGCCGATCAGCTTCAGCACGTCGCCGCCGGCGTCGTGGATGGCATCGATCACGGCCTGCGCATAGTCGTTCAGGAACGGGATGATCTCGTCGGGGCCGATGCTCTCGCTGATTCCGGTCGAGCCGCGCAGATCCGAATACCACAGCACGGCGTTGATGCGTTCGGTGACGCCGCGCGAGATACGTCCGCTCAAGACCTGCTCTGACGCATCGCGGCCGAGATAGACGCGGCCGAGCGTGCGCGCGATGTCGACCTGCTGCGCCGACTTGATCGCGAGCCCCAGCACCGGCACGAGGTCGCGCAGCGCTGCGAGCTCGGCGTCGGCGAAGCCGCTGTCGCGTCGCGTTGTCCAGGAGGAGTAGAGGCAGTCCATCTGCCCGAGCGCTCCGGTCTCCCCGAAGCGATGCACAAAGGCCAGGAAATGGCGATGACCCGTTTCAGCGAGCTCACCGATTTGCGAAAAATCGAGCGAGGGCGCCTCGGCGAGGTCGATCACCATCTCGTCGTGACCATGCTCGAGCAAATGATAGAACACCGAGCGGCGCCAATTGTTGGCCGCGTCGCCCTCGGCCGTCGAGCCGTATTCGACGACGTCGCTCTCGTTGGTCGGCGTATCGCTCCAGCGGAAGGCGCGCCCCTCGTAGATCGGGTGCAGCGTATCGATGACGACAAGCCCACGCGAAAGTTCCAGCCCCTCAGCGCGGCAGCGCTCGCAGAAGCCGCGCAGCAGTTCGGGTTCGGGCAGGCCCGTGAGCCCCTGGCCGGCCAACCAGTTCATCAGCGCAAGGCGCGAGGTCAATTGCATGCGCCATTATGCCGTGCATTCGTGACGAGCGAAAGGCGGCGCGCGGAGCTTGCGGCGCCAAGGCTCCCGCTCGCGGCCAAGGCTCCCACCCGCGGCAGGTCGCATATGTCGCGGACGCTGTTGACGTCCTCCCGCCTCGGGCGCAAATGCGAATGATGACACGGCCGATTAGAAATACGGGGATATGAGCCAGCGCCAGCTTCCGATCATCCTGGCGCTCGGTACCACGCAGACCCTGGCCTGGGCCTCGAGCTACTATCTGCCGGCGCTGCTTGCCGATCCCATGGCGCGCGATCTCGGCATCTCCCCCAACTGGGTCTTTGGCGCGTTCTCGGCCTCGCTGGTGATCTCTGCGCTGCTCGGGCCACGCATCGGGCGACAGATCGATCTGGTCGGCGGCCGGCAGGTCCTCTCGGTGTCGAACCTGACGATCGCCGCCGGTCTCGTTCTGCTCGGCCTCTCGCAATCAGTGGCGGTGATGGCGATGGCCTGGGTCGTGCTCGGCATCGGCATGGCGATGGGGCTCTACGACGCCGCCTTCGCCGCGCTCGGCCGCATCTACGGCACCGAGGCGCGCAGGCCGATCACCGGCATCACGCTGATGGCGGGCTTTGCATCGACCGTCGGCTGGCCGCTCACCGCCTGGGGCCTCGCCCATATCGGCTGGCGCGAGACGTGCTTTGCCTGGGCCGCTGCCAATATCCTGATCGGCCTGCCCCTGAATTTCTTCGTGCTGCCGACGATCAAGGGCGCGAGGCAGGCCGCAGCGACAGCGGCGAAGCCGCATTTGCCGCTCGACCGCACCATGATCCTGCTCGCGTTCGTCTTCGCCGCGGTCTGGACCGTCACCGGCGCGATGGCCGCGCATTTCCCGCGCATCCTGGAGACCACAGGCGCGACGCCGGTCGAGGCGATCGCGGCCGGTGCGCTGATCGGCCCGGCGCAAGTGGCCGCGCGGATTCTGGAGGCGGGATTCCTCAGCCGCTTTCATCCGCTGTGGTCGACGCGGCTCGCCTGCCTCACCCACCCGATCGGCGCGGTGGTCGTGGCGATCTTCGGCGGTGCTGCGGCGAGTGCGTTTGCGCTGTTCCACGGCTCCGGCAACGGCATCCTGACCATCGCGCGCGGCACGCTGCCGCTGTCGATCTTCGGCCCCAAGGATTTCGGCTATCGACTCGGCATCATCGGCGCGCCGGCACGGATGGCGCAGGCCGTGGCGCCGCTGGCCTTCGGCCTGCTCATCGACGTCATGGGGGCGAAGGTGCTGATCGTCTCCTCTGCGCTCAGCCTCTCGGCGCTGGCCGCGCTGTTCATGATCCGCGCACAACCGCGGCCGGATTGACCCGGCGGGAGCTTTCGCGCACAAGCGGAGCATGACCGAAGACACCCGCCCGCCCCGCACATTCAAAGGCCTCCTGCGCTGGGCAACCACGCCGCCGCAGGCCTGGGGTGTCTATCTCCTCGCCATCATCCTGGTCTGGCTGATCTCCTTCTACGCCGGCTCGCTGAAGCCGAAGAAGACGCCAGACGCGAGCCCGCCCGCCGTGACTGCACCGAAAGGCTAGCCGCGTCAGTCGTAAAACTCCGGCGACATCTTCTGGCTGTCGCGCTGGGACTTGTCGTGGTTGATCCAGAGCTGCGCCTTCTCCTTGCCGAGCGTGTCGGCGATCTTCTGCATCGAGGCCGTGCTCTGGTCCTTGTTGGCGTTCATGCTGGGCACACGGCGGTTGTCCCAATTGTCTTTGAAGTGCACCGCATCGCCCGACAGCACCACTGCGCCGGTCTTCGGCAGCTTCACCAGCAGCGATTGGTGTCCAGGCGTATGGCCGGGCGTCGACAGGATGGTCACGCTGCCGTCGCCGAACACGTCCCTGTCGCCCGCAAGCAGTTCGACCGGATGTGACGGCTTGAATCGCGGCTCGTTGTTGGCGCCGGGCCAGTCATACTCGGCCTTCTGCACGTAGAGCGTGGCCTGCGGGAATAGCTCGACATTGCCGGTGTGGTCGGGATGCGTGTGCGAGACCGCCATGATCTTGACGTCACCGGGCTTGAGGCCGAGCTGTTCGAGCTGGGCGGCAAGCGTCTTCGGCCGGCGCCAGGTCACGGCCTTGGGATCGGCGGGCGCAAGGCCGTTCGGCATCGCGGCGACTGCATCGGCGATGCCGGTGTCCCACAGGAACCAGCCCTTGGCGTGCTTGATGAGATAGCAGCTGTCGACGAAGTCCATCGTCTTGCCCTCGTTGAGGCCGGGCGTCCACCGCGAGATGTCGCCGGCGGTGCCCTCGCCGCAATTGAGGACGTAGAGCTTTTCGACACCGGTCTTGTCGGACTGCGCCAGCGCCACATGGCCGGACAGAACGAGTGCAGCGGCGGCGAGAGCGAGCTTGATCTTTGGCGTCATTCGTTCCTCCCTTGCAGCCATTGTCGGCTGTGACCGAGGGTCAACCCCGGCCAGTTCGCAGAATTCCCGCAGAGCGCTTCAGTGCGGGCAGGTCTCGACCTCGACCGTGACGTGGCTCAGCCCCTTCAACCCGGCGAGCCGCTTCTTGTAGACCGCCGGCTGCTTCGGCTTGTCCGAGACCACTGACACCAGCACGGCGCAATGGCCGGGACCGACCTGCCACAGATGCAAATCGGTAACGCGATCATCGCCGATCTCCATGCGCGCCCGGATCACACGCTCGAGCTTCTCGTCGGCGCGCACGTCGAGCAGCACCGCGCCCGATGTCTTGATCAGGCCGAACGCCCAGCTTGCGATAACGGCACTGCCGATCAGGCCGACCGCCGGATCGGCCCAGGCCCATCCCGAATACATGGCGACCACGAGCGCGGCGATCGCCAGGACCGAGGTTGCTGCGTCCGCCATGACGTGGACATAGGCGGCGCGGAGATTGTTGTCGTGATGATGGTGGTGATGATGATCATGGTCATCGTGATCATCATGCGCATGGCCGTGATGGTGGTGACCATGGCTGTCGCGGAGCAGCCAGGCACTGGCGAGATTGACGCACAGACCGAGGGCGGCGACCGCGATGGCCTCGCCATAGACGATCGACACCGGCGTGAACAGCCGCAGCACGCTCTCATAGGCGATCTCGACCGCGATCAGGCCGAGGATGATCGCGCTGGCGAAGGCGGCAAGATCGCCGAATTTGCCGGTGCCGAAGCTGAAGTGCGAGCTCCCCAGATGTCGTCGCGCAAAGCGATACGCGAACGCGGCAATCCCCAGCGCCGCCGCATGCGTGCCCATGTGCCAGCCGTCGGCGAGCAGTGCCATCGACCCGAACAGCGAGCCGGCGACGATCTCGCCGACCATCATGACCAGCGTCAGGACGACGACGAGCCAGGTGCGCCGCTCGTTCTCGTCGTGCTTGTCGCCCAGAAAGGCGTGGTCATGGGTCCATTGTTCGATGGAATGGGAATGCATCGCAAAGTCTCCGAAAGGTCCGGGCCGTTGACCCCTAATATAGGCCTGCGAGTCTTCTGGGCAAAATCGCCGGAATGAGCCGATTGACAGGTAGGTGCCGTTTCGGTGTAATGAAGGCCATGGGGATTTGAGCGATCTCCCCACGAGGCGACATGCCCAAGTATCGCGTCCCGTTTCTTCTTACGAGGGCGCATCATGTCTTCCTACACGACGATATCATCTGAAAAAATGGCACGGCTGATCGGCACGGCGAATGCCCCTGTCCTGATCGACGTGCGCACCGACGAGGATTTTGCCGCCGACCGGCGGCTGATCCCCGGCTCGATCAAGCTCAGCCACGACAATGTTCCCGACTGGGGCGCCAACTTCGCCGGCCGTTCCGCGATCGTCTCGTGCCTGCGCGGCGAAAAGCTCGCGCAGGGCACGGCGGCCTGGCTCAGGCAGCTCGGCGTGCAAGCCGAGACGCTGGAGGGCGGCTTCGAAGGCTGGAAGGCGGCAAAACTGCCGCTGGTCGACACCCGCAAGCTGCCGCCGCGCGACGCCAAGGGGCGAACCGTCTGGGTCACGCGGGCGCGGCCCAAGGTCGACCGCATTGCCTGCCCCTGGCTGATCCGCCGCTTCGTCGACCCTACGGCCGTGTTCCTGTTCGTGGCGCCTTCGGAAGTGGCGGCCGTCGGGCAACGCTTCAACGCAGCCCCCTTTGACATCGAGAACGTGTTTTGGAGCCACCGTGGCGAGCTCTGCACCTTCGACGTGATGATCGAGGAGTTCGGGATTGCCGCGCCGGCGCTGCTCCGGCTGGCAACGCTGGTGCGCGGCGCCGACACCGGGCGGCCCGACCTTGCGCCGGAGGCGCCCGGCCTGCTCGCAGCTTCGCTCGGGCTGTCGCGGATGTATGATGACGACCTCGAACAGCTCGAAGCCGGCATGCTGCTCTACGACGCCTTCTATCGCTGGTGCCGTGACGCTACGTCTGAGACCCACAACTGGCCGACCAACAAGGCGAAGGCTTGATGGATACGCGTACGATCGAAGCAGGAGCTGATGCCGGTCACGGCGTCAGCTTCAGTGAAGCGTTTCGCGTCTGGCTCCGTGTCGCCTGCCTGAGTTTTGGCGGGCCCGCGGGCCAGATCGCGGTCATGCACCGCATCCTGGTCGAGGAGAAGAACTGGATCTCGGAAGCCCGTTTCCTCCACGCGCTCAATTACTGCATGCTGCTGCCGGGCCCGGAAGCGCAGCAGCTCGCGACCTATGTCGGCTGGCTGATGCATCGCACCGCCGGCGGGCTGATGGCTGGCGGTCTGTTCATTCTGCCCGGCATCATCGCCATCATGGGCCTGAGCTACGTCTACGCCGCCTACGGCAATGTCAGCTTCGTGGAGGCGCTGTTCTTCGGCTTGAAAGCCGCCGTGCTCGCCATCGTCGTCGAGGCCGTGGTGCGGGTCGGCAAGCGCGCATTGAAGAACCGCATCATGATCGCGCTCGCCGCGATCGCCTTCGTCGCGATTTTCTTCTTCGCGATCCCCTTCCCGGTCATCATCATCGCCGCCGGCATCATCGGATATATCGGCGCCAAACAGGGCCGTCCGGAATTCGCGCCGGCCGGTCACGGCTCTGCCGGCAGCAGCGCCGTGATCGACAGCATGCTCGGCGACGCTGTGCCCGAACATGTACGCCCCAACACCGCGCGCGCGATTCGCGTCGGCGCGCTCTGGCTTGCGCTCTGGCTGGTGCCGGTGATCGCGCTGTTGCTCGCTGTTGGACAAGACAATGTCTTCAGTCACATCGCGCTGTTCTTCTCGAAGATGGCGCTGGTCACCTTCGGCGGCGCCTACGCAGTGCTGGCCTATGTCGCCCAGCAGGCGGTCGAGCATTATCACTGGCTCAAGCCGCACGAGATGCTCGACGGTCTCGGCATGGCCGAGACCACGCCGGGCCCGCTGATCATGGTGCTTCAGTTCGTGGGCTTCATGGCCGCCTACCGCGACGCCAGCGGCCTGTCGCCGATGCTCGCGGCCACGCTCGGCGGATTGCTCGCGACCTGGGTCACCTTCACGCCCTGCTTCCTCTGGATTTTCGTAGGCGCCCCTTACGTCGAACGGCTGCGCGGCAACAAGGGCCTCGGCGGTGCGCTCAGTGCCATCACCGCTGCCGTCGTCGGCGTGATCCTCAACCTCTCGATCTGGTTCGCGCTGCACACGCTGTTCCGCGACACCGTGCCGGTGCACACCTTCCCGTTTGCCTTCGACATGCCGGTCCTGACCAGCGTCGATATCCCTGCGCTCGTGCTGTCGATCGCGGCCGCAACCGCGATCTTCCGATTCAAGCTGGGGATGTTGACGGTGCTGGCCGGCAGCTGCGCGGCTGGTGTGGCGCTGCGGCTGGCGGGGGTGATTTAGGACGCGGAGTCATTGGTTCGTCGCGTCCGGTTTGCCAATGGAAGGCGTCACTAAGCCGTCAGAGTTGCATGGCGGCTGCTATCGACCACAAGCCGGCATCGCTGCCGCTAACTCCGTGGCCCCGGCTGCGGTGGCGACGGTTTCGTTTCCGGCTGCTGCGATGACGTAGCGGGGGGTTGCTGCTGCTGAGCATTGACCGGCTGCTGATCGCCGCCACCATGCGGGACACACGTCCCAACGTTGCTCAGCAGTCGTTTAGCTTCGACATCGCGAGCTTTCTTGTAGTCCCTGCGCCGGTCGATCCTTGCCGCAGCCATGCGATCCCACGCCTCGAAGGCATCAGCGTAGTGCTGTCGCATTTGCTCTTCAGCGGCGAGACAATCACTGAACTTGTCGAACACAAGATCGGTGTTGACGGGCGAGACGCCGCTTACCAAAACCACCAGCATCCATTTCATAGCTTCTGCCTGCGTTCGCCCCGCTCACGGGAACGACGAGGCCTTGGCAAAGTTCCCAGTGGCTTTGCAAGGCCGCCGGCTGATCCATCGAGGTGGGCAGATGGATCTAGCTACAAACTTCAACAGTTTCGTTGACCGAGCCGAACGACTTCCGCTCTGCCCTCAAACGCTAGCGTCTCTTGGCACACGCCTTGGGCGAAAGCCGTCACCCTCGCCCCCGCATGCCCGTCGGGCAAAACAGCCGACCACTTACGCCACTCTCCCTGTCAAGCCCACCTCGCAAAATATTCCACTTTACCGAAATTCGGATTTGACGTACAAGCGACACACCCTGGCCCGAGACAAGGGGCGGATCGCGATCGTCACGAACCGCGGGCTGGGCAGCGATGGACGCGACGGCGTCGGGCGCGAGCGGCATTGCAGGGCGGCTTCGGCTGTGAGCAATGGCTTTCGTGCCTACGACACGATGCCGAAAGCGTCTTCGCATGGATACGGGTGTGAGCACACGCCAGCACTCGAAGCGACATGCGAGGACGTGCGCGGACGAACAAGTCGTGTGGTCCTGACGCCCGGGGTCTGTGCGTCAAGTCCTGCGGTGATGTGGCGGCCCGACCGGGCACGTGCATCAGTCATCTGCAGGGCGACGGGGGCAATAGTGCATCGCTCCCCGGGGAGAGCACGAAGGACACGTTAAAACCATCGCGCAGGGAAGGCCGGGCGATCCGGCGAACCTGTGGTCCACCCCGTGTGCATTTCTATCGCGCACGGACCTGCGGGTGCCAGCCGGCGCCCGGCCTTCCCTGCGCCCTTGTCTTGAAGGTGGCGCGAAACGGACAAGAAACCTCGGGCACAACATGCCGCGAGACGGCGATGGCGTGTCTGCTGATTGAAATGTGAATTGGAGAGCGACGGCCTCGCCGCTTGCCCCGTCATTGCGAGCGGAGCGAAGCAATCCAGATTGTCTCCCCGGAAAGATTCTGGATGCTTCGCTTCGCTCGCAATGACGAGGAGAGAGCCGACCACCACACCATCACCGTCCTCTGAGGAGGTGGGTGGGTTTGTCATTGTCGCTCTACCGCATCATCATCCGTGCAATCGCTTCCCCAATCACCACCGTCGTGAAGTGGGTGTTGGCCCGGCAATCCGACGGCATGATCGAGGCGTCGGCGACGCGCAGGCCCGCGATACCCTTCACCGTGCCGTCAGGGTTGACCACGCCGTCGGCGTCGTTGACACCAGTCATGCGGCAGCTGCCGGCGGCGTGCTGGATGTCGCCGGTCTCACGGCGCAGCAGCGCGTCGAGCTCGTGATCCGGCAAGGCCGCGGCTTGCTGCAGCGTCAGATCGGTGTCGGCGAGCCGGATCCAATCGGTGATGCCTGATAGCGCCGGCTGGGCGGTGATCACGGCTAGCCGCTTCACCGCATCCATCATGCGCAGCATGTCGCGGGGATCGGCCAGCATGTTCTCCTCGACGACAGGATCGATCGCGGGGTCGGTCGAGGCCAGCTTGAGCGTGCCACGCGAATACGCGTTGAACAGCCCGGCGCCGATGGCCCCCGGCACGCCGATGCCGCGATGATTGAAAGCGATCATGATCATGTCGCGCTTGCCTCCGTCGGCGAGGCCCGACGAATAGGTCACGCAGCAATTGGTGTGGCGGGTGTCGGGATCTGTGGGCCGCAGATTTTCGTGGAGCTGGATCGTGGCGCGAAACAGCGGGTGGTCGAAGAAGTGCCGACCGACCGGCAGGTCGCGCTCGACCGCGATCCCCATCGCCTTCAGCTCATCCGCAGGTCCAATGCCCGAGCGCAGCAGGATTGCCGGACTGTGGATGGCGCCGGCGCACAGCACGATCTGGCGCGCGCTGATCTCGCTGGTGCCCTGCCCCTCGATGTGAACGCGAAGGCCGGTCGCCCGGCCGTCGCTGATCAGCACGCGGTCGACCAGCGCATGCCCGCGAATTTCCAGATTGGCGCGGCCCCGCGCGGGCTCCAGATAACCCTCGTTAGTCGTGATGCGGCGGCTGTCGCGGCTGTTGATGGGATAGCAGGCGACGCCCTCGCCGTCCGGGCCGTTGACGTCGGCGCACCAGGGATGGCCGCTCGCCAGCGCCGCATCGCGCAAGCCGCGATCGATCGGTCCCCATTTGTCCGGCGGCGCGCGATAGACCGGCAGCGGTCCGCCGCGTCCGTGGCCGGCGGCGTCGCCGAATTCCAGATCATCCTCGATCACCGAGAACAACGGCATCACGTCCTTCGCCGACCAGCCGGTGCAGCCATTGGCGGCCCATTCGTCGAACGCAGCGGCGACGCCGCGGATGGCGATCTGGCCGTTCATCATCGACGAGCCGCCGAGCCCCTTGCCGCGCCAGTAGAAGCGCGGCTCCTGGCCGGCCACACGGCGCGTCAGAAGATCCGGCCATTGCCATTTCTCCTGGTACTCGCGCTTGTGGATGATCGGGATGGGATTTGGCGTCATCACTTCCCAGGGCGCCTCGTCGGCGCGCCAGTCCAGACCCGCCTCGAGCAGCAGGACGCGCCGCGCGGGATCTTCCGAGAGCCGTGCCGCACCAGCAGCGCCGGCGGAGCCGCCGCCGACAACAATGACATCGTACATCGCGCTACTTCTCAACGTTCCAGAACACCGGGATGGCCGACGGTATCAGACCGCGCAAGGTCGCGCGAGAGGCGGCCGGCTGGGCGAACTGGCCCCACGGTATTGCGGGTGCCTGATCGTACATGACGGTCTGGATCTCGCCTGCGATCTTCTTGCGATCCTCCTCGGCGGGCGCCTTGGCAAAGGCTTCCATCAGCGGCGTGATGCGCGCATCGCATTGCCATCCCGTGAAGTCGGCGCAGTTGAAGGCGACCATGACGTTGGTCAAGGGCGAGCCGAGGTCGAAGCCGCCGGCGTGAACGCCATAGACGCTCCAGCCCTCCTTCTTGGCGCGGCGCGCCAGCACGCTCGCCCAGTCCATCACCTGGAGATCGACGGTGAAACCGGCCTGCTTCAGCCGCTCGGCCAGCACCTGCGCCGAGACGCGCGGGGCTTCGAGATCGTTGGCCTCCATCACGACAACAGGCTCGCCGGCGTATTTCGTCGCCTTCAGCGCGGCCTTCGCTGCTTCGATCGACGGCTTGGCGGCGGCTTCCGTGCCGGCCTTACTGTCATAGGTGGTGCCGCAAGTGAAGTATGTCGCGCAAGGAGCGGCGTATTTGGCGTCCAGGCCGAGTGCGTCCAGCACCTCGCGCTGATCGACCAGCTTCCACAGCACGCGCCTGATGGCGGGATCGTCGAACGGCTTTGATGCGGCGTTGAGGCGATAGGCGCCCGCGAACATATTGCCGCCAGTGAAATTGACCAGTTTGACCCGTGAGTTCTTCTCCATGGTCGGCAGCAGATCGAACGGCGCGTATTGCATGAAATCGACCTCGCCGGCCTGCAGCGCGGAGGCTGCGGTCGCACCATCCGGAATGACGCGGATCTCGAGCGTGTCGATGTTGACGCGCTTGCCGCCGGCGAGGAAGTCGGCAGGCTCGGGACGCGGCACGTAGTCGGCGAATTTCTTCAGGACCATGCGATCGCCGGTGCGGTGATCTGCCTTGCTGTAGACGAACGGGCCGGAGCCGACGATCTCGGTGATGCGCTGGTCGCCCGGCGTTTTGGCAATGCGCTCGGGCATCATGAAGGCGACCGGACTGACGGGATTGCCGAGCGCGTCGATCACGAGACCCGACGGCTCCTTCAGCGTCAGCACGAAGGTTTTTGCGTCGGTGGGCTCGAGCGAGGCCGTGATTGCGAAGATGCGGCGGCCGAGCGCACTGCGGGTGCCCCAGCGGCGCAGCGAAGCGACGCAATCGGCGGCCGTGACCGGCTGGCCGTCATGCCATTTCAGGCCATCACGCAGCGTGAAGCTGTAGGTCAGGCCATCGGCAGAGACCTTCCAGTCCTGCACCATCTGCGGCTTGATTTCGCCCTTGGAATCCTTCGCGAACAGCGTGTCGAACACCATGTAGCCGAACGTGCGCGTAATGTAGGCTGTGGAGAAATGCGGATCGAGCGTGACGATCTCCGCCTCGAGCACCGCGACGAGATTGCCTGCGGCATGCGCGGGCGGCGCGGTCAGCGCCAAGGCGAACAGCGCCGGAATGAAAGCCCTCAGTTTGGACATGGAATGGATTTGCCTTTTGACGGAGACGTTTTTGTCGCCAGACAAAAAGCAATGTTCATGCCCGGGGGGCCGAAACACGTATGCGCTCACGGCTATCTGCCGCGCGTTTGCGCGCCACACCCTCGCTGTCATCGCCCGGCTTGACCGGGCGACCAGTATTCCAGAGAAAGCTATGATTGAGCCGAGAGGTCGCGGCGTACTGGATGCCCCGCCGGAGCCTGTCATCGGGCTCGCCGAAGGCGAGACCCGGTGGCGGGGCATGACACTGTCGATATGGCGACGGCCCGCGGCCTACCCGATCACCCTGCCGAACTTGTTCGACTTCGGGAATCCCTTCGGCGCGAGGCGGCCAGCGTCACCGCGGTTGCCTTTCCACTCGGCGAGCTCCTTCATGGTCGCGGAGAATTCGCGGCCTGCGGAGTCTTTCCAGGTCAGGCCCGCCTTGGCGTCGAACACGGCGACGTCGGAAAGACCGCCGTCCTTGTATTTCTGCAGGCGCGCACCGCGGCCACGCGGCATCTCCTGCACCTGGTCGAGCGGGAAAAGCAGCATCTTGCGGTTCTCGCCGATGACGGCGACGGTATCGCCGAGCACCTCGGTAACCGTGCGCGCCTCGTTCGGCATGTCGACGTTGAGGACCTGCTTGCCCTTCTTGGTGGTGCCGACGCAATCGTCCTCGTTGACGACGAAGCCCTGGCCCTCGTGGCTCGCGACCAGGAATTTGCGTCCGCCCTTGTTGACGAACAGTGTGACCGGCGCGGCCTCCGGCTCGAGATCGATGAACTGGCGGATCGGCTCGCCGTGACCGCGGCCGCCCGGAAGTTTTGCGACATCGAGCGAGTAGAATTTTCCATTGGTGGCGAACAGCAGCAGCTTCGAGGTCGTTTCCGCGAAGAACGCGAACCCGAGCTTGTCGTCCTGCTTGAAGGCAAGCCCCGAGAGATCCTCGACATGGCCCTTCAAGGTGCGGATCCAGCCCTTGTCCGAGACGACGACGGTCACCGGCTCGCGCTCGACCAAGGCCTCCTCGATGGCGGCGAGATCGTGCTCGGGCGCATCGGCAAAAGTGGTGCGGCGCTTGCCGAGCGGCGTCTTCGGCCCGAACATGTCGCGGACCTTGGCGACCTGCTCACTGACCTTCTTCCACTGCTCGGGCTCGGACGCCAGCAGTCCCTCGATCCCCTTCAGCTCCTTGCGCAGATCCTTGTCCTCGGTGCGGATCTCCATCTCCTCGAGCTTGCGCAGGCTGCGCAGCCGCATGTTGAGGATGGCTTCGGCCTGGACGTCGGTGAGCTTGAACGCCTGGATCAGCGCCGGCTTCGGCTCGTCTTCGTTGCGGATGATCCTGATCACCTCGTCGATGTTCAGATACGCAATCAGCAGGCCGCCAAGAATCTCCAGCCGGCGCTCGATCTCGGCCTTGCGATGGTTGGTGCGGCGGATCAGCACGTCGCGCAGATGGTCAAGCCATTCGCGCAGGCACTCAGCGAGCCCCACCACCTTGGGGACGCGGCCCTTGATCAGCACGTTCAGGTTCAGCGGAATCTTGTTTTCGAGCTCGGTCAGCCGGAACAGCGATTCCATCATCAGCGCGGGATCGACGTTCTTCGACTTCGGCTCGATCACGATGCGGACGTCTTCGGCCGACTCGTCCCTGATGTCGCCGACCAGCGGCAGCTTCTTCTGGTCGAGCAACTCGGCGATCTTCTCGATCAACCGCGACTTCTGCACCAGAAAGGGAATCTCGGTGACGACGACGACCCAGGTGCCGCGCGCGCCCTCTTCCTGCTCCCATCGGGAGCGGACGCGGAACGAGCCGCGGCCGGTGGTGTAGGCTTCAGCGATCGCCTGCTTGGAATCGACGCAGATGCCGCCGGTCGGGAAATCCGGCCCCTTGACCCATTTCAGCAAGGCCTTCGACTTCGCGTCGGGCTTCTCGATCAGATGCAGCGCGGCGTCGCAGAGCTCGGCGGCGTTGTGCGGCGGGATCGAGGTCGCCATGCCGACCGCGATACCTTGCGCACCGTTGGCGAGCAGGTTCGGGAAGCCGCCGGGCAGCACGATCGGCTCTTTCGACTGGCCATCGTAATTGGGACGGAATTCGACCCCGTCCTCATCGATGCCGTCGAGCAGAAGCCGCGCGACGTCGGTCATGCGCGCTTCGGTGTAGCGATAGGCGGCGGGATTATCGCCGTCGATATTGCCGAAATTGCCCTGGCCGTCGACCAGCGGGTAGCGCGAGGAGAAATCCTGAGCGAGACGCACCATGGCGTCGTAGATCGCCTGGTCGCCGTGCGGATGGAACGAGCCCATCACGTCGCCGACGATTTTGGCGGACTTCTTGAAAGCCGTGCCCGGATCGAGCCGGAGCAGGCGCATGCCATAGAGGATGCGCCTATGCACCGGCTTCAGGCCGTCGCGGGCATCGGGCAGTGCGCGGTGCATGATGGTGGAGAGCGCGTACGCGAGATAGCGCTCTTCCAGCGCCTCACGCAGCGGCACCTCGTGAATTTCGGCCGGTTCCTCCGGCGGAATCAATCGTTTTCCCATGCCGCCCGGTTAAACCGTGGAAGCGAATCGGGCAAGGATCGATTGGTTCCCTGTGGGCGGCCTACTGGCCGGCCCAGCCTGCGGTGAAGGTCTGGGTGGGTTGGGCGTTTTTGGCCTGCGTGGTGGCCGGGGTATTGGTCAGGCACCGCCGGGCCGTCTCGATCTCGGCCTCCGTCGCGCCCTTGGACCGGGCCCATGCCTCTGCTGCCACAGCAGAATATTTGGCCACATAGAATCTGACGACGGTACAGGAGGCACGGCGAAAGACGCCCGGCTGCTCACCCGCGAGAGCGTCCGGCGCCAGCGCGATCAGCGCTGCCGATATCACAAGTCCCTTGATCAGCATCAGGATATCCCCGGTTGGAACCCCGGGGGCAAGTCAGGGAAACCCGATTTCGTTCCACGGCGGGCCGACATATTGCGACAATGCAGAGCCGCGTTTGGCTCATGGCCCGGGAATCGCGGCCTTTGCCTGCTGCCGCGTCAACGCGCTGATGAAGCCCGCCCGCGCGTCGGAATGGCCTTGCCCGCGCGGCTCCAGCACGTGGCGCAACAGGAAAAGGCCGGTCAGTCGAAAGCCGTCCTGAAGATCCTCGTCGGTGAGGTCGCCCTGCACCTCGCCCTGGCGCAGGAACGGCGGCAGCCGCAATAGCCGGTCGCGCCACGGTTCGCCCGCCCCGCGCGACACCGCGCCGCCGGATTTGGGCGAGACGTAGATCAGGTCGGTGGTCTCTCCGGTCACCGCGCAGTTTTCCAGCGCCAGCCCGAAGCCGAGTTCGGTGAGCATTGCCAGTTCGAAATGGATCACGTGCACGGCCGCGCTGCCGATGTCGTCGAAATCGTCCAGCGAATGTTCGAGCAGCGCCAGCAGGTTTTCGTGCGGATCGCGCTCCGGCAGCAACCGCGCAATCGAAGCGAGATGGGTGATGCCGTAGACGCCGTGGGATGATCCCAGCAGCGTCGCCGCCCGCAGCTTGAGGCCCTCGACGGCATAGGTGCCGAGATGCTCGTCGAGCCGCGCCCGCCACACCACGCTGAGGCTGTTGCCGGGCTGCAGCAGCGGCCGCATCCGAGAGCCGGCGCCGCCGCGGACGAGACCGAGATGGCGGCCGTGCGCACGGGTCAGCAGCTCGACGATGGCGCTGCTCTCGCCATGCCGCCGCACTCCCAGCACGATGCCTTCGTCGGTCCATTCCATCGGTGAAGTCTAGCGGATTCCGGTCTTCAATCGTAGGGCGGATTGGCGGGATTGCGCCGCCAATCCACCCGACGCGGCCTCACGCGTTGAACCAGCCCTGCGCGTCGCCGCGGAACGAGAAATACAATCCCATCGCCGTCAGCACGCAGGAGACGATCTCGATGGCGCTGTCGAGTTCCATGCCCTTCTCGCCGATGATCTGGCCGAGCGAGATCACCGACAGTACGAGTGCTGCCGCCAGCACCCAGCGCGGCCAGTTCTTGCGCCCGCGCGCGGCCAGCCGGACGAAATAAACCAGCAGCAGGATCATGCCGCCGGCAAGGAGCGACGACGTCATGATCATCTGTTCGGTCATCTCGGCAGTCGGCGTGCGGTCCTGCACCGCCACCGACAAGGCATCCAGCATCAACGATGCATAGAGCAACGCTTCGAAGCGCCGTACGTTGCTGGGTACGCTCATCGCCGACCGATCTTTTCTTGGTTATTCTTTGGGAAATTCCAGGCCCATCTCGCGGTAGCGATCGGGATCGTCGCTCCAGTTCTCGCGCACCTTGACGAACAGGAACAGGTGCACCGGCACGCCCAGGATCTCGCCGATCTCCTTGCGCGAGTCCGCGCCGATCGACTTGATGGTGGCGCCGCCCGCGCCGAGCACGATCTTGCGCTGGCTTTCGCGCTCGACGAAGATCGTCTGCTCGATGCGCACCGACTTGTCCTTGCGCTCCTCCCACTTGTCGGTCTCGACGGTGGACTGGTAGGGCAATTCCTGGTGCAGCTTGCGAAAGATCTTCTCGCGGGTGATCTCGGCCGCAAGCTGCCGCATCGGCGCGTCCGACATCTGGTCTTCGGGATAGAGGAACGGCCCCGGCGGCACGATCTCGGCCAGTGTATGCCTGAGGTCGTCGACACCGTCGCCGGAGATCGCCGCGATCATAAACGTCTGTGCGAAGGCCATGCGCTCGTTGGCGGCCTGCGCCAGCGCCAGCAGCTTCTCGCGCTGGACCAGGTCGACCTTGTTGATGACCAAAATCTTCTCGTGCTTGACGCTGGCGACCTTGGTGAGGATCGCCTCGGCTTCCTCGTCGATGCCGGCCTTGGCATCCAGCAGCACGCACACGAGGTCGGCGTCATGCGCGCCGCTCCAGGCGGTCGAGACCATGGCGCGGTCGAGCCGGCGCTTGGGCAGGAAGATGCCGGGCGTATCGACCAGGATGATCTGCGCGTTGTTCTCGATCACGATGCCGCGGATCAGCGCGCGCGTGGTCTGCACCTTGCGCGAGACGATCGTGACCTTGGCCCCGACCAGCGCATTGACCAGCGTGGATTTGCCGACGTTGGGCGCGCCGATCAGCGCGACGAAACCGCAGCGCGTAGCAGTGGGCGCCTCGCCGCTTGCTTCAACCGTCATTGCCGCCGCCAACGCCTTCACGTTCGATCATCACTGAAGCTGCCACTTTCTCTGCCGCGCGCTTGCTGCCGCCGATGCCTTCCGCCGGAGCGAGTCCCGGAAGATCGACCGCGACGCGGAATTGCGGATCATGATGCGGGCCGGTGCGCTCGACCTCGCGATAAACAGGCGTCGGCAATCCCTTGCCCTGCGCCCATTCCTGGAGAACGGTCTTGGGATCGCGCAACGGACGCCGCGGCTTGTGCATGCGCTCGGTCCAGTTGCGCTTGACGAAGTCGGCCGCCGCCGCGTAGCCGCCGTCGAGGAAGACGGCGCCGATCACGGCCTCGCAGATATCGCCGAGCACGCTCTTGCGCAGGCGCGCGTCGGCGCTGGAGCCGACCGAGCCGAGCTTGATGTCGTCGAGCAGACCGAGCGACTTGGCGACATCGGCGCAGCTCTCCTTGCGCACCAGTTCGGCAAGTCGCTTGGACATCTCGCCTTCGTCGGCGTTCGGGAAGGCGTGATAGAGCATGTCGGAGACGACGAGCCCGAGCACGTGGTCGCCGAGGAATTCCAGCCGCTGATAGCTGTCACCGCGCTTGCGCCCGGACTTCAACGCGGAGACATGCGTGATGCCTTGCATCAAAAGGTTCGGATCGGCAAAGCTGTAGCCGATGCGCGCCTCGAGCCCCGCATTCGCATCCAAGCCCCTGGCCTTGCTGCTCCGCACCCGCTTCTTCTTTGCAGGCGTCTTGTTTTCAGGCGTCTTGCCCTCAAGGCTCTTGGTCGCAGCTTCGCCGTCGGGGCCCGCTTGCGCCTCGGTCGGCAGGGTCGCGATGTCCTTGGCTTCGTCTTTCATCGGACGATTTTGAAGAAGCGATTCCAGCGCACCGCCCACGGCCAGCGCCAGAACATCCATGCATGCTCGCCTTCGGCGATCGAGAAGAAGATCATCTGGGCGCGCCCGATCAAATTCTCCTGCGGCACGTAGCCGACCTGGCCGAGAAAGCGGCTGTCGGTGGAGTTGTCGCGGTTGTCGCCCATCATGAAGAAGTGGCCGGTCGGCACGGTGTAGACGTTGGTGTTGTCGACGTAGCCGTTGTCGGCGCAGTCCAGCGTTTCGTAGGACACGCCGTTCGGCAGCGTTTCCTTCCAGCGCTTCACCCGGGAGACGCCGCTGCCTTCGGCGCCGCAGGGGTCCTCGCCGACAAATTCGCTCATGCGCTGCCGCTCGACCGGCGTGTCGTTGATGTAGAGCAGCCCGTCCCGCATCTGGATGCGGTCGCCGGGCAGGCCGATCACGCGCTTGATGTAGTCGGTGGAATCGTCCTTCGGCAGGCGGAATACGACGATGTCGCCGCGGTTCGGGTCCGAGCCCCAGATCCGCCCCGAGAACAGCGGCGGTGAGAACGGGATCGAATAGTGGCTGTAGCCGTAGGAATATTTCGAGACGAACAGATAGTCGCCGACCAGCAACGTGGCCTTCATCGAGCCGGATGGGATGTTGAACGGCTGAAACAGGAAGGTGCGGATCACCAGCGCGATCAGGAGAGCGTGGATCACGACCCGGATCGTTTCGCCGACGCCGCTCTCAGTTTTCGTTCCTGAAGTCACGCTCATTGCTCTCTCAATTCCGGCGGGCGGTCACAGCGCGCCCTCCTCCCGCGAACAGCCCATCGCTCGCGGCCCAAGGAGATTGTCCTGATTCTGATAATGAGGGCCAATTCCGGCGTAAAGCCGAATTCGCCCAGCCTGATTTGCGTCCGCGGACTTTTAGACGGTTGTCGGAGGCCACGCAATCAAGGATCGCATCAAAACTGCATAAGCATTTGATTTTGAATGCGAATTATAAAATGATCGGTGCCCAATCAGGGTTTGTCCAGCGGCACGGCGGAAATGATGACGAAGGCCTGTGCCAACGGCCAGTCATCGGTGATCGACAGGTCGATCTGCGCCGCGAACCCCTCCGGCGTCAGGGCCTGGAGCCGGGCCAGCGCCCCGCCCGTCAATTGCATGGTTGGCCGCCCTCCCGGCAGGTTGACCACCCCCATGTCGCGCCACCAGACGCCGCGCCTGATGCCGGTGCCGAGCGCCTTGGAACAGGCCTCCTTGGCGGCGAAGCGTTTGGCGTAGGTTGCCACCACCATCTTCTCGTTCTTGGCGCGCCGTTCCGCCTTGGCCCGCTCGGCCGCGGTGAAGATGCGGTCGAGGAAGCGCTCGCCATGGCGGTCGATCACCTTGCCGACACGGGTGATGTCGATCAGGTCGGAGCCGATGCCGATGATCATGCCCGGCTCCGGCCGCGGTCCATCGCCGCGCGCATGCTGCGCACCGTCTCGGCGAGACCGACGAACAGGGCTTCGCCGATCATGTAGTAGCCGATGTTGAGCTCCATGATCTCAGGCAAGCCGGCGATCGTCTCCGCCGTCGCGTAGTCCAGCCCGTGTCCGGCGTGAACCTCCAGCCCCGCTTCGTTCGCCAGCTTCGCCCCTGCCACGATTCGCCGCCATTCGGCCTCGGCCTTGTCGGCGTGACCGTCGACGACGGCGTCGCACCAGGCGCCGGTGTGGATCTCGATCACGGGCGCGCGCAGCCGCGCCGCCATCTCGATCTGGGCGGGATCGGCCGCGATGAACAGCGACACCCGGATGCCGGCATCGTTCAGCCGCGCGATACAAGGCGCCAGCGCATTGTGCTGTCCGACGACGTCGAGCCCGCCTTCGGTCGTCACCTCCTGGCGCCGCTCCGGCACGAGGCACACCGCGTGCGGCCTGGTGGCGAGCGAAATGCGCATCATGTCGTCGGTGGCCGCCATCTCGAAATTGAGCGGCTTGGAGATCTCGGCTTTCAGCCGCGCCATGTCCTCGTCGCGGATGTGCCGGCGATCCTCGCGCAAATGAGCGGTGATGCCGTCGGCGCCGGCCTCGATCGCCAGCAGCGCCGCGCGCACCGGATCGGGATTACGGCCGCCGCGCGCGTTACGCAGGGTCGCGACATGATCGACATTGACGCCGAGGCGGAGCGGAGGTGCAGGCATTTCAGGACTCACGGAATCATAGGGACAGACCGGGACGGAAGGCGTCTATCCATTAACACGTTCGGCGCGGGCGACGACCGCCTTCGCGCGCAGCTGGGCCAGGATCGCGCTCAAATGCTTGAGATCGTAGACTTCGAGATCGATCGTCGTCTCCGTGAAGTCCGGTGAGCGGCGCTGCATGCTGATATTGTCGATGTTGCCGTCGTGCTCGGCGATCACGGTCGCGATCTGCGCCAGCGCGCCGGGCTCGTTGACGTTCTCGACCTTGATACGGGCCGGAAAGCGCTGCGGCGCGGAGTCCTCGATGTCCCAGCGCACGTCGAGCCAACGCTCCGGCTCTTCCTCGAAATCCTTCAGGGCCGGCGCCTGGATCGGGTAGATGGTGATGCCCTCGCCCGGCGTGACGATGCCGACGATGCGGTCACCGGGCACTGCGCCGCCGTTCGGCGCGAACTTCACCGGCAGGTCGGAATTGATGCCGCGGATCGGGATCGCGACCGGGCTGCGCGGCGGTTCGGACGACTTCTCCTTGAGCTTGCCGGCAAGCCCCTTCTTGACGCCGTAGCGCGCGATGCGCTCCTCCTTGTAGTCGGGATACATCGCACGCGCGACGTGGGAGGCCTTGATCTCGCCGCGTCCCACAGCCGCCATGACGTCCTCGATCGAGGTTCGTGCCAGTCGCGGCAGCGCGCCCTTGAGCTTGTCGTCGGCGTATTCGATCTTGGCGCGCTCGAACAGGCGCTCGACGATGCGCCGGCCGAGACCGACATATTGATCGCGCACCGCAGTCCTGGTGGCGCGGCGGATCGCAGCGCGTGCCTTGCCGGTGACCGCGAGCGTTTCCCAGGCCGACGGCGGCGCCGCTTGCGCTTCCGAGGTCAGCACCTCGACCTCGTCGCCGTTCTGGAGCTCCGAGGACAGCGGCGCAAACTGGCCGTTGATCTTGCAGCCCACTGCGCTGTTGCCGACGTCGGTGTGTACGGCATAAGCGAAGTCGATCACGTTGGCATGGCGCGGCAGCGCGATCAGCTTGCCCTTCGGGGTGAAGCAGAACACCTGGTCGTGGAACAGCTCGAGCTTGGTGTGCTCGAGGAATTCCTCGGGGTTGGCGCTCTCCGAGAGAATGCCGATGGTGTGGCGCAACCAGGCGAACGCATTGGACTCGCGCTTGAGGAATTCGGTCGGCGAGCCCACGCCTTCCTTGTAGAACACGTGCGCGGCGATGCCGCGCTCGGCGATTTGGTCCATCGCCTCGGTGCGGATCTGCAACTCGACGCGCTGGTTGCCGGGGCCGATCACGGTGGTGTGGATCGAGCGGTAGTCGTTCTGCTTCGGCGTCGAGATGTAGTCCTTGAACCGGCCGGGCACGACCGGCCAGTTGGTGTGGACGATGCCGAGCGCGCGGTAGCAGGCCTCGATGTCGTTGACGACGACGCGGAAACCGAAGATGTCGGACAATTGCTCGAAGCCGACCGACTTGCGCTCCATCTTGGTCCAGATCGAGAATGGCTTCTTCCGGCGGCCATAGACCCGCGCCCCCAGGCCCCGGTGGCGCAGATTGTTGGAGAGCTGGTCCTCGATTTCGCCGATCAGATTGCGGTTGCGCTCGGCCAGCGCATCGAGCCGCTGCATCACCACCGAATAGGCTTCCGGGTCGAGGGTCCGGAACGACAGGTCCTCCAGCTCCTCGCGCATCTCCTGCATGCCCATGCGTCCGGCCAGCGGCGCATAGATGTCGAGCGTCTCCTCGGCAATGCGCCGTCGCGATTCCGTCGGCACGAAGTCCAGCGTGCGCATGTTGTGCAGGCGATCGGCGAGCTTCACCAGGAGCACGCGGACATCGTCGGCAATGGCCAGCAACAATTTGCGCAGATTCTCGGCCTGCTTGGCCTCCCGCGATACCAGTTCCAGCCGCTTCAGCTTGGTCAGGCCCTCGACCAGCGCGCCGATCTCGGGCCCGAAGATCTGGTCGATCTCGGCCCGCGTCGCTTCGGTGTCCTCGATCGTGTCGTGGAGCAGCGCAGCCACGATGGTGGCGTCGTCGAGCTTCAGGTCGGTGAGAATCGCCGCCACTTCGAGCGGATGGGAGAAGTACGGGTCGCCCGAGGCGCGGGTCTGCGAGCCATGCGCCTTCATGGCGTAAACATAGGCGCGGTTCAGCAGATCTTCGTCGGTGTTGGGATTGTAGGACCTGACGCGCTCGACGAGATCATATTGACGCATCATGCGTGCGCGAGGCTTCGCCGGGCGCGCCACCGGCGCAGTCGGGGCCACAGCAACCGATTCGGTTGCGGCCTGCATCTGCGTTGGTGTGCGGCGTCGATATACCATGCCGTCCTGCCTTCAAACGGACCACGACAGAGCCCGTTGTATACATCTTAGCTCCGATCGCGCGCGTGTCCGATCAATTCAGTGACAGGGACAGGCGCTAACCGACGACGCTATGGTAACCACGAAAACGCAAACAAAAGCAAAGGCCCGAACAACGGTTCGGGCCTTTGATCAGATCACAAAGAAGTCGATGAGCGCGACGGGACGATTTACTCGTCCTCCTCGGGCTGCTCCTCGGGCGGTGCGAGGCCTTCGAGACCCTTCAGGAGCTCTTCTTCCGTCATGCGCTCAACCGCGACTTCGGTATCGTCTGCATCCACGCTTGCACCGGCGGAACCGATCAGCGGCACAGTGTCCGGCTCGGGCTCGTCGACCTCGACGAACTTCTGCAACGAGTGCACCAGCTCCTCGCGGAGGTCCTCCGGCGAAATGGTGGTCTCAGCAATTTCGCGCAAAGACACAACAGGGTTCTTGTCGTTATCGCGATCAACCGTTAGTTGTGAACCAGACGAAATCATGCGGGCACGGTGGGCGGCCAGCAGGACCAGGTCAAACCGGTTGTCGACCTTGTCGATACAATCTTCTACGGTGACGCGAGCCATCGACTGTCGCTCCGTTGTGGGTGGGACGAAATATGTGGATGAATGCCGGTAGTTATAGGTGCCGGGAGGGTTTCGCAAGGCCAATTTGTGATTTGGCCTCGCCAAACGGCTCTGCTACCCCCACATTGGGGCTGGGATGGGTGGTTTCCCGGGCTGCCGGCGACGGCGGCGCCGGGAGTGTGCGAGTTGGCCATAACTATACCTTGATTGCACCGACTTCTCCGGATTTGCGGTTTCGACGGGTTTCGGCGGGACTTTAGAAGTGCGCGGCTTGCTGTCGCCGCGCCAACAAAAAACGATCAATCACGAACTCTACGCGAGCAAACTGAATGTCACCTTCCTCTACCGACAAGATCGCGCTCTTCATCGATGGAGCCAATCTCTACGCGACGGCGAAAACTCTGGGCTTCGACATCGATTACAAGCGCCTGCTGAAGGAGTTTCAGAGCCGCGGGACGCTGCTTAGGGCGTTCTACTACACCGCGATCATCGAGGATCAGGAGTACTCCTCGATCCGGCCGCTGATCGACTGGCTCGACTACAACGGCTACACGGTCGTCACCAAGGCGACCAAGGAGTTCATCGACGCCTCCGGCCGCCGCAAGGTCAAGGGCAACATGGACATCGAGCTCGCCGTGAACGCCATGGAGCTCGCCGAGCACATCGACCAGATGGTGCTGTTCTCGGGTGACGGCGACTTCCGCTCCCTGGTCGAGGCCGTTCAGCGCCGCGGCGTGCGGGTCACCGTGATTTCCACGATCGCCAGCCAGCCGCCGATGATCGCCGACGAGCTGCGCCGCCAGGCCGACGTCTTCACCGACCTCGTCGAGCTGCAGTCCAAGCTCGGCCGCGACCCGTCCGAACGCCCCGCCCCGCGTGACCGCGGCGACCGCGAGGCGCGCCACCACGCTCCGCAGTTCCTCCAGCGCGCAACCACGATGGCGCCGGCGAGGGGCGATGACGACTTCGAGGAGTGAGGCGGCCCGGTCAAGCCGCCAGCCTCTCAGCCTCGTCCCCGACCGTGACTGTCCGCTCTGTCCGCGCCTGGTCGCCTTTCGCGAGGCGAACCGCGCGCGCGAGCCATTGTGGCACAATGCACCGGTTGCGCCTTTCGGCGACATCAAGGCGCGCCTCCTGATCGTCGGCCTTGCGCCGGGGATGCAGGGCGCCAACCGCACCGGCCGTCCCTTCACCGGCGATTATGCCGGCGACCTGCTCTACGCCACGCTGCTCGAATACGGCTTCGCCAAGGGCCAATATCAGGCGCGTCCCGACGACGGCCTGAAGCTGGTCGACTGTCGGATCGCCAATGCGGTGCATTGCGTGCCGCCGCAGAACAAGCCGCTGCCGGTCGAGATCAACACCTGCCGGCAGTTCCTCGCGGCTAATCTCGCAACGATGCCGAACCTGCGCGCGATCGTCGCCCTCGGGCGTATTGCGCACGACACCGTGCTCAAGCCGCTGAACCTGAAGGGATCGCAAGCCCCCTTCGGCCACGGCGCCGTGCATCAGGCCGGCGCTTTCAGGCTCTACGACAGCTATCACTGCTCCCGCTACAACACGAACACCCGCGTGCTGACGCCGGACATGTTCCGCTCCGTGTTCGCGAAGGTGAAGAGCGACCTCGATTAATCCTTAGACGAGCCCTTGGCCGGGTTGGCCTTCAGCCAGTCCAGGACATCGCCGGCGTTCCGGTCGGGCGGAAACACCGGATAGAACACATGCATGATCCTGGCGTCGTCGACGATCAGCGCGAGGCGCTTGATCAGCGTGAGGCCCGCGAGCTCCATGATCGGCAAATTCAGGGCGCGCGTAAGCGCCAGCTTCTCGTCCGAGAGCACCGGGAACGGCAGATGCAGCCGCGAGGCCATCTCGGTCTGGTACGCGTTGCTTTGCGTCGAGAGACCGTACACCTGCGCGGCACCGGCGGCCTTCAGCTCGGCAAACAGATCGCGAAACGCGCAAGTCTGCGGCGTGCAGCCGCGCGCGCCCGGGATCATGTCCCAATCGTCGACCAGCGCGATCTTGCCGGGCTCGCCGGTGCGCGGATAGGCGAACACCACGGTCCGGCCACGCAGTGCCGACAGCGCGACTGACGTGTCGTCGGTGGCGAGCAGGCTGACCGGCGGCAGCGTCATGCCTTTCAGGTGCGCGGCGCTCCCGTCATCCGCGGGTGCGGGAATCCGGGTCCAATCGACCTCGAGCAGGTTTCTCTGAGTCATCCCGCTATCCCCTCGCCCGCATCAGGCGGCCCTTCTCCCGGCTCCAGTCGCGCTTCTTCTCGGACTCGCGCTTGTCGTGCAGCTTCTTGCCCTTTGCAACCGCGAGCTGCAATTTGGCGCGACCCCGCTCGTTGAAGTAAAGCTTGAGCGGGATCAGCGTCATGCCTTCGCGGTCGACCGCGCCCATCAGCTTGTTGATCTGCTTGCGATGCAGCAGCAGTTTTCGCGGCCGCTTGGGCTCGTGATTGAAGCGGTTGCCCTGGAGATATTCCGGAATGGTCGCGTTGATCAGCCAGATCTCGCCGTCCTTGGAATCGGCGTAGGATTCCGCGATCGTGCTCTTGCCGCTGCGGATCGACTTGACCTCGGTGCCGGTCAACGCAATGCCGACCTCGATCGTATCCTCGATCGCATAGTTGAAGCGGGCCTTGCGGTTTTCCGCCATGACTTTGATCGGACGTTCGTTCTTGTCGGCCATGGAAGACAAACCTGATCGAGATGCGCGAGGACGCTAACAGTTTGGATGAAGCCCGCGCGTCAAGACTTCTTGAGGAGATCGCGGATCTCGGTCAGCAGCTCGACCTCGGCCGACGGCTTTGCCGGAGCGGCAGGCTCGGCCTCGTCCTTGCGCTTCAACTTGTTCATGGCACGGATCACCAGGAACAGCACGAAGGCAATGATGATGAAGTTGATCGTCAGCGTGAGGAAGTTGCCCCAAGCCAAGACGGCGCCCTGCTTTTTCGCGTCCGCGAGATTTGCGGCGGTGACCTTGCTCGAAAGCGGCGTGAAGTAGTTCGAGAAGTCTAGACCGCCGGTGGCCGCACCGATGATCGGCATGATCACGTCGCCGACCAGCGATGTCACGATGGCGCCGAAGGCCGCGCCGATGATGACGCCGACCGCGAGATCGACGACGTTGCCCTTCATGGCGAACTCGCGGAACTCCCTGAGCATCCGCGTGCCTCTTTCGTCGATCGCCATGAAAGCTCCCCGATCGGCTAGCGCGTCAGTTGATGAGGCCGGCATGAACCATCGCGCTTCGCACCGCAACGCGGGTCGGCTCGGTGACCGGCACCATCGGCAGCCGCAGCGTCTCGTCCAGCTTGCCGAGCAGCGACAGCGCGTACTTGATCGGCGCCGGATTGCTCTCGATGAAGAGGTTGTTGTGCAGCGGCATCAGCTTGTCGTGCAGCTTCAGCGCGGTGGCATGGTCGCCCTTCGCCCAGGCGGCCTGGAACTCCGAGCACAGCCGCGGCGCGACGTTCGAGGTCACCGAGATGCAGCCATGGCCGCCATGCGCCATGTAACCGAGGATGGTCGCATCCTCGCCCGAGAGCTGGTTGAAATCCTCGCCCATCGCCGCGCGCTGCTGCGAGACGCGGACCATGCTGGCGGTGGCGTCCTTGACCCCGGCGATGTTCTTCAGCTCCCACAGCCGCGCCATGGTGTCGACCGACATGTCGATCACCGAGCGCGGCGGGATGTTGTAGATGATGATCGGAATCCCGATCGCGTCGTTGATCGCCTTGAAGTGCTGGTACATGCCTTCCTGGGTCGGCTTGTTGTAGTAGGGCGTCACGACCAGAACCGCGTTCGCGCCCGCCTTCTCGGCGTGCTGGGCGAGCTCGATCGCCTCCTTGGTCGAGTTGGAGCCGGCGCCGGCGACCACAGGCACGCGGCCTTTCGCTTCCTCGATGCACCATTCGACGACCTTCTTGTGCTCGTCATGGCTCAGCGTCGGGCTCTCGCCGGTGGTGCCGACCGGGACCAGGCCGTTGGTGCCCTCTGAAATCTGCCAGTTGACCAGGGAGCGAAACGCGGCCTCGTCCAGCGAGCCGTTCTTGAACGGCGTGACCAAGGCGGTGAACGATCCCCGGAATTTTGTTTTGGCTGCCATGGACTTCCTCCGTACGCGGCGATCTCGAGCGAGCCGCATTCATATCGGGTCTATCCCGCCGGTAAAAGACCCGCTTCCGTGTGACGCACGGGTTTAGGCCGCGATTTTGCCGCGGTGGTGGTGCAAACCCGGCGAAGGTAAGCGGCTGTTGGTATTTTGTCCGCATATTCAATCAAATACAGCCAGATCTTGTACAGCTAGGTCTTGAGCCAATTGACTGATTCGGGGCGACGAAACGCCGTGATCTCCTTTCCGCGCGCCGCATGGCGATCCACCGGTCTGATCGTGTGCCTGATGGCAGGGCTGTCCGCGGGCTGCGCCGCCTGGGCCAAATCCAATGAGACAACCGCGGAGACCGCCAAGGAAACCGCGAAACCCGCAGCCAAGCCAGCCGCCAAGGACACTGCGAAGGGCGCGTCCAAGGGAACCGGCAAGGAACCTTCGAAGGACGCCGCCAAGGGGGCAAGTAAGGGCGCAAGCAAGGGCGCGACCAGTCCCCCCGCCAAGGATGCCGCGAAGAAGCCTGGCAGGGATGCTGGCAAGAACGCAGGCAAGGAACCTGCGAAGGACAAGCTGAAGCCTGCGGCTGCCGCGCCAAAGTCAACGCCGACCGCTGGCGGCTCTGTCCCGAAAACCGCACCCGCGCCGGCTGCGACGGCCACCGTCAGACCCACCGCTCCGGCCCCCGCCAAGCCCGTCGCGGCTCCTGTCCTGGCTCCGGCGACCCGCCAGCATGCCGCCCCGCGCAAGCCGGTCACACCGGCTGCGGTTGCCGCGACCTCCTCGACGTCGCAAGCCGACAAGGACACGCTGGAGGCCGTGATCGAGCTTGTGCGCAAGCGCAAGGCGGGCGACGCGACCAATGCCGCGGCCACGATCTCGGATCCCGTGGCGCGAAAGCTCGCGGAATGGATCATCCTTCGCAGCGAGGACAATGGCGCAACTGTGGAGCGCTACCGCGCCTTCCTCTCCGCCAATCCGAGCTGGCCGTCGCAGACCTTCCTGCGCCGGCGCCTGGAGGCCGCGATGTGGGACGACAGGCGTGACGACCAGGTCGCGTGGTCGTGGTTCGAGAACGAATCCCCCGTGTCCGCCAAGGGCCGCTTCACGCTTGCCAAGGCAATGCTGGCGCGCGGCGACCGCGCCAACGCCGAACGTCTGGTGCGCGACGCCTGGCGCAGCGACCCGATGTCGGAAGAGACCGAGAACAACGCACTCGACCAGTTCGGCGCGCTGCTGACGCCCGGCGATCAAAAGGCGCGGATGGACACGCTGCTCTATGGCAGCGAGAACGAGGCTGCATTGCGTGCCGCGAAGCGCCTCGGGGCCGGCTATGTCGCACTCGCCAAGGCCCGAATCGCCTCCCTCAAGAAAGCCCCGAACGCACGTGCGTTGCTCGAAGCCGTGCCGCGCGAGCTGCACGGCGATCCCGGCTTCATCTTCAGCAAGATCCAGCTGCTGCGCCGCGAGGAGAAATTTGCGGAAGCCGCCCAGCTCATGCTGTCGGCACCGAAGGATCCGGGCCGTCTCTACAATCTCGACGAATGGTGGATCGAGCGGCGCCTCCTGGCGCGCAAGATGATCGACACCGAGGAATTCCGCAGCGCCTATCTGATCGCGCGCGATGCCGCCCTGCCCTCGCGCGACATCTACAAGACCGAGCAGGAGTTCACCGCCGGCTGGATCGCGCTGCGCTTCCTCAACGATCCCGCGGCCGCGACTCAGCATTTTGCCCGCATCGGGATCGGCAGCGTCAATCCGACCACGCTGGCGCGCGCCGGCTATTGGCAGGGCCGCGCCGCCGAAGCTGCAGGCCGCCAGCAGGAGGCGCGCAACGCCTACGCGCGGGCCGCCGAGCAATCCACCAGCTATTACGGCCAGCTCGCACGTGCCAAGCTCGGCCTGCCGCAGATCGAGCTCAACGCTCAGCCGCGCAGCCGCGGTGCCGAACGGCTGGAGATCGTGCGCGCCGCGCAGCTGCTCTACGAGCTCGACGAGCGCGAGATGGCGATACCGATGCTCGCCGACATGGGCGAGAACGGCGATCCCGAAGCGCTAGCCGGCCTCGGCGAGCTCACCCAGCGCCACAACGACGCGCGCGGCATGCTACTGCTCGGCAAGGCCGCGCTCAATCGCGGGCTGCCGTTCGATTTCTATGCCTATCCCGTCAACGGCATTCCGCAGTTCACGCCGATTGGCCCCGAGGTCGAGCGCAGCATCATCTACGCCATCGCGCGGCAGGAGAGCGCCTTCAATCCCTCGGTCGTCTCGCCGGCGCAGGCCTATGGGCTGATGCAGGTGACGCCGGACGCCGCGCGCTATGTCTGCAAGCGCCACGGCGGGACCTACGATCTGGGGCGTCTGAAGAACGATTCGGCCTACAACGCCACACTCGGCTCGGCCGAGCTCGGTGGGCTGCTCGAGGACTATCGCGGCTCCTACATCATGACCTTTGCCGCCTACAATGCCGGCCGCGGCAGTGTGAAGAAATGGATCGATCGCTACGGCGATCCGCGCGACCCCAAGGTCGATGCCGTCGACTGGGTCGAACTGATCCCGTTCTCCGAGACACGCAATTACGTGCAGCGGATCATGGAGAACCTTCAGGTCTACCGCGCCCGCTTCGGCGGCGGCACGCGGTTGCAAATCGAGGCCGATTTGCGCCGCGGCACCGGTAGCGTGGAATAACTGCGTGTCCCTAACGACTCCGGTGACAAAGCATCCACGCATGCAGCGCAGATAGGGCGCGCAATAATAAGAGACGAAAATGGATCAGACAATGTTGAGCGTCGTCCGTGCGGTACAGGCAGGCGCGACGACGATGAAGGGCGTGATCGACGCCACCGGACTATCTCGTCTCAAAATCGAACGTGCGTTGAATGCCCTAGAGAAGCAGCAGCTCCTGGTTCGAGACGGCCAGGGGTTTAGGTCGACCAGTCTGCCGAAGGCAGCCCGGCAGTGCGGATCGTGCAATGCCTGCTGCGATATCCTCGAGGTGGCCGCCGTCGACAAGCCCGTGAACCAGCTGTGCAGGCATTGGCAGACGGGCACGGGATGCACCATCTACGACCGCCGTCCGCAGATGTGCCGGTCCTTTGTCTGCGCCTGGTTGCAAGGTCACCTCGACGACGACTGGTTTCCAGCGAAATCGGGCATCATCGTGCATTTCAGCCAGGATGCGGTCAACGTCACCGTCGATGACCATTGCCCCGATCGCTGGCGCGAGGAGCCTTATTTCAGCAAGCTCGCCGAATGGTCGCTGAACGGCATCAAGAGAATCGGAAACCGCGGTTACGCGACCCTCGTTGTGTCCGGTGCCGATAAGTTCCTGCTGCTGGGACGGACCATCGTTCCCGAACCGACGCTGTTCGGAACAGCGTTCCTGCCGCTTACGGCCGACACTTTCCGGTTCTGGCGGGCGAAATCGCAGGAGCATTTGCAGCGGCTGCACGAGCGCATCGCCGAGATCGAGCGGATCAGACAGGAATTCGGCTCCTGCGCGATTCCCGACGAACTGGATGACGACCCCTACCCGCCCTATCGGTCGGCTCTTCTGCGCTGGTCGAATCACGCCTGAACTCCCACGCGGTCCACGCGGAGTAATTCGCCGTATGCCGCTCGATGCGCGCCGGTCGCGATCGAAACGTGGCGGCGGGCACGCGCGAAAGACGCCGCCCCGGGAGTTCGGGACGACGTCTTGAGGCTGGAAGCTACGCTACTTGGCGATTGCAGCTTGCGCGGCTGCGATCTTCGCCTTCACGGCATCGAGATTGAAGCTCGCGCCCTTCTGCATGGGCGGAAATTCGATCGCCGTCATCGCCAGCTTCTCAACCTGCTGCTGGACAAAGACAAAGCGCCAGAATTCGTATTTGAACCAGTCGAAGTATTGCTGGGCCCCGTATTTGGTCCCGCTATCGGGCCAGCCGGTGCGCTCGAAAGGATCGAGGCGAAGGTTGGTCAAATAGGGCACGTCAACCTTGCTTTTATCACCCAGCCAGCCTCCGGGCTGGTCGATGAAACGATACTTGTAGTCGTCGATGCGCACGGCCCCCAGCTCGCTTTCGCCGAAATAAAAGATTTCGTGCCGATTTGACGGCCCCTTGCCAGTGATCATGTCCAGCTGGTTGTAACCATCCAGATGGCACTTGTAGGTGCGGTCACCGATGTGTTTACCCTTTTTTAGCTCGTCGACGATGTTGGGATTGCCTGCAGCGGCCAGGAAGGTCGGGAACCAGTCCAGTCCGGACATGATGCCGTTCTCGACCTTGCCGGCCGGCACCTTGCCCGGCCAGCGGATCATCGCCGGCGCGCGGAAGCCGCCCTCCATGATCGTGCCTTTGCTCTGCGCGAATGGCGTCTGTCCGCCATCGGGCCAGGTGAAGACCTCGGTGCCGTTGTCGGTCGTGAATACCACGATGGTGTTGTCATCGACGCCCATATCCTTCAGCTTCTGCATCACGATGCCAACGTCGTCGTCGAGCTGCGCCATGCCGGCTTCATGGATGGACCAACCATTCTTGGAGTTGCGCATCGCCTGGTACTTCGGCGACAGGTGCGTAACGATGTGCATGCGGGTCGGATTGAGCCACAGGAAGAATGGCTTGTTGTCGGCCTTGGCCCTGTCGATGAAATTGAGCGCGAGATCGCGGATTTCATCGTCCACGGTTTCCATCCGCTTGGGATAGAGCGTTCCGGCGTCCTCGATCCTCTGCTTGCCGACCTTGCCCCAGCGCGGATCCACGGTGGCGTCGTCCACATTGGTCGCCCACGAGTGGACCATGTTGCGCGGACCGACTGTGTTCAACAGCTCCTGCGGATAAGCGGGGTGGGCCGGATCTTCCATCGCGTCGAGGTGATACAGGTAGCCAAAGAACTCGTCGAAGCCATGCACCGTCGGTAGAAACTCGTTTTTGTCGCCAAGGTGGTTCTTGCCGAACTGGCCGGTGGCGTAGCCCATACCTTTCAGCGCCGCAGCAATGGTCACGGCCTCCGCCGGCAAGCCGGTGGGAGCGCCGGCCTGGCCGACTGTGGTCATGCCGGTGCGGATCGGCAGCTCGCCGGTGATGAAGTTGGCGCGGCCCGCCGTGCAACTCGCCTCGGCATAGTAATCGGTGAACAGCATGCCTTCGGCGGCGATCTTGTCGAGGTTTGGCGTCCGCCCGGCCATCATCCCGCGGTGGTAGGCGCCGATATTCCAGATGCCGATGTCGTCACCCATGATGACGACGATGTTCGGCCGTTGCCCGGGCGCAGCGGGCGCCGGCGCCGCGGCTGGTTGCTGCGCTTGTGCAGGGCTCGTCAATCCGATGGCCGAAAGCGCCGACGCGGCGGCAAGAGAACTACCACTCAACAAGAGATCGCGGCGTTTCATTCCGCCGTTTGGTCCCGCGCTCATCTCAGGCTTTTTCGGAATCCTATCGTTACTCATGACGCGATCCTCTTCCTGGTGATGCACCTGAAGCCGACATGGCTTGCTGAGGTGTCGATCGGCTCGGCATGACGCGCGGCCGGACGGTAGCGGCGGCAATAGTTAGGCGCGCAAAGATGCGAGCCGCCCTTAAGCACCTTGCGCGGAATTCTGATCTTCGGATTTCGGGGATCGTAGCTCGCATTTTCAAGTCCACCCCGCGGGTTTTGCGGAATGCAGCACGCCTTCGGCGCATCGGCCTCGTGCATCGGCGAGTACCAATCAGAGGTCCATTCCCAGACATTGCCGATCATGTCATACAACTCGTAACCGTTGGTCGAGAAAGCTGTGACCGGCGAGGTGCGCTCGAACCCGTCGGTCGCGAGATTCTCGTGGGGGAAATTACCCTGCCAAATGTTCGCCATATGTTGGCCGCCGGGTTCGAGTTCGTGCCCCCAGGCGAATTCGGCACCGTCCAGTCCTCCACGCGAAGCGAACTCCCATTCAGCCTCGGTCGGTAATTCCTTGCCGGCCCATTTCGCATAGGCTTCGACATCTCGGTAGGCGACGTGCACGACGGGATGGTTCTCGAGCCCGCGCAAGTTACTGTGTGGCCCATAGGGACGACGCCAGTTGGCGCCAAACTTGAACGTCCACCATTCGCCCCAATTGCGCAGGTCCACAGCCTGCTGCGGCGGTGTAAAGACGAGGGATCCGGCCTTGAGCATGCGCGGTAGCGCGCCGGGATAGTCCTTCGCGTCGGGTATCAGTTCCGCGAATGTGACGTAACCAGTGGCGTTGACGAAATCGCGGAATTGGCGATTGGTGATTGGCGTTCGGTCTATCCAAAATCCGTCCACTGTGACGCGGTGGACCGGCGCCTCCTCTGGATAGTGTTGCTCGGATCCCATCCGAAAGGTCCCGCCGGGGATATAGACCATCTCCCGGTCCGCCGTCCCCTCAGCCGTTTGCCCGGAGAAGGATTTCGCTCCTGTGAAATTCATTGCATCACGCCCCGGCTTCACGGATCTCCAATGGATCTCATCCTTAGTCAAAGGCGAAGATCCGCTTCCAGTCATTCTTCATGTCGACCACCGTCCATCGATTCACCGCTGCGGCGTCGAGGGCCGTGTCCAATTTCCCGAAGTGGGATTGGCGGTCGTACGCATATTCGCGCTCGGAATCGGTATGGTGGACGAGCAACCCGAACCGCGCGCCGGGGGCGAGCGTCGCCCATTGGAGCATTTCAAGGTCTCCATCCGAGTTGCCAAATGCGGCGATGGGGCGGCGGCCGATATGTTCATTGATTCCGATCGGCTTGCCGGCCTTGTCGTCAATGAAATTGACCTCAGGCAGCCGGAACAGGACCGGGATACTGTCGCGCATCTCAAACCGGGTCTTGATCGAAGATCCGACCACCTGCTCTGGAGGGATGCCGTAGATGGCATCCGTCCATGGCCGCATGAACTCAACACCGCCGCCTGAAACGATGACAGTCTTGAAACCGTTCGCCCTAAGGTAGGCGAGCAATTCCAACATCGGCTGATACACCAACTCGGTGTAAGGTCGTTTGAAGCGTCTGTCGCGCGCCGTGACAAGCCAGTCCGTAACGATCGTCTCAAACTCTGCCGTGGACATACCGGCGTGGGTGACCGCGACAAGTTCGGCAACGCCCTTTTCGCCGGAAGCAGCGAGTGCATTCAGGTCGCCATCCAGCACCGCCGCGAAGGGCTGTTTGCCCTTCCATTCCGGGTGCATCGGAGCCATGCCTTTCACGCGATCGAGCACAAAGGCAAGCTGCACATACATCGGTTGTTCGATCCACAGCGTGCCGTCATTGTCGAAGGTTGCGATCCGCTGTTGGGGCGGCACGAAAAATGGACCGCCCTGGTCCGTGACGCGCCTAACGAAGTCGACGATAGATGTCTTCGCCGAACCGTCATTCCAGGAAGGCAACGGATCGCGCTGAGCTTGTGCCAGCGCCGATCTCGAGTGCAACGAGGCGGAAAGCAGCGGAAGCACAGCCAGCGAAGTAAGAATGGCGCGCCGATCCAGCGGAAAAGATTCACTGATTGACTTCACACGCGTCTCCAACTGCTCTGCAAACGGCTTAGAAAGGCACGACCATTCGGAGCGAGAAGAATCTCGTTCTGCCGAGATTGGTTTGAAACCGCGACCAGCTTGATACGAGCATGTGCGACGCATCCAGTTTCGGTTAGTCGGTTCTTTGATGGTAAGGCCTACAGAAACGGAGCGGCATACTTCCGGGTTTGATTTAGATCAAACGATGGTCGCCGTAGGCGAAGGTGCCGGATCATGATCCCAATCGCGCCCGGCGAGACAACGAGGGCCGTCTGTCGCGTGCCCATTGCTAAGTCTTTGCACGCGATCGCTATTCGAGAGCCGGTAAACCCGCGGGTGATCCTAATATTTTCTGACGATCGGCTTTGTTGTCGGAGGCGCTCCGGGCGCGGGCGGCGAGATGGAGAAGGTGACCCAGGTATTCCAGCCCGATGGCCGGTTTTCGGCAGCGAATTCTCCATAGGCCTTGAAATTCAGATAGCCCTGCATGTCGCCAACCGGAAATAAGAAACCGATTTGCGGGCCGATGCCAACCACCTGGGACTGGAAGCAGCCGACACGGTCACCTGAACCGCTGTCACAGCCGAGCCCCTTGTAGACATAGCCCACAAGGCCAACCATGACCTGCTTCGACAGGAATTGCGATGCGCCCCAGTCGAAGTGCATGTCGACGCCGTTCTGATACTGCGTGGCAGTATTTTTGAAATTGTAGGTGAAGCCGAGCACGCTGGAGAATTCGTGGCCGGTCTGCGGATTGAAATAGGTGTAGCCACCGCCGGCATCAATCGCGCCGTGCCCAATGCCTATATTCGACAAGCGATCGGACTGGTAAGCGCCAGCCGGGATGTCACCGGTGACATAGGTCATGTAGTTGTGGACGCCAGCGTTCCATTTCAATTGGAACATCGGCGCCAGATCCCCAAAGCCCCAAGTGGTGTCGCTGATGGCGTCGGACCGCGCGAACGGAACGCTGCCGAACGGCGGCACCGTGGCCACGCCTGACAAGGTCCCCGCGAGGCTGGTGCCGACGACGCCATAGGCTGCCAGGAGAGACACTGACGCCTGGCCGCCGAGCACCGGCGTCGCAAATACATAGCTCGGGAGCACAAAGCCAAGATCGCCGGTGGCGTTGACATGCAAATTCAGATTTGCGTTGACGGTAAGGTTGGCCGGAATCCTGCCGAGTGTGAATTCACGCGCCCGCGCGACGTCGGCGCCGGCGGATATGGAGGTGTGGTAGTAGATGTTTGCCAGTGACCAACCCGGCTGCTGCGGGGTGGCCGCGAGGCTTCCAAAGAGGCCGGGGACCCAGAAACTGATGCCGTTTTCGTCGGCAAAGGCAGCCTGAGCAGAAAGCAATAGAGTCGACGTCAGGAAGGCTGCAGAAACAACTCTGCGTCGATGTGCTGGGATTGAGCGCTCGCTTTTCGCAGCAGCAAGCTCGGTTCTCGCCGTCACATTGTGGCTCCAAAACTGGTCGCCTGTGAGTAGAATTGTACGCCAATGGACTGCTCAATCAAGTGGCAAGTTCAGCCATCACCGAATGGCCGAAAAACAGATGAATGGTGTGACGAAAGAGCCATAGCGCAAAAGGATGTGGCGGAGCCGAGCGGACGATCCGCATGCAGCCTCTGGCAGACAGCAAGCCCCCTCGCACCACCAAGCATCATCTAAAACAAAAGCCCCGGCGGTTTCCCGCCGGGGCTCTCTGTTAGGTCGTTAGACCGTACTTACCAGTTGCGCTGAGCGCGGAGGAGCAGAACGACCGAGTCCTGATCCTTGAGCTCGTAGGTCGCGACCGGCTTGGCGGGGATCGCCACGACAGCGGCCGGGGTCACGATGCCAGCGTACTTCTGGTCGAGGTGGGTCCAGGCAACGTCAGCCGAGAACGTCAGGTTCTTGACCGGGGTCCAGCGGGTGATGAGACCCACCTGGCCGATCGCGAAGTCCGGGTTACACGAGGTCACGCCGGCAAACCCACCACCGATGATGCCACCACCAGCACCACCAGCGCCGCAGAGCGTGGTCTTAGCCAAGCTGCCGAACTGGGCCTGAGCGTAGGCACCGTAGATCGCGGTGTTCCAGTATGGATCCCAGTTATGGGTGTAGGCACCGCGGAAGCCCCAGGTCTTGATCGTTTCCTGCTGGCTGCCCGTGACGTACACGGTGTCGGGAGCCGAGGCGATGCCGAGGCTGCCGTAGGCAACGTTCGAGCCGCCCCACATCGTGTAGGAGCTACCCGCGAGGTTCTGGAAGTTGTAGCGGGTCGCACCGTCGGTGTTCCCTCAATTCCAAGAGGTCAGCGGAAGTCCCCCTGTGAAAGCAATGGCGCTGTTCGAGGCCTGGACGAAAGCTGTGCAGCCGGCTGAAGGCACGGTCTACCGATGGACCACTGTGTTCAAGGAAGCTGACCGACATTTTCCCGATGTCAGGAACATCAGCTTCGACAAGGCCAAGACATGGATGAATGGGCTAATCAATGAAGAGCGATCATCATCGCCACCATGCAAGAGCTGATGACTAAGGGCGTTCCCAGCATGCCGGTCCACGACAGCTTGATTGTCCAAGCCAGCAAGGAAGCCTTGGCCGCCGATACCCTGTCACGCCAATTCCGCGCCCATACCGGGGTGGTTCCAAAGCTAAGTGTAAGCAGGCCAGGCTTCTGATGCAGCCAACATAGGCTTCAGCTAACTATCTATTATTACTAGCTATAATTTGCTGGTATTGGCTATGGTGTATCTACCCCTGTTACCCCAGCGCAGGACCCTACCATATCGTGGAACGAATGTTTGGGGCCAAGCGGCCCGTATATGTGCAATAGGCCGCTGTACTAGCTTCGGGTGGATAAGGGGCATCCCTGCAAATGCCCCTGTGGGACTCTAGGAAGCCCGTGGGCGCCTTTGACGCTATGCCCAGGAAGACCGGCGGCTCGCTGTAGCGCCCACCAGAGGACTCCGCTGAATCTCCTAGGGGCATCGGCGCCAGAGTGCCCCTGCGGGGCGCCTGTTCCCATTGAGCCCCGGCCTGTTGGGTCCGACCCGGTACTTCTGGCAAAGCACGCCGCTCATGTCAGCCGAGCACAGGCCAAGGGCTTTAGCCCGAGCTTTTTGAAGGCGGGGCCCCGGCAACGATGGCCTAGGGCCCCAGCGGGAGCCGGAGTCCCTTAGCTGCCGATTAGCTAGGCGGCAGCGCTAGCGAGGGAGCCGATGATCTTCCGCATGGGCTCAGCCCTCTTTGCCTTCCAGAGCGCGATAGACCGACGCACGGCCTATGCCAAGCTCCTTCGCGATGGCTGACGGCCCTTTGCCTTCCTCGTGCATTGCCTTCACCTTCGCAACATCCACCGAGGGCTTGCGACCCTTGTAGACCCCACGGGCCTTAGCGTCCGCTATGCCTTCCAGTTGGCGCTCGCGCCGTAGGTTGGTCTCAAACTCAGCGAATACACCGAGCATGTCGAGGAAGCATTTCCCCGCCGCTGTGCTCGTATCGATGGGCTGCTCTGTGGCTCGCAGGGAACCCCCACGGGCCTTCACCGTGCGCACGATGTCCTGAAGATCACCGATGCTGCGCGCGAGGCGGTCAATGCGCGTCACCATCAGCACGTCCCCAGCGCGAAGGAAATCGAGCACGGTGCGAAGCTCCTCCCGCCCAGCGGTGCTGGTGCCGCTGCGCTTCTCAGAGCGGATCAGGTCGCAGCCTGCCGCGCGCAATGCGTTCTCTTGGAGGTCGAGGTGTTGATCGGTGGTGCTCACGCGGGCGTACCCGATGATGGTCATTCGCCAGTCCTGTCTCATTAGGGCTTTAGACCATGAGACATTGATGTTTCGAAATTAAAATGTCAACCCTATTGAGACGGTATTTGTGTCTCAGGTGAATGTCTCGGGAGGGTAGGCCCATACGATCCGCTGTCGAGCTCTCGGACCGCTATTGCTCCTGAGGCGCCAAATGCAAAAAACCCCCGGCAGTTTCCTGCCGAGGGCTCTTGGAGGTTAGGTCGTTAGACCGAACTTACCAGTTGCGCTGAGCGCGCAGGAGCATAACGACCGAGTCTTGGTCCCTCAGCTCATAGGTCGCGATTGGCTTGGCCGCGACGCCGTTGATAGCCGTGGTGGTCACGACGCCAGCATACTTCTGGTCAAGGCGGGTCCAGGAGACGTCCGCCGAGAACGTCAGGTTCTTGACGGGCGTCCAGCGGGTGATGAGACCCACCGTGCCAAGCGCAAAGTCCGGATTGCAGGACGTCACGCCGGCAACACCCGAGATGATGCCCGCGGGTCCGCAGAGGAAGGTCTTCGCACCGCTGCCGAACTGAGCCTGAGCGTACGAACCGTAGATCGCCGTGTTCCAGTACGCATCCCAGTTATGGGTGTACGCACCACGGAAGCCCCAAGTCTTGATGGTTTCCTGCTGACCGCCCGTGACGAACACGGTGTCCGGAGCATTCGCCGCGCCCACGCTGGCGTAGGCAACGTTTGAGCTACCGTAAAGCGCGAACGAGCTACCCGCGAGGTTCTGGAAGTTGTAGCGGGTCGCACCGTCGGTGTAGACGCCCTGGATGTTGATCACGTCACCCGCACCGGTCGGGATGTTCTTGATCGACAGAGCGAGCTGAACCGCCCAACCCCACTTGTCATCGGGATGACCGGTGGGTTCGGTCGCGCCGTAGTAGGCAACGTGGTTGTCATGCGCAGCCACCGACGCCTGGAAGAGACCCCAAGCCTGGTCGACACGGACCATACCCACGAGGTTCGGCGAACGCGAGCCACCGATGGCATTCGAACCATAAGCGGCGCCAGTCACGCCGGCGAGGCCCGCCGCACCGCTCAAGTTGAGGTTGCCGGCTTGCATGTAAGCCGTCGGATCTTCCGCCGAGAACGCCGCCGTGACGCCCTGGCCGAAGTCAGCAGTGTAGCTGAATTGGTTGATACCGGTGACCGTGCCGCTACCGCCGGCGAGACCGTCGAAGTTGTTGCCGGGATAGTTGGTCCAGGGCGCGTCGAACTGCGACACGGCCTTACCCATCGTGAAGCCAGCGAACTGGATGAAGGCGTAGTACACGCCGAGCGAACCGCCCGAGGTGCCGCCGTCGGTCGGGTTGATCGACGAGCCAACGAGGGCCGGCGCTGCACCCGAGGTGTTGAGGGCCAGCGTGCTGCTGTAGGCGGTCGTGCCAGTCGCGCTGCCGGTGCCGTTGTAGTTACCGGTCGTCCACGAGAACACGCCGTCGAAGAAGGTACGGACAACGCCGTATTCAGTCGCGGTGCGGGTGTCGATGTTCAGGTCTTCACGAGCGCGCGCCGTGTAGTAGTTCGTCAGGCGGTTACGCGCGCCGTTGTTACCGGTGGTCTGCCAGTTGATGTCGCTGTTCGTGTTCAGCGCGACTTCAGCGCGCAGATAACCACCCAGCTTGATGCAGGTGTCGGTGCCCGGGATGTAGTAGAAACCCGCGCCGTAGAGCGAACAGATCTTCACGTACTCGACCGCTTTGGCCTTTACGGGAAGATCAGCCGCTTGTGCCCCACCAACGGCGAGCAAAGCTGCCGCGGAACCGAGCAAAAGGCCCTTGAACTTCATGTTAAACCTCCAAGTTGAAGCCCCGTACAATTCCTCGTACAAAGCCGTTTGAGCTACCCGCGAAAAGACGTTGGAAATCAACGCATCCTCGTATCGATGGTCTACTTAAGCGAACCACCTAAGACGGGACGACCTCGGGATGCCCCCCTCCGTCGCTCAGTCACAATTACCGAACGCCCTTGCACACACAACAACAGAACGCTTCAGAACCGGCCGATGCAGCGTGTTTTCCGACGGGTGTTGCACAAATAACACGCAGATGTGATCAGAGCGACCTTGTAACACCTTGAATTTGCTGGATTTTTTCAATGGGTTTCATTTGGCGTCCAAAGTTCCGGCACGGGCCCCACATGAGCGGAGATGCTCCGTTGTGGGGCAGAGGCGTCCGAATCGTGGAATCAACCAGGGACCCGGCACGGACCAAACCCTCGGGAACTGGCTGCCCTGATTAGTAGGCGGCCGCGACGGCCGTCCTCATCCGCGCGCTTGAATGTCGATATGATCCGGCGGCAAGCCGGCCTGATGTCGTTGATACATAGCCTCGTAAGCCGTCTCGAGCCGCCTGGCGTAGAGCGCCGCACCAAACAGTGATGCGGTCAGGTGGTTCCCTTGCAGCCGTCCGCGAATATCCGCCAGCTTCTGTTTATCGAGCGCCAGCTCGATCGCGAGCGCTTCATAATCCGCAGGCGTTGTTGTGATCAGCTCAGGTAGGCCGACAGCGCTCAGCAAGCTCGCGGCCACGCGGCCGGCGAAACTATTCCCGATATGGGTCACCACCGGCAGACCGGCCCACAACGCATCGCTGGCCGTCGTATGTGCGTTGTAGGGCAGCGTGTCGAGGAAGAGGTCTGCGAGGCGATGGCGCGCCAGATGTTCGGATGAAGACGCAACGCGCCTTGCAAACACCAGTCGATCCGGGTCGACGCCCCGGCCCTTGGCCTCCTTCCGCAGATTCGATTTTGCGATCTCGCCCACGTCGGACAGCCACAAGACCGACTGATCCACGCTCTTCAAGATCTTCATCCAGGAGCCAAAGACAGCCGGATTGATCTTGTAGGCGTTGTTGAAGCAGCAAAACACCGTCCATTCCTGCCGCAAATCGTGATCGGCCCGATTGGGCGCAGCATCGTCGATCGTCGCGACGTGATTATCACGCGGCATGAAGCTGCCGGGCAGACGAACGACCTTCTCGTCGAAGAACTGGCTGTTTTGATCTGGCAGCACGATTGGATCGGCAATGATGTAGTGGAAGAGCTCCCTGCTCCCCAGCGTTCCCGCGAAGCCAAGATAGTTGACGACGATCGGAGCCGGGCTGGACGCAAACAACGACAGCCTGGCATTGTGCGTATGGCCAGCAAGATCGACAAGAATATCGATCTGCGCATCGTCGATCGCTTTCAGGACTTCACGGTCGAGCTTGTGCTCGCAATCGACAAAGCGATGAAATGACTTTTCGAGCCGCCTGCGCAGATCGCTGTTGTCGTCAGGACCGATTGAAAACGCGTAGGTCTCGAAGCGGTCGGCATCGTGATTCTCGAAGATCTCGGCAGTGAGATACCCGACCGGATGCTTGCGAAAATCAGGTGAAACATATCCGACCCGGATCTTGTCGTGGCGACGGACTTCACCCCCTGACCTCGTTTTGGAGACATGCGGGAGCTTTGCCCTGACCCAGGTCCTGGCGCAGCCGAGCTGATCATCGGGAGAATCCGTCAGGGACAGCAAAGCAAAGGGAGAGCTATTGGCCTTCCCGAGCCGTATTGCTGCCGTCACCCGCCAAGTCCATTCCTCCCTCGGGACGTCAGGTCAATCATATCATCGGCCCCGACATTGCAAGATGAGACCATAGCGGCGTCGCGCGGCCGTCGAGGGATGAGCGAGCGTTCCAGCCCGGCCTTCGCTGATTACGGCGACGCCTGGCGCGGCGGAGCGGCTCCTGGGCCGGCGAGCGAGTTATCCCGACTAAACTAATAAGAGCGCCTGTCCCGCAACCTGACACGGGACCCTGTCGCCAATCGGAGAGCGATCACCGCTCCATAGCTGGGGGCGAATCGCGGAAAGATTCAACCAAATCAATCGCTTGCAGGTCGATCACTTGAGAGAATCGGTCGGTGACAAAGGCAATTGTCCCCCGCTCAAGCCCACCCGCCGCTTGGTTTCGGAATTCGCTGGGAATATTCGAGCAAAAACACACGCTTCCAAATTGACCAGCCCAAGTAATTAGATGCATAAGGCTCGCACCGGAGAGGTGGCCGAGTGGCTGAAGGCAACGCTTTGCTAAAGCGTCATACGGTCTCAAGCTGTATCGAGGGTTCGAATCCCTCCCTCTCCGCCACCCCGCGGCTGTCCAGACCGGAGACATAGGTAACAGGTCGTACCTAAGACATGGGTGACAACCTCGTGCCGAACGGGTTGTCGAGGGGTATCAAAGTCGTTTAC